>NZ_JBSSHK010000002.1:0-1027487 GCF_053891155.1 Roseomonas sp. F4
GCTGTTGTGGCGCGGCCGCGCTGCCGCGCTGGCGGTCTTCGCGCTGCTGCTGGCCGTGACCCTGGCTTGGTCGATCTGGGAGGTCGGGCTGGACTGGTGGGCGCTGGCGCCGCGCGGCGGGCTGCTGGTGGTGCTGGCGCTGGTGATGCTGACGCCCTGGGTCACCCGCCCGCTTGGCACCCGCGCCCGGGCCGGCGGCGGCCTGGCGCTGAGCCTCGTCCTGCTCGCCGCCATGGTCACCGCCGGCGTCGCCATGCTGCGCGACCCGCATGACATCGCTGGCACCCTGCCGGAGCGTCGCATCGCCGTCGCCCCTTCCGGCATCCCGGATGGGGAATGGCACGCCTATGGCCGCACCGGCCTCGCCCAGCGCTTCTCGCCGCTGGACCAGATCACGCCGCAGAACGTCGCGCGGCTGGAGGTCGCCTGGCAGTACCGCACCGGCGATGTGCGCGGCCAGCCGGGCGAGCCGGAGGAGACCACCTTCCAGGTCACGCCGCTGAAGCTGGGCAACCGCCTGTTCCTTTGCACCCCGCACCAGGCCGTCATCGCGCTGGATGCGACGACGGGCGCCGAGATCTGGCGCTACAACCCCGCCATCCTGAACGACCTGGCCTTGCAGCACCTGACCTGCCGTGGCCTGGCCTACCTGCCCGCCCCCGCGCTGGATGCGCCTCTCCCGCCGCCGCAGAACCCGGCGCGGCAGGCCGCGGCCCGCGCTGCCGTGCCGAACCTGCCGATTGCCACCGCCAACAACGTGCCGGCCGCCGATTGCGGCGCCCGGCTGTTCATGCCGACCGCCGATGGCCGCGTCATCGCGCTGGACCCCGAGACGGGCGCGGTCTGCCGCAACTTCGGCGAGGGCACCGGCCAGATCAATCTCTGGGCCAATATGCCGAACCCGAATCCCGGCGGCTATTACTCCACCTCGCCGCCCGTGGTCGCCAATGGCGTGCTGGTGGTCGGCGGCACCGTGCTCGACAACGTCTCCACCACCGAACAGTCCGGCGTGATCCGCGGCTATGACGCGCGCAGCGGCGCCCTGCTGTGGAACTGGGATTCGGGCGCGCCGGAGGTCACCACCCCGATCGCACCGGAGGGCTTCTATACCGCCAACTCGCCCAATGCCTGGTCGATCCTCAGCGCCGATGCGGCGCTCGGCCTGGTCTATGTGCCGCTCGGCAACCAGCCGCCCGACCAGTTCGGCGGCAATCGCAGCGCCAATGTGGAGCGCTTCTCCTCCTCCGTCGTGGCGCTGGATCTCGCCAATGGCGGACTGCGCTGGGTGTTCCAGACCGTGCATCACGACCTGTGGGACTATGACGTGCCGTCCCAGCCCACGCTGATCGACCTGACGGTGAACGGCCAGACCGTGCCGGCCCTGGTGCAGCCCACCAAGCAGGGTGATCTGTATGTGCTGGACCGCCGCACCGGCCAGCCGATCCTGCCGGTTCGGCAAGTCCCAGCTCCGCAAGGCGCCGTGCCGGGCGACAGCACCGCGCCGACGCAGCCCGTCTCCGCCCTGAGCTTCAACCCGCCGGCCCTGACCGGCGCCCGCATGTGGGGCGCGACCCTGCTGGACCAGATGGCCTGCCGCATCCAATTGCGGCGCCTGCGCTATGAGGGTCGCTACACGCCGCCCTCCCTGCAAGGCTCCATCGTCCATCCGGGCAATTTCGGTGTCTTCAACTGGGGCGGCATCGCCGTCGATCCGGAACGGCAGATCGCCTTCACCACCCCCGCCTCCCTCGCCTTCGTCTCCCGCCTCATCCCGCGCGGTGACGCCACCACCCTCTACGTCCAGGGCGGCAATCCGCCGGAAGGCGCGCTGCCGGCGCTGAACGAGAATTTCGGCGCGCCCTATGCGGTGCAGATGAGCCCCTTCCTCTCCCTCATCGGCCTGCCCTGCCAGCAGCCGCCCTGGGGCTCGGTCGCCGGTGCGGATCTGACGACGGGCGAGATCGCCTGGCGCCATCGCAACGGCACCGTCCGCGACATGTCGCCGATCCCGCTGCCCTTCCGCATGGGCGTGCCGAGCCTCGGCGGCCCGCTGCTGACGCGCGGCGGCGTCGCCTTCCTGTCCGGCACCGTCGACGATTATGTGCGGGGCTATGACACCACCACCGGCAACCAGCTTTGGGAATCCCGCCTGCCGGCTGGTGGCCAGGCCACGCCGATGACCTATACCGGCGCCGACAACCGCCAGTACCTGCTGGTCATCGCCGGCGGCCATGGCTCGCTGGGCACCACCGCCGGCGACCACGTCATCGCCTACGCCCTGCCGGGGCGCTGAGCTTCGCGGGCCGGTCCTGCGACCGGCCCGCAATGGTCTCTCACCTCGCGCCGTCTTCCAGCGCATAGACCACCAGGTGGTCGCCGGTCGCCGTTTCCAGCCGCGAATGGCCGGTGGCCACCATCGCCACATATTGGCGACCCTCATGCACATAGGTCATCGGCGAGGCCTGCCCGCCCGCCGGCAGCCGCGCGGTCCAGAGCAGGCGGCCCGTCTCCGTCTGGAAGGCGCGCAGGTAGTTGTCCTGCGCGGCGGCGATGAAAGTCAGGCCGCTGCCGGTCAGCAGCGGGCCGCCGATATTCGGCGTGCCGACCTGGATGCGCAGGCGCATCGGCACCCCAAGCGGGCCGGTGTCGAAGGCCGTGCCCAGCGGCCGCGACCAGAGCAATTCGCCCGAGGCGAGATCGGTCGCCGCCAGATAGCCCCAGGGCGGCGCGATGCAGGGCATGTCGAGCGGCGAGAACCAGATCGGCCGCTTGACGCCATAGGGGGTGTTGGCCTGCGGTGCCACGGTCTGGTCCGGCCGCGCCCCGCCATCGCCCACCGCGACATCGGTGACCTCCGCGCGCGGCACCATGACCACGTGGTTCGGCAGACGGCTGTGGTTGGTGATGGCGATCAGCCGCGTGCTGTCCACGCCGACGCCACCCCAGTTGATGCCACCGATGGTGCCGGGGAACAGCAGCATGCCATGCGCGCCGGCCACCGGCGGCGTGTACATCCCCTCGTAGCGCATCTGGTGGAACTGGATGCGGCACCAGGCGGCATCCAGCGGCGAGATGCCGAAGGTGTGGCGCGCATCGATCCGCTCCGGCTCGCGGCCCGGATGGGCGGCGAAATTCGGATAGAAGGTGGATTGCGGCTGGGTCGGCGACAGACGCTCCCCGCTCAGCGTCGCGCCCTGCGGCGCGGGGCGCTGCTCGATCGGGCGCAGCGCCTCGCCGGTCGCGGCGTCGAACAGGAACAGCGATCCGGTCTTGGTGCCGAGCAGTACGGCGCGGCGCGACTGGCCGTCGATCGGGATGTCGAGCACCGTGGGCTGCGCACCGATGTCATAATCCCACAGGTCGTGATCGACCGTGGCATAGGACCAGCGGGTTGCGCCGGTTTCCAGCTCCACCGCGACGATGGCGGCGGTGGCGCGGTCCTCCTCCGCGGTGCGGTCACCGCCCCAATGGTCGGCGCCGGAATTGCCGGTGCCGAGGAAGACCAGGCCGAGCGATTCATCGGCCGAGATCACGTTCCACACATTCGGCGTGCCGCGCGGATAGATCTCGCCCGGGGCCAGCGGCGCCCGCGCATCGGGACGATGCGCATCCCAGGCCCAGGCCAGCGCGCCCGTGCGCGCGTCATAGGCGCGCACGACGCCGGAGGGGGAATCGCGGCGCTGATTGTCGCTGACCTGCTGGCCGATGATGAGGAAGTCCCCGACCACCGCGGGGCCGGAGGTGTTGGAGGCGAAGCCCGGATCGCGCAGCCCCATCCCCTCCGTCAGATCGACGACACCATTGGTGCCGAACTCCGCGCAGGGCTGGCCCTGTCGCGCATCGAGGGCGATCAGCCGGCCATCCGCGGTGGCGACCAGGATGCGTTCGCTGCACGCGGCCTCGCCGCGCGTGCCGTGATGGCCGACGGCGCGGCAGGCGACGCTGAACAGCGATTCCATGGCGCGGGCAGGGGTGCCGGGGTCGTAATGCCAGCGCTGCTCCCCGGTGCCGGGATCCAGTGCGAAAACCTGCGCGCTGCTGGTGCAGAAATACAGCGTGTCATCGACCTTCAGCGGCGTGTTCTGGGAGGAGAAGAACACCCGCTCATTCGCCGCGGTATCGCCGGAACGATGGCTCCACACTTCCTGCAACCGATGCACATTGGCCGGGGTGATCTGGACCGCTGGCGAGTAGTGGCGGCCGAGATTCGACCCGGCATAGGCACGCCAATTCTCCGCCGTGTTGGTCACCTCCGCTGTATTGGCGGGCAGTGGTGGCCGGGCGGCGGTCTGGGCCGGCTCCTGCGGCCTTTCCCAGAGCAGCGCGATGCCGCCGCCGACCAGCAGCAGGCAGGCCGCCGTGGCGCCTCCCACGGCCCGGCGCGCCCAATGGCCCGGCCGGTGCCGCGCCATGACGGAGGCGGCGAGCACCGCCGCGAGCAGGATCAGCACCAGGGCGACGCGGCCGGCGAAATCGAAGATCCAGCTTGGCATCCAGCCCTTGCCGGCGATCTCCGCCAGGGCCCAGGCCAGTGCCACGACGGCGGCAAGGCCAGCGGCCAGCGCCTCCGCCCGGCCGGAGGCGCGGAAGCCGAGCCAGGCGGCGACCAGCAGCAGCAGGCCGCAGATCAGGTGCATGGGCGTCCCGCCCAGGGCCAGCAGCCAGCCGCCGAGCACGGCCTGGCCCAGCCCGAGCAGACCCAGCAGCAGCAGCAGAGCTCGGTGGAGAAACAGCCATCCCCGTGATGGCCGTGTGGGCGTGACCGCCCCTTCCTTGGTGTTCCGTTCCATGCCGACCCCCGCGTTACGTAAAATTCACGTAGGCGGGAACGTCATGCTTTTGTCCGGGTTTCGCCCGGCTTGGCTTTACCGCGTGGGTTCCGGACTCCGGCCGGGACAGCCGCAGATCGGGCAGCGCCAGCTTGGCGCGGAGCCTTGTGGCGCACGATGGGTCTCTCGCTCACAGGCGCCGACCAGGTCGCTGGCGATGCCGCCCGTGCTGGTGCGGGTGGTGATGACACTGTTCGCCATGGCCGGGACGGGCAGGCAGGTGAAGGCGGCCAGGCGCAGAAGGCGCCGGCGGCCGGCAGGCGCAAGAGAGGAGGGGCTCATCGGCGGCTCCGGGAAGCAACGGCGGCAGTCTACATGAAGCCCACCGGGTCCACATCCACCTGCACGCGCACGGAATTCGGCAGCGTCACCCGTTCCAGCCATTCCCGGATCAGTGGCTGCACCTGCACATCCTTGCGGGCCTTCAGCAGCAGTCGCCGCCGGTGCCGGCCGCGCAGCAGCGCGAGTGGCGCCGGCGCCGGACCCAGCACCTCCACCCCCTCCGCCCGCGGCGCCGCGAGGCCTAGGTCGCGCGCCGCGCGGTCCGCCTCCCGCTCATCCTCGGAACTGACCACCAGCGCCGCCAGCCGGCCGAAGGGGGGCCAATGCCCCGGCCGGCGTCCGGCCGCCTCCGCCTGCATGAAGGCTTCGAAATCGTGGGAGACGAGGGCCTGCATCACCGGGTGGTCCGGGTTGAAGGTCTGCATCAGAACCCGCCCCGGCGCCTCCGCCCGGCCGGCGCGGCCGGCCACCTGGTGCAGCAATTGTAGGGTCCGCTCCGCCGCCCGCAGGTCGCCCCCCGCCAGGCCCAGATCGGCATCCACCACGCCGACCAGTGTCAGCCCTGGAAAATGCCAGCCCTTGGCGACGATCTGCGTGCCGATGATGAGGTCCACCTGCCGGTCCGAAATCGCCGCCGCCGCGGCGGCCGCGGCGGCCGGGCCGGGGATGGTGTCGCTGGCCATGACGATGCGACGCGCATCGGGGAACAGGGCCGTGGCTTCCTCCACCACCCGCTCCACCCCGGGTCCCACGGGCGTCAGCGTGCCGGGAGCGCTGCATTCGGGGCAGACCGGCGGGATCGGCTCGGCATGGCCGCAATGGTGGCATTGCAGGCGCTTCTGGGCGCGGTGTTCCACCAGCCAGGCGGTGCAGTTCGGGCAACGCATGCGGTGGCCGCAGGCGCGGCACAGCGTCAGCGGCGCATAGCCGCGCCGGTTGAGGAACAGCATCGCCTGCTCCCCCCGCGCCAGCGTTTCGCGAATCGCCTCCACCAGGACCGGGGACAGGAAACGGCCGCGCTCGGGGGGGGATTTCCGCAGGTCCAGCGCTTCGACCACCGCCATGCCGGCGGCGCCATGGCGTTCCGGCAGGTCGAGGTGGCGGTAGCGGCCGGATTCCACATTGTTCAGCGTTTCGAGGGAAGGGGTGGCGGAGACGAGCACGATGCTCGCCTTGGCCAGCCGGGCGCGCACCACGGCCATGTCGCGGGCGTGGTAGACCACGCCTTCCTCCTGCTTGAAGGCGGTCTCATGCTCCTCATCCACCACGATCAGGCCGAGATCGGGGAAGGGCAGGAACAAGGCGGAGCGTGCCCCGACCAGCACCTGCACCCCTCCCTCCGCCACCGCCCGCCAGGTTTTTGCCCGCGTTTTGGACCCCAGCTCGGAATGCCACAGCGCCGGGTCCACGCCGAAGCGTTTCCGAAAGCGCTCCAGCCATTGGGCGGACAGCGCGATCTCCGGCAGCAGCACCAGCGCCTGCCGCCCCTGGCGCAGGCATTCCGCCACGGCGTCCAGATAGACCTCCGTCTTGCCCGAGCCGGTGACGCCGGTCAGCAGCGTCACGCCGAAGTCCCCCGAGGCCACCTGCGTCCGCAGCGCCGCCGCCGCCGCATCCTGCTCCGGCCCCAGCACCGGGCCGGGGCGTGCCAGGTCCGGCGGGTCAAAGGCCAGGCCGGGGGGCAGCAGCGCCGGCACCAGCAGCCCGGCATCGGCCATGCCGCGGATCACGCCGGGGGAGACGCCCGCCGCCGTGGCGAGATCCGGCCCTGTCCGCACCTGCCCGGGCGCCAGCATGGCCAGCACGCGGGCGCGGCCGGGGGTGAGGCGGGACGGCAGCGGGGCGTTGGACAATTGCCAGCCGGCGCGGGCCGGCGGCGGTTCCAGCCCGGCCGGGGAACTCATCGCCATGCGCAGTACGGCGCCGGGCGGGCTCAGCGTGTAGCTGGCGACCCAGGCGACGAAGCGGCGCAGCGTCTCCGTCATCGGCGGCGCGTCCATCACGCCCGCGATGTCGCGCAGCTTGCGCTCCGGCAGGTCCGGATCGGCCGCCCCATCCCAGGCGACGCCCACCAGCTCCCGCCCCCCCAGCGGCACCACCACGAAATCGCCAGGCTCTACGGACAGGCCGGCCGGAATGCGGTAGTCATAGGCCCCGGCGGCAAGCGGCAACGGCAGCAGCACCGGGATTCGTGGCGCGGAAGCCACGCCCGGCAGTTGGTTCGGTTGCGATGACTTCCACCCGGGCAGGGCCATGCTCTATGCTCCGAGACGAACGAAACCGAAACAAGTTTGTTGGATATGCCGGGCGGCCGGGCCAAACGCCGCCGCCTTGCGACCAAAGGAAGCGCGACTGATGAAATTCTTCGTGGACACCGCCGATGTGGCCGAGATCCGGGCCCTGGCGGAATCCGGCCTGGTCGACGGCGTCACCACCAATCCCAGCCTGATCGCCAAGTCCGGACGCAAGATGTCGGAGGTGATCGCCGAGATCTGCGCCATCACCGAAGGCCCCGTGAGCGCGGAGGTCACCGCGACGGACTTCGCCGGCATGCTGGCCGAGGGCAAGTATCTGCGTGACATCGCCGCCAATGTCGCGGTGAAGGTGCCGCTGACGGAGGCCGGGCTGCGCACCTGCCGGGCCCTGTCGCAGGAAGGCACGCCGGTCAATGTCACGCTCTGCTTCTCCGCCGCCCAGGCCCTGCTGGCGGCGAAGGCGGGCGCCGCCTTCATCTCGCCCTTCGTCGGCCGGCTGGACGACATCGCCACCGATGGCATGACGCTGATCGGCGACATCGTCCAGATCTACCGCAACTATCCGAACCTGAAGACGGAGGTTCTGGTCGCCTCCGTCCGCCACCCGATCCATCTGGTGCAGTCGGCGAAGCTGGGTGCGCATGTGGCGACGCTGCCGCCCGCCGTCATCCGGCAGTTGCTGAAGCATCCGCTGACCGATAGCGGCCTGGCGGCCTTCCTCGCCGACTGGGCCAAGACGGGGCAAACTATCCTGTGACACGCTGCGCCGCGACCCTCCTCGACCCGTCCCTTGATGCGATGGCCGAGGAGGTCGCGGCGTATCTGCGCGACCACCCGGATTTCCTGGCCCGGCGGCCGGAGCTGTATCGCGCCCTTGTCCCGCCGCGCCGCATCCATGGCGAAAACCTCGCCGACCACATGATGGCCATGGTCGCCGCTGAACGCAGCCGCACCCGCGCGCTGGAGGCGGAGATGCAGGCGGCGATCGAGGATGGCCGCGCCGGCGCCACGCTGGTGATGCGGGTGCGACTCGCCGTGCTCGCCTTGATGCGGGCGCGGGATGTGGTGGAGAGCGTGACCCAGGAACTGCCCGCTTTGCTGCGGGTGGATAGCTGTACGGTGCTGGCCGAGCCCGCGCCCGCCGCACTGGGCCTGCCGCGCCGGCCGGAACTGTCCTTCACCTTTCGCCGGGCCGGCATCCTGCCCCTGCCCGCCGGGGCGGTCACCCGACTGGTCGGCCGCGGTCGCGACGCCCGGGTGCGGACCGAGGTGACGGACGCGACCCTGCTGCATGCCGAGGCTGCCGGGCTGGTGACCCGGGACGCGCTGGTGCGCGTGCCGCTGGCCTGCGGCACGCCCTGCCTGCTGGCGCTGGGCGCCCGCGATGCGGCGGCGCTGCCGACCCGGCAGGTGGCCACCACCCTGGCCTTCCTCGGCCGCACCGTCGCCGCCGCCATGTCGCGCTGAGATGGGCGGGGCGGAGGCGTTGCAGGGCTGGCTCGCCATGCTGGCGGCCGAACGCCGCGCCAGCCCGCATACGGTGGAGGCCTATGGCGGCGATCTGCGCCTGTTCCTCGGCTTCCTGACCCAGCATCTGGGGGAGGAGCCGGATGTGGCGGCGCTGGGCGCGCTGCGGCCCGCCGATCTGCGCGCCTTCATGGCGGAGCGGGTGCGGCAGGGCGATGGCAATGCCACCCGCGCCCGCCGGCTTGCGGCGCTGCGCGGCTTCCTGCGCCATCTCGCGCGCCGGCATGGACAGCCGACCACGGCGCTCACCGGCCTGCGCGGCCCCCGCGCGCCCAGCGCCGTGCCCCGCGCCCTGACGCCGGAGGAGGCGCGGGAGGTCGCCTTCGGCATCGGCGCGGTGCATGACCCGGACCGCGCGGAACTGCCGCGCATGCAGGCGGCGCGCGACGTGGCGCTGTTCACCCTTCTCTATGGCTGCGGCATCCGCATCGCGGAGGCTCTGGCGCTGGATGTGCGGGATGCACCACGGCCCGGGCAGGACGGCGCGCTGCGCGTCACCGGCAAGGGCAACAAGCAGCGGCTGGTGCCGGTGCTGCCGGTGGTGCGGCAGGCGATGGGCGCCTGGCTGGCCGAGCATCCCGACCCCGCGCCCGATGCGCCGCTGTTCGTGGGCGCGCGCGGGGCGCGACTCGATCCCGGCGTAGCGCAAAGGTCGCTGCGCAACTGGCGGCGGTTGGCGGGGCTGCCGGAACACGCCACGCCGCATGCCTTGCGCCATTCCTTCGCCACTCATCTGCTGGGGGCCGGGGCCGATCTGCGTGCGATCCAGGACCTTCTGGGCCATGCCAGCCTGTCCACCACGCAGCGCTACACCCGAGTCGATGCCGTAGGGCTGCTGGAGACCTGGCGTGCGGCGCATCCGAGGGCCGATCAGGGCTGATGAAGCCGGAATGATACGGGTCAACTGACGGCAGCTTTCAAAAATTGGTGATAAAAGCCGCGATGCTGCGGCGCCCGCTTTGACGTGAAGATGTATTCGGCAGCGTCACACAACTCATGCGGGTAAATTTCTGGACGTCGGCACTGAATGGTTGTTGATTGCGTTAATCAACCTCCCATTCACCTGCTGCTGCGATCCTTGGAACGCATGTCACATCCCCATTCCCGTCGCGCCCTGTTCGCCCTGGCGGCCGCACCGATGTTTCCGGCGCCGTCGCTCTCTGCCCCGGCCGTCGCGGGCCCTTCGGCCAGCGCTCCCGGGGTCGCACCGCTTGAGGCGGTGGAATGGCAGGCCTTCTGCAGTCGCTTCCTGCGCCCCGACGGAAGGGTGGTGGATACCTTCAACAACGGCATTTCCCATAGCGAGGGGCAGGGCTGGGCGTTGATCTGCGCCGAGCAGGCGCTGGACCGGGAAACCTTCGACCGCGTGCTGGGATGGACGCTGCGGGTACTGGCGCGGCCCAATGACGCGCTGCTGTCCTGGCGCTTCCGGCCCGATGCCTCCGGCGTCAGCGGCGTGGTGGATGACCCCAATAACGCCACCGATGGCGATCTGATGGTGGCCTGGGCGCTGCTGCGCGCGGGCCGGAGGTGGCGTTCGCCGGATTACACCGCGCAGGGCGTGGCGATCGCGCGCGATGTCCTTCGCCTGCTGATTCGCCAGGTGGGGGAGGAGACGGTGCTGCTGCCCGGTGCCAGCGGCTTCGAACAGCGCGACCATGTGGTGGTCAACCCCTCCTACTACGCCTTCCCGGCCTTACGGGCGCTGGCGCAGGCGGTGCCCGATCCGACCTGGCTGCGCCTGGCCTCGGACGGCCTGTCGCTGCTGCGCCGCGCGCGCTTCGGCCGGTGGAGCCTGCCGGCCGACTGGCTGGCACTGCCGCGGGCAGGTGGCAGGCCCGCGCCGGCGCCCGGTTGGCCGGCCCGATTCTCCTATGACGCCGTGCGCGTGCCGCTCTATCTGGCCTGGGCCGGCTTGGGGCGGGAGCCAGCGGCGGTCGGCGCGGCGCGATTCTGGTCGGACCCGCAGCATGCGCGGATGCCGGCCTGGACCGATTTCGGCAGCGACTCAATCTCGCCCTATGCGGCGCCGGTCGGCATACGAGCCGTGGCCCAATTGGCGATCGCCAAGCACGGCGAGCTGGATCAAATATCGAGTTTTCCCTCGATTATCGAGGTGCGAGACTATTATTCAGCCATCTTGACACTGCTCGCCCGTCTCGCTTGGCGAGATTCCTTGACAGCTTCTATATAGCCCTGGTGTTTCGGGATAGATTAGGTATTCCCTAACCGTCGCGTACACGGCATGTTGCGGCGCGATGGGGGGTATATCTCGGATGCGCCAGGACACGGATGTTGCCAGGGTTGCCGCCGCTCTGCGGGCACCCGCCATTCGTTACCGCAGTTTCGGCAATGAACCCGTCCGGACGCCGCTTCCGGCGCCGGAATCCGGGCAGGGCCTGCTTGGCGCCGCGATGAACGCGGCGGCGCAGGTCGCGCAGCAGCAGGGCCTTCCGCCCGCCGAGCCCTGGCAGTCGCCGCACGCCTGGAACGAGGCGCCGCCCCCCGCCTGGCCGGAGCCGCAGCCGGCGCCGCACGTTTCCTGGTCCGCGCCGTCGGAGCCCTTGCTCGCCTCGCTTTCGGCGGAGCCGACGCCCGCGCCGGCGCCGGTGGAGCCGACGCCTGCCCCACCCCCGCCTGCGCCGCCGCCCGTCGCCGTTTCGGTAGAGCCAGAGCCCTATGTCTGGACCGCGCCGCAGGAGCCCGCCCCGGCGCCCGTTAGCCCGCCCGAGCCACCCCCGCCGATCGCCTACACCGCGCCGGAGCCTGAAGCGCAGCCTGTCGCCACGGGTTGGACCCCGGTGCCTGCCGCGCCGGAGCCACCGCCAGCACCCGCCGCTGTAGAGACTGAGGCCACGGTGATGGTCGCGGCCCCCCGGGTTGAGGTGGCGCAGGCCGAGGCGCCCCCGCCGGAGCCTCCGAAGGTGGAGGTGGCGCCCGCCCCCGCCGCGCCGGCGCAGCCGAATTATGGCGTGGCTGATATGGGTCTGCTGCGGGCGGCCGATACGATGGTCGCGTTGCCGCCCGCGCGTCTCGCCGTCTCGACCCTGTCGGCGCTCTCCGCCACGCCGCCCAAGGTGGAAGAGGCGCCTGCGGCCGCACCGCGCAGCCTGTTCCCGCTGATCGATGCCCTGGACCTGCCCGGTGGCCTGGCCGCCCGGCGCGGTGGTACGGCGGCGCCGGCGCCCGAGCCCGCCGCCCCGGCCTCCGTTCCGCTGCCTCCTGCCATCCTCCAGGCGGCCGAGATCGATCTGCCGCTGGCGGAGCTGTTGCGTCTTCTGGCCGCGGACCCTGCGGAAAGCGCCGGCGCCTTCCTCGACCTGCGCCGTCCTTCCCAGGCGATCGCGTCGCAATCCTGATGTTCCACGTTTTCACGGGAGGCTTCCCCCGACCATGCCGCTGATCTGCTTCGCGTCTCCCAAGGGCGGCGTCGGTAAGACCACCCTGGCGGCCAATCTGGCCGATGCCCTGCAACGCGAGGGCCGGCGCGTGCTGGTCATCGACTTCGACCCGCAGAACACGCTGCGCCTGCATTTCGGCGTGCCGCTGTCCGATATGGGCGGCTTCACCTCCGAACTGCCGCGCCGCCCGGACTGGCGCAGCTGCGTGCGGGAGACTGCCTCCGGCGTGATGGTCCTGCCGCATGGCGCGATGGAGCTGCGCGGCGCGCTCGGCCTGGCCGCGGCGCTGGAGCGGGATCCGGAGCTGCTGGCCGCGCCGATGCGCGCCATCCTCTCCGACCCCGGCCTGACCGTGATCGCCGACACCTCGCCCGGCCCGTCGCATGCGCTCGCGGTGCTGGTGCCGATGGCGTCGATGGTGATCGCCGTGCTGCAGGCGGAAGCCATCAGCGCGGCGCTGATCCCGGATATCGACAGCGGCCGCTTCCTCGGCTCGGGTACCATGGCCGCGCTGTTTGCCGGCCGCCTGCGCGTTGTGCTGAACGAGGTGGACCTGAATTCCCGCCTTTCGCGCGCGGCCGCCGATGCGGTGGCGCGGCATCTCGGCCCGCGCCTGCTCGGCGCGGTCAGCCGTGACGAGACGCTGGCCGAGGCGCTGGCGATGCAGAAGCTGGTGCAGGAGATCGCGCCGGACAGCCGCGCCTCCGAAGACATCCGCGGCATCGCCCGCGCCATCGAGGCCGCGCTGCCGGCTGCGCCGGAAGGCTTCGGCATGGGTTGGGGCGCGCGATGAGCTTTGCCCAATCCCTGCGACAGGGTCGTGCCTTTCGCGGCGGGCCCTGGGCGCGACGGTGGGTATCCTGGCCGTTGATGGCGCTGAGCCTGATCATCGGCCTGATTTTCACGGTTGCGCCATTGCAGGCGGAGCAGCAGGCCTGGCTGGCGGTGGCCGGCTTCCTGCTGTTCCTGGTGGCGAATCGCATCCCGGGCCGGGCGATGACGATCTTCATCGTCTTCATGTCCTGCCTGGTATCGATGCGCTACATCTACTGGCGTCTGGTCGATACGCTGGAATTCACCAGCTTCATCCAGACCTTCCTCGGCACCGGCCTTCTGCTGGCCGAGGTCTATGCCGTTTCCACCATGCTGCTGGCCTATTTCCAGGCGATCTGGCCGTTGGACCGCAAGCCGGTGCCGCTGCCGGAGGATCCGGAGGAATGGCCGACCATCGACGTCTTCATCCCGAGCTACAACGAGCCGCTGGAAATCGTGAAGCCCGCCATCTACGGCGCGCTGGCGATCGACTGGCCGCGCGAGAAGATGAACGTCTATCTGCTCGATGACGGCCGCCGCGACGAATTCCGGCGCTTCTGCGAGCAGGTCGGCTGCAACTACCTGATCCGCGCCGACAACAAGGGCGCCAAGGCCGGCAATATCAACGCCGCGCTGAAGGTCACCAACGGCGAATACATCTGCATCTTCGACTGCGACCACGTGGCGACGCGCGCCTTCCTGCAGCTGACCGTGGGCTGGCTGCTGCGCGACCGCGACCTCGCCATGGTGCAGACGCCGCACCACTTCTATTCGCCCGACCCGTTTGAGCGGAACCTGGCCTCCGGCCAGCGCGTCCCGAATGAGGGCCTGCTGTTCTACGGCATGGTGCAGCAGGGCAACGACCTGTGGAACGCCACCTTCTTCTGCGGCAGCTGCGCGGTGATCCGGCGCGAGGCGCTGCTGGAAGTGGGCGGCGTGCCGACCGAGACGGTGACGGAGGACTGCCACTGCTCGCTGAAGATGCAGCGGCGCGGCTGGCGCACGGCCTATCTGCGCATCCCGCTGGCCGCCGGCCTCGCGACGGAACGGTTGATGTTGCATATCGGCCAGCGCATGCGCTGGGGCCGGGGCATGATTCAGATTCTGCGCATCGAGAACCCGATGCTGGGCGCGGGCCTGAAGTTTTATCAGCGCTGCTGCTACTTCATGTCGCAGTTCCACTTCCTGTTCCCGCTGCCGCGCTTCGTCTTCCTGACCGCGCCGCTGGCCTTCCTGCTGTTCGGCGAGAGCATCATCGCCGCATCGCCGCTTGCGATCATCGCCTATGCGGGCCCGCATATCCTGCATTCGGTGGGCGCCACCAGCCGGCTGTCGGGCCATGTGCGGCACAGCTTCTGGTCGGAAATCTACGAGACGGTTCTGGCGCTGTATTTGATCCCCGTCATGCTCGCGACGCTGCTCGACCCGAAGAAGGGAAAATTCAACGTCACCGACAAGGGCGGCACGCTGCAGGAAGGCTTCTTCGACCTGCGCGCCGTGGGCCCGAACATGGTGCTCGCGCTGGCGCTGATCGCCGGCCTTCTCTCGGGCATCTACGGCCTGACCACCAATCCGGTGGACAGCCTGGACTTCCAGGCCTTCGCGCTGAACTTCCTTTGGGCGGTGTTGTCCTTCGTGGTGGTGCTGGCGGGTCTCGCCGTGGGTCGTGAACGCCGGCAGGTGCGCGAACGAGCGCGCGTCGGCGCCGTGATCGCGGCGAATGTGGTGCTGGCCGATGGACGGGTGATCGAAGGCGAGACGATGGACCTTTCGCTGGGTGGCGCCGCCGTGGCGATCGAGCGGCCGGCCGATGTGCCGGAAGATCTGGCGATCACACTGGAGCTGGATGTGGGCCCCGAATGGGTCGCGATTCCGGCGGAGGTGCTGCGCTGGCAGGACGGGCGGATGCAGCTGCGCTTCGCGGCGCAGACGCTGCATGACGAGGGTAACATCGTGCGCGCCGTTCTGGGTCGCGCGGATGCTTGGGTGGATTGGGACGACGTGCGCGAAGATAAACCACTCCGCAGCCTGGGCGAGGTGGCACGGTCCATCGGCGGCCTGTTCCGCGGCGACAGCCAGTTCTCCTTCTTCACCCGCCGCCAGCGGCGCAACCGGGTCGTGATGAGCGCGCAGGCCCCGGCCGCCGAGGCAGTCACGGCGGAAGCCCCGCCGGAGCCCACGGCACCCACGCGCCGGGCGCGGGGCGAAAGCACGGTGCGTCGCGCCGCCGCGGTCGCGCTGGCCTTGGCCCTGTCCGCGCCGGGTCTGGCCCTGGCGCAGGTCAATCTGCGCGGCGCGCCGCCGCCGCCCTCGCCCTTGCAGCCCGGTCCGCAGGGCTTGCCGCTGACGCTGACGCCGCAATCCCCCGGGGTCGGCACCTTCGGCGCGCCGGCGACCCAGGGTGGCGCGGTGCCCTTGCAGGTGCAGGGCTCTCCCTTTGCGCAGCCCGGCCAGCCGCCGGCCGGTCCCCCCGGTGGCAATGTGCTGATGCCCTTCGGGCAGCAGACGGCACCGCCCGCCGGCGCCCCGCTGACGCCCTTCGGGCAGCCGGCCCAGCCCGGCCAGGCACCCTCCGTCTCCGGCGCCGGGCCGCTCGTTCCCTTCGGGCAGGTGGCGCCCGGCCAGGTGCCCGGCCAGCAGGTGCCGGTCGGCACGGTTGGTCAGGTGAATACCGGCCTGCCGCCGCTGCCGCAGGCCCAGCCCGCCTTCCAGGGCGGTCCCGTCATCGGTGGCTTCGGCGCGCCGACCGGCGATATCGGCTCCACCCGCACGGAGACCCGCACGCTGCGCCAGCTCGGCCTGCGCGCGCCGATGCAGATGCGCGGCACTTCCGACCTCCAGGGCGTCCTGTTCGGCGTCCGTGGCGATGAGGTGGTGACCAGCGCGCGTCTGGTGCTGCAAGGCGCGACCAGCCCGGCGCTGATCCCGGAATACAGCCAGGTGGCGATGGCGCTGAACGAGCAGTTCGTCGGCGTGATCAACCCGGACCGCAACCGACCGGCCTTCGGCCCGCTGGAATTCCCGATCAACCCGGTGTTCTTCGCCGACCTGAACCGGCTGAACTTCCGCTTCACCGGCCGCTACACGCTGGAGTGCAACGACCCGCTCTCCGGCCTGCTCTGGGCCAATGTCTCCGACCTCTCGACCCTGCAACTGACGCTGGAGCGGCTGCCCTTGCAGCGCGACCTGGCGCGCCTGCCGGAACCCTTCTTCGATCCGCGCTTGCTGCGGGAACCGCTGGTGCTGCCGGTGGTGGTGCCGCAGGCGGCGAGCAATGAGGGCCTGCAGGCGGCGGCGACCGTCGCCTCCTGGTTCGCCGTGCAGGCGGATTATCGCGGCGCGAGCTTCCCCGTCTCCTTCACCCTGCCGCAGCGCGGCAATGCGGTGGTGATCGCGGGCGGGCCGGAAGCGATCCCCGGCCTGGCGCTGCCCCGCTTCGACGGGCCGACCCTGGCGCTGGTGCCGAACCCGACCGACCGCTTCGGCCTGATCCTGGTGGTCGGCGGCCGGACCGGGGAGGAAGCGGCGCAGGCCGCGGTGGTGCTGGCCGGCAGCAAGGAAGCCCTGGCCGGCGAAATCGCCGTGGTGCAGCCCATCACCGTGCCGGCGCGCCAGCCCTATGACGCGCCGCGCTGGGTACGCAGCGACCGCCCGGTGCGCCTGGGTGAGTTGGTGGACCCCACCGAGCTTCAGGCCTTCGGCTACGCGCCGGGTCCGATTTCCGTGCCCTTCCGCACCGCGCCGGACCTCTACACCTGGCGTGGCCGGCCGCTGCCGGTGGAGCTCAACTACCGCTCCCCGCCCGGTCCGATCACCGATGTCGCGGTGTCGCGCCTCGATATCGCGCTGAACGACATTTATCTGCGCAGCCTGCCGCTGCGCGATGCCGACGCGCCCTGGCCGCTGAGCTACTTCTCCCGCCAGTTCGGCCAGTCCGAGCGCATGACCGGCCGCTTCGGCCTGCCGCCCTATCTGATCTTCGGGGCGAATGAATTGCAGATGCGCTTCGACATGCGGCCGCTGCACCGTGGCGACTGCATCGCCGTGCCGGCCGATGTGCGCGCCGGGATCGACCCGGACAGCACCATCGACCTGTCCGACGCCTATCGCTTCACCACCCTGCCGAACCTGGCCTTCTTCTCCGGCTCGGGCTTCCCCTTCACCCGCATGGCGGATTTCAGCGACACGGCGGCGGTGCTGCCGGACCAGCCGAATGAGGTGGAACTGACCTCCTTCCTGACGCTGATGGGGCGCCTGGCCTCCCATGTCGGGCATGCCACCACGGGCATCCGGGTGGTGCGGCCGGCGGCGCTGGACAGCGTGGCCTCGCGCGACCTGCTGGTGATCGGCACGCTGGGCCGCCAGCCGGCGCTGGAAACCCTGCTGCGCGACGGGCCGGTGGTGCTGGAAGGCAACCGCCTGACCGTGGCGCTGCCCGATGCGCTGGAAGGCTTCCGCAACCTGTTCCTGGGTGACGAGCCCCGGGTTGCGCGGGAACAGGCGCAGGCCCTGCTGGCGTCCACCGGCGACGGCCTCGGCATCCTGATGGGCTTCGAAAGCCCGCTGCGCTCCGGCAAGTCCGTGGTGGCGCTGACCGGCACCACCCCGCAGGGGCTGGAACAGATGCTGGCGGCGCTGCGTGACCCGGAACAGGCGCCGCGGGTGCAGGGTGATCTGGCGATCCTGTCCGCGGGCCGGATCAGTGGCTTCACCCTGGGCAACCATTACACCGTGGGTACCCTGCCGCCCTATATCTGGCCGCAATACTTCCTGCAGACGCGTCCGGACCTGCTGCTGCTGCTGCTCGCCATCTCCTGCGCCATCATCGCCATTCCGGCCTATTGGGCGCTGCGTCGCCGCGCGGCCATCCGTCTGCGGACGAGGACCACATGATGAAAAGCCCGACCCGGACGATCCGCGCGGGGCTGCTGAGCACCGCCTTGGTGGCCGTCAGCCTGGCGGCCAGCCCCAGCTTCGCCCAGGATCGCGGCATCGCGGCCCTGCTCGATCAGGCGAATTACTGGAAGCTGCAGAACCGCCCCGACCAGGTGGTGCGGACTCTGGAGCGTGTGTTGCAGGTGGACCCGCGCAACGCCGACGCGCTGTCCGGCCTGGCCGAGGCGCAGGCGCAGCTTGGCAATGTCGCCCAGGCGCAGCAGGCGCTCGGCCAGTTGCGGGCCACCGCACCGGCTGATCCGCGCACCATCCAGGCCGATGTCGCGGTGCGCACCTCCACCGTCGATGCCGCCGCACTTGCCCAGGCACGCCAACTCGCCCAGGCCGGCCGCAATGCCGAGGCGGTGGAGCGCTACCGCGCCATCTTCTCCGGCGCGCCGGTGCCGGACAGCTTCGCATTGGAATACTACCAGGCCCTTGCCGGCACCGAGGCTGGCTGGCGGGAATCGCAGGATGGGCTGGGCCGGCTGGCCCGGCGCAACCCGAACAACACCGCGGTGCAGCTCGCCTATGCCCAGGTTCTGACCTATCGCGAGGAAACCCGCGCCCAGGGCATCGACGCGCTGCGCCGCCTGTCCGGCCAGCCGGGCAGCCAGCAGAGTGCCGCCGCCGCCTGGCGCCAGGCGCTGACCTGGCTCGGCCAGGGGCCGGAGGCGGTGCAGCCGCTGGAAGGCTACCTCGCCCAATTCCCGAACGACGCCGAGATCCAGCGGCGGTTGGAGGAGGCGCGCGCCCAGGCGCAGCCCACCGACCCCACCGGCAATATCCGCATGGATGGTTGGGAGTCCTTCAGCGAGGGCCGGCTGCGGGAGGCGGAGCAGCGCTTCTCCGCCGTGCTGGAGGTGAACCCCAACGACCCGGAAGGGCTCGGCGGGCTGGGTCTGGTGCGCCTGCGTCAGGGACGCCGGGCCGAGGCCGCGCGCCTGCTGCAGGCGGCGATCGATGCCGACCCGTCGCGTCGCGCGAATTGGGAGGAGGCGCTGCGGGGCGCCACTGTGGTGCCGCGTGGCAATGCGGGCGTGGGCCGTGGTGGCGGCGGCGGCGGTGGCGGCGCCCCGGGGCCGGATATCCAGGCGGCGCGCAACCTCGTTGCGCAGGGCAATATCAGCCAGGCGGAGCCCGTGCTGGCGCGCATCGTCGCGCGCGGCGGCGGCGACCGGCCGGATGCCGAGGCGCTGCTGGGCGATATCGCGCTGCGCCAGGGCAATGCGGCGTTGGCCGAGGAGCGCTATCGCTCCGCGCTGGCGCGGCGCAGCAATTTCGGCGCGGCCATGTCCGGCCTCGCCAATGCCTTGCAGGAACAGGGCAAGTTCGCGGAGGCCGAGGAGGTCTATCGCCGCATCGGTGGCACCAACGCGCCGCAGGTCCGCGCCGAGGCCCTGCGCGCGGAAGCGCAGCGCACGGATGACCCGCAGGCCGCCGCCGCGCTGCTGCGCGCCGCGATCCAGAACGACCCCTCCAACCCCTGGACACGGCTCGACCTGGCGCGGCTGATGGCGCAGTCCGGTCAGGGCGCGGAAGCGAACCAGATGGTCGCCTCCACGGTCGCGAACCGGGCGACGCCGGAGACGATCCACGCCGCCGCGATCTTCGCCTTCGAACAGTCCCGCCCCGCCGAGGCGGTGCGGCTGATGGAACGCATCCCGGCCCGCGCGCGCACCGCCGCCCACAACCAGCTTCTGGCCTCCGCGCGCGTCCAGGCGGAGGTGCAGGACGCGGTCGCGCTGGCGCGGCGCGGGCAGCGCCAGCAGGCGCGCCAGCGGCTGATCGCCATGGCCTCGCGCCGCGATCCGACCGGGGAGGTCGGGCCGGCGGCCGTGCGGGCGCTGAACAGCATCAACGACACCCGCGGCGCGCAGGAAGCGGCGCGGATGTACGCCATCGCGGCGCGTGGCCAGGCACCCGCCGCCCAGTTGGCCGCTGCCGGTGCGCTGGCCGAGGCCGGGCTCAACCCGGAGGCCTCCGCCGCCGCCCAGGCGATCGATGCCGGGCGGCTGACCACGGATCAGCGCCGGCAGGCCAATGACCTTTCCGCCGGCCTGTCGATCCGCGCCGCCGACCAGTTGAACCAGCGCGGCCAGCAGGCCGCTGCCTTCGACGTGCTGGAACCGACGCTGCGCCAGAACCCGTCGAATCCGGCGGCGAACCTGGCCCTCGCCCGCCTGTACCAGGGCGCGCGGGACCCGGAGCAGGCAGGGCGCATCGCCGAGGCTGTGCTGTCGCGCAACCCGCGGGACACCGATGCGCGGCAGGCGGCGATGGACGCCGCCATCGCCAATCGCGACTGGGGCCGGGCGGAGGCATTGCTGTCCGAAGGCCGGGCGCTGATGCCGAACGATCCGCGCATTCCGCTGCTGGAATCGCGGCTGGCCCGCGCCTGGGGCGACCAGCGCCGCGCCCGCAATGCGCTGGAAGCGGCGGCGCGGATGCGACGCGAACAGATCGGTGCCACCGATACGCCGGGCCTGCTCGGCGGCGCCATGGTGCCGCAGGCGACCCTGCCGGAAGGCCGGCCGTCGCAGTCGGAGAATCCCTTCCGGCGCGTGCCGCTCTCCGGCCAGGATATGGGCGGCCAGGGTCAGCAATTCGCCCAGGCGCAGGGTTTCGGCTCCCCCAGCCTCGGCGGTCCGGCCCAGCCGGCCGATCCGCTGCTGAACGAGATCAACCGCCAGCTGGTGGAGGTTCGGCAGGAAGCCGCACCGCGCATCACCCCGGCGCTGGGCATGCGCACACGCTCCGGCGATGACGGCATCGATGCGCTGACAGAGACCCATGTCGGCGCCGAGGGCAGCATCGCGGTGCCAGGTATGGGCGGCCGGCTGACGGCGCGGGCCAGCGCGGTCTCGCTGGATTCCGGCGATCTGCAGGGCTCGCTCGCCTCCATGCGGCGCTTTGGCGGTTATCCGCTGACGCTGGCGGGGACGGGCGGCACGCTGACCCAGGCGCAGGCCAATACCGCGCGCAACACGGAATCGAGCCAGAGCGGCGTGGCGCTCGGCGCCGCCTATGCCCGCGGCGGCTTCTCCGCCGATATCGGCACCACCCCGCTCGGCTTCCTGCGGGACAATGTGGTGGGCGGCATCGAAATCGCGCCCGAGATCGGCGATGGCGTGCGGCTGCGCGTCACGGCGGAACGCCGGGCTATGACGGACAGCCTGCTATCCTGGGGCGGGTTGCGCGACCCGGCGCTGGGCAGCACCTGGGGCGGCGTGGTCCGCACCGGTGGCCGCGTGCAGCTCGAATTCGCCAGCGGCGACACCAACTTCTACATCGCCGGCGGCTATTTCAGCATGAGCGGCGAAGGGGTGGCCGAGAACAGTCGCATCGAGGCCGGGGCCGGCTTCCAGACCCCGATCTGGCGCTCCGCCACCGAGGAATTGGTGACGGGTCTCGACCTGGTCTACTTCGCCTATGACAAGAACCTGCGCTTCTTCACGCTGGGCCATGGCGGCTATTACAGCCCGCAGAGCTTCATCGCGGCGAATGTGCCGATCGACTATCGCGGGCGGTCCAACAACCTGTTCTACCGGGTGGGTGCGAGCATCGGCGTGGCGACCTTCACCGAGGACCGCACCGAGATCTTCCCGAATGACACCACGCTGCAAGGCCAGCTTGTGGCCCGCTCCAATAGCGAGTCCGGCGTGGATGCCTTCTATGCCGGCCAGTCCAAGACCGGCCTGACTGGCGGGCTGCGCGGCGATATCGAATACATGCTGACGCCGCAGCTGCGCATCGGTGGCGCGCTGCGCTTCGATCAGGCCGCGGATTGGAGCGAGACGCGCGGCCTGTTCTATGCCCGCTACCGCTTCGATCGCTGAATGGGATACGGGGCATGACGGAAGTTCAGGCGACAGAACCGGTGACGGCCGCCTATCTGGCCCGCCGCGGCGTCGCGACGCAGTGGCGGATTTTCGTGCGTGGGCTGGTGGAGACGCTGGACGCGCATCTGGACCATGCCGGACGGGCGGCGCTGATGCGGGCCATCGGGCAGCGCATGGCGGAGGCGATGCCGCTGCCGCATTGCGACACGCTGAAGGGCCTGGAATCCCACATCAATGACGCGCTGGGCGCGGCGGAATGGGGCTATTGCCAGCTTTCCGTCGATGTCGAGCAGCGGCGCCTGCTTGTGACCCATGCCGCCGCCCCGGCGATCGGCACCGGGGACGATGCCGAGGGAGCCTGGGTGGGTGCGGTGCTGGAAGGGCTTTATGCCGGCTGGCTTTCCGGCCAGCCCGGGGCCGATCCGGCGCTGGCACCCACCATCACGCTCTGCGTCGCGGGCGAGGCCAGGCTGGGCTACGGCCGGGCGGCCTGATCTTTCGGCGGGGCGGGGGCTCAGCCCCCGACCGCCACTTCCAGCCAGCCGCGCGCATCCAGCCAGGCCACGTCGCCGGGCAGCAGCAGCACGGTGGTGGTGTCGCTTTCCACGATGGCCGGGCCGGGCAGTTTTTGGCCCGGCGCCAGGGCGGTGAAGCTGTAGACGGGCAGGTCCTGGACCGCGCCGGCCACGAAGGCACGGCGCTGCGCCACCGGCGTGGCCGGGGCAACTGTCGGCAACTCGCGCACGGGCAGGGCGGGCAGGCGACCGATGGCGGCGACGCGGGCGGTGACCAGCACCACCTCCTCCCCCCGCAGGGCATAGGTGAACAGCGCCTCATGCCGGTTGTGGAAGCTTTCGGCGATTTGCGCGGGCAGGCCAGGCGCGTCCCAATCCACGGAGTCCAGCGGCACGCCGACCTCAAACACCTGCTCGCCGTAGCGCATGTCGGCGCTGCGGCGGATGGCGGGCGTGCCGTCCATCCACTCGGCCATACGGGCGCGGGCGGCGGCTTCCAACTCGGCGAAGAGGGCGCGGATGGCGGGCTCGTCCGGCAGGCCGGTGGCGCCGATCAGGCTGCGCGACACCTCGTAGCGGAGGTCGGTCTGCAACATGCCCCAGGCGGACAGGCCCGCCGCCAGCAGCGGCACGGCGACCCGCGCCATGCCCAAATCCCGCGCCACCGCACTGGCATGCAGCCCCGCCGCCCCGCCGAAGGCCAATAGGCAAAAGCCGCGCGGATCGACGCCGCGGCGCACGGTGGCGACGCGGATGCCATCCGCCATGGCGATATTGGCCAGCGCATGGATGCCCGCCGCACACTCCATCATGCCAAGGCCGAGCTTCGTGCCGAGCCGCTCCACCGCACCCTGTGCCGCCGCCAGATCCAGCGACCGCCGGCCGCCGAGGAAGCGCGACCCGTCGAGATAGCCCAGCACCAGATTGGCATCGGTGACCGCCGGCTCCGTGCCGCCCGCGCCGTAGCAGGCGGGGCCGGGCACGGCGCCCGCGCTGCGCGGCCCGACGCGCATCATGCCACCTGCGCCCAGATGGGCGATCGAGCCGCCGCCGGCGCCCAGCGTGACGATATCCAGGCTTTCGAGCGCGATCCGCTCCCCGCCCACCACGCGGCCCCGGCCGAGCGCGGCCTCGCCACCGTCGATCAGCGCGACGTCGGTTGAGGTGCCGCCGACATCGAAGGTCACAAGGTCCTGGCCCAGCCCGGCGCGTGCCAGCGCCAGCCCGGCGGCGACGCCGCCGGCGGGGCCGGAGAGGGCGGTGCCGGCGGCGATGCGCGCTGCCTCCGCCACCGGGGCCACGCCGCCATGGGAGAGAATGACAAACAGCGGCGCACGCAGCCCGGCTTCCGCCAGGCGGGTTTCCAGCCGGCCGAGATAGGTGGCGACGATGGGGCCGACGGCGGCATTCACCGCGGTGGTGGAGAAGCGCTCGAACTCCTTGATCTGCGGCAGCACGTCCGAGGAGAGGGTCACATAGGCGCCGGGCAGGGCGGCGGCCACGGCGGCGCCGGCGGCCTGTTCGTGGGAGGGGTCGCGCCAGGAATGGAACAGGCAGATGGCCACGGCCTGCACCTGCTCCGCGCGCAGGGTCTCGATGGCGGCGGCCAGCGAGGCGTCATCCAGGGCGACGGCCACCTCGCCATCGGCGCGGATGCGCTCGCGCAGCGGCAGGCGCAGGCGGCGCGGCACCAGGGGGGCGGGGGGTGAGAGGCGCAGGTCGTAGCGTTCGGGCTTCAGGCCTTCGCGCATCTCGATCACGTCGCGATGGCCCTCGGTGGTCAGCAGGCCGATACGGGCGGTGCGGCGTTCCAGCAGGGCGTTGGTGGCCACCGTGGTGCCATGCACCAGGCGTTCGGTCTGGGCCAACAGCTCAGGCAGGGGCAGGCCGAGCATGCCGGCGAGCACGCCGAGGCCATCGAGCACGCCTCGCGACTGGTCATCCGGCGTGGTCGCCGCCTTGGCGAGGAGGGTGCTGCCATCGGCACCGATGCAGACGACATCCGTAAAAGTGCCGCCGACGTCGCAGCCGATCCGGTAGGGGGCAAGCATGGGCTACTCCAATGTGCGGCCCCCCTCACCCGCTTCGGCCAGGCGCTACGCGCCAAGCCTGCGCAGCCCTCTCCCCCCGACGGGGGGAGAGGGTTGGGTGAGGGGGGCTGTGCCGTTCGAAAAGCGCGTCAGACAAAACCCTCGGCCGCATCCGCCGCCCGCGCGGCCGGGTCGCGCTTCGCCGGGTCGCCCCAGCCGCCGCCGCCGCCCGACCGCACATGCAACACATCGCCGGGCGCGAGCTGCACCCCGGTTTCCTTGGTCCGCAGATCGCGCGGCGCGCCCGTGACGGGAACCAGCCGGTAGTGATGCGGCGCGCCGTCCTGCCCGCCGAGCATCCCCGCCGCGCCGTGCCGGGCGCCGTCGCCGGCGGTATTGGCCCGCGCCGGGCCGGCGGTTTCCACCACCAGCTCCAGCTCCCCGCCGAGTCCGCCGCGATACTGGCCGTCGCCGGCCGAGCCGCCCAAGAATTCGTGGCGGCGGAAGAACAGGGGGAAGCGCGCCTCCGCCATCTCGACGCTACCGAATTTCAGCCCGCCGGCTGAATGCCATTCGCCCGCGCCGGACCAGCCATCGCCGGTCGCATGGCCGCCGCCGCCCGGCCGGGCATGGAACAGGTGCCAGACGAATTTCTTGCCGGCCCGCCGCGGGTCATTGCCCTGGATGGCAATGCGAAAACGGCGGCCCCATCCGCCCATGGCGCGGGCCGGGCAGGCATTGGCCAGGGCCTTCACCACCGCCTCCACGATCTCGTTGGAGCAGTGGCTGGTGCAGAGGGTGACGGCCGCACCCTCCGCCGCGCGCACCACCGTGCCCTCCTTCGCCAGCACCGTCAGCGGGCGGAAGGCGCCGTCATTCTTCGCCACCTCCGGGTCCAGCAGATAGGCGAGCGCCATCCGCACGGCGGAGACGGTGTTGGGCCAGGAGGAATTGACGAAGCCGAGCGTCTGCGGGTCGCTGGCCGTCAGGTCCACGGTCAGGTCACCGCCCTGCTTGGTGACGGTGGCGCGGATGGTCACGTTCTCCGCGCCATGGCCGTCATCGTCGAGCACCGCCTCGCCCTGCCAGGTGCCATCCGCCCAGGTGGCGATGATGCGGCGGGCATGGGCCTCGGCCAGGTCCAGGATGGCGTCCGTCGCGGCGTTCAGCTTCGGGGCGCCGTGGCTGGCCAGCAGCGCCTCCAGCCGCTTCGCGCCGAGTCGGGCGGAGCCCCACATGGCCATCAGGTCGCCCCGGAAGTCGCGGGCGATGCGGGTGTTGAGCGCCAGCATCTGCACGAGGTCCTCGCGCAGGGTGTCATTCTCCCCGAGCCGAATCGGCGGGATGCGGATGCCCTCTTGCCAGATCTCGGTGGCGGAGGGGTTGTAGCCGCCATGGGTGGCGCCGCCGATGTCGGATTGATGGGCGCGGACGACGCAGAGGAAGACCAGTTCCCCATCCGCAAAGACGGGCAAGACAATCGTCAGGTCGGGAAGATGGCTGCCGCCATGCCAGGGGTCATTCAGCAGAAAACAGTCGCCTGGGCGCATCTGGCCGGGAAAGGCCTCCAGCGCGGCTTCGGCGGCAAAGGGCATGGCGCCGACATGAACCGGGATGTGATCCGCCTGCGCCACCAGTCGCCCGCGCGCATCGCAGAGCGCGATCGAAAAGTCGCGGGAGGAGTTCAGGATCTGGGAGGTGGCGGTGCGCAGCAGCGCCTCCCCCATCTCCTCCACCACGGCGCGGAATCGGTTTTCGAGCACCGCGAGGGTGACGGGGTCGGGCGGGGAACTTGGCATGGTTCCGACCGTCACGCCCTGGGCGCGGCGCGTCAAGCGGGGGTCTGTTCCGCCCGGGGTGGTCTGGCGGGGCGCGCGAAGCGGTCGCATCATGCGGGACAATGGAACGCCCTGCCACACTCACCGCCCTTCTGGCCCGCACCGCCGCCGCCCATCCCGATGCGCCGGCCTTCCCCGGGCTGAGCTGGGGGCAGGCCGAGGCGCAGGTGCGGCGCATGGCGGGTGGGCTGGCGGCGGCGGGTATCGGGCCGGGCGACCGGGTGGCGCTGTTCCTGCCGAATCGCCCCGACTTTCTGCTGTTGTTGTTCGCCCTGGCCCGGCGTGGTGCCTGCGCCGTGCTGCTGAACACCCGCTTCCGGGCGCTGGAGGTCGGCAACCTGTTGGCCCGCGCCCGCCCCAAGGCACTGGCCGTCGCCCGCGATTTTGCGGCCGTGGACGCCGCCGCCGTGCTGCCCGACCCGCCCGGATCGCTGCGGATGGTGCTGGGGATGGATGGGCTGGCGGAGGGCCATCTCGCTGGCCTGCCGGTGCTGACTCGCCAAACGCTGCTGGAGGCTGAGGACTCGCCGGATCTGGCGAGGCCCGAGGCCGAATGCCTCACCTTCACCACCAGCGGCACCACGGCCGGCCCAAAGCTGGTGCTGCACCACCAAACCTCCATCGCCGGCCATGCGGCGGATGTGGCGGCCGCCATCGGCACCGATGCGCCGGGCGCCGCGATGCTCGCCGCCGTGCCCCTTTGCGGCACGTTTGGGCTGAGCGCGGCGCTGGCGGCGGTGGCCGGTGGCGCGCGCATCGCCTGCCTGGAAAAGCTGGACGCGCCGGCGGCGGATGCGCTGATCCGGGCGGAGTTCATCACCCATATGGTCGGCGGCGATGAATGGCTGCTGCTTCTGGCCGAGGCCGCCGCCGGCCGACCCTACCGGGGATTTCGCTTCACCGGATTCGCCAGCTTCCATGGCCAGGCGGAGCGGGTGCTGGCGGCATCTGACGCGCTGGGCCTCGCGGTGCGCGGCGTCTATGGCAGTTCCGAGGTGCAGGCCTTGTTCGCCGGCCAGAACCCCGCTGGCCCATATCGCGCGGTGGGCGGCGGCGCGCCGGTCAGCGCCGAGGCCGGCTGGCGGATCGCGGAGGATGGCGAGCTGCTGCTGCGCGGCCCTTCGCTGTTCGACAGCTATCTCGGCAATCCGGAGGCCACCGCGCAGGCCCGTACGGCAGACGGCTGGTTCCGCAGCGGTGATCTGGCGGCGGCGCAGCCCGATGGCGGCTTCGGTTTCCAGACGCGCCGTGGCGATGCGTTGCGGATTGGCGGCTTTCTCGTCTCCCCCGAGGAGATCGAGGGCTTTTTGCAGTCCCAGCCCCGCGTCCTGGCCGCCCAGGTGGTGGAGGCCGGCGGCAAACCCGTCGCCTTCATCATTCCCGGCCCTGGCTATGACGAGGCCGCGCTGATGGCCGCGTGCCGCGCGAATCTGGCGCGTTTCAAGGTGCCGTCACGGATCGTGGCGCTCGAAAGATTTCCGGTGGTGGATGGGCCGAACGGCCCAAAGATTCAGCGCGCGCGATTGCGGGAGATGGCGGCCGGGTGAGCGAGACCGAGAAGAAGCCGCGCGATCCGCGCCCCGTCGCGCCCCGCGACCCAAGAATAGTCGCGGCGATCGTCGCCAGCGCCCTGTTCATGCAGAACCTGGACAGCAGCGTGGTGGCCACCGCCCTGCCGGCCATGGCACGCGACCTGGGGCAGGACCCGGTGCATCTCTCGGTCGCCATCACCTCCTACCTCGTGGCGCTCTGCGTCTTCATCCCGGTCTCCGGCTGGGTGGCGGACCGGTTTGGGCCGAGGCGGGTCTTCATGTGGGCGATCCTGGTCTTCACCGGCGCCTCCGCCCTGGTGGGCCTGTCGCAGGGCCTCGGCACGCTGGTGGCGGCGCGGGTGCTGCAAGGGGTCGGCGGCGCCATGATGGTGCCGGTCGGGCGCCTGCTGCTGCTGCGCCGCGTCAGCAAGGAGGAATTGCTGACGGCGATGACCTGGCTGACCATGCCGGCGCTGCTCGGCCCGATCTTCGGCCCTCCGATCGGCGGGCTGCTGACCGATGCGGTGTCCTGGCGCGCGGTGTTCTGGATCAACATCCCGGTCGGCGCGCTCGGGCTGCTGCTGGTCTGGCGCTTCATCCCGGAGCTGGAGCGGCAGGACCCCGGCCCGCTGGACACGCGCGGGCTGCTGTTCTGGGGCATCGCGCTGGCCCTGCTGGTGTCGGGGCTGGAGACGATCGGGCGTGGCCTGGTGCCGCTCTGGGTGACGCTGGGGGTGCTGGGCCTCGGTGCGCTGGCGACGCTGGCGGCGGTGCTGCATTCGAAGCAGGCGGTGCGGCCGGCGGTGGATCTGTCCCTGCTGTCGATCCCCAGCTTCGGCATGCCGATGGTCAGCGGCACGCTGTTCCGCATCGGCGCAGGGGCGCTGCCCTTCATGCTGCCGCTGACGCTGCAATTGGTCTTCGGCCTTTCGGCCTCCGGCAGCGGATTGCTGACCTTCGCGACGGCGCTTGGGGCACTGACCATGAAGCCGCTGATCCGGCCGCTGCTGCGGCGCTTCGGCTTCCGCACGATCCTGGTGGCCAATGCCGTGGCGGCGGCGGCGGGGGTGGCGGCCTGCGCGCTGTTCAACCCGTCCTGGCCACCCATTGCCATCTTCCTGGTGCTGGCGGCCGGCGGATTGTCTCGCTCGCTGCAATTCACCTCCATGGCCACCATGGCGTTTGCGGATGTGCCGCAGAACAAGCTGGCGGCGGCCACAGCGATGACGGGCACGATCCAGCAATTGTCGGTGGCGTTGGGCGTGGTGCTGGGGTCGCTGACCCTGGCGGCGGGGATGCATTTTCGGGGCACGGCCGAACCGGGCCTGGCGGAATTCCAGGCCGGCTTCGTGGTGGCCGGCCTGGTGATGCTGGCGATGCTGCCCGGCGCGCTGCGGCTGCCGCGGGATGCGGCCGCCCGCGTGTCCGGCCACCGGCCGACGCCGCCGCAGGCGTGAGGGACGGGGGCGGGGATCGCCCCCGCCCCCGCCTGTTCAGCTGAACAAGGCGTTCACCTGGTTCGAGGACATCGCGCCGATCTGGGTGCTGGTGAAGCCGGCGACCTGGGCGTCCGAGAGCGCCGCGATATCCGTCGTTTCCAGCGCCGTGACCTGCGTGGTGGTCAGGGAGGCGAGCTGCGTCGTGGTCAGCCCCGCCATCTGCCGCGTGGTCAGCGCGGTGACGGAGGTGCTGGTCAGCGCCACGACCTGGGTCGTGGTCAAGGCGCCGATCTGGGTCTGGGTCAGGCCGACAAGCTGGCTGGTGGCCAGCGCCGCGGCCTGGGTGGTGGTCAGGGCGGTGACCTGGGTGCTGGTCAGCGCGCTGAGCTGGGTGGAGGACAGGCCGCCGAACTGCGTGGTGGTCAGCACCGCGATGTCGGTGGTTTCCATGCCCTTGATCTGCACGCTGCTGATGCCACCGATCTGGGTGGAGGTGAGCGCCCCCACCTGGGTCGTGGTCAGCGCCGCGAGCTGATTGCTGCCGAGGCCGCCGATCTGGGTGGTGCCCAGCCCGCCGATCTGCGTCGTGGTCAGCGCGGCCACCTGGGTGGTGGTGAACGCCGAGGCCTGGGTGGTGGTCAGCGCGCCGAGCTGGGTGGTGGTCAGCGCCACCGCCTGCGTCGTGGTCAGCGCCGCGAGCTGGGTGGAGTCCAGGCCGCGGAACTGCGTGGTGGTCAGCGCCACCAGATCCGTCGTTTCCAGCGAGGCCGCCTGGGTGGAGGTCAGGGCGGAAAGCTGGGTGCTGGTCAGGCCGCCGATCTGGGTGGTGGTCAGGGCGACGAGGTCGGTGGTCTCCATGCCGCGGAGCGCGGTGGAGGTGATGGCGGCGATCTGGGTGGTGGTCAGCGCCCCGATCTGGGTGGTGGTCAGCGCGGCGACCTGGCTGGAGATCAGCCCGGAGATCTGGCTGTTCACCAGCGAGGCGACCTGGGTGGTGGTCATCGCCGCCGCCTGGGTCGTGGTCAGGGCACCGAGCTGGGTGCTGGTCAGGCCGCGCAGCTGCGTCGTGGTCAGCACCGCGAGGTCGGTGGTTTCCAGCGCCGCGACCTGGGTATTGGTCAAGCCGTTCAGCTGGTCGGAGGTCAGTCCGGCCATCTGGGTGGTGGTCAGGGCGGCGAGGTCGGTGGTCTCCATCCCGCGGATCCAGTTGCGGCGGATGCTGCCGATCTGGGTGCTGGTCAGGGCACCGACCTGCGTCGTGGTCAGGGCGGCGAGCTGGCCGGTGGTGAGGCCCATCACCTGGTCGGAGCCGAAGGCAGCGATCTGCGTGGTGGTGAGCGCCGCGACCTGGGTGGTGGTGAAGCCGCCAACCTGGGTGGTGGTGAGCGTGGCGACCTGCGTCGTCGTCAGGGCGATGGCCTGGGTGGTGGTCAGCGCCGCCAACTGGGTGCTGGTCAGGCCGCGCAGCTGCGTCGTGGTGAGCACCGCGAGGTCGGTGGTTTCGAGCGCCGCCGCCTGGGTGGTGGTCAGCGAGCTGAGCTGCGTGGTGGTCAGGCCGCCGATCTGGGTCGTGGTCAGGGCGGCGAGGTCCGTGGTCTCCATGCCGCGGAGCGCGACGCTGCCGATGGCGGCGATCTGCGTCGTGGTCAGCACGCCGACCTGGGTGGTGGTCAGGGCCGCGAGCTGGTTGCTGCTCAGCCCCGCCACCTGGGTGGTGCCGAAGGCGCCGACCTGGGTGGTGGTCAGGCTACCGAGCTGGGTGGTGGTCAGCCCGCCGATCTGGGAGCTGGTCAGCGCGGCCACCTGCGTCGTGGTCAGCGTCACGGCCTGGGTGGTGGTCAGGGAGGCCACCTGGGTGCTGGTCAGGCCCCGCAGCTGCGTCGTGGTGAGTGTGACGAGGTCGGTTGTTTCCAGTGCCGAGGCCTGGGTGGTGGTCAAGGCGCCGATCTGCGTCGCGGTCAGGCCAGCGACCTGCGTCGTGGTCAGGGCGGCGAGGTCGGTCGTCTCCATCCCCCGCAGCGCGGTGGAGGTGATGGCGGCGATCTGCGTGCTGGTGATGGAGCCGATCTGGGTGGTGGTCAGCGTCGCCAGCTGTGCGGAGCCGATGCCCGAGATCTGGGTACTGGCCAGGGAGGCGATCTGCGTCGTCGTCAGGGCGGCGGCCTGGGTTGTGGTCAGGGCGCCGAGCTGGGTGCTGGTCAGGCCACGCAGCTGCGTCGTGGTCAGCACCGCGAGGTCGGTGGTTTCCAGCGCAGCGACCTGGGTGCTGCTCAGCGAATTCACCTGGTCGGAGGAGAGGCCGCCGATCTGCGTGGTGGTGAAGGCGGCGAGGTCGGTCGTTTCCAGCCCGGTGATCCAGTTGCGGCGGATGGCGCCGACCTGGGTGCTGGTCAGGGCGCCGACCTGCGTGGTGGTCAGGGCGGCGAGCTGGCCGGTGGTGAGGCCCTGGATCTGAGTGGTGCCGAAGGCGCCGATCTGGGTGGTGGTGAGCGCCGCGACCTGGGTGGTGGTGAAGCCGCCAACCTGGGTGGTGGTCAGGGCGCCGACCTGCGTCGTGGTCAGGGCGATGGCCTGGGTGGTGGTCAGAGCCGCCAACTGGGTGCTGGTCAGGCCGCCGAACTGCGTCGTGGTGAGCACCGCAAGGTCGGTGGTTTCCAGCGCCGCCGCCTGGGTGGTGGTGAGCGCCGCGACCTGCGTGGTGGTCAGGCCGCCGATCTGGGTGGTGGTCAGGGCGGCGAGGTCGGTGGTCTCCATGCCGCGGAGCGCGACACTGCCGATGGCCGCGATCTGCGTCGTGGTCAGCACGCCGACCTGAGTGGTGGTCAGGGCCGCCAGCTGGTTGCTGCTCAGCCCCGCCACCTGGGTGGTGCCGAAGGCGCCGACCTGGGTGGTGGTCAGGGTTCCGAGCTGAGTGGTGGTCAGCCCGCCGACCTGGGAGCTGGTCAGCGCAGCCACCTGCGTCGTCGTCAGGGCGACCGCCTGCGTCGTGGTCAGGGAGGCCACCTGCGTGCTGGTCAGACCGCGCACCTGGGTGGTGGTGAGCGTAACGAGATCGGTGGTTTCCAGCGCCGAAGCCTGGGTGGTGGTCAAGGCACCGATCTGCGTCGCGGTCAGCCCGGCCACCTGGGTGGTGGTCAGGGCGGCGAGGTCCGTGGTCTCCATGCCGCGCAGGGCGACACTGCCGATGGCTGCGATCTGGGTGGTGGTCAGGGCCCCGATCTGGGTGGTGGCCAGCGTCGCCAGCTGTGCGGAGCCGATGCCCGAGATCTGGGTGCTGGCCAGCGAGGCGATCTGCGTCGTGGTCAGGGCGGCGGCCTGGGTTGTGGTCAGGGCGCCGAGCTGGGTGCTGGTCAGGCCACGCAGCTGCGTGGTGGTCAGCACCGCAAGGTCAGTGGTTTCCAGCGCAGCGACCTGGGTGCTGCTCAGCGAATTCACCTGGTCGGAGGACAGGCCGCCGATCTGCGTGGTGGTGAAGGCGGCGAGGTCAGTGGTCTCCAGCCCGGTGATCCAGTTGCGGCGGATGGCGCCGACCTGGGTGCTGGTCAGCACGCCGACCTGGGTGGTGGTGAGCGCGGCAAGTTGGGTGGTGGTGAGGCCCTGGATCTGGGTGGTGCCGAAGGCGCCGATCTGGGTGGTGGTCAGCGCCGCGATCTGCGTGGCCGTGAAGGCACCGACCTGGGTCGTGGTCAGAGCGCCGACCTGGGTGGTGGTCAGGGCCGTGGCCTGGGTGGTGGTCAACGCCGCGAGCTGGGCGCTGGTCAGGCCGCCAAGCTGCGTCGTGGTGAGCACCGCAAGGTCGGTGGTCTCCAGCGCCGCCGCCTGGGTGGTGGTGAGCGCCGCGACCTGCGTGGTGGTCAGGCCGCCAATCTGGGTGGTGGTGAGAGCGGCGAGGTCAGTGGTCTCCATGCCGCGCAGGGCAACGCTGCCGATGGCCGCGATCTGTGTCGTGGTCAGCACGCCGACCTGGGTGGTGGTCAAGGATGCCAGCTGGGTGCTGGTCAGGCCGGCCACCTGAGTGGTGCCCATCGCGCCGATCTGCGTCGTGGTCAGGCTGGAGGCCTGGGTGCTGGTCAGCGCCGCGAACTGGCTGCTGCTCAGCGCCGCCATCTGCGTCGTGGTCAGCGCCGTGGTCTGCGTCGTGGTCAGGGCGGCGATCTGCGTCGCGTTCAAGCCGCGCAGCTGCGTCGTGGTGAGCGTGACGAGGTCGGTGGTCTCCAGCGCCGAGGCCTGGGTGGTGGTCAGCGCGCCGATCTGCGTCGCGGTCAGGCCAGCGACCTGCGTCGTGGTGAGCGCGGCGAGATCGGTCGTCTCCATCCCCCGCAGCGCGGTGGAGGTGATGGCCGCGATCTGCGTGCTGGTGATGGAGCCGATCTGGGTGGTGGTCAGCGTCGCCAACTGTGCGGAGCCGATGCCCGATATCTGAGTGCTGGCCAGGGAGGCGATCTGCGTCGTGGTCAGGGCGGCGGCCTGGGTGGTGGTCAAGGCGCCGAGCTGGGTCGATGTCAGGCCGCGCAGCTGGGTCGTGGTCAACACGGCGAGGTCGGTGGTTTCCAGCGCCGCGACCTGGGTGCTGCTCAGCGAATTCACCTGGTCGGAGGACAGACCGCCGATCTGCGTGGTGGTGAAGGCGGCGAGGTCGGTCGTTTCCAGCCCGGTGATCCAGTTGCGGCGGATGGCGCCGACCTGGGTGCTGGTCAGGGCACCGACCTGCGTGGTTGTCAGGGCGGCGAGCTGGCCGGTGGTGAGGCCCTGGATCTGAGTGGTGCCGAAGGCAGCGATCTGGGTGGTGGTCAGCGCCGCCACCTGGGTGGTGGTCAGGGAACCGACCTGCGTCGTGGTCAAGGCACCGACCTGCGTCGTCGTCAGGGCGATGGCCTGCGTTGTCGTCAGCGCCGCGAGCTGGGTGGACACCAGGCCGCCGAGCTGCGTCGTGGTCAGCGCCACGAGGTCCGTGGTCTCCAGCGCCGCCGCCTGGGTGCTGGTCAGCGAGCTGAGCTGGCCCGTGGTCAGGCCGAGGATCTGGGTGGTGGTCAGGGCGGCGAGGTCGGTGGTCTCCATGCCGCGGATCTGGCTGCTGCGGATGGCCGCGATCTGCGTCGTGGTCAGCCCTGCGACCTGGGTGGTGGTCAGCGCCGCCAATTGGGTGGAGGTGAGGCCGGCAATCTGGGTGGTGCCGAGCGCGCCGACCTGCGTTGTCGTCAGCGCTGCCGTCTGGGTGCTGGTCAGCGCGGCGAACTGCGTGCTGTTCAGCGCCGCCATCTGCGTGCTGGTCAGTGCCACGGCCTGCGTCGTGGTCAGCGCCGCCACCTGCGTGCTGGTCAGCCCGCGCAGCTGGGTGGTGGTGAGCGAGGCGAGGTCAGTGGTTTCCAGCGCCACGGCCTGGGTGGTGGTCAGCGCGCCGATCTGCGTCGCGGTCAGCCCGGCCACCTGCGTGGTGGTCAGCGCGGCGAGGTCCGTGGTCTCCATGCCGCGCAGCGCGGTGGAGCTGATGGCGCCAAGCTGGGTGCTGGTCAGCGTGCCGATCTGCGTCGTGTTCAGCGCCGCGAGCTGCGCGGAGGTGACGCCCGAGATCTGGGTGCTGGCCAGGGAGGCGATCTGCGTCGTCGTCAGGGCGGCGGCCTGGGTGGTGGTCAGGGCGCCGAGCTGGGTGCTGGTCAGGCCGCGCAGCTGCGTGGTGGTCAGCACGGCGAGGTCAGTGGTTTCCAGCGCCGCGAACTGGGTGCTGCTCAGCGAATTCACCTGGTCGGAGGACAGACCGCCGATCTGCGTGGTGGTGAAGGCGGCGAGGTCGGTCGTTTCCAGCCCGGTGATCCAGTTGCGGCGGATGGCGCCGACCTGGGTGCTGGTCAGGGCGCCGACCTGCGTGGTTGTCAGGGCGGCGAGCTGGCCGGTGGTCAGGCCCTGGATCTGGGTGGTGCCGAAGGCGCCGATCTGGGTGGTGGTCAGCGCCGCGATCTGGGTGGCCGTGAAGGCACCGACCTGGGTCGTGGTCAGAGCGCCGACCTGGGTCGTCGTCAGCGCGGTGGCCTGCGTGGTGGTCAGCGCCGCGAGCTGGGTGGACACCAGGCCGCCGAGCTGAGTCGTGGTCAGTGCCACGAGGTCGGTGGTTTCCAGCGCCGCAGCCTGGGTGGTGGTCAGCGAGCCGAGCTGGGCCGTGGTCAGGCCGAGGATCTGGGTGGTGGTCAGGGCGGCGAGGTCAGTGGTCTCCATGCCGCGGATCTGGCTGCTGCCGATGGCGGCGATCTGCGTCGTGGTCAGCACGCCGACCTGGGTGGTGGTCAGCGCCGCCACCTGGCTGGAGATCAGCCCGGCCATCTGCGTGGTGCCGAGCGCACCGACCTGCGTCGTGGTCAGGGCACCGACCTGGGTCGTCGTCAACCCACCGACCTGGGAGTTGGTCAGCGAGGCGACCTGCGTCGTGGTCAGCGCCACCGCCTGCGTCGTGGTCAGCGCGCCGAGCTGCGTGCTGCTCAGCCCGCGCAGCTGCGTCGTGGTGAGCGCCGCGAGGTCTGTTGTTTCCAGCGCCGCCGTCTGGGTGGTGGTCAGCGCGCCGAGCTGCACGGCGGTCAGGCCGCCGATCTGGGTGGTGGTCAGCGCGGCGAGGTCCGTGGTCTCGATGCCGCGGATCTGCAGGGAGCTGATGGCACCGATCTGCGTGCTGGACAGGCCACCGAACTGCGTGGTGGTCAAGGCCGCCAGCTGAGTGCTGGTCAGGCCCGCGACCTGCGTTGTCGCCAGCGCGGCGAGCTGCGTCGTGGTCAGCGCCGCCGCCTGCGTCGTGGTCAGCACCGCGACCTGCGTCGTGGTCAGGCCGCGCATCTGGGTGGTGGTGAGCGCGGCGAGGTCCGTGGTCTCCAGCGCCACGACCTGCGTCGCGCTGAGGCCGGTGAGCTGGCTGGAGGTCAGGCCGGCGACCTGGGTGGTGGTCAGCGCCGCGACATCCGTCGTTTCCAGACCGCGCATCTGCGTCGCCGTGATGGCGCCGATCTGGGTGCTGGTCAGGGCGCCGATCTGCGTGGTGGTCAGCGCGGTCAACTGGCCGGAGGTCAGGCCCGCCACCTGCGTGGTGCCGAGTGCCGCGACCTGGGTGGTGGTCAGCGCGCCCATCTGCGTGGTGCTGAGGCTCGCCACCTGCGTTGCCGTCAGCGCATTGAGCTGCGTCGTGGTCAGCGCCACGGCCTGCGTCGTGGTCAGGGCGCCGAGCTGGGTGGAAACCAGGCCGCGGATCTGCGTGGTGGTGAGCACCGCGAGGTCGGTGGTCTCCAGCGCTGCCGCCTGGGTGGTGGTCAGGGCGGCGAGTTGGGTCGCGGTCAGGCCCAGGATCTGGGTGGTGGTCAGCGCGGCGAGGTCGGTGGTTTCCATGCCGCGCAGGGCGACGCTGCCGATGGCCGCGATCTGCGTCGTGGTCAGGGCGCCGACCTGGGTGGTGGTCAAGGACGCCAGCTGGGTGCTGGTCAGGCCGATGATCTGCGTGGTGCCCAGCCCGCCAACCTGGGTGGTGGTCAGCGCCGCGACCTGGGTGGTGTTCAGTGCCGCCGCCTGGACGGAGGAGAAAGCGCCGAGCTGGGTGCTGGTCAGCGCGCCGAGCTGTGTCGTGCTGAGCGCCGAGAGCTGCGTCGAGACCAGGCCGCGTATCTGCGTGGTGCCCAGCGATGCGAGGTCGGTGGTCTCCAGCGCCGCGGCCTGCGTGCTGGTCAGCGCGCCAAGCTGGGTGGAAGCCATGACGCCGAACTGCGTCGTGGTCAGCGCCGCCACCTGGGTCGTGGCCAGCGTTCGGATCTGTGAAGTGGTCAACGCAGCAATTGTGGTGGTGGTCAGCTGCCCGATCTGGGTCGTCGTGAGCGAATCGAACAGCGCCATCACCTGTAACTCCCGTATGGGAACAAAGCATCGCGCCTGGAATCACGGATTCCGGGGGGGGGAGGTGGCGCAATGCGTGCGGGTGGACGTTTTGTCGTCCCGGCGTTGGAGCAGCCTAGGCAGGAAGCGTTGACGGGTGATGAATCCCGCGCCGACGAAATGCGATCCTTCCCGGTAACCTGTTCTTCACCGCCGCGCCGCATGCTGCGCCGCCCTTTGCAGCGCGCCAGGATGGAAGCATGCGGATCGACACGGTGGCGGAGCTGTTCGGCTCAGCCCATCAACTGACCAGCCTCGGTGAGGCAAGGCAGGCGGCCGCGCTGTATCGCGACTGGCTGGACCGCCATCCGGCGGACCCGCTGGGGCATGCCGTCTATTTCAACTATGGCGTGCTGCTCTCGGGCCTCGATGACCTGCCGGGCGCCGCCGCCGCCTTCGCCGAGGCCATCCGCCGCAACGCCGCCTTCATCCCACCCTTCATCAATCTGGGCGTGGTCTATGAACGGCTGGGCGCGGTGGAGCCGGCGATCGCGCATTGGGCGCATGCGGCGGGCAGCCTCGCCGCGCTGACCGGCGATGCGCTGGCCTATAAGACTGCCGCGCTGAAGCACATCGCGCGCGTCCTGGAATCGCAGCAGCGCCATGCGGAGGCGGAGGCGCATCTGCGCCAGATCATCGAGATCGCGCCCACCATGCGCGATGTGGTGCAGCACTGGATCAGCCTGCGCCAGCGGCAATGCGCCTGGCCCCTGCTGGAAGCGGTGGGGCCGCTGGATCGCGGCGCGCTGCTGCACGGCATGGCGCCGCTGAGCTTCGTGACCTATGCCGATGATCCGCTGATGGCCCTGGCGCTGTCCGCCGCCTATTCGCAGGCCGAGGCCGGGATACCCGCCGAATTCCGCAGCGAGGCGGATTTCGCGGATCGGCGCACGGAGGTGCCGGGACGGCGGCTGCGCATCGGCTATCTCTCCTCCGACCTTCGTTCGCATGCCATCGGCCATCTGACCGCCGACATGTACCGCCTGCATGACCGCGAGCGCTTCGAGGTCTTCATCTATTACTGTGGCATCCCGCAGGAGGATGCGGTGAAGGCGCGCATCCGCGACAGCGCGGAACACTGGACGGACATCACGCCGCTGGATGACGACGCCGCCCTGGCGCTGATGCTGGCGGATGGCATCGACATACTGGTCGACATCAACGGCCATACGCGCGGCGCGCGCACGAAGCTTCTGTCGCGCCGACCGGCGCCGGTGATCGTCAACTGGCTCGGCTATGCCGGCACCATGGGCACGCCTTATCACCACTATATCCTGGCCGACGACACCATCATCCCTCCGGGGTCGGAGGCTTGGTATTCGGAGGCTGTGCAGCGGCTGCCCTGCTACCAGCCGAATGACCGGCACCGGCAGGTGGCGGCCACGCCAACGCGCGCCTCGCTCGGCCTGCCGGAAGATGCGGTGGTGTTCTGCTGTTTCAACGGCGCCCAGAAGATCACGCCCTTCGTCTTCGAACGCTGGATGCGGGTGCTGCACGGCGTGCCCGGCAGCGTGCTCTGGCTGCTGAAGTCCAGCGATGCGGTGGATGTGAAGCTGCGCGAGCGCGCCGCGGCGGCGGGGATCGACCCGGGGCGGCTGGTCTTCGCGTCGATGGCGGGCAATGCCGATCATGTCGCGCGCTACGCCGCCGCCGACCTGTTCCTGGATACGGCGCCCTATGGCGCGCATACCACGGCGTCCGACGCGCTCTGGATGGGCACGCCGGTGCTGACCCTGCCGGGCCGCGGCTTTGCCAGTCGCGTCTGCGCCAGCCTGGTGCGCGCGGCTGGCGTGCCGGAACTGGTCTGCGACACGCCGGCGGATTATGTCGCCCAGGCCATCGCTCTGGGCAACGATGTCGCGCGGCTGCGTGCTTATCGTCCCCGGCTTCTGGCGCTGCGCGAAACCTCCGTGCTGTTCGACACGGAGGCCTTCGTGCGCGCCATCGAGGCGCAGTTCGAGACGATGTGGGCGGCCTTCCGCGACGGCACGCTACCGCGCCCGGATCTGACCAATCTCGACACCTATCTCGATCTCGGCCTGGCCGAGGATCACGATGCGCGGGAGCTGTTCACCGTGCCGGATTACACGGAACGCTGGCGCGCCAGACTGGCGCGGCGCAATGGCTTCCAGAAACTGCCGCCGGATGCGCGGCTGTGGAGTGCGGCATGAACGCGATCCTGCCGATGGAGACGTTGGATCTCGGCTGGCTGGCCGGGCTGATCGCCGGCCCCGCCTGGCCACCGCTGCTGCCGCCGGCGGAGGAAGCGCGGCGCCAGCGCGCGCTGCGCGCCATCCGCCTGGAAGGGCTTCTGCCGCTTGTGGAGCAGGCGACGCGGGAAGGGCGGCGCGGCGTGACGATCGCCGTCTACCAGGCCTGGCTCGCCGCCAATCCGGGCCATGCCCAGGCGATGGCCGCCTGGTTCAACCTGGGTGTCGAACTGGCGCAGATGGGCGACCCGGGCCAGGCAATAGTCTGCTACCGCAACGCCCTGGCGCTGAAGGCGGATTTCCACGAGGCGGCGATCAATCTCGGCCTCGCGCTGGAAGCGACCGGGCAGGCGGAGGCGGCGCTGGCGGCCTGGGACGCGGCCTTGCAGCCGGAGGCCACGCGCCGCAATCTGCTGAACCAGCGCGGCCGCGTGCAGGAACAATCCGGCCGCTTCGCCGATGCCGAGCAATCGCTGCGCGCCAGCCTGGTCAGCGACCCGATGCAGCCGGATGTGCTGCAACATTGGACGCATCTACGCCAGAAGCTGTGTCTGTGGCCGATCCACGCCGGCGACATTCCCGGGCTTTCGCGGGCCGATGCGCAGCTGCATGCGGGGCCGCTCGGCGCGTTGGCGCTGTTCGATGATATCGAGCTGCAACGCCGCATCGTCGCCACCTGGCTGGAGCGCAAGATACCGGCGGCGCCGGAACGGCTGGCGCCGGCGCAGGGCTATCGCCACGACCGCATCCGCATCGGCTACCTCTCCTCCGACTTCTGCCGCCATGCGATGAGCTTCCTGATCGCGGAGGTGCTGGAACGCCACGACCGCGCCCGCTTCGAGGTCTTCGGCTATTGCTCCTCCCCCGAGGATGGCAGCGATATTCGCGCGCGGGTCATCGGCGCGCTGGACCATCATGTGCGCATCGTGGCGATGGATGACGAACAGGCGGCGCGGCGCATCCGTGCGGATGAAATCGACATCCTGATCGACCTGAACGGGCTGACGCGTGGCGCGCGGATGGGCGTGCTGCGCTGGAAGCCGGCCCCGGTGCAGGGCACCTATCTCGGCTATATCGGCAATGTGCCCCTGCCGGAGCTGGACTTTCTGCTGTGCGACACGGTGGCGGTGCCGCCCGAGCGCGCGCATCTCTACGCGCCGAAGCCGCTGGCCATCGAGGGCCTGTACCAGGCCAATGACAGCCGCATGCCGGAGCTGCCGGAGGTGACGCGGGCGGAGGAGGGTCTTCCGCAGGACGCTTTCGTCTTCTGCTGCTTCGCCAATTTCTACAAGATCACGGAGGAGATGTTTTCCGATTGGCTGCGTATCCTGCACGCCGTGCCGGACTCGGTACTGTGGCTGGCGGAGGATGGGCACGGCGCCAGCGCCAATCTGCGCGCACGGTGGGAGGCTTCGGGCCTGCCGGCGCACCGCCTGGTGCTCGGGCCGCGGGTGGAACCGGCGCGCTACCTGGCGCGGATGCGGCTGGCGGATCTGTTCCTGGACACCACGCCCTACAACTCCGGCACGGTGGCCAGCGACGCGCTGCGCATGGGCCTGCCGCTGCTGACCCTCGCCGGCCAGGCCTTTGCCGCGCGCATGGCCTGCAGCCTGTTGACGGCCATCGGCCTGACCGATGGCATCACCGAAAGCCGGGAGGACTACGTCGCCCGCGCCATCGCCCTCGCCACCGATCGGGACCGCCATGCGGCGGCGAAGCAGGTGCTGGCGGGGGATGCCTGGGCGCGCACGCTGGGCGACTGCGCGGGCTTCACGCGCCGCCTGGAAGCGGCGCTGGAGAGCGTCAGGGTTACGCCCTGACGCCACCCATATAGGCGGTCGCCCAGAGCGCGAAGCTCTGGTCGCGAACGACGCGCACGATGGGGAAGCCAGCCGCCAGCAGCGCCGCTTCCAGCGACCGCGCCGTGAAGCCGCCGCGATGGCCCATGAAGGCATTGCCCTGCGCCAGCGACCCGCCATGGCCATACAGCATGTCGAGCGGCGTGATCGGCCCCATGGGCGACATATAGGCCGGCTCCGTCAGCCGGTCCTCCGCCACCAGCCGCGCCACCTGTTGCAGATCCGGCATGGTCATCAGCGCGAAGCCATCCGGCTTCAGCACGCGGCGGAATTCCCGCAGCGCCAGCGGCACTTCATGCGGGAACAGATGTTCCAGATTGTGCGAGGACCAGACCGCATCGACGGACCCATCCGGCACCGCCGCCATGTCGGTGATGCTGGAGACGACGTCGGGCGCCACATCCGGATCGATATCCAGCCGGATTTCCTGCCATTCCCCGACGGGGAAGAAATGCGGCGGCAGCTTGTCGGGCGAGGCGGCACCGCAGCCCACATGCAGCACGCGGCGGGTCTGTAGAAGGGGCGGTAGCGTGTCCATGCGTCGGCTTTTCCGGAACAGGTGCGGGGGGCACTCTGCCGGGAAAGAATGAACGGACTCTGGATATGTGCCGTCCTTCACGCTCCGTTCAGCCCTTTCCGGTCACATGGCGCGCGAGCTGCCGCGCGGAGAAAAGCCCCGATGACCCATCTGACCGAGATCCTGATCGAGCCGGAGGCGCGCCTCGTCGCCCCCTTGCGCCTGGCCTTGTCGGAAGCGCTGGCCGCGCCGATCGACCGTAGCCAGGGCATCTACAACATCGATGGCATGTCGGGTGCCCGCTACCGCCACTTCATCAACGGCCTGCTGCGCAAGCTGGGCCGCACCGGCTATCTGGAAGTGGGAAGCTGGATGGGATCGACGCTGTGCAGCGCGATCCATGGCAATGCGGTGCAGGCCGTGGCCATCGACAATTGGAGCCAGTTCGGCGGCCCCCGCGATGCCTTCCTCGGCAATCTCGCGCAGTTCCGCACGGAACAGGCGGCGGTGGAGGTGATCGAGGCCGACTTCCGGGCCGTTCCCTTCGCCGACCTCGCCGCCCGCCATGCGCCCTTCGAGGTCTATCTCTTCGATGGGCCGCATGAGGAGCAGGATCAGCATGACGGGCTGATCGCCGCGCTGCCCGCGGTGAAGGACGAATTCGTCTTCATCTGTGACGATTGGAACTGGTGGCCGGTACGCGCCGGCACGCATCGCGCCATCGTGCAGGGTGGCTTGCAGCTTCTCTACGGCGCGGAAATCCGCACCACGCTGGACAACACCCATCCGGAGATCGCCTTCAAGGACAGCGATTGGCACAACGGCTATTTCGTCAGTGTCCTGCGCAAGCCGCGCGCCGCGGTGCCACAGGCGATGCCGATCGCCGCCTGATCCGGACGCCCCGGGGACTATGCCCGGGGCGCATCTTGCATCCGGGCTGCGACGGCGGCGCCCCGTCAACCAATGCGCAAGGATCCTCCTATAAATGTGACGGCGAACAGTAATCGAGACGTTCGTGTATACGCCGCACGCTGCACGCGAATCCGTTAGCTGCCAAAGCCCGCCCTCAACCTGGCGCCAGAGCGGGTCTGTGTCCGATGCGCAGATCCGTTGCCGCGCCCTCATCTTGCGGGCATCGCGCTCCGTTTCGTCATCCTCGGCGGGCGGAGGCACGGATCGATGAATCCAAGGGATGTCATCGAGCGATCCGCGATGCCGTCCATGTCACCTATGGGCGGGGTACCGGCCTGCCTGCTGGACCGGTTGATCGCCGCGATCTGGATCTTCGACATCGATGAGGGCCGCGTCATCTGGGCCAATGTCGCGGCCCTGGATGTCTGGAACGCCGCCTCGATGGCGGAACTGGCGTCGCGTGACCTGAAGGCGGATATGTCGCCCGCCGTCGCGCGCAGGCTTCGCCAGTACCAGAGCGATTTCATGAGCCATGACGCGGCGTTCACCGAGATGTGGACCCTGTATCCCCGTGGCGTTCCGCGGCCGCTGGAAGTCAGGCTCAGTGGCGCCAGGCTGGATGATGGGCGCATGGGGATGCTGTGCGAAGGCCGGGACGAGGCCCGCCTTCAGCCGGAAGCGATTCGCAGCGCGGATGCCTTGCTGCACACCAAGCTGATGATCTCGCTGCACGATCTCGATGGCCGCACGCTGTACTGCAACCCCGCCGCACGGGCCAGCTTCGAATCCCCCCATCAGGACCTTCCTTCGCGATTCCTGCACCGGCCGGATTTCGACCGCATGATGGCGCAGATCCGCAGCGAGGCGGAGGTCAGCCTGATCACGGAGGTCCTCAGCACCGCGGGCCAGCGCTGGCATGAGCTGACGGTCCGTTCCTGCCACGACCCGGTCTCGGGCCGACCATCGATCCTGGTCAGCGAGACGGATGTCACGGAGCTGAAGGAGGCCGAGGCGCTGGCACAGAGCCGCGCCCATCACGACCCCCTGACCGGTCTGCCGAACCGGCTCGCCATGCCCGCACGCTTCCAGACGATGGTCCGCAAGGCGGAACAGCGTGGCGCGCGGATCGGCGTGCTGTTCATCGATCTCGACCAGTTCAAGGCCATCAACGACACGCTCGGACATCTTTATGGCGATGGCGTTCTGATAGAGGTCGCGCAAAGGCTTTCCGATCTGCGCCTCGGCGATGACACGGTGATCCGCCTGGGCGGCGACGAGTTCTTGTTCCTGGCCATGGAGGCGCCGGACCAGGCAGGGCGCATCGCGGCCCTGGCGGAGCTGATCCTGGATCGCCTGGCGCTGCCGGTGCATGCGGAGCGTCGCAAGCTGCTGGTGACGCCGAGCATCGGCATCGCCTGCTTCCCGCATCATGGCATCAACGCACAGCTCCTGATGCAGCGCGCCGATCTCGCGATGTATGAGGCGAAGGCCGGCGGGCGGAATCAGTGCCGGATGTTCGACGAAAGCATGCGCAACCAGCGGGAGGAGGAGCTTCAGCTCCTCTCGGATCTCCGGGATGCGCTGCGTGACGGCCATATCGTGCCCTACTACCAGCCGCGCTATTCCGCCACGGCCCAGCGTGCGGTGTCGGTGGAGGCGCTGGCGCGTTGGAAGCACCCCGAACGTGGCCTGATCCCACCCTCCGAATTCATTCCCGTCGCGGAGAAGTCGGGCCTCATCAACCAGCTCGGCGCCGCCATGCTGGAACAGGTGGTGCGGCAGCGTTGTGAGTGGGAGCGGCGGGGGCTGGATATCTCCGTCTCCGTCAACGTGTCCCAGCGCCAGCTCTGCGAGGCGGACTTCGCCTGCATGGTGCAGCGCATCCTCGATGAGCACGGCTGCAATCCGTCGCGGCTTGAGCTGGAGGTGACTGAGACGCTGCTCATCGAGGACAATCCCGTGCTGAGTGCCAATCTGGCGAATGTCCGGATGCTCGGCATTCGCATCGCCATTGATGACTTCGGCACGGGCTATTCCAACCTGGCCCGCCTGAACGAGATGGCCGTCGACTGCATCAAGATCGATCGCAGCCTGATGCAGGGTCTGCCGCGCAATGAGGAAATCGTCCGCCTGGTGATCGCCATGTGCAACTTCATGCAGGTCACCATCGTGGCCGAAGGCATCGAGACGCTGGCGATGGCCGAATGGGCGCAACGCCATGGCTGCCACGAATTGCAGGGCTATTTCTACAGCGGTCCCCTGCCGGCGAGGGAGGTTGAGAGCCTGTTGCGCGGACAGGCGGCCATGCTGCCGAGCAGCCGTCGAAGGCAGTTCGAGACCAGCCACTGGGACATCGGCCGCCAATAAGCTTGTCGAGATCGGCGCGCCGCTATGGCTCCCGCAGGCTTTCCTGCAAACCGCGCAGCAGCGGGTTCAGGATGTAGCCCAACACGCTGCGGTCACCGACCTTCACCTCGGCGGCCAGCGTCATGCCCGGGATCAGCGCCAGCCCCGGCGCCAGCCGCAGCGCCGCGCCGGGCGAGATCTCCACCTGGCCACGATGCACCGCGCCGCCGGTGACGCCCGGCAGAGGCTCCGTCCCGGCCGGCTGGTTGGCGCCGAAGCTTTCGCGGCTGACGGCGCGCAGGGTGCCGTGCAAAGGGCCGTGGCGCTGGAAGGGGAAGGCGTCCACCTTCAGGACCACCGGATCGCCGATGCGCAGATGGCCGATATCGGCCGAGCGCAGCGTGATCTCCGCGATCAGCGGCGCATCCGCCGGCACCAGCGTCACCAGCGGCTCCGCCTCCCGCAGCACCGATCCGGCGGAACGGCGCGCCACTTCCAGCACCACGCCATCGGCCGGTGCGGTGATGGTGCTCATCGCCGCCAGCCGTGTCGCCTTGCCGAGCGATTCCGACACGCGCACCAATTCGCCGCGCAGCCGCACCGCCTCCTCCAGCAATTGCCGGGTCCAGTCATCCCGAAAGCCGTCACGCTCGGCGCGGCGGGCTTCCAGGCTGTGCGCGAGTTCCTGCTGCCGGCTGCGCGCCGCTTCCAGCGCCTGTTCCGCCTCCAGCCGCGCGCTGCGGGCGGCGAGAAGGTTCAGGCGGGAGCCGATCTGGCCCTCGGTCAGGCGCAGGCGCATGGCTTCGACGTCGCGGGCGATGGCGGCGCGCTCGGCCAGGCTGGCCTGCTGCGCGGTCAGCGCGTGCAGCGCCTGGTCCAGCGCCCGCGTATCCGCCTCCAGCGCCTGCAACCGCGTGGCGCGCAGCGACTGGCGCTGCGCATGCAGCACGGCTTGCAGGGCGGCATCCGGGTTGCCGGCCGGGGCGGGCGGCGTGCCGGCCAGCTCCGCCTCCACCCGCGTGAGCTGCGCCTGCAAGGATTGCGCCTGGGCGGCGAGGGCCTGGCGGTCGGCCTCAGCGAAGGTGGGATCGAGCAGCGCCAGCACCTCCCCCTGCCGCACCGCCTGGCCGGGGCGCACGCGCCATTCGCGCAGCACGGCGCGTTCGATCGGTTGCAGCACGATGGGCGGCGCATCGGGCACCAGCCTGCCGCTGCCGGTCACCACCACATCCACCCGCGCCAGCGCCGCGCCGCCCAGCAGCGCGGCCGCCATCAGCGCCAGCAGCCAGGGGCCGCCGCCGAGAAAGCGCGAGGGCGGCTCGGCGATCAGTGCTTCCAGGTCGTCCTGGAAGCCAATCGCTTCCTTCGCCACCGGCGGCCGCGCGGGCTTGGCGCGGCGGCGGGAGGGGCAAAGGCCCATCAATGGATGAACTGCGTCTGCTGCTGCCATAGGTGCCGATAGATCTCGCAGCGCTCCAGCAGCACGCCATGCGGCGCGCAATCCAGCAGCCTGCCCTGTTCGAGGACGAGGATCGCATCCGACTTCACCAGCGAGGACAGGCGATGGGAAACGATCACCATGGTCCGTCCACGCGCCATCTCCGCCAGGTTGCGCTGGATGATCGCCTCGCTATCCGGGTCCAGCGCGCTGGTCGCCTCGTCGAAGATCAGCAGGCGCGGCTTGGTGAGCAGGGCGCGGGCGATGGCGATACGCTGCCGCTGGCCGCCGGAGAAGTTGCTGGCGCCTTCCTCCACCAGCGTGTCGTAGGACATCGGCAGCCGGTCGATGAATTCCTGCGCGCCGGCGAGCCGTGCCACCTCGATGATCTCGTCCAGGCCGGCATCGGGACGGGTCGCGGCGATATTCTCCCGGATGGTGCCGCGGAACAGAAGATTGTCCTGAAGCACCACGCCGATCGAACGACGCAGATGGTTCAGGTCGATATGCCGCAGATCGACGCCATCCAGATGGACCAGCCCTGATTGCGGCGCGTGGATCGCCTGGATCAGCCGCGTGATGGTGGTCTTGCCGGACCCCGATCGGCCGACGACGCCGATCACCTGCCCTTCCTCCACGGTGAAGGAGACGCGGTCGAGCGCCGGCGTTGCCGCGCCGGGATAGCGGAAGCTCACCTCCTCGAAGGCGAGGCGGCCGCTGATGGCCGGGCGGGCCATGCGGGTTGTGGAACCGCGCTCCGGCGTGGTGTTCATCACCGTGCCGAGCATGCGCACGGACAAGGCGGCTTCCTGGTATTCGTTGATCAGCGCGACGATCTGCACCAGCGGCCCGCTGACGCGCCCGGACAGCATGGTGAAGGCCACCAGCGCACCCATGGTCAGCGCGCCGTCGAAGACCAGCGTGGCGCCGGTGGCCAGCACCGCGATCTGCATCAGCTTCTCCAGCGCCCCGGTGGCGACGCTGCCCGCCGCGCCGATGCGCCCGACCTCGGCATGCTGGCGCACCGCGGCGGCCAGCTTGCGGTCCCAATCCGCCTGGCGCGCACCCTCCAGCACCAGGGATTTCACGGCGCGCATATTGTGCAGCGTTTCCACCAGATGTGCCTGGCGAGCGCCCTCCGTCGCATAGAGCCGGTTCAGCCTCGCGCGAAAGCTCGGCACCATGGCGCCGATGACCAGCGCGATGGCCAGCGAAAAGCCCAGCACCACCGCTGTCAGCACACCCGAATACAGGGCCAGGAACAGCAGCAGGATCGGCAGCAGCGCGGCGTCCAGCAGGGTCTGGAACAGCCGCCCGGTCAGGAAGTGGCGCAGCTTTTCGGTCTGCTGCATGTGCCGCACCAGCACGCCGGCGGCGTGGGTTTCGAAGAAGTTCAGCGGCAGGGACAGAAGGTGGCGGAAGGTGCGGGCGCCGAGCCTTGCATCGATCTTGTTGCTCGCCAGCAGCATCAATTGCTGCCGCATATAGCCGAACAGTGCGTCGAACGCCGTCAGCAGCACGAAGGCCCCGACCACCACATACAGCGTCTGCCAGGCCTGGTGCGTGATCACCTTGTCGATCAGCACCTGGAACAGCAGCGGAATCGCGAAGCCGATCAGATTGGCCACCAGCGCCGCGATGGCGACGCCGGCGAAGCAGCGACGATGGCGGATGATTTCGGGCAGGAACCAGCGCAGGCCGAAGGGCTGGTCCTCATCGGTCAGGGCGTGCACGCGCTTCACCAGCACCAGCGTGCCGGACCATTCGGCCAGGAATTCCGCGCGCGGCATCAGCCGCACACCCTCCGCCTCCCGCACCGGGTCGAGCACGGCGGCGACGGGCTGGCCATCGCTGCCGTCCAGGATATGGATCAGGATGACCCAGCTGCCATCGCTGCGCAGCACCAGCGCCGGATAGGCCGTGCCGAGCCCGGCCGCCTTGTCCCAACCCGCGCGGCGCAGCGCCTGGGCCTTCAGCCCGGCGCCCTGCAAAGCGCGCAGCACCTCCGGCACCATGTCGCCATGGCCCGGCTGCGGCAGCTCATCCGGCGCGAGCTGGAGGCCGTGATGCATGGCCACCAGGAACACGCAGCGTAGCGCCGTGAGTTCCGGTGCCAACTTTCTGTCGGCCATTGTCATGCGGGAATTCTACCCTGGCCGGTGTTGCCCGCCGGTAAACCGGAAGCGCGTCAGCGCGCCGCCGCGTGCAGTGGCAGCCGCAGATCCAGCAATTCGGAGAAATAGGCGATGGTGCGGCGCAGCCCTTCCTGCAACGGCACTTCCGGCTGCCAGCCCAGCAGGCTGCGCGCCAGAGTGATGTCCGGGCAGCGCTGCATCGGGTCGTCCTGCGGCAGCGGCCGCAGCACGAAGCCGGCGCGGGACCCGGTCTGTCGCGCCACCTCCTCCGCCAGTTCGCGGATGGTGAATTCGGATGGGTTGCCGATGTTCACCGGCCCGCTCACGCCATCCGGCGCGCGCATCAGCCGCACGATGGCGTCGACCAGGTCATCGACATAGCAGAAGGATCGCGTCTGCCGCCCATCGCCATAGAGTGTGATCGGCTCTCCGCGCAGCGCTTGCACGATGAAGTTGGACACCACGCGCCCATCCTGCGGATGCATGCGCGGACCATAGGTGTTGAAGATCCGCCCGACCCTGATCTCCACCCCGTCCTGGCGGTGATAGTCGAAGAACAGCGTTTCCGCGCAGCGCTTGCCCTCGTCGTAACAGGCGCGGATGCCGATGGGATTGACGTTGCCACGGTAGCTTTCCCGCTGCGGATGCACCGCCGGGTCGCCATAGACCTCGGACGTCGAGGCCTGGAAGATCCGCGCGCCCAGGCGCTTGGCCAGGTCCAGCAGGTTGATCGCGCCATGGACGGAGGTACGCACCGTCTGCACCGGATTGTGCTGGTAATGCACCGGGGAGGCCGGGCAGGCCAGGTTGTAGATCTCGTCCACCTCGACCTGGATCGGCTGGGTGACGTCGTGGCGGATCACCTCGAAATGCGGATGCGGCAGCAGGTGGCGGATATTGTCCCGCGAGCCCGTGAAGAAGTTGTCGAGGCAGATCACCTCCTCCCCCTCCGCGAGCAGCCGCTCACACAGATGGGAACCGAGGAAGCCGGCGCCGCCGGTAACCAGGACGCGTTTGCGCGCGCGCTTCATGCGAGAGGCTCCCAGAAGGGGTGGGGCGCTGCCCCGGCCCGGGCAGCCTGCGCCGAGGCTGCTTGCGAAAGCGTGAATCCCACGGGCCTCGCGCCGGTTATTTGTTCGGACGATCCTGGCTGCGCTGCTGCACGCCATCCCCGTGGCGTGCCATGCTGCCCAAAACGCCGCGCGGGAGCCGCCCATGTCGCCACGCTTGTTGCTGCCTGTCCTGATGCTGCTGGGCTGGCTGCTGCCGGGGGTCGCGCAGGCCTTCGACCCGCCGGGCCTGCCCAATGACGCGGCGAATTACGAAAATACGCTGAACCGCCGCTTCCCCGCCGGCGCCACGCCGCAGCAGCGCAGCCAGGCCGAGACCCGCGCCCGCGCGGCGGAAGCCCGCAATGACTGGACGGCTGCCGCCACGGCCTGGGAGGAGCGCGTCGGCGCCGGCCAGGCCACCGCCGATCATTGGATGGCGCTGGCCCGCGCCCAGCTCGCCCGCAACCCGCCGGAGGCGCTGCGCGCCCTCCAGGCCGGCTGGCGCGCCTATATGATGGTCCCCGGCGGCGCGCCCGAAATCCCCTCCCTGACCCTGATGGCGGAGGCGCTGCGCCGGCTGAACCAGCCGATGTGGCAGATCGAGGCGCTGGAGGCTGTGGTGGAACGGGCGCCGGAGGATGTGAAGCAGCGCGAGCTGCTCAGCGCCGCCCGCCGCGCCGCCGGCCTGCTGGTGCGCCGCATCCAGACGGAGCCGGATGCCGAGCCGGCGCGGGCCTGCCTGACCTTCAGCTCCGCCCCCGCTCGCCGCACGGATTGGCAGCCTCAGGACTGGCTGACCGCCGATCCGCCCTTGCCGGAGATGGCGGTGACCCGCGAAGGCGATGTGATCTGCGTCGCCGGCCTGCCCTGGGGCCAGACCACGCGGCTGACCCTGCGCACCGGCCTGCCCGGGGAGGATGGGCTGCGGATGCTGCGCGACACCACGCTGCGCATCGCCATGCCGAACCGCCCCGCCCGCATCGCCTTCGACAGCCGCGCCTTCCTGCTGCCGCAGGGCCAGGAGCCGCGGGTGACGGTCGCCACCGTGAATGTCACCGCGCTGCATCTGCGACTGGTCCGGATCACGGAGCGCAACACCGTGCCGCTGATGCGGGACTGGCGGCCGGGCCAGATCATGGATGAATGGGTGGCGGAGAATCTGTCGGAGGATCTCGGCCGCATTGTCTGGGAAGGCCGCGCCGAACTGCCCGCCGCCGAGCCCAACCGCATGACCCGCACGGCCCTGCCGTTGCCGGAGGCGCTGCGCGCTTCGGGCCCCGGCATGTATGTGCTGGTGGCGCGGCCGGGGGATGGCACGCGGGGGCGGGGCAGCGCCTCGCTGGCCGTGCTGGCGACCGATCTCGGCATCACCGCCTGGCGCGGGCCGCAGGGGCTGGCCGTGCAGCTGCGCGGATTCTCGGATGCCGCGCCGCGTTCCGGCGTGCGGGTGGCGCTGCTGGCGCGCAACAATGACGTACTGGCGGAAGCCGAGACGGGCGCGGATGGCCTGGCGCGCTTCGGCGCGGCGGCGCTGCGTGGCGCCGGCCAGCTTGCCCCGCTGGCGGTGCAGGCCTTCTCCGGCGAGGATTTCGCCACGCTGAACCTGGAAAGCGCCGCCTTCGACCTGACCGATCGTGGGGCGGAGGGTCGGCCGCATCCGGGGCCGCTGGATGCTTTCCTCTGGCTCGACCGCGGCATCTATCGCCCGGGTGAGGTGGTGCGGGTGGGCGCGCTGCTGCGCGATGGCGGCGGCCAGCCGGTGGACCTGCCGGCGCGGCTGCGCATCAAGCGCCCCAATGGCCAGGTGTTTTTTGAATCCGTGCCGGATCGGGTGGCGGGCGCGGCCTTCGTGGCGCTGGTGACGCTCTCGGCCAGCGCGCCCGCGGGCGCCTGGACGGTGGAGGTGCTGGCCGACCCCAACGCCCCGCCGATCGGCACCACCACCTTCCGGGTGGATGCCTTCGTGCCGGAACGGCTGGAAGTCACCGCCGGCCCGACCCCCGGCCCGCTGGTGGCCGGACAGGCGCTGGAGGTGCCGGTCACGGCCCGCTTCCTCTATGGCGCGCCCGGCGCCGGGCTGACCGGCTCGGCGGAGCTGCGCCTTTCCGTCGATCCGCAGCCCTTCGAGGCCTGGCGCGGCTGGCGCTTCGGCCTGATGGACGAAAGCTTCACGCCGGACATGCAGGCCTTCGACGTGCCGGAGACGGATGCAGAGGGCAAGGCGACGCTCTCCCTTCTGCTGCCCCAGGCACCGGACACCACCCGGCCGCTGCGTGCCGATGTCTCGGTGCTGATGTCGGAGCCCGGCGGGCGCACCAGTGGCACGCGCCTGTCCCTGCCGGTGCGCGCCCGCGGCACCCTGCTGGCCATCCGACCGGCCTTCGAGGGCGGCGCGGTGAATGACGGAGCGGAGGCCGCTTTCGACATCGCCGCGGTAAACCCGGACGGCGCCGCCACCAGCGGCACGCTGCGGGTGCGGCTGGTGCGGGAAAGGCCGGATTGGCGCATCGTCACCCGCGAACGCCTCGCCCGCTATGAGACGGTGTGGCGCGATGAGCCGGTGGATTCCACCGATGTCCAGGTGGCCCCCGGCCGCCCGGCGCGCTTCGCCCGCAACCTGCCCTTCGGCCGCTACCGGCTGGAGGTGACGGAGCCGAATGGCCTCGGCATCGCCAGCTACCGTTTCCGCGCCGGCTGGGCGCAGGCGGAATCGGCCGAGGTGCCGGACCGCGTCGATGTCGCCGCCGACCGTCGCGCCTATGCGGCCGGCGACACGGCGCGGCTGCGCATCACCCCGCCCTTCGCCGGCCGCGCCAGCATCGCCGTGCTGACCGACCGGCTGGTCTCCCTGCGAGAGGTCGAGGTGCCGGAGGCGGGGCTGGAGGTGGAGGTGCCGGTGGCCGCCGAATGGGGGCCTGGTGCGCATGTCGCCGTCACGGTCTTCCGGCCCGGCAGTGCCCCGGCGGGGCGGCCGGCGCGGGCGCTGGGCCTCGCCTGGATCGGGCTGGACCCGGCGGCGCGGCGGATGGAGCTGACCATCGCCTCGCCCGCCTTGGCCCGGCCGCGCACCCGCGTGGATGTGCCGATCCGCCTTGCCGGCGCCAGCGGCACCGCCATGGTGACCCTGGCGGCCGTCGATGAGGGCATTCTACGGATCACCAACTTCGCCTCCCCCGATCCGGTCGCGCATTTCCTGGCGCGGCGGCGGCTGGGCCTGGATATTCGCGACGATTACGGCCGACTGATCGCCCCGGCGGAAGGCGAGGCCGCGCTGCTGCGCCAGGGTGGCGACGGCATGGAGGGTGGCGCCGGGCTCCAGATTCCGCAGCGTCTGGTGGCGCTGTTCGAGGGGCCGGTGCAGCTCGCCTCCGATGGCACTGCGACCATCCCCCTCGACCTGCCGGATTTCGCCGGCGAGTTGCGGCTGATGGCGGTGGCCTGGGACGGCAGCCGCATCGGCGCGGCGGCCAAGCCGATGACGGTGCGGGAACAGGCGGTGGCCGAGATGCTGCTGCCGCGCTTCCTGGCCCCGGGCGACGAGGCACGGCTGCCGCTGCTGCTGCACAATGTGGAACTGCCTGCGGGCGATTTCCGCATGAGCCTGACCGCGACCGGCGCCATCGAACTCGCCGGCCTGGCCAGCTTCGACCAGTCCCTGGCCACCGGCGCCCGCGCTGTGCCGGCGACCACGCTGCGCGCGACCATGGTGGGGCAGGGGGTGGTGCGGCTTGCCGTCACCGGCCCGGATGGGTTTCGGACCGAGCGCGAGGCAGCGATCACCATCCGCTCCTCCCGCCCCCCGGTGACGGAGGTGGCGGTCAGCACGCTGGCTCCCGGCGCCACCGCGCCACTGGCCCTGCCTTCGTCCCGCTTCCTGCCCGGCACCTGGCGGGCCACGGCGAGCTGGGGCGCGCCGGTGCGCTACGACCCGCAGGCCCTGCTCTCCGCCCTGCGGCGCTTCCCGCTGGACTGCGTGGAACAGGCTTCCTCCCGCGTCCTGGCGCTGTCCTACGCCCCGGCCAATCCGGACACGGCGCAGGAGGATGCGGCGCTGCTCGGCCGGGCCATCGCCTCCGTGCTCGATCGCCAGACCTATTCCGGGCGCTTTGGCTATTGGAGCGCGGAGGGCCAGGTGCAGGAATGGGCCAGCCTCTATGCGACGGAAGCGCTGCTGCGGGCGCGCGCCAATGGCGCCCCGGTGCCGGAGGCGGCGCTGAACACCGCGCTTCAGGCCGCGGAGGATGATCTGGAAAGCGGCGGCGACACGCCGGAGGCGCTCTCCGTGCAGGCCTATCGCGTGCATGTGCTGTCGCTGGCCGGGCGCAACCGGCTGGGCGCGGCGCGGCGGCTGGCGGAACAGCTCGACCGGCTGCCAACGCCGCTCGCCAAGGCGCAATTGGCCGCCGCCTTCGCCCGGGCGGGCGATCGGGGGCGGGCGGAGGCGATCTTCGCCGACAGCCTGGCCGCCCCGGCGCGGCAGGTCTGGTACAGCGATTTCGGCAGCGCGGCGCGGGATGCGCTGGCCACTGCCCTGCTGCTGCGCGAAAGCGGCGTGGCGCAGGACCGGCTGCCGGCGCTGCTCGGCCGTCTGCCCGGATCGGAATTCACCCCGGCGGTGAGTAATACCCAGGAACAGGCCTGGGCCGTCGCCGCCGCCTTTGTGCTCGGTCGGGATGGCCGGCCGGCGCGCATCACGCTGGATGAGCGTGACCTGCCGGTGGCCGGCGTGGTGACCGCACCGCTGACGGCAGCCGGGGAGGTGCGCAACCGGGGCGATGCGCCGGTGGTGCAGGCGGTGTCGCTGACCGGCGTTCCGACCTCACCTCTGCCCGCGGCGTCGCAGGGGATGCGGGTGGCGCGGCGCTTCTTCGCGCTGGATGGCCAGCCGCTGAACCTCGACACGCTGCGCGCCGGCACCGGCTTCGTGCTGCTGATGGAGGTGCGCGCCACCACCAACGAACAGCACCAGGCCATGCTGATCCAGGGCCTGCCAGCCGGCTGGGAGATCGCCGGGCGGCTCGGCTCGGGCGAGGTGCAGGGCATGGCCTGGCTCGGCACCCTGACCGAGCCGGAGGCCCAGCCCGCCCGCGACGACCGCTACGCCGCCGCCATGACCCTGACGGCAGGTGAGCCCCTGGCGCGCTTCGCCGTCCGGCTGCGGGCGGTGACCGCAGGGCGCTTCGAACTGCCGGGGATGGAGGCGCAGGACATGTACCGTCCGGGCGTTTTCGCGCGGCAGAACGCGGCGCGGATCACGGTGTTGCCGAGCGAGTGATGGAGGGGTGTGCGCGTGATAGCCCTCTCCACCCAACGGGGGGAGAGGGTTGGGTGAGGGGGGCTTTGGGTGGCGAGGGCGCGCCTTCCAAGTCGCGGCCCCCCTCACCCCCACCCTCTCCCCCTGTCAGGGGGAGAAGGAGGCGCCTCGTTCTCGCCGGCTGTCTTGGCTTCGTGATCGCCACCACCCTCCTCACCCTCGACCGCGCCTTCCCCCCCAACCTCGCCCGCCTCCACGCCGGCGTCGAAATCCTGGACCGCCAGGGCCGCACCCTTTCCACCCTGCCGGCCACGGGCGGCATCTGGCGCCTGCCCACGGCCACCGCCGATGTGCCGCCGCACCTCCTCGCCATGCTGATCGCGGCGGAGGATGCGCGTTTCCGCTGGCATCCGGGCGTCGATCCCCTGGCGTTGGGCCGCGCAGCCTTCCAGTGGATTCGCGCCGGGCGGATCGTCTCCGGTGGCTCCACGCTGACCATGCAGGCCGCCCGCCTGCTGGAACCCCGGCCCCGCACGCTGCGCAGCAAATTCGTCGAGATGCTGCGCGCCCTGCAACTGGAAGCGCGGTTCAGCAAGGACGAAATCCTGGGCATCTGGCTGACCCTGGCCCCCCAGGGCGGCAATCTGGAAGGGTTGCGCGCCGGCTCGCTCGCGTGGTTCGGCCGTCAGCCGGGCCAGCTCGACGCCGCCGACTCCGCTCTGCTGGTCGCTTTGGCCCGGCGGCCGGAGGCGTTGCGGCCAGACCGCCATCCGGACGCCGCGCGCCAGGCCCGCGACGCCCTTTTGCGCCAGCGCGCCCCCGGCGCCGGCCAGGTGAGCGCGGCGGAGCGTGACCTCGCCCTGGCCAGCCCGGTGCCCGCCGCCCGCCAGCCCATGCCGCGCCTGGCGCCACACCTCGCCCGCCAACTGGCCCAGGGCGCGGAACCGGGCGCGCGCATCCGCACCACCCTCGACCGCGACCTGCAACGCGCGGCGGAGGCGCTGGCGGAGGACCGGCTGCTACCCCTGTCGGACCACGCCGCCATGGCGATGGTGGTGGCGGAAATCGAATCCCGCGAAATCCGCGCCCTTGTCGGCGGCAGTTTTGGCGTCGAGACCCGCGCCGGCATGCTGGACCTGACGCGCGCCATCCGCTCCCCCGGCTCGGCCCAAAAACCCTTCCTCTATGCGATGGCCTTCGAGGCGGGACTGGCGCGGCCCGAAACGCTGGTGGCGGACCTGCCCTTCCGCTTCGGCAATTACGCGCCGGAGAATTTCTCCCGCGACTTCATGGGCCGCATCACGGCGGCCGATGCTCTGCGACAGTCGCTGAACCTGCCGGCGGTGGCGCTGCTGAGCGAGCTGGGCGTGCTGCGCTATGCCACCGCGCTGAAGCTGGCCGGCAGCCCGCCACGCATGGCGCCGGGCGCGGAACCTTCCCTGCCGTTGGCGCTCGGCGGGGCGGGGACGACGCTGCGGGAGTTGGTGGCGCTCTATGCCCTGCTCGGCGATGCCGGCCGCGCCGCGCCATTGGTGGCGCTTCCGGGGGCCGCTTCCGCGCCCGTGCAGGTCCTGCGCCCGCGCGCGGCGTCGGAGGTGGCGGGCATACTGGTAAATCCCTTTCCGGGGGGCGGGCCCGAGGGGGTGGCCTGGAAGACCGGCACCTCCTGGGGTGGGCGGGATGGCTGGGCGCTGGGGCTGGATGCGCGGCATGTGGCGGGCGTCTGGGTCGGACGGCCGGATGGCACGCCGATTCCGGGCCTCACCGGGCGGACCGCCGCCCTGCCGGTACTGGCCGCGATCTTCGCCCGCCTGCCCGCCGCGCCGCGCCAGCCGCTGCGCATCCGCGCGACCCCGCGCCCCTTCGCCGAGGCCGCGGACCGGCTGCGCCTGCTGTTCCCCATGCCCGGCGCCGAACTGTCGGAGGGGGCCGGCCATGTCACGCTGCGCGCCGCCGGCGGCCGCCGCCCGCTGACCTTCCTGGTCGACGGCGCCCCGCTGGACCACCACCGCGCCCGGCGCGAGGCCGCCTGGACCCCGCCCGGCCCAGGTTTTTATCGGGTGACGGTGCTGGACGCGGATGGCGTTGCGGCGGCGGCCGAGTTGCGCGTGCGGTGAGCGCGGCGAGGCCCGGACCTCAGCCTCAGGCCTCCCATCCCTCAGATCTGGCCTGACCTATCCCCCGCAGGCCCGGATCGCCGCCTGCATATGGGCGGGCACCGGCGCCTCGAACCGCAGTTCGGGCTCCAGCGGCAGGGTCAGGGCGCGCGCCAGAAGGTGCAGGCCACCAGCCTGGCCGCCGCCATACAGCGCATCGCCCAGGATCGGGCAGCCGAGATGCGCGCAATGCACCCGCAACTGATGCGTCCGCCCGGTCTCCGGCGCCAGTTCGAGCCAGGTGAGTCCCGCCCCGCGCCCCAACACCCGCCAGGGGCTGCGCGCGGGGTCGCCCTTCGCATCCACCTGCATCCGCCAGCCCTGCGCCGCGCTGCTGATCTTTTTCAGTGGCGCCTCCACCACGCCCGATTCGGCGCCGGGATCGCCGCGCACCACGGCCCAATAGGTTTTTTGCACTTGCCGCGCGGCGAATAGCGCGTTGATCCGCGCCAGCATCGGCGCGGTGCGGCCCAAGGCCAGGCAGCCCGCGGTATCGGCATCCAGCCGGTGCGCCGGCTGCGGCAGCCGCTTCTTGCCGAGGCGCAAGGCGGGCAGCCAGCTCTCCAGGCTTTCGCCCTGGCGGGCGGAAACCGGCAGGCCGGCGGGCTTGTCCAACACCATCAATTCAGGATCCAGGTGCAGGATGCGCGTGCGCAGCCAGTCCGGCAGAGGCGGCGTCGCCGCAATCTCCGCTTGGCGAAACCCTCCGCGTGATGGAACCCTGGGTGGCATGACCGAGCCTGACCTCCCGCCGATCGTCGTCTGCCTCGGCAGCGTCGTCATGGACCACACTTTCCTCGTGCAGGATATCGTCCAACCCCCCTCGAAGAACCGCGCCACCGGCTACAGCCTCGGCGCGGGCGGGCTTGCGGCCAATGCCTCGGTCGCCGTGGCCCGGCTGGGCGGGCGCTGCGTCTTCTGGGGGCGGGTCGGGGATGACCTCAACGGGCCTCCTCTGCTGGAGGCGCTGGCGGAACAGGGCGTCGATGTCTCCCATTGCCACAAGGCGACGGGCGGCCGTACCCCGGTCTCCGCCGTGCTGGTCGACCCGGTGGGGGAGCGCAGCATCTACGCCTATCGCGGCGACAATCTGGGTACGGACCCGGCCTGGCTGCCGCTGCATATCCTGGACGGCGCCCAGGCCTTTCTATGCGACCCGCGCTGGGCGGAGGGCAGCGCCCGCGCGCTGGATTACGCCCGCGCCCGCGGCATCCCCACCGTGATCGACGGCGAGAAAAGCGAGACGCGCCTGCTGCTGGACCTGATTCCGCGCAGCGATCATGCGGTGTTCTCCGAACCCGGCCTGGCCAATTACGCCCCGGGCGCCCGGCCGGTCGAGGGGCTGCGCAAGGCGATCGCGGAGGGCTGCCTGGTGGCCGCCGTGACGCGGGGGGAAAAGGGCACGCTGTGGCTGACGGCGCAGGACCCCGAACCCCGCATCACCCCTGCCTTCCGGGTCCAGGCCACCAACACCACCGGGGCGGGGGATGTGTTCCACGGCGCCTATGCGCTGGCCATCGCGGAGCGCCAGAAGGTGGACCACGCCATGCGCTTCGCCTCCGCCGCCGGTGGGCTGCGGGCGCGGGACGGCGCGACTCCGAGTCGCGCGATGGTCGAGGAATTGCTGCGCGGCTGAGCTGCCTCACGTTTCGGTGATGTCGCCCCGCCAAGGATCGGCGGGCTGTGGCCCATTGGGACGACATGCGAGCCTCCCGCCGGCCCGTCAGAGGCCGGAATGAACAAGGGAAGGAATCGCTTATGTCCTCCAGCCGTCGCGCCCTGCTGGGCGCCGCCGGCGGGGTGGTCGCGCTTGCCGCCACACCCGCCTTCGCGCAGCGCGAAGCTCCCGGCCGTTACCCGGACCCCTCCATCGAGGTGCTGGACCCCAGCTTCAACCGCTACCGCCTGGCGCTGGCGGCGGTGGAGCGGCTGGCGACCGGCTTCCGCTGGAGCGAGGGGCCGGTCTGGTTCGGCGACCAGCGCTGCCTGGTCTGGTCCGACATCCCCTCCAACAAGATGATGCGCTGGAGTGAATCGACCGGCCGCGTCGATGTCTTTCGCGAACCCGCCAACAACGCCAATGGCAATACGCGCGACCGCCAGGGCCGCCTCATCACCTGCGAACATCTGACGCGCCGCGTCACCCGCACGGAGCTGGACGGCCGCATCACCGTCATCGCCGACAGCTATGACGGCAAGCGGCTGAACAGCCCGAACGATGTGGTGGTGAAGTCCGATGGCAGCATCTGGTTCACCGATCCGCCCTTCGGGATCCTGGGCTTCTATGAGGGCGAGCAGGCCACGCCGGAACTGCCGACCAACCTTTACCGCGTGGCGCCCGATGGGCGGATCAGCATCGCCACCGGCGATGTCGGCCGGCCCAATGGCCTCGCCTTCTCCCCGGATGAGCGGATTCTGTATGTGGTGGAGGCGGCGGCGACGCCGCGGGTGATCCGCGCCTTCGATGTCGGCGATGACGGCCGCCTGACCAACAACCGCATCTTCCACCAATGCAAGGATGGCGAGACGCCGGACGGCTTCCGCGTCGATGTCGACGGCAATCTGTGGTGCGGCTGGGGCATGGGCACGCCGGAGCTGGATGGCGTGCGGGTGCTGAACAAGGATGGCGCGCCGATCGGGCATATCCGCCTGCCGGAACGCTGCGCCAACCTGACTTTTGGTGGGCGCTTCCGGAACCGGCTGTTCATGCCGGCCAGCCGGTCGCTCTACGCCCTGTATGTGAACACGCAGGGCGTCGCCTACGGCTAAGTTTTTGGCGGATTCTCCCCCGCGGGATGCGGGGGAGGGGCTGCGCCATCAGACGATCTTGCGGTCGTCCGGCAGGAAGCGGTCCGTATAGGTGAAGTCCATGGTCGGCGTGACCGGGATGCCAAAGGCTTCCGCCACCTGGCGGGCGGAGGTCTCGAAGCGCTCCTTCACCACGGAGGAGACGCCATTGGCGCGCACATGCGGCGTCAGCAGTGCGACCTCATTGATCAGCTCATTGCGCGCGATCTCCACCGCCGTGTCGATCAGCGGTTCCCGCCGCTTCAGCGACGCCATGGCGGCGTCGGGCTCGGCCAGCATGGCGCGCAGCCCGCGGATGGTCGCCTGGTTGAAGCCGCGCACCACATCCGGATTCTGCTCGGCGAAAGCCTTCCGCACCACAAGGCCGGAGGAATAGAGCTGCACGCCCCACTGGTTGTATTGCAGCCAGCCGATGTCACGCAGAGGCACGCCGGAGCCCACCAGGTTCAGCGCCGTGGTGGTCAGGAAGCCCAGCGTGGCATCCGCCCGCCGCTGCAACACCATGGTGTCGCGCAGCTGCGCCGTCACCGACAGCAGGTTGATCTTCGACACATCCAGCTGGTTCGCGCGCGCAAAGATCGGGAAGAGCAGATGCGTGCCCTCGCCCGGGGAGACGGAGACGCTGCGCCCCTCCAGGTCCTTCGGCTTGGTGATGCCGGAGGATTTCAGGAAGATCGCCGCATTGGGGGAGGCATCATACAGCACGAAGACCGAGGTAACCTGGCTGCCCGGATTCTCGTGGTTGAACTTCAGCGCCAGGTTGGTGTCGGCGAAGCCGATGTCATAGGTGCCGGCGGCGACCTTGGTCAGCGTGTCCCCCGACCCGAAGCCACGGTCGATCTGCACATCCAGCCCGGCTTCCGCGAAGTAGCCGCGGTCGGCGGCGAGCGTCCAGGCGGAATGGGCGGATTGCCAGGCCCAGTCCAGGCAGAATTTGACCGGCCGGCGCGCACCCTGGGCGAGGGCGGGTGCGGCCAGGCTGGGCAGCAACAGGGCAGATGTCAGGACATTTCGGCGGGTGAATGCGTGCATCTTGGGCAGCCTCCGATCAGGGATCGCGCAGCGCGCGACGCCTTGGCTGTTCAGCAATTGCCGTGCCGCGAAGTGGCATCGCCGGAACGCTGGACAGGGGTGGTTTCGCGCCCGATCCTGTGCGGGAGGCAGAAAGGACAGGACAAATGCGAGCGATGCGATTCCTCGGAGTGATGCTTGCCGCGATTGCGGCACTCGCCAGCCCGGTCATGGCCCAGCCCTGGCAGCCAACGCGGCCGATCGAGATCGTGGTGCCCTTCACCGCCGGGTCGCTCGCCGACCGCAACATGCGCGTCGTGGCGCCGCTGCTGGCGGCGGAGCTCGGCGTGCCCGTCGCGGTCCAGAACATCCCCGGCGCCAATGGCTATAATCGCATCTACCGCGCCGCGCCGGATGGCCAGACCATCGGCTATGGCGACCCGGTGGCGCAGATGGCGCTGGCCATCGTCCAGCCGCAGCCCTTCGACGTGATGCGCTTCACCTGGCTCGGTCATTTCTCGGCCGGGGTGCAGACCATGGTGGCCTCCGCCCGCGGCCGGGTGGCGAGCCTGGAAGCCCTGCGCGGCCTGCGCCAGCCGGTGCGCTGCGGCACCTTTGGCGGTATTTCCACCGGCGCCGCGCAATGCGCGCTGCTGGGCGCGCAGTTCGGCTTCCCGGTCGCCTTCGTCTCCGTCCAGGGGCCGCCGGAGCTGGTGCTGGCGGCGGTGCGGGGCGATGTGGACGTCGCCTCGCTCGGCCCGACGCTCTGGCGCGACCATATCGCGGCCAATGCGGTGCGGCCGCTGCTCTCCTGGTCCGGCCAGCGGGATGCGCGGCTGCCGGAACTGCCGGCGCTGAATGACATCAACCTGGCCAACCTGTCCGATGTCACGGTGATCCGCGGCGTCGCCGCCCCGCCGGCCTTGCCGGTGGCGATCCGGGACCGGCTGATCGCGGCGCTGAACGCGGCGATGACCAAGCCGGAATGGGAAGCCTTCGTCGCCCAGGCGCAGCTGGAACGCGACTGGACCTTTTCCTCCACCTACCCGGAGAGCCTGGCCCGCGCCCAGGCGCTGCTGGCGCAGAACGCCGCCACGCTGCGCGGCGCCTTCTGATGCAGAGCCTGCTGCTGCCCGGCTGGCGAGCGCGGATCGGCGTCATCAGCCCGACCGTGCTGGAACGCATCCCGCTAGATTTCCAACGCATCGCCCCGGAAGGGGTGATGATCTGCGGCATCACCACCGGCATGGGCGGCTGGGCCGGCAACCAGTACGGACAGGCGCTGGCGCAGTTGAAGGAGTCGGTCCGCTACCTGGCAGCGCGCAAGGTGGATTTCATCCTGCACGTCGCCTCCCCCATCGTGGTGGCGCAGGGGCCGGGCTATGACCGCGTGCTGCTGGCCGAGATGGCGGAAATGGCCAACGGCATCCCCTGCGGCACCACCATTCGCTGCGCGCTGGATGCCTTCGCGGCGCTGGAGGCGAAGCGCATCCTGGCCGTTACCCCCTTCCACGAAACGCTGAACGGCCAGATGCGTGCCTTCGTCGAGGCGGAGGGCTACAGCTTCTCCCGCATCGCCAGCGTGCCCGCGCATTTCGACTTCCTGCAGGATATCCCGCCGGATGTGCTGTTCCGCGCCGCGCTGGACGCGGCGGCCGAGGATCCGGATTTCGACGCCATCTGGCTGCCCTCCGGCCAGGTGCCGGCGGTGGAGGTGGTTCGGGCGCTGGAAGCCCGCCTGGGCAAGCCGGTGGTGGCCCAGAACCACGCCGACTTCCTGGCCGCCTTCCGCGCGCTCGGCGTCACCGGCATCGCCCCGGGGCATGGCATGCTGCTCGATCGGTTCGCCGGCTGATGGACAACCTCGCCGCCGCACTGATGGAAGGCCTGGCCCAGGCCACCACCTTCGACGCGCTGGTCTTCATGATCTTCGGCACCGTCGTCGGCTACGTCTTCGGCATCCTGCCGGGGCTGCAATCCATCACGGCCATGTCGGTCTTCCTGCCGCTGACCTATTGGTGGACCCCGGCCCAGGCGATGTATTTCTTCGCCGGCATCATCGGCGCCGCCGGCAATGGCGGGGCGGTGACGGCGATCGTGCTGAACATTCCCGGCACGGCGCAGAATGCGGCGACGACGCTGGAAGGCTATCCGATGACGCGCGCCGGCCGCGCCGTCTTCGCGCTGAACCTCTCGGCTTCCGCCAGCTGGCTCGGCGCCGTCTTCGGCGTGGTGGTGCTGATCGCGCTGGTGCCGGTCTTCCTGCCCTTCCTGCTGTCCTTCGGCCCGGCCGAGACCTTCTGGGTCGCGGTCTTCGGGCTGGTGACCATGGTGCTGGCGGTGGCAGGGTCGCCGGCCAAGGGGCTGATCGCCATAGCCATCGGTGTCTTCCTGGCCATCATCGGCATGGGCGGGCCGCGCCTGCCGGTGCCGCGCTTCACCTTCGGCAGCAGCTATCTGCTGGATGGGCTGGAGATCGTCGTTGTCATCATCGGCTTCCTCGTCGTCTCGGAATGCCTGTTGCAGGTGGCGGGTGTCTGGGCGCGGGGGCGTGACTCCGGCGTGGCGACCAATGCCATCGCCAGGGTCGGCGACGACTGGAAGCAGCAGATGGTGGATGGCTGGAAGGCGCCCTTCCGCTACCCCGGCATCTTCCTGCGCTCCTCCGCCCTCGGCACTGCCGTGGGCGCGCTGCCCGGCGTGGGCGGCACCGTAGCGCAATTCCTGTCCTACAACCTCGCCGTCGCCACCACGAAGGATGCCAGCCAGATCGGCAAGGGGGCGGAGGACGCGCTGGTGGCGACGGAGGCCGCGACCAATTCCAAGGAAGGCGGCGCGCTGTTCCCGACGCTGCTGTTCGGCATTCCCGGCAATGCGGAGATGGCCCTGGTGCTGGCCGCCTGGCAGATCCACGGGCTGGAGCCGGGGCCGAGCTTCATGACCACCCATGGCGCCCTGGCCTGGGCGCTGGTCTTCGGGCTGCTGTTTTCTAACCTGGTGGCCAGTGTCGGCACGGCGGCGGCGAGCCCCTGGCTGGCGCGGCTGCCGGGCTTCGACATGGGCATTCTGGCGCCGGCGGTGCTCGTGGCCTCGCTGATGTCAGCCTATACCGTGCGCTCGAATTTCCTCGATCTTGGGTTGCTACTCGGCATCGGCGTCTTTGGCGCCTTCCTGCGGCTCTACGGTTATTCGGTGATCGGCGTGGTCATCGGCTTCGTGCTGGGCGATGTGATCGAGCGGAATTTCTACACCGCGCTGCAAAGCTCGCTGGGCGACTACTCCGTCTTCGTCGGATCGCCGGTGGCCGCCGTGCTGGCGGCGATCACCGCCATCGCGGCGCTGGTCTGCACCGCGAAGGTGGCGCGTGGGCGGCGGGAGGCGACGGATGCGGCGGGCTTCTCCACCGGTGCCATCCTGTTTGCTGGGCTGATGCTGGCATCGGCGCTGGCACTGCTGTGGCAGGCGATGGCGCCGGGCTGGCGGGGCGGCAGCGTGGCGCCCGGCGTGCTGGGCCTCGCCGCCCTGCTTCTGGCGCTGGTGCTGGTCCAGGCCTGGCGGGGGCGGGAGGCGGCAGCGGTGCCGGAGGCCAGCGCCACGCTGCGGCTGGCAGGCTTGCTGGTGGCCGCTCTGGCGGTGGCGCTGTGGCTTGGCTTCCTCGCCGGCATGGCGGCCTTCCTGGCGGCCTTCTGGATCGGCGTGCAGCGCCGGCCGCTGGGGCGCGCCCTGGCGCTGGTGGCGATCTTCGCCCTCGCTGTTCCGGTCGGCTTTTCCTTGCTTGTGGAAAGCCAGCTCTGGCGCGGCGTGGTGGCGCCGCTGGTGCCCGGGCTACTGGGCGGCGAGGTGATGCCCTCGCCGTAACGCTACACCACGCCCGCGCGCAGCAGATCGTGCAGGTGCAGGATACCGACCGGCACGCGGTCCGGCCCGACCACGAAGAGCGAGGTGATCCGCGCCTCGTTCATCACCGCCAGCAGCTCCGCCGACAGCGCCTCCGGCGCTGCCGTGCGCGGCGTCGCCGTCATCACCGCGGCCACCGGGCTGTCCATCGCCACGCCCTTCTGCAAGGCGCGCCGCACATCGCCATCGGTCAGCACGCCGGCCAGCGCGCCATTCGCCGCGATGATGCCGGTGACGCCGAAGCGGCGGGAGGTCATGGTCACCACCGCCTCCGCCAGCGTCGCATCCAGCGGCACCAGTGGCAGTTCCTCCGCCCCGTGCATCAGGTCGCGGGCGCGGCGAAGCTGGGCGCCGAGCTTGCCGCCCGGGTGGAATTCCCGGAAATCCTGCGGCGAGAAGCCCCGCGCCTCCAGCAGCGCCATGGCGATGGCATCCCCCAGCGCCAGGGTCATGGTGGTGGAAGTGGTGGGCGCCAGGCCGTGCGGGCAGGCTTCCGCCATGCGCGGCATGGTCAGGCAGATATCCGAAGCGCTGCCCAGGGCACTGTCCTCGCCGGCGGTCAGCGCGATCAGCGGCACGGCGAAGCGGCGGGTATAGGCGATGATATTGGCGAGCTCCGGCGCCTCTCCGGACCAGGACAGCGCCATCACCGCATCGCTGCGCGTCACCATGCCGAGGTCGCCGTGGCTGGCCTCCGCCGGATGCACGTAATGCGAAGGTGTACCGGTGGAAGCCAGCGTGGCCGCGATCTTCCGCGCGATATGGCCGGACTTGCCCATGCCGGTCAGGATCAGCCGGCCCTGAAGGCCCATCAGCAGGTCCACCGCGGCCAGCACCCGGTCGCCCAATTCACCACCCAGCGCCGCTTCCAGCGCCTGCAGGCCGGCGGCTTCCAGCGCCACGGTGCGGCGCAGGGTTGCCATGCGGTCCGACGCGCTCATGCCCGCCCCCGCAACATCTCGCGCGCCCGTTCCAGATCCTCCGGCGTGTCGACGCCGAGCGGCACGTCATCCACCGCCACGGCATCCATCCGCATGCCGGCCTCCAGCGCCCGCAGCTGCTCCAGCTTTTCCCGGATTTCGAGCGGGGAGGGCGGCAGCGCCACCATCCGCAGCATCGGGCCGCGCCGCCAGGCATAGAGGCCGATATGGTGCCACAGCGGCCCGGGGCCGGTCGGCGCCGTGGCGCGGGTGAAGTACAGGCAGCGGAAGCGGCCGGGTGCGATTTCAGAACCCACCATCTTCACCACGGAGGGCGCGCTGCGCTCCTCCTCCCGATGAATTTCCGCGACGAGCGTCGCCGCATCCACCGCCGGGTCGGTCAGCGGGCCGAGGGAGGCGCGGATCGCTTCCGGCGCGATGGTGGGAAGGTCGCCCTGCACATTCACCACCATGTCGTAGCGGCCCTCCGGGTCCCAGGCGGTCAGCGCTTCCGCGATGCGGTCGGTGCCGGAGGGGTGGTCGCCGCGGGTCATCGCCACCTGGCCGCCGGCGGCCTGGACGGCCTGTGCGACCTCGGGACTGTCGGTGGCGACCAGCACGGGGCCGATCGCGGCCTCCGTCGCGCGGCGCCAGACATGCACGATCATCGGCTCGCCATGGATATCGGCCAGCGGCTTGCCCGGCAGCCTTGTGGCCGCCATGCGCGACGGGATCAGGATGACGGGGTTCATGCGGCGTCAAAACCCTTCACCAGGCTGTCGATCGCCATCAGCCGGCGGATCAGCCCCTCGAACTGCGCCAGCGGCACCATGTTGGGGCCGTCGGAGGGGGCGTTGTCCGGGTCCTCATGCGTCTCGATGAACAGACCGGCGACGCCGACCGCGCAGGCGGCACGGGCCAGGGTTTCCACGAATTCGCGCTGGCCGCCGGTGGAGGTGCCCTGGCCGCCCGGCTGCTGCACGGAATGGGTGGCATCGAAAATCACCGGCAGGCCGGTCTGCGCCGCCATGATCGGCAGCGACCGCATGTCGGAGACCAGGGTGTTGTAGCCGAAGGAGGCGCCGCGCTCGGTCAGCAGCACGTTCGGGTTGCCCGCGCCGGTCACCTTGGCGGCGACGTTCTTCATGTCCCAGGGCGCCAGGAACTGGCCCTTCTTGACGTTCACCGCCCGGCCGGTGGCGGCGGCGGCCAGCAGCAGGTCGGTCTGGCGGCAGAGGAAGGCCGGGATTTGCAGCACGTCCACCGCTTCGGCCACGGGCGCGCATTGGCCGGCGTCATGCACATCGGTCAGCACCGACAGGCCGAGGCTTTCACGGATTTCGGCGAAAACGGGCAAGGCGGCCGCCAGCCCGAGGCCGCGCGCGGCGCTGGCGGAGGTACGGTTGGCCTTGTCGAAGCTGGACTTGTAGATCAGCCCGATGCCGAGCCGCCCGCAGATCTCCTTCAGGGCGATCGCCGTTTCCAGCGCATGGGCGCGGCTTTCCATCTGGCAGGGGCCGGCGATGAGCGCGATGGGCAGGTGGTTGCCGAGGCGAACCGGGCCGATCTGCACGACCTGCGGGGAGATGATCTGGGACATGCCGGGGCCTCACGGATGCGGCCGGGCGGCGGCCCGGGCCGGAGGCGGGCCGTTAGCATGCGAGGGGGCGGGCGCCTACCCTATGGCGGGCACCCGGCCTTTCAGGCCTTGGCAGCCTCCTGCCACGACACCCGCCGGGCCTTGAAGTTCGCATAAACCTGCTCCCCGGCCACGATCGGCGCGAAATCCGGCCCGGCCGGCGCCTGCCCGACCAGCGATTCCGGGTCGATGCGGGTGTGGTAGGAGGGGTGGACGAAAAGCGGGATCGAATAGCGTTCCCTGCCGCTGGTATTGACCACCTTGTGCATCGCCGCCTGGTAGCGCCCATTGGTCCAGCGCCGCAGCAGCTTGCCCACATTGATCACCATGGCCTCGCGGTTCGGCACCACCGGCAGCCAATCGCCCGCGGGTCCCTGCACGAACAAGCCGCCATTCATGTCCTGGATCAGCAGGGTGATCAGCCCCTCATCCGCATGGGCGCGCACGCCGATATCTGTGACCTCCGCGATCGCCTCCGCCGGCGGGTAATGCACCACCCGCATGTTGGAATAGCTTTCGCGGGAGGCCTCGACGAAGAAGTCCTCGACCACCTCCAGATGCAGCGCGACGGCCGCCAGGATGTCCTGGGACAGGGCGAACATCGCCGCGTAGCAGCCTTCGATCCGCTCCCGGAAGCCGGGCATCTCCGGCCAGGGCGTCTCGGCATGGAAGGGCAGCTCGCGCAGCGCCGGGTCGCCCGGGCGGGTCAGATGGCCGACGGAGAAGGCCTCATGCCCGCCGGGCTTCTGGCCGGGCAAGGCGGTGTCGAACATCGGGATATAGCCACGGTTGTTGCGCCGGTCCTGCACCAGGCGCTTGAAGTCCTCCGGCCGGTCGAAGAAGGCCTCGGCGGCGGCGAAGGCGCCTTCCAGCGCGGATTGCGGCACGCCATGGCCGGTGAGCTGGATGAAGCCATAGCGTTCGAAGGCCGCGCCGATCTGCTGCGCGACCGCGGCGCGCGCCGCGGCGTCGCCGGTCCGGAAGGCGGCAAAGTCCAGGGTCGGGATCGCGTCCATGCTCGGTACCTTTCTCACGACAGTCCGATATCCAGCAGCCGCTGTGCGCGCGGCGGCAGGTAGTCCTCGGTGTAGACATCCGCCGGCGTCAGCCGCTGTGGCAGGCCGAAGGCCTCCTCAACCGCGGTGATGCCGCGCGCCAGCCGCGCCGGATCGACGTTGGAGAAGCCATTCTGGCGCACATTGTCGGTGATCAGGTGCTGCGCTGCGTTGAAGCGGTAGCGCTCCAGCTCGATCGCGGCATCGGTCAGCGGTTCCTGCTGCTTCAGCACGGCGATGCCTTCCTCCGCATGGTGCCAGGCATAGGCGAGGCTGCGGAACAGCGCCCGCACGGCGCTGCGCACCACCTCCGGATGCTGGGCGGCATAGGCGCGGGTGGTGAGGTAGCAGGTGGAATACAGGTCCAGCCCATGGTCGCGGTAGAACATGATGCGCTGCTGCGGCAGGTCCATGCCCAGCGCCTTCAGCGACAGCGCGGTGGAGGTGACGATGCCGGTGATGCCATCGGCGCGGCGCTGCACCAGCATCGGCTCCCGCAGCTCCGCCCGCACCGTCTGCCAGCCGACCTTCGCCGCGTCGAAGCCGGCGCGGCTGGCGAAGACCGGGAAAAGCTGGCGCCCCGCATCCTCCTGCGGTGCCGCCAGGCTGCGACCCTCCAGCTCCTTCGGTGTGCGGATCGGCCCATCCTCCCGCACCGTCACGCACATGCCATTGCGGTCCGCCGCGATAGCCACCACGACCAGCCCCGCATTCGGGTTCTCGGCCATGAATTTCAGCGTCGGGTTGATGTCCGCCTGGCCCATCTCGAAGGTGCCGGCGGCGATATCCACCGGCACGCGGCCGGAGCCGAAGCCACGGCTGAGCGCGAGGTCGATGCCTTCGGCGCGGAAGAAGCCCTTCTCCCGCCCCAGCAGGGCGTAGGAATTCGGCCCTTGCAGCGCCCAGTCCAGCGTGAAGCGCAGCCGTGTCGCCGCCTGCGCCCTGCCGATGCGCGGCGCGGCGAGGCCTGGCGCCACCAGGGCGGCGGCCAGCAGCCCGCGGCGGGAGAAGGCGGCCATATCAGCCCATCAGCCGGCGTTCGGCGGCGGGCGGCAGGAAGGCGTCGGTATAGACATCCTCCGGCTTCAGCTTCGGCGTCATGCCATAGGCCTCCTCCACCGCCGCCAGGCCGAGCTGGAAGCGCGCCGGGTCCACGGCGGACAGCCCATTGGCCATGACATGCGGGGAGACGACCATTTCGCGGATCGAGACCTGCTGGCGTTCCGTCTCGATCGCCACGTCGGTCAGCGGCTCGGCGGCCTTCAGCGCGGCGATGCTGGCGGCGGGGTCGGCATGGGCCGCCTGGAGGCTGCGAATGCCGCCCTTCACCACGGCGCGGACCAGTTCCGGATTGCGCCGGGCATAGTCCTTCGTGGTCAGCCAGCAGGTGCCATAGAGCGGCAGGCCGTAGTCGCGGTACCAAAGGATACGCTGTTGCGGCCAATCCATGCCGAGCGCCTTCAGCGACATCCCCGTGCTGGTGGCCGCGCCCGTGATGCCATCCGCGCGGCCCTGCACCAGCATCGGCTCCCGCAGCTCCGGCCGCACCGTCAGCCAGTTCACCTTGCCCGTATCGATGCCGGCGGCGCGGGCGAAGGCCGGGAAGATCTGGCGGCCCGCATCGCTGTCCGGCGCCGCCAGGGTCTTGCCCTCGAAATCCTTCGGCACGCGGATCGGGCCATCCGCCTTCACCGTGGCGCAGAGCAGGCTGCGGTCGCCGAAGACGCCGACCACCATCAGCCCGGCATTGGGGTTCTCGGCGATGAACTTGATGACCGGGTTGATATCGGCCTGGGCGATTTCATAGGCACCGCCGGCCACATCGATGGGCACGCGGCCGGAGCCGAAGCCGCGGTCGATCTGGATGTCGATGCCGGCATCCCGGAAGAAGCCCTGCTGGCGACCATAGAGCATGTAGGCGTTGGGCCCCTGGAAGGCCCAGTCCACCTGGTATTTCACGCGCGGCAGGGCCTGGCCGATGCCGAGGCGGGGGGCGGCGAGCAGGCCGGCGGCGGCCAGACCAAGCGTGCGGCGGGAGAACGTCATGCGGGAATCCCCAGGCAGGGGGCCGCGGGGATGCGCGGCCGGCCACAGGGACTTTGCAAGAACGCGGCCACGCCTGGAGCCGTGGCCGGCGCGAATATCGCCGCAAATCCGGGCAGCCACTCCGGGCGACTGCCCGGCGCTTCAGCTTTCGCGGGGCGGCAGGGTGGTGGTGGTGCCGCCGTTCAGCCGCGTCCAGCCCGACATGTCGATGACGAACATGCGCGGCGGCTCCACCAGCCGGTGCGTGGCCCGCGCGCCGTCCAGCACCCATTCGACATAGCCCGGCCGCGGGAAGCGACGGCGCTGGGTCAGGCCGCGGCGCACATCCACCATGGCGGTGGGCGGCGCCCAGACGATCTCCATGCCGCGATACCGCAGGCGCCGGTACACATGCAGATGCCCGCAGGCGATCACCTTCACCCCGCCCGCCGCGCAGGTCTCCAGCAGCGCGCTGCGCGGCGCATGCGGGATGACGGAGGTGCTGAAGGCGATCTCCGCCACATCGCCGTCGAAGGGCGGCATATGGACGAAAACCATCACCGGCCGCCCCGCTCGCCCGGCCAGCGCCTGTGCCAGGAAATCGGCCTGCTCGGCCTCCTCCGCCAGGCCGCTGCCCATCAGCGCCGTGTCCAGCCCGACCAGCCGCCAGTCGCCAAGGTCCTGCACCCACCAGCTCGGCCCCACATGCCGCTGCCAGGCCGCCAGTCGCGCCGCATTCACCGGCTGGTCGAGGCGGGAGAAGGCCGGTGCCTCCCCCACATCATGATTGCCGGCGATGACGCGGTACGGCAGGCCCAGCCGCGCCAGCTCCGCCGCCCCGAAGACGAGGTCGCCCTCCGCCGCCGGCCCGTTGAAGGACAGGTCGCCGCCATGCACCAGGAAGTCCGGCGGCGCAGCGGCCATCTCAGCCCGGAAGGCTGCCCAGTTGTCGCGGAAGTAGTCGTGGGTGGCGGACAGATGCGTGTCCGTCACATGCACCAGCCGGATCGGCGGCATGTCTCGCAGGCCTCGTCGTAGGATGAGGGCCCATTCTCCGGCGCCCAGACTGCGTACCGATGACGGTTTGGCGTCAGATGCGCGACGTCATCGCGCCGACGCCGAACCGTCGCCGGACCATCATCGAATTTTGGCAGGTTCCGCCCCGCCGAATACCGAGGAGTCCCCGGCCATGATGCTTCCCCGCCGCAGCCTGATCGGCGCTGGCTTGGCGCTGCCCGCGCTGATTCAGAACCGTCCCACCCTTGCCCAGCCGGCCCCCTCCGGTACCAGGCCGCTGCTGACGATCGGCGTGGCGGAAGTGCCGCCGACGCTGGAGCCGGCGCGCGAGCTGTCCAATGTCGGCACGCGCGTCACCTATTCGATCTTCGACACGCTGATCCGCCGTGACTTCCTCGGCAGCCCGGATGGTGGCGGCGCCACGCTCAAGCCGCATCTGGCCACGAGCTGGGAACGCGAAAGCGCCTCCTCCCTGGTGCTGCAACTCCGCCCCGGCGTGCGCTTCCACAATGGCGACCTGCTGACGGCGGAGGATGTGATCTACACCTTCACCTCCCAGCGCATGTTCGGCCCCGACGCGCTGATGCGCGAAGCCCGGTCCTATTTCGCCACCCTCGCCGGTGTCGAAGCCGTGGGCGAGAACGCGGTCCGCTTCACCACCCGCGTGCCGGATGTGTTGCTGGAACAGCGCCTGGCGAGCTGGTGCGGCTGGATCGTCAACAAGCGCGCCTATGAGGAGCTGGGCTTCGAGGGCTTTTCGCGCGCCCCGGTCGGCACCGGCCCCTACAAGGTCCGCAGCCTGCAGGCCGACCAGCGCATCGTGCTGGATGCCTTCGACGATTATTGGATGGGCCGCCCCACCGCGCGCGGCGTGGTGTTCCGGCAGATCCCGGAACTCGCCGCCCGCGTGGCGGCGTTGCAGGCCGGCGATGTGGACCTCATCACCAACGTGCCCCCCGACCAGATCGGCGCGCTGCGCCGGGCGGAGGGCATCGTGGTGCGCGACGTGGTCCTGGCCAATTCCCACGTGCTGACCTTCGACGAGCGCGGCCCGGGCATGGGCGACAAGCGCGTTCGGCAGGCGCTGGGCCTGGCGCTGGATCGTCAGCTTCTGGTGGACACGCTGTGGGACGGCAAGGCCGTGGTGCCGCCGGGCCACAACTACCCGGAATACGGCCAGATGTTCCTCGAAGGCCGCGCGCTGCGCCACGACCCGGCCGGCGCCCGTCGCCTGCTGCGGGCGGCTGGCTATAACGGCCAGGAGATCGTCTACCGCACCATGCCGAACTACTACACCAATGCGCTGCGCGCCGCGCAGGTGGCGGTGGAAATGTGGCGGGAGGTCGGCGTCAATGCCAAGCTCCAGGTGGTGGAGAACTTCGCGCAGATGCGCGCCGCCGGCCAGCAGATCGGCAACAACTCCAACTCCACCCGCCTGCCGGACCCGCTGGGCGGGCTGTGGATTTCCTGGGGGCCGTCGAGCTGGTTCCAGGTGAACGGCGCCTTCCGCAGCACGGAGGCCTTCAACGCCGCCGGCCGCGCCCTGGAAGCGGAAACCGACCCAGCGAAGCGCAAGGTGCTGTTCCAGGCCATGCTGGATGCCTGGGAGGATGAGGCACCGGGCACGGTGCTGTACCAGCCGGGCGAATTCTACGCGATGCGCCGCAACATCCAGTGGCGGCCCTACACCTTCTACTTCATGGACCTGCGGCCCGATAACCTGCGCTTCGCCTGACGGGGCGGGGAGGGCGAAGGGCCCTCCCTTCCCTCACGCCGCGCTGGGCCGCCGGCGCTGCCAGGCCGCATAGGCATGCGGGCCGGCCAGGGCGAGGATGGCGATCAGTAGAATCACCAGGCTGATCGGCCGCGTGACAAAGACGGTCCAGTCGCCCTGGCTGATGGTCAGGGCCTGGCGCATCGCCTGTTCGGCCATCGGGCCGAGGATCATGCCGATGACCACCGGCGCCACGGGGAAGTCGAAGCGGCGCATGAACATGGCGATGATGCCGATGCCATAGAGCAGCACCAGGTCGATCACGGAATTGCTGATGCCGTAGGTGCCGATGGTCGCGAAGACCAGGATGCCGGCATAGAGCTGCGGCTGCGGGATTTTGAGGATGCGCGCCCAGAGGCCGACCAGCGGCAGGTTCAGCACCACCAGCATGACATTGGCGATGAACAGGCTGGCGATCAGGGTCCAGACCAGATCGGCCTGGCTGGTGAACAGCAGCGGCCCGGGCTGGATGCCATAGGACTGGAAGGCGGACAGCATGATGGCGGCCGTCGCGCTGGTCGGCAGGCCCAGAGTCAGCATCGGCACCAGCACGCCCGCGGCCGCGGCATTGTTCGCCGCTTCCGGGCCGGCCACGCCCTCGATGGCGCCGGTGGTGCCGAATTCCTTCTCATGTTCCGGGCGCACCAGCTTCCGTTCCAGGAAGTAGCTCAGCATGGTCGGCATCTCGGTGCCACCGGCCGGCATGACGCCGAAGGGAAAGCCGAGGCCGGCGCCGCGAATCCAGGGCCAGAAGGAGCGCTTCCAGTCGGACTTGCTCATCATGATGCTGCCGACATGGCGCACCTCGACCGGGCCTTCGACGTAGCGCCAGGCGAGGTACAGCGTCTCCCCCACCGCAAACAGCGCGACGGCGACGAGCACGACGTTCACGCCATCCAGCAATTCCGGCACGCCGAAGGTCAGGCGGGGCTGGCCGGTCTGCAGGTCCACCCCCACCAGCCCCAGCAGCAGCCCGAAGCCCAGGCTGGTCAGCCCGCGCAGCGCGGACCCGCCGAGCACGGCGGAGACGGTGACGAAGCACAGCACCATCAGCATGAAGTACTCGGCCGGGCCAAGCTTCAGGGCCAGCTCGACGACGACCGGCCCGAGGAAGGCGATGCCGATGGTCCCCACGGTGCCGGCCACGAAGCTGCCGATGGCGGAGGTGGCGAGTGCCGGCCCGGCGCGGCCGTTCTTCGCCATCTTCGCCCCTTCGAGCGCGGTGATGATCGACCCCGATTCCCCCGGCGTGTTCAGCAGGATGGAGGTGGTGGAGCCGCCATACATCGCGCCATAGAAGATGCCGCAGAACAGGATGAAGGCGCCGGTGGCGGAGACGCTGAAGGTGATCGGCAGCAGCAGCGCGATGGTCAGCGCCGGGCCGATGCCGGGCAGCACGCCGATGGCGGTGCCGAGGAAGCAGCCGAGCAGCGCCCAGCCCAGGTTGGACAGGCTCAGCGCATGGCTGAAGCCGAGTGTCAGGCCCTCGATCGCCCCCATCAGCCGGGATCTCCGAAGACCAGTGTTTCCACCACGCCCGCGCCGATATTCACGCCGAGCCCCTTCACGAAAAGCCCGTAGGCGGTCAGCGAGACGATGAAGGCGATGATCAAGTTGCGCAGAATGGCGCGGGAGCCGAAGGCGGCGGCCACCAGCACGAATTGCGCGGTGGCGGCGATGGTGAAGCCGAAGGGCTCGATCAGCACCAGGTTCGCCAGCAGCCCGGCCAGCAGCAGGCCCAGCGCGCGCATATTCAGCGGCGCCGCATCCTGCAATTCCTCGATGTCCTGCGACCAGCCGCGGCGCAGCGCCACGATGGTGAGGCCGGCGCCCAGCACGACCAGCACCGCGGCGACGAGGGCCGGAACAAACTTCGGCCCGACCTGCGCATAGATCGGCGAGGTCGGGATGATGGCAGTTTGCCAGGCGGCGAGCAGGCCGACCGCCAGCACGAACAGCGCCGCGGCAAGGTCGGGGCCACGGCGGGCCGTGCTGTTCGGCATCAGGTGGCGAGGCCGATGTCGCGCAGAACCTGTTCCGTCTCGCTGTGATCGCGGGTCAGGAACTGGGCGAAGGCGTCGCCCACCAGGAAGGCGTCATCCCAGCCGCGGGTGGTCAGGATTTCCTGCCAGGCCGGGGCCGCGTGCACGGCGGTGACGTAATCCACCAGCGCGCGGGTCTGCGCCGCATTGATGCCGGGGGCGCCGAACAGGCCGCGCCAATTGCCCATGACGATGTCGATGCCGCTTTCCTTCAGCGTCGGCACGCCGTCCAGGCTGCGCGTCTCCCCGGTGGTGGCCAGGGCCCGCATGCGGCCGGCCTTCACCTGCTCGCTGAATTCGGAAACGCCGGAAATGCCGGCCTTCACCTGCGCGCCGAGGATCGCCGCCTGGGCCGGGCCGCCGCCGGCGAAGGCCACGTAGCTGGCTTCGCGGGCATTGCGGCCGAGCGACTTCAGCATCAGGCCAAGGATGATGTGGTCGATGCCGCCGGCGCTGCCACCGGCCACCGCGACGCCGCCGGGGTTCGCCTTCAGCGCATTGGTGAAGTCGGCCAGCGTCTGCAACTCGCTGTTCGCCGGCACCACGATGATGCCCGGCTCCGTCGTCATGCGCGCGATCGGCACCACGTCGCGGATGCTGACCGGGGTGCGGTTGGTGATGCCGGCGCCCACCATCACGGCGCCGCCCACCATCAGGGCGTTCGGGCGACCGCGGCGCTGGCTGATGAAGCGCGGCAGACCAACCATGCCGCCGGCGCCGCCGACATTCTCGAACTGGAAGCTGCCGACCAGGCCGGCAGCGCGGGAGGCCTGCTCCAGCGCGCGGCCAAGCCCATCCCAGCCGCCGCCGGGGCCGGCGGGGACGAAGACGAAGAGGCTCTCGAAGCGCTGCTGCGCCGAGGCGGAGCGGCCGAGCAGACCGGCCGTGGCCAGGCCCGCTGTCGCGGCGATCAGGGTACGTCGGCTTGTCATGTTTCCTCCTGTGGGCGCATTCCGGAGAACAGCTTAATCAGCCTTCCGTCGCGCCGGAAGGCGGGGAACGCGCCGCGAGCCACGGGGTAGCGGAACCTTGCCTATTCGTCACGCGTCCTGGTGGGTGAAGGAGTTCCGCCGCATGTCCGCATCCTCCGCCACCGACATTCCCGACCGGCCGGCCGCCGAACCCACCCTGGCGCGCAGCATCGGTCCCTTCCAGCTCTTCGCCTACACCCTCGGCGGCATGCTGGGCGCCGGCATCTACGGGCTGGTGGGCCGCGCGGCGGGGGAGCTGGGCTCGGCCATCTGGCTCGGCTTCCTGGTGGCGATGGTGGCGGCGCTGCTCACCGGCCTGTCCTATGCCTCGCTCGGCAGTCGCTACCCGCAGGCGGGCGGCGCCGCGACCATCACCCAGCGCGCCTTCGCCCGGCCATTGCTGACCTGGGTGGTCGGGCTGGCGGTCATGGCCTCCGGCCTGTCCTCCGTCGCCACCCAGTCGCGGGTGGTGGCGGAGAACCTGCTGCGGCTGGCGGGGCTGGATGGCGTGCCGGCCATCGTGCTGGCGCTGGGCTTCCTGCTGATCATCTGCGGCATCGTGCTGCGCGGCATCCAGGAAAGCATGTGGGCAAATATCGTCTGCACCACGGTGGAGGCGGCCGGGCTGCTGCTGGTGATCGCCGTGGGCATTCCCTATTGGGGCAGCGCCGACCTGTTGGAGACGCCAAGCGCCGATGGCATCGGCCTGTCCTTCCTGATGACCGGCGCGATCCTGACCTTCTTCGCCTTCATCGGCTTCGAGGACACGATCAATGTGGCGGAGGAGGCGCGCGACCCGCGCCGGACCCTGCCCTTCGGCATCATCGGCGCCATGCTGGTGGCGACGGTGCTGTACATCGCCGTGGCGGTCACCGCCGTGTCCGTGGTGCCCTGGCGGGAGTTGGCGGCGGCGCCGGGGCCGCTGGCGGAGGTGATGGCCCGCGCCGCGCCCTGGGCGCCGGGCTGGTTCTACGTCGCCATCACCGTCTTCGCCGTGGCCAATACCGCGCTGCTGAACTACGTCACCGCCTCTCGCCTGCTGTTCGGCATGGCGCGGCAGGGGCTGATGCCGAAGGCGCTGGCGGCCGTGCATGCGGGGCGCCGTACGCCGCATGTGGCGACTCTGGCGCTGCTGCCGGTGCTGGTGGCGCTGATACTGGTGGGCGATATCAGCCAGCTCGCCGCCGCCACCGTGCTGCTGCTGCTCGCGGTCTTCACCGTGGTGAATGTGGCGCTGCTGGTGTTGCAGCGCCGGCCTGGGGAGAAGAAGGGCGGCTTCGAGGTGCCCTGGCCGGTGCCGGCGGCCGGTGCCCTGATCTGCGGCGCGCTGCTGCTGAACCGGCTGGGCACCGGCGACTGGCGCGCCCCGGCCCTGGCCGGCACGCTGATCGCCCTGATCCTGGTGGCCTATGCGCTGCTGCGGCCGAAGGTGACGGCGGAGGCGATGCAGAGCTGAACGCAGGTCTTGCGCGGCGGCGCGCCACTCCGCATTCTTGAGCCATCCAGAAGGGATTTGGGTTCTGATGCGCGGTGTTCCGGCCCCGTTGCCGTTCTTGCGCGCCTGCGCCCCGGTTTTCGCCTGCGCGGTCCTTGCCTTCGCCCTGGCCTTCGGCCCTGCGCTGGCGCAGCAGACGGCGCAGAACCGCCAGTTGATGGTGCAGAACGAGACCGATCTCGCGCTGCATTTCCTGTACCTGTTCCCGCCGGGCCAGACCGATCGGGGACCTGACCGGCTGGGCAGTGAGGTGGTGGCGCCGGGCACCACCGCGCGCGTCCGGCTCGGCCGGCAATCCGTCTGCGTCTTCGATGTCATCGCCGTCTGGCAGGATGGGCGGGAGGAGCCGCGCGGCGCCTTCAACATCTGCCGCAACCAGCGCCTGATCTTCGGCGACCCCGCCATGCCGACGCTGGAGGCGGCCGTGGCCAATCGGTCGGAGATGGTGCTGCGGGAATTCTACGCCGCCCCCAACAGCGCGGAAGGCTGGGGTCCGGACCGGCTGGGCACGGAGGTGGTGGAGCCCGGGGAGGGTTTCCGTCTGCGCATCCGCACCCGCGCCTGCGTCTTCGACCTGCGCGCCGTCTATGCGGATGACCTGGAGGAGGTGAAGCCCGCCTTCGACCTCTGCGCCGAGCGCGGCGTGGTCTTCGACCGCAGCGGCATTCCTCGCCCCAGCCATTCCCTTGTCCTGGCCAACCGCCACCGGGCGGCGGTGCAGGAGGCCTATGCCGCCGCCAGCAATGACGGTGACTGGGGTCCTGACCGCCTGGCCGCCACCGGCCCGTTGGCGGTGGGCGAGGAGACAGAGCTGGAGGTGCGGGGCGACTGCGTGGTCGATCTGCGCATCGTCTTCCCCAATGGCGGGGCGGAGGAGCGGCGGGAGGTGGATGTCTGCGCCACCCCGCGCATCCTGCTCACCCCCGGCTGGGTGGTGGGCGAGCAGGCTCCGGCCATGTCCGCGGCGGAATCCGCCCCGGTCGCCGCCCAGTTGACGCTGCGCAATGCCGGCACGCTGCCCATCGTGGAGCTTTACGCCGCCCCGCCCGGCGAACCGCGCGGGGCGGACCGGCTGGGCGCCGATGTGCTCGGCGTGGGTGAAACGCTGGCGCTCGACCTGCCCGATGGCGATGCCTGCCGCGCCGATCTCGTCGCGGTGTTCCGCGATGGGCGGGAGGTGACGCGCCCCGGCGTGGATCTGTGCGAGGAGCAGGAGATCGCGCTGCCATGACATGCTTTGGAAAGCAGGCCTGGGCGATCGCCACCGCCCTGCTGCTGGCCTGCGCCCCCGTGCGGGCCCAGGGGTTGGACCAGGGATTGGCCGAGCCGCTGCGCGGCGCCTGGTTCCTCGGCGACTGCGCCGATCCGGAGACGATGCTGCTGGTCACGCCGCGCGCTGTGGCGCGGGTGCAGCAGGATTCATCCCAGCTGTTCCGCTTTCGCGAGATGCGGGCGCTGGAAGGCTGGAGCCTCGGCACCGCCGGCGGCCCCACCGCGCCGCGCCTGCTGCTGCGCCCCGCCGCTTCGGGGCTGGAGACGGCGGAGCCCGACGCCAAGCTGCGTGACGACCGCCTGCCCGGCGACACGGAGGTCGAGGCCTGGCACCGCTGCGCCGCCCCGCCCGTGGCGCTCGCCGCCCTGCATGGCGAAGGCGCGGCCTTCCTGACGGCGCTGGAACATCTGGAGGCCGGCTGCGGCAGCGGCACCCCGGGTGCCTGCGCCGCCGCCATCCTGGCTCAGGGCGATGTCAGCGGCGACCGGCTGCTCTCCTCCGCCGAAATCGCCCGGCTGCTGCGCGGCGCCGCCTGGCTGGCGGCGGTGCAGGAAGGCGCGGGGCAGGAGGCCATGGTGGCGACGCTCGGCGTCGGCGGTCTGGCGGGCCTCGCCGCCGCGCGGCTGCTGGTGGAAAGCCTGGACTATGACGGCGACGGCCGGCTTTCCGCCGCCGAACTGGCACAGGACCGCGCCGCCTTCGCCACCGCCCCTGGTAATGCGGCGGGCCGGCCGCTGCGGATGGACGGCGTGGCGGAAGGCGCGGGGATGCTGCGCGGCCTGATGGAGGGGCTGGCGAACTGGCGCTGAGGGGGCAGGCGGCTACTCCTCCTCCTCATCATCCTCGCGCCGCTGCGGCAGCAGCATGGTGGGCACGCTGTGGCGGAGGTCCCATTCGACCAGCCGGGGCGCCGTATCCGCCGCCGGCAAGGCGAGGCTGAGGGAGACCAGCACCGGCGGCGTCACCACCGGCGGCTCGATCGGAATTTCCACCACGGGCGGTTCCACCACCGGCGGCGTGACCACGGGCGGATCGACCGGGATCTCCGGCTGCACCGGCGGCGCGCCGGAACAGAAGGCGGAGCCCATGACGCAGTTGTTGAACTGGTAGCTGCTGCCGGAGGCCGGAACCGAGACAAGCTGCGCCGCAGCCTCCCCGCCCACCCCGCCCAGCACGCCCAGGATGAAGGCGGAGCCGCCCTGGGCCAGCAGGCCGAGCCGCCCGGCCTCGACCGTACCGAGGGCGGAGCCGCCATCCAGCAGCAGGAAGACCGGCGAGGCGCCCGCATTCAGGTCGAACACCGCGGAGCCGCCGGGTGCTGCCTGTACCGGGCCGAAGCTGGCCAGCTGCGTCGACTGCTGCGCCGGGGTCAGGCCCGGCTGGTCGGGTTGCAGCCCGGCGGGAATGGCGGAGAGCCCATTGGCCCGGCTGTCCAGCAGCAGCAGCGGCAGTTGCGCCGAATCTCGCGCCACCAGCCGGCTGGCGGCGCCGGCGGTGAAGCCCTGCGGGCTGGCCAGCAGCACGGCCCGATCAGCCTCCAGCACCGCGCCATCCAGCCGCAGCGGTCCGGCGGCGCGCAGCACCACCTCGCTGCCGCTGGCGGTGCCGCCCAGGGTCATCGCCCCATCGGCCAGAATACCCAGAGTGCCGCCGGCACTGGCGGCGCGCAGCAGCGGCAGGCTGTTGCCCACGCCTTCCAGCATCACCGATCCGGCGGCGGACAGGCTCAGCCCCGCGGCGCCAACCTGCAGCCCGGCGCCGCTCGCCGCCTGGGTGATGTCACCCTCCCGCGCCACCAGCGTCGCCGCGCCGGCCCGCAGGGGGGCGGCGAGATGCAGCGTGGTGGCGGACAGGTCGAGCACCCCGGCGACATCCAGGGCCTCGTCCAGCGCCAGGGCGCCGGCGCTGGCCATGCGCAGCGCGCCGACCTGCCCACCGAGGCGATTCACCGCATGGGTGTTGGAGAAATCCACGGCGCCGGGCGTGTCCATCCGCAGCAGCCCGGCCGAGAGGGTCATGCCCGGGCTGTCCACGATGCCCGCCCCCGCCCGCAGATACAGCGTGCCGGCCGTCAGGTCGCCGGTCAGGCGCAGCGGCGCGCTGCCTTCCTGCGCCAGGGCGAAGACGCCCAGCGCCGCGCCCTGGCCCAGCGCCGCCACCTGGTTGCCCTGCCCATCCAGCAGCACCTGCCCGTTCAGCGCCCGGGCGGAGAGGAGCGTGGCCGAAAGGCCCGCGCCACGCATCGTCTGGGTGATATCGCCCGACGTCGCTTCCAACTGCGCGGTGCTGGTGGAGACGGGCGCGAGGATGTCGAGCGAACTGGCCGACAAGCTCAGCGCGCCCGGCGCGTCCAACGCCGCCGTCACCTGCAAGGGGCCGTCCACCGCCAGGGCCAGGCTGCCCGCCTGTCCACCCACCGCGTTGATGGAATGCCGCCCCGCCGCGTCCAGCCGCACCGGCCCGGCGGTTTCCAGCGTCAGGCTCGCGCCGCGCAGGGATCCGCCGGCCAGGTCGGACAGCCCGCTTTCGGTGCGGAAGGCGAGGTTGGGTGCCGCCACCGGCCCGGCCAGGGCCAGGGCGAAAAGCCCCTCCTGCGCCAGGGCGAAATCGCCCGCCGCGCCGCTGGCGCCAACCGCGCCCAGCAGATTGCCCGTGCCCCAGAGCGAAACACTGCCGAAGATCGAGCGCGCCTGGATCATCGGCGCGGTGATGCCGGCGCCAGTCGCCGCCTGGGTCAGGCTGTCACCGGCCAGCAGGGAGACGAGGTTCTGACCGGTGATCGGTGCTTCCAGCGCCATGGTGCCGGCGGTCACCAGCCGGATGTCGCCGCCCGCCGTCAGCGCGCCGATGCGTGGCAGGCTGTTGCCGCCATTTTCCAAGGTGATGTCGCCGCTGCCGGCATTCACCGTCAGCAGCCCCGCCGAGAGGCGGCCGCCGCTGGTCTGGCTGAGGCCGAGCGGCGTGTTGAACCAGGCCTCGCCATTGGTCGCGACCGGCCCGGTCAGGCTCAGCGCGCCATCGGTGGCCAGCGCCAGACCCAGCGGCGCGGTCACGTCACCAAGGCTGGCAATGCTATTGGCGGCGGCGCGCAGCTCCGCCCGCCCACCGAGGTCGAGGCTCAGCAGGCCGGTGCGCAGCCCGGCGGCGGCGAGGGGGTTCTGGGTGAGGCTGCCGGTCAGGCGCAGCGCCACCTCGGCGGCCGAAAGATCCCCCAGCACGGCATCGCCGCTGCCGGCGAAGCGGTACTGGCCCGCGGCCTGGCCGGCGATCTGGGTGGCGCGATTGCCCACCGCCTCCAGCACCACGGAACCGGCCGGCGCCTCGGCCAGCAGCGCGCCAGTGGTCAAGGCGGCGGTCTGGGTGATGTCGCCGGCGCTGGCGCGCAGCGTGGCGCTGCCGGCACCCACCGTGGCATCCAGGGCGAGCGAGGCAGCTTCCAGCACCAGCGCCCCGCCCACCGTCAGGGCGCCCTCCACCCGCAGCGCGCCGGGGGCGGCGACCCGGAAGTCCCCGCTGGCGCCACCGGCGCCGAGCCGGCCGAAGCTGTGGCCGGTCCCCTCCACCCGCACGCTGCTGCCTTGCAGCGTCAGAAGATCGGTCACCAGGGCGCTGCCCATCCCGGCCAGCAGGGCGCCGCCGGCACTCAGGCGGATGGAGGGCGCGGTGACGCTGCCTTCCACCGTCAGCCCACCATTGGTGGACAGGGCCAGCGCGCCATCGCTGCGCAGCGTGCCGAGGCTGGTGATGGCGTTCTGGGGATCGACGAGGGTCACGCTGCCGGCGGCATCGAGGTTAAGCCGCAGCGTGGTCAGCCGGCCGCCCTGGTCCAGGGCGATGTTGCCGCCGATGTTCAGCGTGACCTCGGGCGCTGCCAGCGCGGCGGCGATCAGCAGGTTGCCCTGGCTGGCGATATGCAGCACGTCGCCGGCCCGGCCATAAAGCTCCGCGATCCCGTTCTGCGGGCCATCCAGCCGCACCGAACCGTCCAGCACCTGAACATTCAGGCTTTCGGAGATCACCCGGGAATTGGCCGCCTGGGTCAGGTCGCCGCCCCGGATATCCAGCAGCAGCGGCCCGGCATTGATGCCGCCCACCACCTCCAGCCCCTGGCCGTTCAGCAGCGACAGGCCGCGCGGCACGAAGGAATCGCCGAGCTGGGCGATGCGATTGCCCGCGCCTTGCAGGCTGACTTCGCCCAAGGCCGAGTCCAGCCGCAGCAGCCCGGCCGAAACGGCGGCGCCGGTCGGCTGCTGCGTCACGCCGCGCAGCGCGATCAGGTCCAGTGCCCCGCTGGCCGTGATCGGCGCGAAAAGCCCGATGGTCTGCAAGGTGTCCAGCGAGATATCGGCCGCGGTCAGCGCGCCATCCACCGTCATCGCCAGCCGGCTGCTGAGGTCGAAGCGCGTCGCGGCGCTGCCGCCGGCGATGGCGCGGATGCTGTTATTGGCCTGGTTCAGCCGCACCATCCCGCCGCTGCTATGCGCCTCCAGCGTGCCTACATTCAGCGCGCCGGTGCTGCTCTGGGTGATGTCCCCGGCGGAGCGCAGGATCAGGTCGCCGGTCACCGTCAGGCCGCGGAGGATCTGGATGCCCTCGCCGGCCGCGGCGGTGGTGTTGGTGGTCTCCAGCGTCAGCGGGCCGGAGGTCTTGTTGACCGCCGTCTCCACACGGATCGTCCGTTCCGCCTGCAAGGTCAGGCTTCCGGTGACGGCGGCGATGGCGCTGGCGGTGATCTCGGCCGGTTCGGTGGCGCCGCTGAGGGTGGCGACGATGCGCAGCGTCTCCGGGTCCACCAGCACCTGGCCGCCCTCGCCGGCCTGCATCACGCCATCCAGCGCCAGCGCACCGCGGGACGACACCTCGATGGCGCCGCCCTCGGCGCGGATGGTGCCGCGCATTTCGGTGCGTTCGGCGGCATGGACAATGACGGTGCCGCCGGGCGCCTCGATCTCCGCGCCGCGTTCCACCAGGGTGCGGGCGGACAGGCGGCGGGGCTGGCCGAGGCGGCTCTCGGCCCCGGCGCCGAGCGTCACTTGCCCACCGGGCGCGGCGCGCAGCCGGGCTGTGCCGGCGACCTGCACGGTGCCGCTGGCCGTCGCCTCGATGGTCTGGGCGGCCAGGGCGCCATCGATGCGCAAGCCGCCGCCTTCCGTCCGCAGGGCCACCTGCCGGGCGCTGATGCTGCCGCCGGACTGCACCAGCGTCTCCAGCACGCCGGAGACGGCGGCGGCGGTGAGCAGCACCGATCCGCCCTCCGCCTCGATCGTGCCGGTCTGGGTGACGAGGGCGGTGGCGCCATTGGGGGCGCTGCGGACCTGCTGCGTCACATCCAGCGACAGCAGCCCATCCCCGGCGAGATCGAGGGCGAAGGCCTCCCCGCCCGCCAAGGCGACGCGGCCGAGCCGGGCCTGGATGATGCCGGAATTGGCCACTTCAGGGGCGACCAGTGCCGCGAGTCCGCGATCGGCCACGGTGATGCGGCCGCGATTTTCCACCCGGGCGCCGGGGCGGGGGGAGGGGCGGTCGAAATTCATCCGCCCTTCCATGAAGGCGCGGTTGGCCGTGTCGGCCGTGGTGGCGATCAGCGCGCCGACATCCACCTGCGCGCCCTGATGGAACAGCACGCCATTGGGGTTCACCAGCGCCACGCCGCCATTGCTGGTGACCCGCCCGGCGATGGCGGAGGGGTCGGGGCCGGTGACCCGGTTCAGCGACCAGGATGTCGCGGCGGGCTGGCGGATATCAACCTGATGGTTCGCGCCGACATTGAAGGACTGCCATTCCAGCACGGCGCGGTCCGTCGTCTGCTGCACCTGGGTGCGGCTGGCGGTCTGGCTGATGCTGGCCTGGCCGGCCACCACAGCGCCGCCCTGGGGTCGGGCATCCGTGGCCTGCGCGGCGGCGAAGCCCGGCAGGGTGAGGCCGGGCATGGCGAAGACGGCGGTAAGCAATGAGGAACGGCGCATGGCGCGCATCCTGCTTCATCAACCCTATGGTGTGAAAGATGAATAATTTACCCACACTGGTCTAAATAATTACCCACAGGTGAACGGGTTGCGCCGGGCCGGTCCCCACCGCAGGATGAACAAAGGGATAACGCCGCCCGACGTGGCGCGAGAAGGACAACGCCTCACATGGATGTGTTCGAGGCCCTGGCCAGCCGCCGGTCCATCCGCGGCTTCCGGCCGGACCCGGTGCCGCGCGCCACGCTGGAGCGCCTGCTGGAAGCCGCCGCCCGCGCCCCCTCCGGTTCCAATATCCAGCCCTGGCATGTGCGGGTGACGCAGGGGGCGGAGCGGGCGCGGCTGGCGGCGGCGGTGCGCGCGGCCCATGCGGCGGGTGCTCTGGCGCCCCGCGAATACCATTACTATCCGCGCCAGTGGCGGGAGCCTTATCAGGCGCGCCGCCGCGCCTGCGGCTTCGGGCTTTACGAGCTGGCGGGCGTGGCGCGCGGCGACCGGGCGGCGGGGCTGGCGCAGCGGCTGCGGAACTTCGACTTCTTCGACGCGCCGGTCGGGCTGTTCTTCACCATCGACCGCGACATGGAACAGGGGTCCTGGCTGGATTACGGCATGTTCCTGCAATCCGTCATGCTGGCCGCGCGGGGGCTGGGCCTGGATACCTGCCCCCAGGCCGCCTGGTGCGACCATCACGACATCGTCCGCCGGGTGCTGGGCCTCCGCGAGGATCAGGTTCTGGTCTGCGGCATGTCGCTCGGCTTCGCCGACCCCGAGGCCGCGGTGAACCGGCTGGTGACGGAGCGCGAGCCGCTGGCCGAATTCGCCACCTTCGGGCCGGAGGCGTGACGCCAGCCGAATCGCCCGACCCGGCGGAGGCGCTGATCGACAGCCGCCAGGCCTGGATCCGGCTGGCGGCGATCGTCGGACTGGCGACGCTGGGCGGCGCCGGCATGTGGACCGTGGTGGTGGCCCTGCCCCATGTGCAGGCGGAATTCGGCGCCAGCCGCGCCGACGCCTCGCTGCCCTATACCTTGACCATGATCGGCTTCGCGCTGGGCGGCATCCTGATGGGCCGGCTCGCGGACCGCTTCGGCATCATGGTGCCGGTGCTGTTCGGCACGGTGATGCTTTCGGCCGGCTATGTGCTGGCCTCGATGGCCGGCAGCCTGATGGCCTTTGCTTTGGCGCAGGGGGTGCTGATCGGCGGGCTGGGGTCGTCCGCCGCCTTCGGGCCGCTGATGGCCGATGCCTCGCTCTGGTTCCGGCGAAGGCGCGGCATCGCGGTGGCGCTGGCGGCCTCCGGCAACTACCTGGCCGGCACGGTCTGGCCGCCGATCCTCCAGGCGCTGATCGTGGCGCAGGGCTGGCGGACGGCGCATCTGCTGGTGGGGCTCGCTCTGCTGGTCACCATGCTGCCCTTGGCCCTGCTGCTGCGTACCCGCGCGCCCATGCCGCGCCTGGTGCCGCGCGCGGCGGGGGCGCCGCCGCCGGCCGCGGCACGGCCGCTCGGGCTGCGGCCCAATACACTGACGGCGCTGCTCTGTATCGCAGGCGTCGGCTGTTGCGTGGCGATGGCGATGCCGCAGGTACATATCGTCGCCTATTGCGGCGACCTGGGCTACGGCGTGGCAAGGGGGACGGAGATGCTGTCCCTGATGCTGGCCTGCGGCATCGTCTCCCGCATCGCATCGGGCTTCATCGCGGACAGGATCGGCGGGCTGGCGACACTGCTGCTGGGGTCGCTGCTGCAGGCGGTGGCGCTGGCCTTCTACCTGTTCTTCGACAGCCTGGTGTCGCTCTACCTGATCTCGGCCCTGTTCGGCCTGTTCCAGGGCGGCATCGTGCCGAGCTATGCGGTTGTGGTGCGGGAGTATTTTCCGGCGCGCCAGGCCGGCACGCGGGTCGGCATCGTGCTGATGGCGACGCTGCTGGGCATGGCGCTGGGCGGCTGGCTGTCCGGCCTCGTCTTCGACTGGACCGGCAGCTACGCCATGGCCTTCCTGAATGGCATCGGCTGGAACGCGGTGAATCTCGCCATCATGAGCTGGCTGCTGATCCGCAGCCGCAAAAACAAATAGCTCTAGCGCGGGGTCAGCGCTTCCCGCCCGCCGATCAGCTTGCGGCGGATGCGGCTGGAGATCTGGTCGATGATCGCCACGGTGATCAGCATCAGGATGATGATGAAGGCCACCTCGTCCCAGGCGCGGATCTTGATGCGCTCGGCGATGGCCAGGCCGATGCCGCCGGCGCCGACAATGCCGAGCACGCTGGCGGAGCGCGTGTTGCTTTCCAGGAAGTACAGCGCCTGCGCGATCATCACCGGCAGAACCTGCGGCAGCAGGCCGAAGCGTGTGCGCAGCAGCTTGTTGCCGCCCACGGCGTCGATGCCCTCCGCCTGCTTGCGCTCCGCCGTCTCGATCGCCTCGGCATAGAGTTTTGCCAATACGGCGATATCGGCGGTGGCGATGGCCAGCACGCCCGCCAGCGGGCCGAGACCCACGGCGCGCACATAGGCCAAGGCCCAGATCAACTGGTCCACGCCACGAAACCCGTCGAAGACGCGGCGGATGGAGAAGTGGGCCAGCGTGTTCACCACCACATTGCCGGCGCCCAGAAAGCCCAACGGCACGGCGATGACCGCGGCGATGAAGGTGCCGAGGAAGGCCATGGCCACGCTCTCGGCGATACCTTTCAGGATATCCAGCCAGAGCGCGCCGGGGGAGGGCGGGATCATCAGCACGACGATGGTGCCAAGGCCCGAAAGCCCGTTCCACAGCCGGATGGGCGTGATCTGGAACCACCAGAACAGGAAGACGAACCAGCCGAGCGCGGCAAGCCCGCCGACCCAGCGCAGCGCCCGCGTCGCCGGGCTGACCCCGAAGGCCGCCGGCATGCGCGCCCGCCACTGCTTGATCTGGCCCGGTGTAGGGGTTGCGATCGCCATCGGTCTCAGCCCCGCGCCGCGCCGGCCGACAACTGCCGGCGGAGCCTTTCCGAAATCATGTCGATCGACGCCACGCTGAGGATGATGAGCACGATGATGGCGCTGATCTCCTCGTAATAGTTGAAGGAGATCACGTGATAGAGTTCCTCGCCAATGCCGCCGGCACCGACGAAGCCCAGCACGCTGGCGCCGCGCACATTGATCTCGAAGCGCAGCAGCGCGTAGCTGAGGAAGTTCGGCGCCACCTGCGGCAGCACGCCGAAGCGCACGCGATGGAACCAGTTGCCGCCGGCAGCCCGCACGCCTTCCATGGCGGAGGTCTCGGCATTCTCCACCACCTCGGCGAACAGCTTCCCGTTGGCGCCGGCGGTATGGATGATGATGGCCAGGATGCCGGCCATCGGGCCGATGCCGAAGGCCCAGACGAAGATCAGCGCGAAGACGATCTCCGGCACCGTGCGACAGAATTCCAGGAAGCGCCGCGCCAGATGGAAGGCCCAGGGCGTCGGCGCCAGATTGCGGGCGGCCACGAAGCACAGCGCGAAGCCGATCAGCGTGCCGAAGAAGGTGCCGAGCAGGGCCATCTGGCTGGTCTCGAAGATCAGCCAGGCCCATTTGTCGAGGCGGTAGAACCAGCCCGCCAGGCTGCCCTCCGTCTCCCAGTCCGCGAACAGCGTCTCCCACCGCAGGGTTGGCAGGATGCGCCAGAAGTATTCACCGATGCGCGGCAGGCCATCGGCCAAGGCCTGCGGCGTCATCTCCGACAGCCGCGCGGCCAGCAGCAGGCAGACCAGCAGGATGGCGCCCCAGAGCAGGGTGGCGCGCCGCCGCTGTCGCCGCGCCGCCTGGAATTCAGCCTCCCCCCGGGCGATGGCGCCGCGGGCGGAGGTGGTCAGGGGCAGCGCGGCATCCATGCGATCAATAGGCCTTAGGAACGGCGGCGGCGCTCGGCCGCCTCTTCACGGCGCAGGCGGACGATCGGCTCGAACATGTCATGCGTCACCGGGGCATAGCCCTGGCCGCCGCCACGCTCGACCTGGGCGTAGATCTGCGGATGGGCGGTGGCGAGCGCCAGGTGGAAATCGGTGAAGTCCTTCTTGAAGGCGGCCGGCAGGTCGGAACGCACGGTCATCGGGCCGTTCAGGATCGGCGCCGAGGTCCAGATGATGCGCAGATCGGCCATGTTCAGCATGCCCTTTTCCACCATGGCGCGCAGATTTCCACGGGTGAAGCCCTGGCTGACCTCGCCCTGGCCCGAGGCCCAGGTGACCGCCGCATCGTATTGGCGCTGCAGCACCGCCACCACCGCCTGCTCATGCCCGCCGCCGAAGCCGGTGCGGGAGAAGTACTGGCCGCTTTCCGTGCCGATGCCGGCGGCGCGCAGCTCGGAGCGCGGCACCAGGTAGCCGGAGGTGGAATTGGCATCGGCCCAGGCGAGCGACTTGCCGCGGAGCTGTTCCAGGCTGGTGATGCCGCTATCGGCGCGCACCACCATGACGGAGACGTAGGAGATGCCGCCATCGGCCTCCCGCGCCACGAAGAGCGGCTCGACGCCGCCATTGGTGTCGAGCCAGGCGCCGGCATAGGCGGAGGCGCCCATGGCGGCACCCTCGATCTGCTTCGCGCTGAAGGCCTGCATCACGCCGGCATAGTCGGCGGCCGGGAACAGGCGCACGGGGATGCCGAAGGTGGTCTCCAGCAAGGCGCGATAGGCCTCGTAGCGACCGAGCCGGTCCTGCTCATTCTCACCGCCCAGCAGGCCGAGGCGAAGCTGCGGCACCTGCTGCGCCCAGGCGCGACGGCCAGTGGCCGGCATGGCGGTGGGGGCCGCGGTCTGGGCGGCCACGGCGAAGGGCGCCAGCGTCGCACCGACGAGGGGCGCCAGCGAGGCGCCGGCAACCAGAAGACGACGGGTGATCATTGCGGTTCTCTCCAGGGGGAGCTTGGGGATTCCGCCGACCACACCGCCGCGCTCAGGCGAGGGCGAGGCCGGACTTTGCGGGCAGGGACGGGCGCGCGGCCGGGTTGACGGCTTCCTGCGCCTGTTCCTCGAACTCATCCTCGGTGACGCCGTAGATCTCCTGCACCCGGGCGGAGGTCAGCTCGGCGGGCGTACCATCGAACATCACCCGGCCGGCCTGCATGGCGACGATGCGGTCGCAGTACTGCCGGGCGGTGTTCAGGTGATGCAGGTTGGTCAGGACGGTGATCCCGTCCTCCCGGTTCACCTGGCGCAGCGCGTCCATCACCGTCTTGGCGTTGCGCGGGTCGAGGCTGGCGATGGGCTCATCCGCCAGCATCAGCCTGGGCTGCTGCAACAGGGCGCGGCAGATGGCGACGCGCTGCTGCTGACCACCGGAGAGCGTGTCGGCGCGTTGCAGGGCGACCTCCGCCAGGTCGAAGCGGTCCAGCGCGGCGAGCGCCATGGCGCGTTCGGTGGCGGTGAACATCTTCAGCAGGCTGGTGACGGTGCCCATGATGCCGGGGCGGTGGTTCAGACGGCCGACCAGCACATTGGTCAGAACGTCCAGCCGCTGCACCAGGTTGAACTGCTGGAAGATCATGGCGCAGTCGGTGCGCCAGCGGCGCAGCTCCGCCCCGCGCAGCGCGGTGATGTCCCGCCCGCCATACAGGACCTGTCCGGCGGAGGGTTCCGTCAGCCGGTTGATCATGCGCAGCAAGGTGGATTTGCCGGCGCCGGAGCGGCCGATCACGCCGACCATCTGGCCGTCCGGTATCACCAACCGCACATCGTTGACGGCCGTGACGGCGCCGAAGCGCCGCGTCAGGCCCCGCAGTTCCAGCATGGAATGCCCCTTCTCAAGCCGGGCTATACAAGCACCCCATGACGTCCCTGTGACAGCCAGATGATGAACGGATTGCAGCGGATATCCGGCCCGAGGTGTCCACACCCCGTCTGGGCGGCGGGCCGCTGGCGCGCCATGCTGGTCCCGCAACGGGAGAGCCCCAGATGATCGTCGACCTACGAATCTACACCACGCTGCCCAACAAGCTGCCGGAATTCGTGGCGCTGTATGAGGCGAAGGCCTGGCCGATCCAGTTGAAATACCTGGAGAACTGCCTGGGCTGGTACACCACCGTCGAAGGCGCGCTGAACACGGTGGTGCATATGTGGGGCTATGCCGACCAGGGCGACCGTGAACGCCGCCGCACCGCCATGGCGGCCGACCCGGCCTGGGGCGAATACCTGGCCGAGGCCGGTGCCAGGAACCTTCTGGTGAAGATGGAAAACCGCATCATCAAGCCGACCGGCTTCTTCAGCGCTTTTCAGGCCAAGAAGTAGGTTTGTGGGCGGGGCGCGAGGCCCCGCCCTTTCGGATCAGACGGTCAGCGTGCCGGCCTTGGCCGCCGCATAGCGAGCCGCGATCTTCTGCCAGTCGAGCACGCTCCACCAGTTGCCGGTGTATTCGGCGCGGCGGTTCTGGTAGCGCAGGTAATAGGCGTGTTCCCACACGTCATTGCCCATCAGCACGCGCTGGCCATCCATCAGCGGGCTGTCCTGGCCGGGCTTGGTGACCAAGGCGAGACGTCCCTCGCGGTTCACCGTGACAAAGGCCCAGCCGCTGCCGAAGACGCCATTGGCCGCGGTGTTGAAGCGGTTGCGGAAGGTGGCGAAATCGGTGAAGTCGCGGGTGATGGCCTCGGCCAGCTCGCCCTGCGGCTCGCCGCCGGACCCGCCCATGATCTCCCAGAACATCGTGTGGTTGGCATGGCCGCCGCCATTGTTGCGCACCGCCGTCCGCACCGCCTCCGGCACCTCGCCCAGCTTGCCGAGCAGCTGGTCCAGCGGCAGGGCGGAGAGCTGGCCATGCTCGCGCAGCGCATTGTTCAGCCCGGCCACCTGGCCGCCATGGTGGAAGCGGTAATGCAGCTCCATCGTCCTGGCATCGATCGCCGCCTCATTCGCCCCGAAGGCATAGGGCATGGCGGCCTGGGTGTAGGGGCCGGTGGGAGCCGGCGCCTGGGCCAAAGCGGCGCGAGGGGTGGCCCAGACGGGCAGCGCCATGGCGGCGGAAAGCGGGGCGAGGCCCCGGAGCAGGCTGCGGCGTTGCAGGTTCATGGAAGGCGTTCCTTGGATTTTGGGGGACGTCCGGCCGGCACCGCCCGTTCAGTGCCGGTGCGCCCGCAGGAGGAAGCCCGCGGAGCGCCGGAGGTTGCTCCCTTCCCCGCACAGGGCTAGCCTCACAAGCTCGTGAATGCATGGCCTGGGCGACAAGATGCCCAGGATAAGCCGCAACCCGACCATCGGCGCGCCGGACTCAGCAACGACCGTAATGTCGGTCCCATGGTGGCAAAAGCATGATCCAGGCTGACAGCGTCGCCCCGCCGACTTCCGGCCCTGCCCTGGCTGCCCCTTCGGTCGCCAGGCCCAACTCCGCGCTGTTGCACAGGGCCATGCTGCTGGTCGCCGTCCTCGGCGGCGGGCTGGCCGCCATCGCGACGCTCGGGCCGCGCATCCTGGACATCCATGACCTCGGCTGGCTGCTGCATGGCACGCTGGGGCCGGACCCGGTCGCCTATCTGATGGCCTGGACCTATTTCGCTCCCGCCCCCTGGTCCTGGCCGCCGGGGCTGAATCCGGATTACGGGCTCGAACTCTCCAGCGCCATCTTCTACGTCGATGTGGTGCCGCTGATGGCCTTCCTGGCCAAGGCGCTGCGTCCGCTGGTCGAGATCCCGCAATATTGGGGTCCCTGGATGGTGCTGAGCGCCGCGCTGCAGGGCGCCTTCGCCTGGCGGCTGCTGGCGCTGGAGGTGGAGGACGCGCCGAGCCGGGCGCTCGCCGCGCTGCTGTTTGTCTGGCAGCCGCTGCTGCTGAACCGCATGGGCGGGCATTTCGCCCTGGTCTCGCAATGGGCGATGCTCTGGGCGCTGTGGCTGTGCCTGCGGCCCGATCCACGGCGGCAGGCGCTGCAATGGGCCGGCTGTCTCGGCGTGGTCGCCATGCTGAACCCCTATGTCATGGCCATGTGCGGCGGGCTCTGGGTGGCGGATTGGTTCGGCCGCGCCCGCGACGGGCTGGCCTGGCAGTCGCTCGGCGCACAGCTTCTGCTGGTGCCGGCGGCGATGGGAGGTGCGCTGTGGCTGGCGGGGTATTTCACCCTGGCCGGCGACGTGGTGCCGATGGGGGTGCATTACGGCCATTCCCAGCTCGACCTGACCGCCCCCTTCGACGCGACGGAATGGGGCCGGCTGCTGCCCGCCTTGCCCGGGCTGCGGCATTGGGAGGCCGGCGGGTCCTATCTCGGTGCCGGGATCCTGGTGCTGCTCGCTTTGGCCCTCGCCTTGGCACCGCGTGGCGCGCTGCGTGACGCGATCCGCCGCTTTCCGATGCTGGCGCTGATGCTGCTGGGCATGCTCGCCTTCGCCCTATCCAACCATGTCGCCATCGCCGGGCATGAGGTGCTGCAATTCGAACTGCCGGCGCCGCTGGAGCGGGTGGCGGATATGCTGCGCGCCTCGGAGCGTTTCTTCTGGCCGCTGGCCTATACGGCGCTGTTCTGCGGCGTGGTGGTGGTGGTCCGGCGGCTGCCGGTGGTGCAGGCGCGCTGGCTGCTGGGCGCGCTGCTGCTGGTGCAGGTGGTCGATATCCAGGCCGGCATGGGCCGCTTCCGCGCCCTGGTCGCCGCCGCGCCGGCGGTGGCGGCGGAACGCCTGCCGGATCCCTTCTGGGCGGAAGCCGGCCGGCGCTACCAGCGGCTGCGCGCGGTGCCGGCGGCGAATTTCGGACCTGCCTGGGAGCCGCTGTCCCGCTTCGCCGCGCCGCGCGGCATCCCGACCGATGCCGCCTATCACTCCCGCGTCGATCCCGCGGCGCTGCGCCGCCTGCAACGCCGCGGCCGCGCCGCGCTGGCGGCGGGGCGGTGGGAGCGGGGGACGCTTTATGTACTGCGGGATGCCGAGACGCTGGCCCTGGTGGCGGCGCGGGCCGATCCGACGCGGGACCTGCTGGCGGTGAAGGATGGTCTGCAGGTGTTTGCGCCGGGCTGGTTCGCGCGCTGAAGGCCGCGGCGCGGTCGCGCCCGGCCGTGACAATCCGAGACTTGTAATTGCGAATGATTCGCATCATCTGGGGTCTGCCACTCGCCGCAGGACGACCATGCCCGAAGCGCCCTTTCCCATCTCCACGGCCCCGGCGAATGAGGCGGTCCGCGCCCTGCTCGCCCGCGCCTCCGTCCCGCCACGCCAGCTGCACGACCCGGCGCCGGATGCGGCGGCGCTGTCGCTGGCCGTCGCCGCGGCCATCCGCGCCCCCGACCATGGCTGGCTGCGTCCCTGGCGCTTCGTCGGCATCCAGGGCGAGGCCCGCGCCGCCTTTGGCGATCTGCTCGCCCAGTCCCTGAAGGCGCGGGAGCCGGAGACGACGGAGGCGCGGCTCGACCTGGAACGCGGCAAGCCGCTGCGCGCGCCGCTGGTCGTCGCCGCTGGCGCCGTGCTGCGGGCGCATTCCAAGATCCCGGCCTGGGAACAGGAAGCCACCGCCGCGGCCGGCATCATGAACTTCCTCAATGCCCTGGACGCGATGGGCTTCGGCTGCTGCTGGTTGTCCTCCGGCGCCTTGCAGGACCCGGCGATCAAGGCCGCGCTGGGCTTCGCGGCGACCGACCGGCTGCTGGGCTGGATCTATGTCGGCACGCCGGAGGCCGAGCGCCCCCGCCCGCAACGGTCTTCGCCCGAGGGGCTCTGGCACGACTGGCAGCCGGCATGACCGACCTCGCCCAATGCATCCCCGTCCTCGCCTCGCTCAACCTGGCGGAGACGCTGGCCTTCTACCGTGACCGTCTGGGCTTTGCGGGAGAGGCCTATGGCCCGGACTATGCCATCGTGAAACGGGACGCGATGGAGCTGCATTTCTGGCTCAGCGACGACCAGACCCATCCGGAACGCAGCTCCTGCTACATCCGGGGCGGGCAGGTGCCGGCGCTGCACGCCGAATTCCAGGAGGCGGAGGTGCCAGGCCTGTCGCCCTTCGAGCTGCGCCCGTGGAACATGCACGAATTCCACCTGCTCGACCCGCACGGCAACCTGCTGCGCTTCGGCTGCGCGGAGGTTTAGCCAACCGGGGCCGACGCCTCAGGCGTCGGTCAGCCGTCCCAGCCCGGGCGCCAATTCCGGAAAACGCTCGGCGGCGGCGTCGAACAGCAGCGTGCCGATGCGCAGATAGCCCCAGCCGGTGAAGTGCACCCCATCCTCCGCCCGGAAGCTGCGGGTCGAGGTCTCCATCGCCACCGCGGGCAGGAAGCGGCCCTGGGCGTCGCTGGTCGCCTCCCAGGTATCGACCCAGACGGCGCCCGCGGCCTCCGCGGCGTCATGCTGGATGCTGTTCAGCTGCCGGGCGGCGCCAGCGAATTGCGTTTCGCGCATATTGGGCAGGCCGAGCCAGACCACGCGGCAGCCGGCCTGGGTGGCATGCGACACCATCTCCGTCACCCGCCGGCCGTAATGCTCGGCATAGCCGGGGGTGCCGAAGCGGTGGCGGGTGCGCTCCTCCCGCACCACCAGGGGGCGGAAGTCATTGGCGCCGATCCAGAAGACGACGAGCTGCGGTCGGTGCTGCGCCACCAGGTCGCGGGTCACCGCGGTCCAGTCATGCTCATCCGTGCGGGTCACGCCGGTGGCGTGCAGCGTGCCGTTGATCAGGCGCGGCGTGGCGCGCCGGCGCAGCACGGGATGCAGCGCCAGGAACATGCCCTGGGCGAGGGAGTCGCCGAGGAACAGCAGGTTCACCCGGTCGGGCGGCACCACAGGGGGCGGCCCGGGCGATCGTTCCGCGCCGGATTCCGCGCGCGCACCCCCCCCGGCGGCCGCCAGGGCGGTGGTCAGAAGCAGGCGACGACGGGTCAAAACGGCAGGATCGCGACCAGGCCGCATCCGGGGCACTCCGCATCCACGGGGAATTGCGGCAGAGTAGCAGCGGAGCGTGAACGAGATAAGGACGGCGACCGCAGGATGTTGGAACGACGCCGCCTAATTGCCGGCTTTTTGCCAGGACTCGGCCTCGCCACGCTGCTGCCCGGCTGCCGCAGCGACACCACGCCCGGCGGCACCCCGCCCGCCGAGGCGGCGCGGCGTGCGGAAGGGCTGGACCCCGGCCCGGACCCGGATTTCGAAGCGCTGCTCACCGCGAGCCCCGCCGCCAACCCCCTCGCCCCGCTCGGCGCCGCGCTGCGGGGGCTGGAGGCCGGACGGCAGGGCCGCGCTTTGGTGCTGATGCTGGGCGACAGCCACATCGCCTTTCCGCGCATGGCGGAGCGGCTGCGCGATTTGTTGCAGGCGCGCTTCGGCGCCGTCGGCCCCGGTCGCATGCCCCCAGGCCGGGCGCAGAGCAGCTTCGTGCCCGCCGGCATCACCCTGTCGCAGGAGGGCAGCTGGAGCACGGCCCATGCGCTGCGCGCCGCCACCCCCGGTCCCTTCGGCCTGGCCGGCTATCGCCTGACCGGCAGCCAGGCGGGTGACCGTCTCAGCCTGGCCAGCGCCGATCCGCTTGGCTTCGACCGGCTGCATCTCACGCTGCATTGCGGGCCGGAAAGCGGCAGTTTCCGGCTGCTCGGCGCCGGCATTCCGGAAACGCCGCGCGCGACCCGCACCGACACGCCCCGGCTGCGCCTGATCCGGCTGGACCTGCCGCCCGGCCAACGTTCGGTGACACTGGAGCTGATGGGCGATGGGCCGGTGACGCTACTCGGCTGGGGTGTCGACCGGCGCGGCCGCGGCGCCATGGTGGAATCCTTCGGCATCAACGGTGCCACCCTGGCGACGCTGGACAACCGCGACCCGGCGATCCTGCGGCAGGAGCTGGCGGTGGCGTCGCCGGCGCTCATCATCCTGGAATACGGGACGAATGAGGCGACCGACCGGGATTTCGACCCGGCCGCCTATGGCCAGGCCCTGTCCCGCCGCATCGCCGCGCTGCGCGCCGCCAGCCCCCGCAGCGGCATCTTGCTGATGGGCGCGCCTGATGCCGGCCGCCCGATCCGCCGCGGCCGCGGCGCCTGCCCGGTCACGCCCCTGCCGGCGCTGACGGCGGTGCGCGCCACCCAGCGCCGCGTGGCCGCCGCCGAGCGAGTCGGCTTCTTCGACTGGGCGGAGGAGGTGACCGGCGGACTCTGCCGCCTGCCCAGCCTGGCCGGTGCGAGCCCACCCCTGATGCGGCCGGACCTGGTGCATTTCACCACCGATGGCTACCGGCTGACGGCGGAGCGGCTGCACGCGCATCTGCTGCGTGGCGCGGGCCTGGGCGGGGCCGCGGCCTGACGCCATGCTGTTTCCGACCGGGCTTTTCGCGATCTTCTTCGCCTGCGTCTTCGGTACGCACTGGCTGCTGGTGCGCCAGGCGCCGCGCGCCGTGCTGCCCTTCCTGCTGGCGGCGAGTCTGGTCTTCTATTCCGCCTTCAGCCTGGTCTTCTGCCTCGCCTTGCTGGTCTTCGGCCTCTGGGCCTGGGGCTTCGGGCTGCTCTGTGCGGAGCGCCGGCGGCCCGGGCTGCTGGGGGTCGGCATCGCCGGCACGCTGCTCTGGCTCGGCTGGTTCAAATATGCGGGGTTCTTGGCGCGGGAGGCCTCGCCCCTCGGAGTCGCGCTGGGCCTGCCGCCCCTGCCAGTGCCGGAGGTGCTGCTGCCGGTCGGCATCTCCTTCTACGTCTTCCAGGCCATCTCCTACATGGTCGACGCGCATCGCGGCGACGTGCCGGCGGAGCGCGGACCGCTGAAGGTGCTGGTCTACCTGACCTTCTTCCCCCATCTGGCCGCCGGCCCCATCGTCCGCGCCGCGCATTTCCTGCCGCAGCTCTCGCAGTTGCCGGATCGCTGGCGGGTGCCGGTGGTGATGGCCGGGCTGCTGATCCTGGGCGGGCTGGCCAAGAAGATGCTGCTGGCGAATGAGCTGGCGAGCGGGTTGGTGGACCCCGTCTTCCGCGACCCGACCGGCTTCGGGGCGGGCGACATCCTGCTCGCCTGCTATGGCTATACCATCCAGATCTGGCTGGATTTCTCCGGCTATTCGGACATGGCGATCGGGTTGGCGGCGCTGCTCGGATACCATTTCCCGCAGAATTTCAACCAGCCCTTCCGCGCCCTGACCCTCTCCGACTTCTGGCGGCGCTGGCACATTTCCCTGTCGACCTGGCTGCGCGACTACCTGTTCAAGCCGCTGGGCGGCAGCCGGGGCGGCGAGGGACGCACGGCGCGCAATCTGCTGGTGACCATGCTGCTCGGCGGCATCTGGCACGGCGCCGCCTGGACCTTCGTCGCCTGGGGGGCGCTGCATGGCGCGGCGCTGGTGGTGGAGCGCTGGCTGGGGCTGCGGGATGTGCCGGCCAGTGCGGCGGGCCGCTTCCTGCGCTGGGCGATCACCTTCCACATCGTGGTCGTCGCCTTCGTGCTGTTCCGCGCGCCGGACCTCGCCACGATCGGCGCGCTGGGGCAGGGGCTGCTGGCAGGTGCCGCGGATACGGCCTGGACAGCGCGCCTGCTGGCCATCATCGCCCTCGGCCTGGCGCTGCATTTCCTGCCACCGGATCTGCGCCAGCGGCTGGAGTCGGCCTTGCGACCGCTGCCCGCGCCGCTGCTCGGCCTGGTCTTCGGCCTCGCCATGCTCGCCATCATCCTGGCGGCACCGGAGGGCGTGGCGCCCTTCATCTACTTCCAGTTCTGAGGGAACAGCCGATGCGCCAACCCTGGCTCCAGCAGACGCCCAGCACCCGGCCCGACGATTTCTCGCCGCGTTCCGCCACCATGACGACCGGGCGCGCGGCCTGGGTGGTGGGGCTGGCGCTGCTGGTCTTCGCGGCCGGACGGTCCGGCGCGATCCTCGATGCCGCCTATGGCCTGCCGGTGCTGCCGGGGACGGAGGCGCTGATCGTCGTGGCCGAAAGCTGGGATGGCGCCATGGCCATGCTGGGCGTGACGGAGTCGGCGGAGGCGGCGCGCGGGCTGCTCGGCCTGGGGCGCTGAGCCATCACCCCCTGCAAGCCCTGCCACCAGGCGCGATAGCCCGCCGCCGTCGGGTGCACGCCATCGGCGCTGGGATAGTCGCAGCGCGCCACCCGGCCACGATGCAGCGCCGGCAGATGCGCCAGGCTGGCATCCGCCACGGTCTGTGCCCGCAGCAGCGCCCGGTCGAGCGACTGGCTGCCGGATTCCAGCGCCCGGTCGCGGGCGAAGCAGCCCGGCGTCGCCCAGACGATTCGCGCCGCCGGCCAGCGTTCCATCACCGCCGCGATCTGCCGCGCGTAATCCTCCGCCGCCTCCGGCGCCAGGCCGCGCAGGTCATTGGTGCCGAAGACCAGCAGCAGACGGTCGACGCAGCGCGGCGTCTGCTGCCGCAGCCAGGTGATTCCGGCGCCGCCCTGCGCCACCACCTGAAAACCCTCGGCGCGGGCGAGGTCGGCCATGCCCACCGCGAGACTGTCGCCCAGAAGCAGGTCCGGACAGGCCGCCTCGGCCCGCCCTGGCACCGCCGCCCAGAGCCCCAATCCCAGTGCCGCACAGGCCAGCCATCGCATCCGCAATCCAAATCCCCTTCACACTGCCCTCAAACGCCGGGCGCGCGCTCCGCGCGCTTGGCTTCGTCATGCCGAAGGCATGCCTTCGGCATGACGCATAAGCGTCGGCGCCCGTTCGGGCGCTCGGATCGGTCAAGTGACCGATCCGCCTTTTGCGGTAGCATCTGCCACCGCTTCCGCTAACCGGCGGTGAACCCTTGCCGCACCGCTTGCAAGCCAGCCCCCGCCGCGCCCATATCGGCGCCATGGACCTGGACTTCTCCGAGGCGGAGATCCGCCGCTATTCCCGCCACATCCTGCTGGAGGAGGTGGGCGCCATCGGCCAGGCGAAGCTGCGCCAGGCGCGCGTGCTGCTGGTGGGGGCCGGCGGGCTGGGCTCGCCGCTGGGCCTCTACCTCGCCGCGGCGGGCATCGGCAAGCTTGGGCTGATCGACGACGACCGGCTGGAGCTGTCGAACCTGCAACGACAGGTCATCCACAGCACCGACCGGATCGGCCGCAACAAGGCCGAAAGCGCCGCCGAGACCATCGCCCGGCTGAACCCGGAAACCGAGGTGGAAGTCTATGCGCGGCGGCTGGATGCCGACTGGGCCTGGGCCAATATCCCGAAATACGATCTGGTCTGCGACGGCACCGACAACTTCGCCACCCGCTTCCTGCTGGGCGATGCCTGTCACCTGCTCGGCCGCCCGCTGGTCTCCGCCGCGGTGCTGCGATTCGAAGGCCAGCTGTCCGTCTTCCGCGGGCATGAGGGCGCGCCGCATCCCTGCCACCGCTGCCTCCACCCGGAACCGCCGCCGGATGGGCTGGTGCCCAGCTGTTCGGAGGCCGGGGTGCTGGGCGCCGTCACCGGGGTGATGGGCACCTTGCAGGCGACGGAGGTGCTGAAGCTGGTGATGGGCATCGGCGAGGGCCTGTCCGGCCGCCTGCTGCTGTGGGATGCGCTGGATATGCGCTTCCGCACCGTCAAGCTGCGCCGCGACCCGGCCTGCGCCCTGTGTGGCGAGAATCCCACCATCCATGACCTGTCCGCCCATGCCAGTCCGGCGGCGCCGGTCTGCGCGGTGTGACCGCGCCGCTCGGCATCCTGCTGCTCTCCGGCGACCATGACCGCGCCCATTACGCGCTGGTGCTGGCCACCGGCGCCGCGGCGATCGGGCGGGAGGTGGCGGTCTTCGCGACCAATGCCGGCTGCCGCCTGTTCCTGTCCGACTCGCCCCTGCTGGCCGATGCGCGGGAGGCCCATCTGGCCGAGATCGGAGTCGCGACCATTGCCACACTGGCGGAGGCCGCTGCCGAGCTTGGCATCCGCCGAATCGCCTGCGAGGCCGGGCTGAAGGCCGAGGGGCTGGTCCCGGCGGCGCTGGCGCCCGGGGTGGAGGTGGCCGGCGTGGTGACCTTCCTGGCGGCGATCGGGGCGGGGCAGATCGTCACGCTTTAGTTGACCGCGCCACGGGCTGGCAGCGGCTGGCGGCGCTTTGCGCGCTTGACCGAATACGGCGGAATGGGGGAGGGATCGGTCATGTCTCCTGTCCGTCCCGCCCTGCTCGCTTTGTCGCTGCTCGCCTTGGCCTCCGGGGCGGCGCTGGCGCAGTCGAGCCTGGCGCCGGCCCAGGGCAGCCTGCCGCCGCCGCGCCCCAGCGCCCCACCCGCCGCACAGCCTGTGCCGGGGGAACAGCCGCGCAACCTGGCCGCCCCGCCAGCCCGGCGGGCCGCCCCCGCGACGACTCCCACGACGACCCCCACGCCACAGCCCCGTGCCGCGACACCGCCGCGCAGCCAGCCCTCCGCCGCGCCGGCCCGCCCGTCGGCGCCCAATCCGCCCGGCCGCACGGCGACGCCCACCGTGGGCCGGCCCAGCCCGCCGCCGAACCGCCGCCCCGCCGCGGCCCCCGCTGGCGCGGCGGCCGCTGCCGCAGCGGCGGCCGCCGCGCGCCCGCCGGAACCCACTCTGCCGCCCAGCCCGGCCGCGCCCAGCACCGGCTCCGTCACCGGCCTGCCGCTGCCGCGCTTCGCCTCCCTGCGCTCGGATGAGGTGAATATGCGGGTCGGGCCCAGCACCTCCTACCCGATCGAATGGACCTTCCAGCGCCGCGACCTGCCGGTGCAGATCATCGGGGAATTCCAGCTCTGGCGGCGCATCCGCGACCCGGACGGGGCCGAGGGCTGGGTGCATTCCTCGACCCTGGCCGGGCGCCGCACCGTGCTGGTCCGCCCCGCCGCCTCAGCCGCCGCCGGCGCCCAGCCGGTCAGCACCGCAAGCGAGGCAACCCTGCGCCGCCGGGCGGAGGAGGGCGCAACGGCGGTGGCGCGTATCAGCCCCGGCGTCATCGCCCGCATCCGCGAATGCGCGGCCGGCAGCAGCTGGTGCGAAGTGCAGGTGGCGAGCCATCGCGGTTTTCTGCGCCGCGCCGAGATCTGGGGCGTGGGCAGCGACGAGGAAGTGAAATAGGCTTCCGGGCATGCCCGACGCAGCCCCACCCCCTGCCACCCACGACATTGGCGGCGCCCCCCGCTTCCGCTGCACCCCGGTGGAGCCGGATGACGAGGCCCCGCCCGACGCCTTCGGCAAGCGCGTGGACGCGCTGCGGCAGTTGCTGGCCCAGCGCGGTCTGATGACGGTGGATGAACTGCGGCGTGGCGTGGAGGCCATCCCCGAGGCCGAGTACCACGCGCTCGGCTATTACGAACGCTGGCTGCGATCCATCACGGCCCTGATGCTGGAAAAGGGGGTCGTCCTTCCGGAGGAGCTGCGCCCATGACCCGCTTCACGCCCGGTGCCCGCATCCGCGTGAAGGCGGATTTCCCCGAAACGCGCGGCCCCTGCCATATCCGCACGCCGCATTACCTGCGCGGGCGGGAAGGGTTCGTGGAGCGCCAGCTCGGCGCCTTCCGCAATCCGGAGGACCTGGCCTTCGCCCGGCCGGCGGCGACCATCCCGCTGTATCACGTCCGCTTCGAGCAGCCGTCGTTGTGGAACGAGGGCCAGGCCGGCGACACGGTGCTGGTGGAGCTCTACGAGCATTGGCTGGAGCCCGCCGCCTGATGGCCCACGCCCCCGGCCCCGACAGCATTGCCCTGCTCGACCGTTTCACGGCGGCGCTGGCCGCCCGTGGCGTGGTGACGGAGGCGCAGATCGCCGCGCAGATCGAGCGCACCGACCGCGCCGATCCGCGCATCGGCGCCGCCATGGTGGCCCGCGCCTGGACCGATCCGGACTACCACGCGCTGATGCTGCGCGATGGCAGCCAGGCGGCGGAGGCGATGGGCGTTTCCATGGCCGGGGCACCGCCGCTTGGCGTGCTGGCGGACCGGCCGGGGGTGCATCACCTGGTCGTCTGCACCTTGTGCTCCTGCTATCCGCGCGCCGTGCTCGGCTACCCGCCGCATTGGTACAAATCCGCCGCCTACCGCGCCCGCGCGGTGCGGGACCCGCGCGGCGTCCTGGCCGAATGGGGCACCACCCTGCCTGCGGATACCGAGGTTCGCGTGGTGGACAGCACGGCTGATTATCGCTGGATGGTGCTGCCACTGCGCCCCGCCGGCACCGAGGGCTGGGATGCGACGCGGCTTGCCGGGCTGATCGGCCGCGACGTGCTGGTGGGGACCCGGCTGCCCCTGGTGGGCTGATTTCAAGTCACGGCTGCGCGAGCGGGTGCCGTCGGGGCGTCGTATTGTGCGGTGCAGCAACCACATGCCATCCCATTGAATTGTCCATGGGATCACTGCATGTCGACCGAAACCTCGCTGGCCCTCTGGGCGCCGCGCCTGCTCTCCGTGCTGCGGATCGTCGCGGCGCTGCTCTTCCTGGAGCACGGCACCCAAAAACTGCTGGGCTTCCCGGCTGGCTCCGGTGGCGGGCCGGCCGCGATGTCGCTGCCCTGGATCGCCGGCGTGATCGAGATCATGACGGGCGTGCTGCTGACGCTGGGTCTGTTCACCCGGCCGGCGGCCTTCCTCGCCTCCGGCACCATGGCCGCGGCCTATTGGCTGGCGCATGCGCCGCGGGACTTCTTCCCGGTGAACAATGGCGGCGACGCGGCCATCCTGTACTGCTTCGTCTTCCTCTACATCGTCGCGGCCGGGCCGGGGCCCTGGAGTGTCGACGCCTCGCGTCGCTGATGAATACCAGCGGACCGGTCTTTTGACCGGTCCGAGCGCCCGAATGGGCGCCGCGGCAAGTGCCGCGAAGCCAAGGAAACCGGAGGTTTCCGCCCGGCGTATGAGGGCGGCCCCGGAGCGGTCACGCGACAGGGCCGTTGGTATAAGCCGGGCGGCGGCGCAGCATCCGCGCCGCCTCCCGCAGGTCCATGCCCCCCAGAACCTGGGCGCTGCCGAAATAGGTGACCATGCCGGCGGCGATCAGCGCCGCCAGGGCCGCGAAGCGCGCCAGCGTGCCGTCCAGCGGGAACAGCGCCCCTGCCATCGCCCAGAGCAGCACAGCCATCACCACCCCCGCCGCCAGCAGCCGCGGCGCGCGCCGGCGCAGCCGCCGGTCCAGCACCAATTGCCGCCGCCGGGTCAGCAGCACCGCCAGGATCACCACATTCACCCAGGCGGCGATGGAGGTGGCCAGCGCGATGCCGACATGGGCGAGGAAGGGAATCAGCGCCAGGTTCAGCGCCAGGTTCAGCGCCACCACCACCAGCCCCACCTTCACCGGCGTCGCGGTATCGCCGCGGGCGAAGAAGCCGGGCGTCAGCGCCTTGACCAGCACGAAGGCCGGCAGGCCGATGGCGCCCGCCACCAGCGCCGCGGCGGTGGCCGCGGTGGCGCGGGCGTCGAACAGGCCGCGCTCGAACAGGGTCATGATGATCGGCGTCGCGGTAACGGCGATGGCCAGCGCCGCCGGCAGGGCGAAGGCCAGGGACAGCTCGATGGCGCGGTTCTGGCTGCGATGCGCGGCCAGCGCCTTGCCGGTGCGCAATTGCCGCGCCAGCAACGGCAGCAGCGCCGTGCCCACCGCCGCGCCGATGACGCCGAGCGGCAATTGCGCCACCCGGTCGGCGTAATACAGGAAACTCACCGCCCCCGCCGGCAGCAGCGAGGCGAGCACCACGTCGATGGCGAGGTTGAGCTGGGTGACGCCCGCGCCGAACAGCCCCGGCACCATCCGCCGCAGCACCGCCCGCACATCCGGCGTCAGCACCGGCCGCGACAGCGGGTTGATCGTCATCCCCACCATCCGCGCCGCGACCAGCAGCAGGCCGAGCTGCAGGATGCCCGACAGCATCACGCCCCAGGACAGCGCATGCCCCGCCGTCGCCACGAAGGGGGTCAGGCCCAGCAGCGCCGCCATGGAAGTCAGGTTGAACAGCACCGGCGTCGCCGCGGCCGCGCCGAATCGGTTCATGCCGTTCAACACGCCGGAGACCAGCGCGGCCAGGCAGATGAACAGCAGATAGGGGAAGGTGATCCGCGTCATCTCCACCGCCAGATCCAGCCTTTCCCCCGAAAAGCCCGGCGCCAGCACGAACAGCAGCTGCGGCATGAAGACCATGCCGAGGATCACCAGGAAGGCCAGCCAGATCGACATCAGCCCGGCCAGGGAATTGGCCAGCGCCCGCGCCTTGGCCGGCCCGTCCAGCGCGAAGCTGCCGGCGAAGGCGGGCACGAAGGCGGCGTTGAAGGCGCCCTCCCCGAACAGGCGCCGGAACAGGTTCGGCAGTTTGAGGGCGATGAAGAAGGCATCGGCGACCGGCCCGGCGCCAAGGCGTGACGCGATCAGCATGTCCCGGGCGAAGCCGAGGATGCGGCTCGCCATGGTCCAGCCGCCGACGGTGAAGACGCTGCGTAGCATCCGGCCTGTGTAGGCCGGAACCGGACCGACGGGAATCGCCCGCCGTCGCACGCTGGCCCGAACATGCGATTAAGCGTTTGTTCGGCAGAGTCCCGTCACACTCGAACCATGCCCAATATGCCCGCCGGCCGCGATCGGATGTTTCTCGGCGCGACGGCTCGGCCCGAAAGTCGACTCGCTACCTCCGCACCGCTGCTGCTGCTGGCCGCTGCCACGCTCGGTCTCGGCGTGGTTCAGGCGCAGCCGCGCCCGGGCGATCCGCTTGCGCTGGTCTTCCCGGCCGGCGTGACGGAAGCCGAGGCGCTGGTCCAGGTCCTGGCCCATCCGGGCTGGGACCCGATCGCCTTGCGGCGGCTCGGCCCCTTCACCCTGGCGCTTGTCGCGCCCCCTTCCACGGCGGATGCGGCGCCGCCGGGCGCCTGGTTCGCCCTGCCCGCCTTTGGCCGCGCCCCCTGCACCGCCAATACCACTGACGTACCCGCCTCAAGGAGAGGCTGAACCACATGGATCTTGATCTGCTTCGCCGTCGCACCGGCCTCGGGCTGCTTGTGCTGCTCGGCATCCTGGCGCTCATCACAGGGCCGGTGGCCTGGCTTTCGGACGATTCGATGGAGGAGATCTGGGGCGGCACGGGCCTCGCGGCGCTCGTCGCGCTGGTTGCCCTGGCCGTGGGCTTCCGCGACCCGTCGCGGCCAGCGGCGCGCCAGACCATGGCGGTGGCGCTGATGGTGCAGGTCTCGGTCCTGGTCTGGGTGGCGCCGGCCGCGCTGCGCACAGATATGCACATGGCCTATTTCGCCGCCCTCGCGGTGCTGGCCGGGCTGGTGGACCGCCGCGCCATCCTGCTCGCCACGCTGACCGTGGCGCTGCACCACACCCTGCTGAACGAGCTGGCGCCGATGGCGGTGTTCAGCGGCACCGGCACGCTCGGCCGCGTCGCGCTGCATGCCTCCATCCTGGTGGGCGAGGCGGCGAGCCTGCTGCTGCTGCTGGCCAGCCTGGAAAAGGCCGCCGCCACCGCCAGCTCCGCCCTGGCCGAGGCCGAGGCCGCCCGGCAGCGGGAGGAGGCGGAACATGCCCGCCAGTTGGCGCGGGACGCCGACCTTGCAAAGGCGGCGCGGCAGGGCCGCGTCAACCTGGCGGATCAGGTGGAAAGCGAGGTGGGCGGGCTCGCCGGCAAGCTGACCAGCGCCGCGCGGGGCCTGTCCGGCGCCGCCCAGGGCCTCGGCCATGCCAGCCAGAGCGGCACCGACGCCGCCCAGCACGCGGCGCGCGCCACATCCGAATCCGCCGCCGGCGTGCAGACCGTGGCAGCGGCGGCGGAGGAACTGGCCGCGACGGTGCAGGAGGTGACGCGCCAGGTGGCCAGCGCCGCCCAGGTCGCCCGCAGCGCCGCCGAGCGCGCCCGCGCCACGGATGGCATCGTCGCCGGCCTGTCCGAGGGCGTCGGCCGGATCCGGGAGGTGGTGCGCCTGATCGGCGCCATCGCCGGCCAGACCAACCTGCTCGCGCTGAACGCCACGATCGAGGCCGCCCGCGCCGGAGAGGCCGGCAAGGGCTTTGCCGTGGTGGCAGGGGAGGTGAAGGCGCTGGCCGCCCAGACCGCCCAGGCGACGGAGGAGATCGGCCAGCAGGCCGGCAGCATCGAGGCCGCGACCGGCGAGGCGGTGCAGGCCATCCGCGGCATCGCGGAAGTGGTGGCGGAGCTGGAACAGGTTTCCGCCGCCATGGCGAGCGCCGTGCAGCAGCAGGGCGGCGCGACGCGGGAGATCGCGGATACCGCCGCCCGCGTGGCGCAGAGCACCGAACGCGCGGCGGAGGCCGTGCTGCGGGCGGAGACCGCGATCGAGACCACCGCCCAGGCGGTGGCGCAGATCGAGGACACGTCCCGCACCCTGGACGACAGCGCCGGCGCGCTGCGGCATTCCTTGCAGGCGACGGTGGACGGGCTGCGCGCCGCCTGAGAATGGCGCATGGGGATGCCTCATGAGGATAGCTGGCGGTGGGTGCAAGTGCTTGCCCCGCCGCCACCGGGCGCCTAGGTGAAGGGCCAGCGATTCCGACCCACTTCGCGCGAGTCAGACAGCCGATCCATGAGCGATACCCAGGACACGCCAATCCCCGCCGAGACCCCGGCCGAAGCCCCCACCGAGGCCGCGCCGCCGCAAAGCGATGCCGAGCGCATCGCCGCGCTGGAGGCGGAGCTGGGCCAGATGCGGGAGAAGTGGCTGCGGGCCGAGGCCGAGATGCAGAACCTCCGCAGCCGCACCAAACGCGAGATCGAGGATTCGCGGCTCTACGCCGTGCAGAAATTCGCCCGCGACGTGGTGGAGACGGCGGAGAACCTGCGCCGTGGCCTGGACAGCCTGCCCGCCCCCACCGAGGACGAGCCGGAGCTGATCGGTAAGCTGCGCGGCGGTTTCGACAGCGTGGAACGCGGTTTTGTCACCATGCTGGAACGCCATGGGATCGCGCGGCTCGACGCCACGGGCAAAGCCTTCGACCCGGAGCTGCACCAGGCGATGGCCGAGCAGCCGGCGCCGGAGGGCACGGAGCCTGGCACCGTGATCCAGGCCTGGACGCCCGCCTGGACCCTGCATGGCCGCCTGCTGAAGCCGGCCATGGTGGTGGTGGCGGGAAAGTAGGGCGGGGCTAGCCCCGCCGGACCACGTAATCGGCGGCTTGCAGGGCTGCGATGATGGCGTTGCCCTGGGCGCCGTCACGCACCTCCACCATCAGATACAGCTCGGTGCTCTGAACCGTCGGAGCACCGAAAAGCTGCTGGTGGTTCACCTCGATGACATTGCCGCCGAGGGTGGAGATGCGGGCGGCGATGTCCGCCAGCATGCCGGGCCGATCCGGAATGTCGAAATGCAGCCGCAGGATGCGGCCGTCGCGCAGCAATTGGCGCAGCAGCACGTTGGACAGCGCCCGGGCATCGATATTGCCGCCGCAGATCGGAATGCCGACGCTGCGGCCGACAAAACGCTCCGGATGGGCGAGCAGGGCGGCGAGGCCGGCGGCGCCGGCGCCCTCCGCCACCAGCTTGGCGCCCTCCGCCAGCAGGGCGATGGCCTGTTCGACGCTGCGTTCGGGGGCGACCAGAACCTCGATGCCCATGCGCTTGAGCCAGGCATAGGGCACTTCGCCCACGTCGCGCACGGCGATGCCCTCCGCCACGGTCGGGCCCCCAACCGAGACCGGCTGGCCGGCTAGGCGCTGGGCCATGGCGGGGTAGCCTTCGACCTCGACGCCGATCACGCGGATGCCGGGCTTCATCTCCAGCGCCGCGGCGGCGCAGCCGGTCAGCAGCCCGCCACCGCCCACCGGGATGACCAGCGTGTCGAGATCGGGGAAATCTTCGAGCATTTCCAGGGCCGCGGTGCCCTGGCCGGCGATCACGGCGACATCGTCATAGGGGTGGACGAAGGTCAGCCCCTGCTTCAGCGCCAGCTCATGGGCATGGGCGGCAGCCTCCGCCAGCGTCTCCCCATGCAGCACCACCTTGGCGCCCCAGCCCTCGGTGCGGGTCACCTTGGTGGCGGGGGTGAATCGCGGCATGACGATGGTGGCGCTGATGCCGGCCAGCGAGGCATGGCGGGCAACCGCCTGGGCATGGTTGCCGGCGGACATGGCGATGACGCCGGCGGCGCGTTCGCGCGGCGTCAGCAGGGCGATGCGATTGGCCGCGCCGCGTTCCTTGAAGGCGCCGGTGGCCTGAAGATTGTCGAGCTTCAGATGCACCCGCGCGCCGGTGGCGCGGGACAGCGCGTCGGAGAAGATGGTCGGCGTGCGCAGCACCGCGCCCTTGATGCGAGCGGCGGCGGCGCGGACATCCGCCAGGCCGATCGAGGGCGCCTCGACCGGCGTCAGGCTCACCACGGGGCTCATGGCTTAAACGAAGCGGACGCCAGCGATCTCATAGACCTTGGCGCCGCCCGGGGCCGGCACCTCCACGCTGTCACCGACCTTCTTGCCGATCAGCGCCTTGGCGAGCGGGGAGGAGTTGGAGATCGAACCATTCTTCATATCGGCTTCGTACTGGCCGACGATGCGGTAGGTCTTCTCCTGCTCCGTCTCCTCATCCACCACGGTGACATGGGCGCCGAACAGCACCTTGTCGCCGGTGAAGCTGGTGGAATCGATCACCTCGACGGAGGGGATGACCGATTCCAGCTCCGCGATGCGGCCTTCGATGAAGGATTGGCGTTCCCGGGCGGCGTGGTACTCGGCGTTCTCGGACAGGTCTCCATGCGCCCGCGCTTCCGCGATGGCGCGGATCACGGCGGGGCGTTCCTCGACCTTGAGCTCACGCAGCTCCTCCGTCAGTCGAGCCAGGCCTTCCGCGGTCATCGGGAACTTCTGCACGTCGCGTCCTTCCTCCGGGCACCCCGCGCCCGGCCCGCTGTTGGCCAGCGCCCTGAAACGGGGCTGGTGACAGGCAGGCTGATCGTGGGGCGCGCTGAAACAGGCGAGGCGGGGAAGGGTATGATCCCATCCCCGCCCGCTCAGAATGAGCGTGTAAAATAGGCCTGAAGGGGCGTTACATCAAGTGTTCCGCCCTTCAGGGCGGCGATGGCATGCACCGCGGCCCGCGCGCCGGCGAGTGTCGTGTAGTGCGGGACACCGTGCGTCAGGGCGCTGCGGCGGATGTCAAAGCTGTCGGAGACGCTCTGCCCGCCGCTGGCGGTGTTGATCACCAGTTGGATCGCATCCGACTTGATCGCATCGACGCAATGCGGCCGGCCTTCGGCAACCTTGTTGATCACCGTGCAGTCCAGCCCGACCTCCCGCAGCCGGGCGGCGGTGCCGCGTGTGGCAAGGATCCGGAAACCCATCTCGATCAGGCGGCGCGCCAGGGTGACGGCGCCGGCCTTGTCGCTATCCTTCACGGAGAGGAAGGCCGTGCCCGTCTCCGGCAGTTTTACGCCCGCGCCCATCTGGGACTTGAGAAAAGCCTTCTCGAAGGACAGGTCGAGGCCCATCACTTCGCCGGTCGATTTCATCTCCGGGCCGAGGATGACATCCACATTCGGGAAGCGGTTGAAGGGGAAGACGGCTTCCTTGACCGCGACGTGGCGTGACACGGCGGTATCGTCCAGCCCGAAGGTCTTCAGATGCGCGCCGGCCATCACCAGCGCACCGATCTTTGCCACGGCGATGCCGGTGGCCTTGGCGACGAAGGGCACGGTGCGGGATGCGCGCGGGTTCACCTCCAGAACAAAGATCTCGCCGCCTTTGACCGCGTATTGCACGTTCATCAGGCCCTTGACCTTCAGGGCCTTGGCCATCGCCTCCGTCTCCGCCTTCAGCTCCGTGATGATGGCGGGCGGCAGGGAATAGGGGGGCAGGGAGCAGGCGCTGTCGCCAGAATGGATGCCGGCTTCCTCGATATGCTCCATCACGCCGGCGACGTAGACATCGCCGGTCTCGTCGGCGATGCAGTCCACATCGACCTCGATGGCATCGGCCAGGTACTGGTCGATCAGGATCGGATTCTCGCCCGACACTTTTACGGCCTCTGCGCCGAAGCGGCGGAGCTGCGCCGGGGTGTAGGCAATCTCCATGGCGCGGCCGCCGAGAACGTAGGACGGGCGCACGACCACCGGGTAGCCAATGCGCTCGGCTTCCACCAAGGCCTCATCGAGGTTCCGGGCAATGCCGTTCTGCGGCTGCTTCAGGCCGAGCGACTTCAGCAGAAGCTGAAAGCGCTCGCGGTCCTCGGCGATGTCGATGGCCTCCGCACTGGTGCCGAGGATCGGAATGCCGGCCTTGTGCAGCGCCTGGGACAGCTTCAGCGGAGTCTGGCCGCCATACTGCACGATGCAGCCCAGCAGCTCGCCGCTTTCCTGTTCCTTGCGGCAGATCGCCAGCACATCCTCCGCTGTCAGCGGCTCGAAATACAGGCGGTCGGAGGTGTCGTAGTCGGTGCTGACCGTCTCGGGGTTGCAGTTGACCATGATGGTCTCGTAGCCGGCATCGCGCAGCGCGTAGCAGGCATGGACGCAGCAATAGTCGAACTCGATGCCCTGGCCGATCCGGTTCGGCCCGCCGCCCAGAATGATGATCTTCTGGCGGTTGGTCGGCCGGGATTCGCATTCCGGCGCGCCGAAGCCGCCTTCATAGGTCGAATACATATAGGGCGTGTCGGAAGCGAACTCCGCCGCGCAGGTGTCGATGCGCTTGAACACGGCATGCACGCCCAGCGCGTCGCGCGCGGCAAACACCTGCGCTTCGGTCTTGCCGGTGAGCTTTGCCAGGCGCGTATCGGCGAAGCCGAGCGCCTTCAGCGTGCGAAAACCGTCGGCGGTCTTCGGCAGGCCCTCGGCCTTCACCTCCGTCTCGGCGTCGACGATCTTGGCGATCTCGCGGATGAACCAGGGGTCGAAGCGGCAGGCCTCGTGGATCTCCTCGACGGACATGCCGGCGCGCAGCGCCTGCGCCACGACCAGCGCGCGGTCCGGCTTCGGCGTCGCCAGGGAGGTGCGGATGGCGGCGTGGGAACCGTCGCCCGGCACCTCGATCTCATCGAGCCCCGTGAAGCCCGTCTCCAGCCCACGCAGGCCCTTCTGCAGCGCCTCCGCGAAGGAACGGCCGATCGCCATGGTCTCGCCGACCGACTTCATGGAGGTGGTCAGCGTCGCCGGCGTGCCCGGGAATTTCTCGAAGGTGAAACGCGGGATCTTCACGACGACGTAGTCGATCGTCGGCTCGAAGCTCGCCGGAGTCACCATGGTGATGTCGTTCTTGAGCTCGTCCAGCGTGTAGCCCACCGCCAGCTTCGCGGCGATCTTGGCGATGGGGAAGCCGGTGGCCTTGGACGCCAGCGCGGAAGACCGCGACACGCGCGGATTCATCTCGATGACCACCATGCGGCCATCGACGGGGTTGATGCCGAACTGCACGTTGGACCCGCCGGTGTCGACGCCGATCTCCCGCAGGCAGGCGATGCTGGCATCGCGCATCCGCTGGTATTCCTTGTCGGTCAGCGTCAGCGCGGGGGCGATGGTCACGCTGTCGCCGGTATGCACGCCCATCGGGTCCAGATTCTCGATGGAGCAGATGATGATGCAGTTGTCGGCGCTGTCGCGCACGACCTCCATCTCATACTCCTTCCAGCCCAGCACGCTTTCCTCGACGAGGACTTCCGTGGTCATGGAGGCGGAGAGGCCCGCGGCGACGATCTGCTCGAATTCCTCGCGGTTATACGCAATGCCGCCGCCGGTACCGCCGAGGGTGAAGCTCGGGCGGATGACGCAGGGCAGGCCGACCTGTTCCAGGCCCGCGCGCGCCTGTTCCATGGTGTGCGCGATGGCGGATTTCGGGCTTTCGATGCCGATCTTGGACATGGCATCGCGGAACTTCAGCCGGTCCTCCGCCTTGTCGATCACCTCCGCCTTCGCGCCAATCAGCTCGCAGCCATATTTCTCCAGCACGCCGGCCTCGGCGAGCTTGAGCGCGGTGTTCAGCGCGGTCTGCCCGCCCATTGTGGGCAGCAGCGCATCCGGCCGTTCCTTGGCGATGATCTTCTCGACCATCTCGACCGTGATCGGCTCGATATAGGTGGCATCCGCCAGGCCCGGATCGGTCATGATCGTGGCGGGGTTGCTGTTCACCAGGATGACGCGAAAGCCCTCGGCGCGCAGCGCCTTGCAGGCCTGGGCGCCGGAATAGTCGAATTCGCAGGCCTGGCCGATGACGATCGGGCCGGCGCCGATGATGAGGATGGACTTGATATCGGTGCGCTTCGGCATGGGAGTTTCACCTGTCAGGCGCGCTGGCGACGGTGGTGTCGAGCCAGCGCAGGAGGAGGATCATCGGGAGGTGGAGCAGCAGCTCGATCACGGGCGAAAGCTCGATCACCAGCACTTTGCCGTCCTCCCAGTCGGGCGTCTCTGGCCCGCGGGTGAACAGCAGCAACGCATGGATGGCCCAGGAGGCGAGAAGCATGGCGAGCAAGGCGGTGCTGCGCTGCCAGCGCAGCACACGGCGAAACAGCAGGAAGACCGGTGTGGCCAGCGCCGAGATCAGCAGGAAGATGATCGTGTAGAAGAAGGCTTCGAAAGCCAGCTCCCAGTTCTCCGGACCTGCGATCCCGCCGACGAGCGCCGCCACACAGACGGGCAGCACGAGGACCGCGCCGACGAGTGCGAGCACGCCGGTTGCCGCAGATCGGTCTTGTCCGCCATGCGCCATCATGTCGATTGCCGGCGCGCCGACCACAGCAGCAGCGGCAGGATCAGCAGATGGGGGATGCCCCAGAAGTACAGGGCCGTCGGCGCTTCCTCCCCCAGCATCAGCGTCGTCGCGCCATGCACCAGCACGGAGAGGCCGAAGGCCCCCAGCGCCGCGCGCATCGGCGACATCAGCCGACGCAGCGAGGAGGCGACGGTGAAGAGCACCAGGCCCGAATAGGCCAGAGCGAAAAGCGCGACGGCGACGGGGATCATGTGGCGCGGCTTTCCGTCGCCAGCTTCACCGCCAGCAGCGCCAACGCGCCGCCGAGCACCCAGCGCTGCACCGCCATCCAGGTCGGGTTGGCGCCGAGGAAGCGCGCCGCCCCGGCCGCGCCCCAGACCAGCACGGCGTCCCAGGCCGTGCAGATGGCGATCTGCACGAAGCCGAGAATGGCGGCCTGGAGGAACAGGTTGCCGCGCTCCGGATCGAGGAAGGGCGGCAGCACCGCCATGTAAAACAGCGCCACCTTCGGATTCAGCGCCGCCGTGGCGAAACCCACCCAGAACAGCCGCGCGCGCGGTTCACGCGGCATCGGCCGCGCGGCGAAGATCGGCTGCCCGCCGGGCCGCACGCTCTGCCAGGCGAGGTAGAGCAGGTAGATCGCGCCGCCGATCCGCAGAATGTCCCAGGCATAGGGGATGGCGAGCAGCGCGGCGGTGATGCCGGCGGCGGCGCAGACCATGATGGTGAAGGAGCCGAACTGGCAGCCCACCAGCGACACCATGCCCGCCCCGGTGCCCTGCGCGAGGGAACGCGAGATGAGGTAGAGCATGTTCGGCCCGGGGGTGACCGCCAGGCCGAGCGAGAGCGCGGCGAAGATCAGCAGCGTGTCGGCGGAGGGCATGTCAGCGCCGCCCGTCGAAGGCCAGCCGCAGCGCCAGCCCGGCCAGGACGGTCGCCATCAGCCAGCGCTGCACCCGCTGCCAGAGCGGCCGGCGGGCGAGGAAGACGGCCACGGAGCCGGCGGCCAGCACGATCATCGCATTGACCGCGACGCTGACCGCGATCTGCGCGGCGCCCAGCGTGACGGATTGCGCGAAGACATCGCCCCCCGCCGGGTCGATGAATTGCGGCAGCAGCGACAGGTACAGCACCGCGATCTTGGGATTCAGCAGGTTGGTCAGGAAGCCCATGGCAAATAGCCGCGCCGGGCTGTCCGGCTGCAGAGCCTGCGGCGCGAAGGGCGTACCCGGGCTGCGCACCGCCTGCCAGGCGAGGAACAGCAGATAGGCCGCGCCCGCCAGCCGCAACACGTCATAGGCGAAGGGCACGGCCATCACGATGGCGGTGATGCCGAGCGCGGCACAGAGCAGATAGAAGACGAAGCCCAGCGCCACGCCCGCCAGCGAGACGAAGCCCGCCGCCCGACCCTGCAGAATGCTGCGGCTGATCAAATAGATCATGTTCGGGCCCGGCGTCAGCACCATGCCGAGCGCCACCGCCGCGAAGGCCAGCAGGTTGCCGGGCTCGACCATGGCTCAGCCCTTCGCCGCCTCGATCATCCCCACGAAGCGCCGGAACAGATGGTGGCTGTCCGTCGGCCCCGGGCTCGCTTCCGGGTGGTACTGCACCGAGAAGGCCGGCTTCGTGGTGCTGGCGATGCCCTCATTCGATCCGTCGAACAGGCTGCGATGGGTCACCACCACGCCCTCCGGCAGGCTGGCATCGTCCACGGCAAAACCGTGGTTTTGCGAGGTGATCTCCACCTTGCCCGTCGCCAGCTCCTTCACCGGCTGGTTGGCGCCGCGATGGCCGCGGTCGAGCTTGTAGGTCTTGGCGCCCAGTGCCAGGGCCAGAAGCTGGTGGCCGAGGCAGATGCCGAAGACCGGCAGACCCGTCTCCAGCACGCCGCGGATCGCCGGCACGGCATATTCCCCCGTCGCGGCGGGGTCCCCCGGACCATTCGACAGGAAAACGCCATCCGGCTTGTGGGACAGAATGTCCTCGGCGGTGGCGGTGGCGGGCACCACGGTCACGGCGCAGCCGGCGGAGGCGAGGCAGCGCAGGATATTGCGCTTGGCGCCGTAATCCACCGCCACGACCTTCACCCGCGGCGCGTCCTGGCGTCCAAAACCCTGGCCCCAGGCCCATTCGGCCTCGTCCCAGCCATAGGACTGGCGGGTTGAGACTTCCTTCGCCAGGTCCATCCCCTCCAGCCCCGGCCAGGCCTTGGCCTGTTCGATCAAGGCGGGAATGTCGAAGCGCCCATCAGCCGGATGCGCCAGCACGCCATTCGGCGCACCGCCGTCGCGGATGCGGGCGGTCAGGGCGCGGGTGTCGATGCCGGCGATGCCGGGCACGCCGTGGGACTTCAGCCAGTCATCCAGGTGGCGCGTGGCGCGGTAATTGGCCGGTTCGGTCAGGTCCTGCTTGACGATCAGGCCCCGCGCGGCGGGGGTGATGGCCTCGATATCCTCGGCATTGGCGCCGACATTGCCGATATGGGGGAAGGTGAAGCAGATGGTCTGCCCGGCATAGGAGGGATCGGTCAGCACCTCCTGATACCCGGTCATGGAGGTGTTGAAGCAGATCTCCGCGACGGTGGTCGCCTGGGCGCCAAAGCCGCGGCCCCAGAAGACGCTGCCATCGGCCAGCACCAGGGCGGCGGTCGCGCCGGCAGGCGGGGTCTGGGCGGTCTGGGTCACGGTGCTGCTGTCCTTGCCGGGAGAGGGGGTGCGGGGCGTGGGCTGGGGTTGCGGCAGGTCGGCCAGGGTCAGGCCGGTGGCGGCCAGGATGGCGGACCAGTGCTTTGACGGCACGGCACGCGCTTGGCGCCATTTGCGCACGGCCTCGGTGCCGATGTTCAGCCGCTGCGCCGCGGCTTCCGGTCCACCCATCAGGGTGATGATCTCTTCAACGCTTCGCATGGGAAAGATATGTGGGAATTTCCTTCCCACCGCAAGCAGAGGCTGCGCCTGGGAAGATTTTTCCCATCGGCCCTGACGTGCTATATCCCCGTATCGAAGGAGAATACCCCATGGCCGACGACCTGCGCAGCCGATTCACCGCCAGCCTGAAGGAGGCGATGCTCGCCAAGGATGCGGCGCGCACCTCCACCCTGCGGATGATCACCGCCAAGCTGAAGGATGTGGACATCGCCGCCCGCCCCAGCGGCGTGGAGAAGGTGCCGGAGGATCAGATCGTCGCCATGCTGCGCGGCATGGCCAAGTCCCGCGCCGAAAGCGCCACCATGTACCGCCAGGGCAACCGGCCGGAACTGGCGGAGAAGGAGGAGGCGGAGATCGCCGTCATCGAATCCTTCCTGCCGCAGCAGATGGACGAGGCCGGCATGGCGACCGCCGTGGACGCCGCGGTGGCCGAATCCGGCGCCACCAGCGTGAAGGAGATGGGCAAGGTCATGGCCGTGCTGCGCGCCAAGCACGGCGCGGTGCTGGACATGGCCAAGGCCGGCCCCCTGGTGAAGGCCCGCCTCGGCGGCTGAGAGCTATCCCGTCGCCGAGGCCACCGGCACCACGGTGACCCTGGCGCCGGGTATCCGCGCCGTCAGCTCCTGTTCCATCATCCGGGCCGCGGCCGCCACCTCACCAAAGTTGCGGCCCGCATCGAAGCCCAGCGTGATCTCGATATGGACGTCCTGGCCGGACTGGCGGGACCGTACGCGCTCCAGTGTGTCATAGGCCTCGAAATGCGCGCCGAGGGTGGCGTTGATGGTGCGTTGCAGATCCTCCTCCAGGGCGCGGTCGAGCAGGTCGGGCAGCGTCTCCCGCAGCATGGCGATGCCGATGCTGGCCATCACCGCCACCACGAACAGGCCGCCCGCCAGATTGGCGATCCAGGCGATGCGCGTGCCCGGCCAGGCCGCGGCCACCGCCACCGCCGCCAGCACCAGAAGGGAGGTCACCAGCTTGCCCGCCCGCGCCTGCACCTGGCCGCGCATGAGCAGGGAAGTGCCGTCCCGCCCGGCGCGCCACAGCGCGAGGAAGGCCAGGGCGTTGATCACCACATTCATCGCGGCCAGCAGCTGCGCCGCCACCATCCAGCCGTGCAGCGAAGGGTCGGGCGAGGTGGGGCCGGCGGCATAGGCGGCGAAGCTGCGCAGCACGACCCAGCCCGCGCCCAGCAGCAGCAGCCCGCCCACCAGGAAGTTCGCGAAACGCTCCAGCTTGCCGCTGCCATAATCATAGCTGGGCAGATGCCCGCGATGCAGGCGGCGCATCATGCCGAAAACCCCCCAGCCGAGCAGGAGCAGGATGCCGCCGCGCAGCGCCTCCGCGAGCATCGGCAGGGAGGCCGCGCCGAGGGACACCACGGCATAGGCCACCAGCATGACGCTGTCGGCCGCGAGGCTGAGACCCAGCGACCATTCCCGCCGGCGCGATTCCGTGCTGACCATAAGCAACCTTAGATCGCATAAAATATTTAGCTACAGCCGAATGATCGAGGATCGCCCGCAGCGAGGCAACGGGCCCGCCGCCGCGGTCAGTCGTCGTCGCGCCCCGGCAGGATCAGCCCCTCCGCCCCCATCAGCCTGGCGCCGCGCAGGTCCGCCTGGCGCAGGTCGGCCATGGTCATGGTGGCGTCCATCAGTTCCGCCTCGAACAACACGGCCTCGCGCAGATCGGCCTGGGTCAGGTCGGCATCCGCGATTCGCGCCTGGGTCAGGTTCGCTCCCACCAGCTTCGCCCGCACCATCCGCGCATTGGTGAAATTGGTGGGCCAGCTCTGGCCGCTTTTCAGCATCATCGGCCCGGCTTCCGCCCGGCTGAGATCGGCCTCGTTCAGGACGGCCCGCACCAGGCTGGCACCGCGCAGATTGGCGCCGGCCAGCCGCGCCCCGCGCAGATCGGCCATGGAGAGATCCGCCATGGCCAGCACCGCCCCGGTCAGGTCGCAGCCTCGCAATGCCGCGTGCTTCAGCACCGCCGCCGCCAGATTCACACCCGCCAGGTTGAGCCCGCTGAGGTCGCAGGCCGAGAGATCCGCCCGCTGCCCGTCCCGGCCATTGCTGCGGATCCAGTCCTGGTGCAGCCGAAGGGCGGTGCCGACCGCGCCTTCCATATTCTCCAGCTTGCGGGTCATCTCCGCGCCTTCCAGCCTGGCCGTGCTGAGGTCCACCTCATCCAGCAGCGCGCCCAGCAGATTGGCGCCCTTGAGATTGGTGGAGCGCAGCACCGCGCGGGTCAGGATCGCACCCTCCAGCACCGCACCCGTCAGATTGGCCTCCGACAGGTCGGCACCTTCCAGGTTGCAGCCGCTGAGATCGGTGCAGCTGAGATCGGCGCGCACGAAGACCGCCTGGCGCAGGTTGGAATCGCGCAGATCGGTCTGCACGATGAAGGCGTTGGACAGCTTGGCGCGGGTCAGATTGGCATTGGCGGCGCTGGCCTCGGAGAGTTCGCCATGGCCCTCCGTCGTGCCCGAGGGCACCAGCTCCCCGTTCCGGGACCGCACGAGAAGGCCGTCGCGCAGATCCGCGCCGGTCATATTGGCGCGCATCAGCTGGGCGCCGCGCAGGGAGGCGCCGCGCAGGTCCACCTGCTGCATCTGCGCCCGCGCCAGATCGGCCTTGCGCAGATTGGCCCCGAACAGGCAGGCGTCGCGCAGATCGGCCTCCGCCAGGTCGGCGCCTTCCAGCCGCGCCCCGGTCAGGTCGGCCGCCGTCAGGATGGCCCCGCGCAGATTGACGTGGCCGAGGTCGGTGAATTTCAGCGCGGCGCGCTTGCCGCCCTTCTCGCCCTTCAGGTGGCGCTGATGCGCCGCCAGCACATCCGCCAGCTCGGCCAAGCTGATCGGCCTGTAGTCGATGGCCAGTTCCTCGCGCCAACTCGGTCCGGCGGCGCGTGGGGGCTGGGACGGCGGGGGTTTTGTCTGGGCTGTCACACCGGCCACTTCTGCCGCCGAAGCTGTGAAGAATTCGCTATGCGAGGCCTTCGCTTGGACAGGGTCATCGGTGCTAGGAAGGGTGGCATCCATGGCGCTGCCCCCCAACTTCCTCGACGAGCTTCGTCACCGGACCGCTCTGGCGCCGCTGATCCAGCGCAAGACGCGGCTGACCAAATCCGGCCGCAACTGGAAGGGCTGCTGCCCCTTCCATGGGGAAAAGACCCCCTCCTTCTACGTCTATGACGACCACTTCCACTGCTTCGGCTGCGGCGCGCATGGCGATGCCATCAGCTTCGTCATGCAGGCGGAGGGGCTTGGTTTTCCGGAGGCGGTGGAACGCCTGGCCGGGGAGGCCGGCCTCCAGATCCCCCAGGCGACGCCAGAAGCCGCCGCCCGCGAACGCCGCGCCCGCGACCTCTATGGCGTGCTGGAAGCGGTGGAAGCCGCCTTCCGCCGCCGGCTGAACCTGCCCGAGGGGGCGGAGGCGCTGGCCTATCTGAAGCGGCGCGGGCTGAGCGAGGCCACCATCGCCGCCTTCGGCCTCGGCTGGTCCGGCGGCGGCCGTGGCGTCATCGCCGCGGACCTGAAGGCCGATGGCATCACCCCGGCCCAGTTGGCGGAGGCCGGGCTGGTGCGGGAGCGGGAAGGGGGGGAGGGCTACACGGACCTGTTCTTCAACCGCGTCATCTTCCCGATCCGCGACCGGCGCGGCCGGGTGATCTCCTTCGGTGGGCGGACGCTGGGCGACGGCCAGCCGAAATATGTGAACGGGCCGGAGACCAGCCTGTTCTCCAAGCGCCGCAATCTCTACGGCCTGGACCTCGCCAAGGAAGGCGCCTTTCGCGGCAAGCCGGTGGTGGTGGTGGAAGGCTATATGGACGTCATCGCGCTGCATCAGGCGGGCTTCGCCGGTGCCGTCGCCCCGCTGGGCACCGCGCTGACGCCCGAACAGATGGAGGAGCTGTGGCGGCTGACGCCGGAGCCCGTGCTGTGCTTCGACGGCGACGCCGCCGGCGGCCGCGCCGCCGCCCGCGCGGCGGAAGCGGCACTGCCCCTGCTGACCATGGAACGCAGCCTGAAGCTGGCGACCCTGCCACAGGGCGAGGACCCGGACACGCTGGTGGCCCGCCGCGGCCCGGCCGGCTTCGCCACCGTGCTGGACGGCGCCCGGCCGCTGTCGGAGGCGCTTTATGCCCTGCTGACCGAGGGCCGCCCCGCCAGCACCCCGGAACAGCGCGCCGCGCTGCGCCATCGCCTGGCGGAGGCCGCGAACGCCATCCCGGACAAGACGCTGGCGGCGGAATATCGCCGCGCCTTGCTGGATCGCTTCTTCGCCGCCAGCCGGCCACAGCCAGGCGGGCGCGGCGGTGGCCCTGGTCGCAAGCCGCCGGCGCCGCCGCGCAACCGTCCGACCATCAGCCTGGAACGCACCCGCGCCGCCCAGGCCGCCGCCCTGTTCGCCATCACGCTGCGCCATCCCTGGCTGCTGGCGGAGGTGGAAGAATGTTTCGCGGCGATCAATCCGGGCGATGCGCGCCTCGCGGAGTGCCGCGACCGCGTTCTCGCCTGGCTGGCGGAGGGCCACGAACTTGACTCAACCCTTCTGATGGACCAACTCGCCGGCATAGGCTTGGCGGAGCTGACAACCGGCCTGCTGCGGGACCCCGGCCTGCCGGAGGCCGCAAGCGCGGACGCCCAGCCGAAGGATGTGCTGGATGCCTGGTGGCACTTCTACGGGTTGCTGCGAGGCGAAGCGGAGTTGATGGAAGACCTCGCGGCGGCGCGGCGCGATTGGGACGCGGTAACGACCGATCCGGTCGTCCAGGCCCGGGCGCAGCAGCGGCTCATCCGCCTGACGCTGCTGCTGTCGGCGCAGCGCCGCGGCGAAGCGGAGGCGGAGGAGGTGGCCCTGCCGGCCGGCTCCTCCAGCTGACGGGGTTGGGCGGGTGGCGCGCGGTGGCGCGGGGCGTGGCGAATTCGCGCAGGCAAAGGCGGGGCCCAGGCCCGGCCTGGCCAGGGCGCCTTTGACGGAGCGGGAAAAGGCATGGCGAGCAAGGCCGCGAATGGCACCGACACGGCGGATGGGCGCGACGAAGCGGTGGAAGGCGTGCTGCTCGACACCCTGACGGCCGCGGTCAAGAAGCTGATCGCCCGCGGCAAGGAACGCGGCTACGTCACCTATGACGATCTGAACGCCGCCCTGCCGTCCGAGCAGGTGTCCTCCGAGCTTATCGAGGACACGATGGCGACGCTCAACGAGCTCGGCATCAATGTCGTCGAATCCGAGGAGACGGAGGACGGCGAGGCCGCGGCCGACAAGCCCGCCAAGGCCGAGGAAGACGAGAAGGACGACGAGGAAGGCGGCGGCAATGTCGATGAGGCCAATCTCGGCCGCACCGACGACCCGGTCCGCATGTATCTGCGCGAGATGGGCAGCGTCGAGCTGCTGTCCCGCGAGGGCGAGATCGCCATCGCCAAGCGCATCGAGGCCGGGCGGGACATGATGATCGGGGGGCTGTGCGAAAGCCCCCTGACCTTCAAGGCGATCGTCGCCTGGCATGAGGCGGTCAAGGAAGGCCGCATGCTTTTGCGGGATGTCATCGACCTGGAGGCGACGGCCGGTGCCAACACGCCCGAGGGCACCCCGCCGCCCGAGGAGGAATATGAGGAAGGCGACGAGGCGGCCGAAGGCGTCGGCCTGTCGCTCTCCGCCCTGGAAGAAAAGCTGAAGCCGGAGGCCCTGCTCGCCTTCGAACAGATCGAGAGCCTGTTCGGCAAGTTGCAGAAGCTCTCCTCCAAGCGGATGGATGCCTATACCTCCGGCGGCGAGAACTCCCAGCGCTCCGAGAAGACCTATGAGAAGCAGCGCCAGGAGCTGGTGGCGCTGGTGGAGAAGGTGCAGCTCCACAACAACCGGATCGAGGAGCTGGTCGACCAGCTCAAGGGCCTGAACCGCCGCCAGACCACGCTGGAAGGGCAGGTACTGCGCCTCGCCGAGGCCCAGAAGGTCAAGCGCGAGGAATTCCTGGAACAGTGGCGCGGCAGCGAGCTGGATCCGAGCTGGTTCGAACGCATCAGCAAGCTGCAGACGCGCGGCTGGAAGACCTTTGTCGCGAGGTCGAAGGACGATGCGGAGGCGATCCGCGCCGAGATCGCGCGGGTGGCCGCCGATACCGGCCTGCCGGTGCCGGATTTCCGCCGCGTCTACCAGACCGTGTCGCGCGGCGAGCGGGACATGACCCAGGCGAAGAAGGAGATGATCGAGGCCAATCTGCGCCTCGTCATCTCCATCGCCAAGAAATACACCAATCGCGGCCTGCAATTCCTGGATCTGATCCAGGAGGGCAATATCGGCCTGATGAAGGCCGTGGATAAGTTCGAGTACCGCCGCGGCTACAAATTCTCGACCTATGCGACGTGGTGGATCCGGCAGGCGATCACCCGCAGCATCGCGGACCAGGCGCGCACCATCCGCATCCCGGTCCATATGATCGAGACGATCAACAAGCTGGTCCGCACCAGCCGACAGATGCTGCACGAGATCGGCCGCGAACCGACGCCGGAGGAACTGGCCGAGAAGCTCGGCATGCCGCTGGAAAAGGTCCGCAAGGTCCTGAAGATCGCCAAGGAGCCGATCAGCCTCGAAACGCCGATCGGCGACGAGGAGGACAGCCACCTCGGCGATTTCATCGAGGACAAGAACGCCATCATCCCGCTGGATGCCGCGATCCAGTCCAATCTGCGCGAAGCCACCACGCGGGTTCTGTCGAGCCTGACGCCGCGTGAGGAACGGGTGCTGCGGATGCGCTTCGGCATCGGCATGAACACCGACCATACGCTGGAGGAGGTCGGCCAGCAGTTCAACGTGACGCGCGAGCGCATCCGCCAGATCGAGGCCAAGGCGCTGCGCAAGCTGAAACACCCCAGCCGCAGCCGCAAGCTGCGCAGCTTCCTGGACAACTGAGCCATGGCAACGCCGGTGCGCAGCGGCATCCGCGAACCGGTGCAGCGGGTTGAGGTGGATGTCACCTTCCTGCGCATGGATGCGCCGCCCACCGGCGCGCCGCCGGATTTCCCGCCCGGCGTCGGCGTGGTGCGGCTGGCCGCCTGTTCGGTGGCGTTTTATCGTTATCTGTATGACACGGTCGGCCGCGATTACCTGTGGTGGCTGCGGCGCACCGTGCCGGATACCGAAATCGCGGCGCTGCTGGCGCGGCGCGAGATCAGCATCCATGTCCTGTACCAGGGCGGCGAGCCGGCCGGCTTCTATGAGCTGGAGCGTCGCGGCGGCGATTACGGCACCAACCTGTCCTATTTCGGCCTGATGCCCCAGGCCATCGGCCATGGCGCGGGTCGCGCCTTGCTGCGCCATGCCATCGACACCGCCTGGGCCGAGGGGCCGCGCCTGCTGACGGTGAACACCTGCACCGCCGACCATCCGCGCGCTTTGCCGAACTACGTCGAGGCCGGCTTCCGCATCATGCGGGTGGTGCGGGAAGTTTGGCCGGTGCCGCTGCGCCTGGGCCTGCAGATTCCGGAACGGCTGCGGCAAGGCTGACCTCCGGCTCTGCCGCACGGCCCTGATATGCAAAAGCGAGGCGGGATGGACGAGGCGGCCATATCGGCGCTGGGGGCGAAGGCGGAGGAGGCGGCACGGCTGCTGTCCGCCCTGGCCAATGGCAAGCGCCTGATGGCGCTGTGCCACATGGTGGAGGGCGAGAAATCCGTCGGCCAATTGGCCGAGCTGGTCGACCTCGCCCCCTCCGCCCTGTCGCAGCATCTGGCGCGGATGCGCGACCTGCGGCTGGTGGAAACGCGGCGCGACGGCCAGACCATCTTCTACCGCCTGGCCAGCCCGGAAGCGGCAGCGGTGCTGGAGACGCTGTACCGACTGTATTGCGCGCCGGAGGCGGGATAACGTAACGGCTTGCGAACCCGACGCGCTTGAGGAAGACCTGGGCTGAGGTGACATCGATAATGCCGCAATGGCCGGCCTGCCGCGCTGCGCTCGCCTTGGCTGGCATCGTCGCATTCGGGGGATGCACGGTCCCGGAGCATTGGCACATCGTCAGTGTCCGCTATGACGCCGGCGGCGGGGCTCTTTTCAGCGGCGATCCGATACGGGTCGAGCTTGTCGATCATCCAGCGGCGTCGAACAACGTCCCACGGGTTCGCACCTACGCGTTCACGCAACTGTCGCAGCACCCTGCGTTGGGGCCGCGATGGGGCGAGGCGCGGGTTGCATCGGAGCGTCCGGTCTCAACGCAGCAGGCGCGCGAGGTCCAGCGGCTCGCGCGTCGAATCCTGTTGAACGGCGCTGAACGACCAGGCTGCCTGCGTGGACACCATGACTTCGCCGGGATCACCATCTCGGCGCCGTCCAGCCAGCACATCTATTCCGCGTCATGGTCGTGCCTGACAGCGGATGCCAAGGAAATGGTCCGCCTGATTCGCTGTGCCGCTGAGCCCTCCCAGGTCTTCTGCACAGAGCCGTCCTGAAGCGGAGTCCGGAGATCGAGGACCAGCCGAACCAACACCCCCGCCTGGCGTTGCAGCGGCAGGAGGATCCCCATGACCGTTTCGAGGAAGGTGGCGCTGGTGACGGGCGCCGCGCGCGGCATCGGTCGGGCCGTGGCCGCGCGGCTGGCGCGGGATGGCTGGCGCGTGGTGGGTGTGGACCGCGATTTGCCGGCGGAGGCGCTGGCAGGGGTACGCTTTCTCCGCGCCGATGTGGCGGATGAGGCGGCCGTCGCCGCGCTGGTCGACGACATCCGGGCGGAGGAGGGGCGGCTGGATGGCCTCGTCTCCAATGCGGGCTTCATGATCCGCAAGCCGATCCGCGAATTGTCGCTGGCCGAATGGTCCGCCGTCATCGCCACCAACCTGACCGCGACCTTCCTTCTGGTGCGGGAGGCGGAGGCGATGCTGCGGGCGGCGAAGGGCGCCGTGGTGACCATCGCCTCCACCCGCGCCATCCAGTCGGAACCGAATACGGAAAGCTATGCGGCATCGAAGGGCGGGCTGGTGGCACTGACCCATGCGCTGGCGGTCAGCCTGGGGCCGGATGTGCGGGTGAACTGCGTCAGCCCCGGTTGGATCGACACGGCGGGGGACCCGCTGCGGCCGGAGGACCATGCGCAACACCCCGCCGGCCGCGTTGGCCAGCCGGCGGATGTCGCGGCCCTGACCGCCTGGCTGCTGGGGCCGGAGGCCGGCTTCGTCACCGGCGCCGAATTCCGGACCGATGGCGGGATGACGCGGAAGATGATTTACGAGGAATAGGCCCCGGCGCCCTTTTCAATCCGGCTTGCCGACCAAGGCGAACTCGGCGCCCTGCGGGTCGGTGCCGATGAGGATCTGGTCGCCGCCCGGCACATCCATCGGCCCCATCGCGACTGTCCCGCCCAGCTCCACCACCTGCCGCAGCGCCGCCTGGATGCGGGGCACCCGAAAATAGAAGCGCCAGATCGGCGGCATGCCGCCCTGCGCCGGGGCGATGGCGCCGAAGGCGCGGCCGCCGAGCTCCATCAACTGATAGGTGCCCATCGGCCCCATCGGAAGTGGCTCCCCCCGCTGCCAGCCGAAATGGGTGGCGTAGAAGTCCACCGCTCCCTCCGCATCGCGGGCCGAGAGCTCGTTCCAGGCGCAATGGCCGACGGCGTCGGCGTCGTAGCTCTGGCTCGGCTGGTCGCTGGCGCCGCGCATGACGTAGAAGGGTGCGCCGTCGCGATCCGCCACCATGGCGATGCGGCCGACCTTGGGGATGTCCCGCGCCGGCATCTGCACGGCGCCGCCGGCGGCGGCGAGACGAGCGACGGTGGCATCGACATCGTCCACCACGATATAGCCGAGCCAGACCGGCGCCACGCCCGGGGGCGCGGCCATCATCCCGCCAATGCCCTGGGTGCCGTGGGAGAAGACGGTGTAGCCCATCTCCGACCCCGCGAAGGGGGCCGCCGTCCAGCCCAGAATGGGGCCGTAGAAGCGGGCGGCGGCGTCGGTGTCCTTGGTCAGCAGCTCATACCAGATGAAGCTGCCATGGGGATTTGGCATCGGAACCTCCCTTCAGGCGTCGAGGATCGGGGTGAAGCCGCCTAAGATCATGCGCTGGCCGTCGAAAGGCATGTCGCCAGGCGGCACGCGCGGGTCGGATTTCAGGCGTTCCATCCCGGCATCCCGCACCGCCCTGGACGGCCATTCGACCCAGGAAAGGACCACCACCTCCTCCGGCGTTGCTTTCACGGCACGGCGGAAGTCGGTGACTTTCCCCTCCGGCACGTCGTCGCCCCAGCATTCCACCAGGCGGGTCGCGCCATATTCCTTGAACAGCGGCAGCACCCGCTCGGCGGCGGCCAGGTAGGCCTCCTTGTTCGCGGCGGGGACGGCGATGACGAAGCCATCGACATAGGCCATGGAGGTTTCCTTCCAAACACTAAACCTTATGGTTTTGTATTTGCGCGGAAGCGCGCTGTCCATCCCTCCGTCAACACGGCTGCGTGACGGCTTGGGTTCCTCCCCTGCGCGGGGCGCTGTCGCGGCACCGTGACGGGCCGCGCGGCAACCCAGCCGCACGGCCGCGCTTAGGTCTCTGACATTAAGGATGAGTTCGCATGCGCGCCCTGGTTTGGCATGGAAAAGAGGATATTCGCTGCGACACGGTCAGCGATCCCTCCATCGAGGACCCGCGTGACGTCATCATCAAGGTCAGCAGCTGCGCCATCTGCGGCTCCGACCTGCATCTGTTCCATAACCTGATCCCCGCCATGAAGTCCGGCGACATCATGGGCCATGAGACGATGGGGGAGGTGGTGGAGGTCGGCGCCGCGGCGAAGGGCAGCCTGAAGAAGGGCGACCGCATCGTGGTGCCCTTCACCATCACCTGCGGCAACTGCCCGCAGTGCCGCCGCGGCAACTTCTCGGTCTGCGAGACCACCAACCGCAATAAGGAGCTGGCCGACAAGATGTTCGGCCACGGTGGCGCCGGACTGTTCGGCTACACGCATCTGACCGGCGGCTATCCCGGCGGGCAGGCGGAATATCTGCGCGTGCCCTTCGCCGACCACACCCATATCAAGGTGCCGGATGGGATGAGCGATGAGCACGCGCTGTTCCTCAGCGACATCCTGCCCACCGGCTGGCAGGCCGCGAAGCAGTGCGACATCGAGCCCGACGACACGGTGGCGATCTGGGGTTGCGGCCCGGTCGGCCAGATGGCGATCCGAAGCGCCGTCCTGCTCGGCGCGAAGCAGGTCATCGCCATCGATCGTCTGCCGGAGCGCCTGGCCATGGCGGCCGCCGGCGGCGCCATCACGCTGAACTTCGAGGAAGACAGCGTCATCGATCGGCTGGATCAGCTGACCGGTGGCAAGGGGCCGCAAAAATGCATCGACGCGGTGGGCATGGAAAGCCATGTCGGCTTCGGCCAGCCCGACACGCTGATGGATCGCGCCAAGCAGATGCTGATGCTGGAAACCGACCGGCCGCATGTGCTGCGGGAGATGATCTATGTCTGCCGCCCGGCCGGCATCCTGTCCGTGCCCGGGGTCTATGCCGGGCTGGTGGACAAGCTGCCCTTCGGCATCGCCATGAACAAGGGCCTGACCATCCGCATGGGCCAGACACATGTGAAGCGTTGGACCGACGAGTTGCTGCGCCTGATCGAGGATGGGCAGCTCGACCCCTCCTTCGTTATCACCCATGAGGCGAGCCTGGAGGAGGGGCCGGCGATGTACAACCTGTTCCGCAACAAGCAGGACGGCTGCATCAAGGTGGTGCTGAAGCCATGAACGCCATGACCCCTGTTCGTCGCCCCCGCACGCAACGGCGCATGCCCGGCTCGCTCGGCCTGGTGGATCGCCTGGCGCGGATGCTGGGCTGGTTCAGCCTGGGCCTCGGCGTGGCGCAGATCGTGGCGCCGCGCCGGATGAGCCGCGCACTTGGCCTGCCCGGGCAGGCGCATCTGATGCGCGGCTATGGGGCACGGGAAGTGGCGAGCGGCGTGATGTCGCTCTCCGTCGATCGCGGCGCCGGCCTGCGCAGCCGGGTGATCGGCGATGCGATCGACGCTGCGACCCTGCTGACCGCGCTGCGCCCCGGCAACCCGGCGCGCGGCCGTGCGGTGCTGGCACTGGGCTTCGTCGCCGGCGTGACGGCGCTGGACCTGTTCACCAGTCGCGCACTGACCAAACGGCACGGGCGTGGCCAGCCTGTCTCGGGCGGGGTGACGATACGGGGCAGGGATCTCAGCGGCTTCCCGCAGGGCGTGGCCAAGGCCCGTGGCGCTGCTGCGCCGAAGCGTGTTGCAGCCAGCTAGTCGACCCCTGCCGCCATCCAGTCCCGCAGCGCCGGCGCCAGATCGATGCGGCCCGGCGCGTAGGGGCTGATGGCGCCGGACTCCACCCGCGCCGCCAGCCCATCGAGAAATGCCTCGGTGTCGCCGGTGTCGAGACCGCCAAAGTCCCGCACATGGTAGTCCCACCAGCGGGAGGCGAGGATGCGCTGCTGCAAGGCCTCCGGAAAGCGGTAGCGCAGCAGCCGTGCCGGGACACCGCCCATGATGGCGAAGGGCGGCACGTCCTTCGTGACAACGGCACGCGCGGCGATGATCGCGCCATGGCCGATCTTGATGCCGGGCTTCATCAGCACATCCTGCCCGATCCAGACATCGTCGCCGATCTCGATGGGCGGCAGCTCCGCCTGGAAGGGCGCGGGGGTTGGCGCGTCGCCGTAATGGCGCTTGGCGATCGCCTGCCAATAGGGCCGGAAGGCGAAGACATGGGTGCTGATGCGGTTCACTGGATGCTGGATGCCCATCACGCTGCAATTCCAGGAGATGCTGCAATAGCGCCCGGTGCGCGTCACGTTCGGCAGCGCCGAGATGGAATAGGAGAAGGCGCCGAGGCCGAAGAAGCGGCGCTTCGGCATGGTGGCGTTCGGCTCGACCAGGGTCGGCGCGGAGATCAACAACTCGCCGCCCGGCGGGAAGACGTCATCCAGGCCGAAGGGGTGCGACAGCCAGATCTGATGGTGCCGGAAGAAGGCGGCGACGCGCGGGCCGAAGGGCACCTTGAACGGATATTGCATGGCGGCGCTCGCTACGTCTTTGCCGATCGGCCGTGCGGCGGGTCCAGCAGGCTCAGCGCCTGGCGCAGCGCGCCTTCCATCACCGCCCGGTCCGGCCGGCCGCGCGCCAGCACGCGCAGGCCCAGCACCAGCGTCATCAGCAGCCGCGCCACATCCGCCGCATCGCGCCCGGCATCGATGCTGCCATCACGCTGCCCGGCTTCGACCTGTCGGCGAAAAAAGCCCTCCAGCTCCGCCAGCCGCGTCGCGACGGTGCCGGCAATGGCGCGATCGCGTGGCGCCACCTCCAGCGCTGAATTCACCAGCAGGCAGCCCAGCCTGTCGCGCAGGGACCGCGCGATGATCTCCCGCAGGAACAGTTCGATTGCGGCGCGCGGAGGCTCGTTCGCTTCCAGCCGTGCGATACGCGCGCGCAGGCCGGCTTCCAGGTAGCGATCCAGACAACGGGCGAACAGGCTGCGCTTGTCGCCAAAGGCGTTGTAGAAACTGGCCTGACCAAGCCCCATCGCCTGGCCCAGATCACGCACGCTGGTGCCGGCATAGCCATGCCGCCAGAAATGGCGCATCGCCGCCTCGATCACGGCATCCTCGTCGAAGCTGCGCGGGCGGGACATGTAGGGACGGAGCGCCTCTCGGCCGGTGCGGCGCAGCATAGGCGGGGGGTACGGGCGCGGCAACGGTCGCCGCTTGCCCTGGACGCGCGGCGGACGCACCCTGGCCGCGCTGTCACCAATCCGGATCGCCGCGCCCATGTGCCGCTTCCTCGCCTATCTCGGCGAACCCATTTTCCTCTCCGACCTGGTCTGCGCCCCGGCGCATTCGCTGATCCACCAGTCGATGCATGCCGATGAGGGCAAGACACCCACCAATGGCGATGGCTTCGGCATCGGCTGGTATGGGGAGCGGGAGGAGCCGGGGCTGTACCGCGAAATTCGCCCGGCCTGGTCGGACGAGAATCTGCGCTCGCTCTGCGCCCAGGTGCGCTCCCGCCTGTTCTTCGCCCATGTTCGCGCCTCCACCGGCACGGCCACGACGCGGGCCAATTGCCACCCCTTCGGCCTCGGCCGCCAGTTGTTCATGCATAATGGCCAGGTCGGCGACTATGCCCGCATCAAGCGGCGGATGGAGGCGCTGATCCCCGACACGCTCTACGACCATCGCATGGGCACCGGCGATACCGAGGCGATCTTCCTCGCCGCTTTGGCCGATGGGCTGGCGGAGGATCCGGTGGGTGCCATGGCGCGCACACTGGGCCGCGTGCTGGCGATGATGCACGACGCCGGCAGCAGCCAGGCGCTGCGCTTCGCCGCGGCGCAGAGCGATGGCACGACACTGACCTGTTTCCGCTGGTCGTCGGATGGCAAGCCGCCCACGCTGTACTGGCGCCGCGTCGCCGGCAATGTGCTGGTGGTGTCGGAACCGGTGGATGAACGCAGCGCCGGCTGGGTGCCGATCGCGGCGAATCATGTGCTGGTGGCGCGCCCCGGTTCGGATGTACGGGTGCTACCCTTCGAAGTGGCGGCGTGACCACGCCCTTGTCGCATCTGTAACGGCCGGTCCATAAAGCGGCACAACCCGGGGGACCACCCATGCTGACCCGCTTTGCCGCCCTGCTGTTGGGCGCCGGCCTTCTCGCCGGCCCGGCGCTGGCACAGACCATCCCGCCCGAGCGCGTGCTGCGCATGGTGCCCAATGCCGATCTGCAAACGCTGGACCCGATCAACACCACGGCCGGCGTGGTGCAGTCCCATGCGCATATGGTCTACGATCAACTCTTCGGCCGCGACGCCCAGCAGCGCCCGCAGCCGCAAATGGTCGGCGAGTACAGCGTCTCGGCCGATGCGCTGGTCTGGCGCTTCACGCTGCGCGACGGGCTCGCCTTCCATGACGGCGCGCCGGTCACGGCGGAGGATGTGGTGGCGTCCCTGCGTCGCTGGGGCGCGCGCGATCCGCATGGGCGGCAGATCCTGGCCATCACCACCAGCCTGACGGCGGAGGCCGATGGCAAGACGGTCGTGTGGACGCTGAACCGTCCCTACGGGCTGATGCTGGATGCGCTGTCCAAGCCGGCCGGCAATATGCCCGCCATCATGCCGGCCCGCATCGCCGCGACCGACCCCTTCACCGCCATTCGCGACGCCATCGGCAGCGGGCCCTTCATCTTCTCCCGTGAGGAATGGGTGCCGGGCAGCACGGTGGTCTATCGCCGCAACCCCGCCTACGTCCCGCGCAGCGAGCCGGCCTCCGGCACCGCCGGTGGCAAGGTGGTGCATGTCGATCGCGTCGAATGGCAGAACATCGCCAATGCGCAGACCTCGACCCTGGCGCTGATCCAGGGCGAGATCGACTATATCGAAAGCCCCGGCGTGGACTTCCTGCCGATGTTGCAGCGTCGGGGGATGCAGATTGTCCGCACCAATACGCTGGGCGCGCCTGGCATGATCCGGATGAACCATATCCACCCGCCCTTCAACGACCCGCGCGCGCGGGAAGCGCTGATGCTGCTGGTGAATCAGGAGGAAATCCTCCAGGGCATGTTCCCCGACCCGGCGCTGTATCAGGTCTGCCACGCCTTCTTCGTCTGCGGCAGCCCGCAGGAGACGAATGCCGGCGTGCCTGCCGGCCTCGGCAGCCCGGCGGCGCGGGAACGCGCGCGGCAGTTGCTGCGCGAGAGCGGCTATGACGGCACGCCCATCGTCATGATGGACCCCACCGACAATCCCTTCGTCCACACCGCGACCCTGGTGCTGGCGCAGCAGATGCAATCCGTGGGCTTCCGCACGGATGTGCAGGCCACCGACTTCGCCTCCATGGCCGGGCGCCGCGCCAATCGCCGTCCGCCGAGCGAGGGCGGCTGGCATATCGGCCTGACCTTCTGGAACGGCCTCGGCGCCTCCGACCCCGTGGGCAATGTGCCGATGCAGGCCAGCTGCGACCGGGCCTGGCCGGGCTGGCCCTGCGATGCGGCGCATCAGGCGCTGATCGATGCCTTCCCCTATGCGGCGAATGCCGAGGAGCGGAAGCGCATCCTGGAGGAGCTGCATGTCAGCGCCTATCGCCTGGTGCCCTATGTGCCCTACGGCCAGTGGTACCTGCCTTCCGCCGTCACGCCGCGCATTTCCGGCGTGCTGGCCATGCCGGGCATCATCATCGCCTGGAACATCCGCAAGGCGGCGCGCTGATTTTTTGCGAAGGGGGCGGGCGCCTGGCCCGCCCCCGGGGTCCGCCGGATTCCCATTGACGGATGGCTGTGACGTCCGATATTTCAGAAATTCCTGAAATGTCGGACCGTCATGAACCTCCCACCCCTCGTCCAGGCCTTCGTGCTGCACTTTGGCGAAATGGGCAGCCGCTGGGGCATCAACCGCACCGTGGGGCAGATCTACGCCCTGCTCTACGTCTCCCCCGACCCGCTGAATGCCGAGCAGATCGTCGACGCGTTGGGCGTCTCCCGCTCCAACGTCTCGATGGGGCTGAAGGAGTTGCAGGCCTGGAACCTGGCGATTCCGAAGCACATCCCCAATGACCGCCGGGACCATTTCACCACCCCCGACGATGTCTGGCAGATCCTGCGCACCCTGGCGGAGGAGCGGAAGAAGCGGGAGGTGGACCCGACCCTCTCCGTGCTGCGCGAATTGCTGATGCAGACGCCGGGCAGCGCCGAGGAACGCCACGCGCAGCACCGCATGGCCGAGATGCACGGGCTGATCGAACAGCTGACCACCTGGTACGACGATGTGAAGCGGCTGGAGACCGAAAGGCTTGCCTCCCTGCTCGCGCTCGGCGCACGGGTGACGCGGCTGCTGGAAACCAAGGACAAGGTCGTCGGACTGATGCGCGGTCGCGCCGGCACCGGCAAGGAGGGCTGACCATGGACCCCATCGTGCTGGCGCGCATCCAGTTCGCCGCCAATATCTCCTTCCACATCCTGTTCCCCACCATCACCATCGCGCTCGGCTGGGTGCTGCTGTTCTTCAAGCTGCGCTTCGTGGCGACCAAGAACGAAGCCTGGATGGATGCCTATCGCTTCTGGGTGAAGGTCTTCGCCCTGTCCTTCGCGCTGGGCGTCGTTTCCGGCATCACGATGTCCTTCCAGTTCGGCACCAACTGGCCGGGCTTCATGGAGAAGGTGGGCAATATCGCCGGGCCGCTGCTGGCCTATGAGGTGCTGACCGCCTTCTTCCTGGAGGCGACCTTCCTGTCCATCATGCTGTTCGGCTTCAAGCGCGTGCCGGGCTGGATGCACACCGGCGCGACCTTCCTGGTCGCCTTCGGCACGACGATGTCCGCCTTCTGGATCATCGCGCTGAATTCCTGGATGCACACCCCGGTGGGCTTCGAGATGCGCGACGGCGTGGCGCATGCGACGGACTGGTTCGCCATCGTCTTCAACCCCTCCATGCCCTATCGCCTGGCGCATATGCTGACGGCCAGCGCGCTGACGGTGGCCTTCCTGCTGGCCGGCATCTCCGCCTGGCGCTGGCTGCGCGGCGATCAGGTGGAAGGTGTTCGCAAGGCGCTGCGCACCGGCATCGTCATGGCCGCGCTGCTGGCGCCGCTTCAGATGTTTCTGGGCGACCTGCACGGGCTGAACACGCTGGAACACCAGCCAGCCAAGGTCGCCGCCATGGAGGCCAATTGGGAAACCCGCGGCCGCGTGCCGCTGGTGCTCTTCGCCATCCCGGACGAGGCGGCACGCGAAAACCGCTTCGAGATCGCCATCCCCAACGGCGCGAGCCTGATCCTGCGGCATGAGCTGGATGGCGTGGTGCCCGGCCTGAACCAGTTCGCGGGCAACCACCCGCCCGTCGCGCCGGTGTTCTTCGCCTTCCGCGTCATGGTCGGCATCGGCGTGCTGATGATCGCCATGGGCTGGGCCGGCGCCTGGTACCTGTTCCGTCGCGGCGCGCTGCCGAAGCTTCTGCTGCGCGGCTTCATGCTGATGACCTTCGCCGGCTGGGTCGCCACCCTGGCCGGCTGGTACGTGACCGAGATCGGCCGCCAGCCCTGGCTGGTGACCGGCGTGCTGAACACCGCCCAGGCCGCGGGGCCGCTGCCCGCCGCCTCGATCGGCACCACACTGGCCATGTACTTGGTGCTCTATGGCCTGCTGTTGCTGGCCTATGTCACCACCGTCTTCCGCCTGGCCGCCGCCGGCCGCGTCGCCGAGAAGGTGGAGGGCGCCATGATGAAGCCGGGCAGTGCGCCCGGCGATGCGGCCCAGGACAAGATGACCCAGGAGCGCCCGGCATGACCCCCTTTATCCCTGGCGAGTGGCTGCCGCTGGTCTTCGCAGGCCTGATGGCGGTGGCGATCCTGGCCTATGTGGTGCTGGACGGCTTCGACCTCGGCGTCGGCATCCTGCTGGAGACGGTGGCGGAGGAGCATGAGCGCGACCGCATGATCGCGGCCATCGGCCCCTTCTGGGACGCCAACGAGACCTGGCTGGTGCTCGGCGTCGGCCTTCTGCTGGTGGCCTTCCCGGTCGCCCACGGCATCATCCTGACGGCGCTGTATCTGCCGGTCGCTGTCATGCTGGTGGCGCTGACGCTGCGGGGCGTGGCCTTCGAGTTCCGTGCCAAGGCCAAGGACGAGGCGGCGAAGCGGCGCTGGGACCGCTGGTTCTTCGCGGGCTCTCTGGTCTCCGCCCTGGCACAGGGCTGGATGCTGGGGCGCTACGTGCTGGGTTTTGCGGAAGGCTGGGCGGCGACCGGCTTCGCGCTGATGGCGGCGATCGGGCTGGCCATCGCCTATGCCTTCATCGGCGCCTGCTGGCTGATCTGGCGGACGGAGGGGGCCCTGCAGGCGCATGCCATCACCTGGGCGCGGCATGCGCTGTGGCCGGTTGCGATCGGCATCCTGCTGGTCTCCGCCGTGACGCCGCTGGTCTCGGCGCGCATCGCCGCGCGCTGGTTCGACTGGCCCGGCCTGCTGATGCTGGCGCCGCTGCCGATCCTGACGGCGCTGCTGCTGTGGGGCCTGGCGCGGATGCTGGCGCGCATGCCCCTCGCCGAGGATGCCTGGCACCACATTCCCTTCTGGGGCGCGACCGGCCTGTTCCTGCTGTTCTTCGCCGGCCTCGCCTGGTCCTTCTTCCCCTATGTGGTGCCGGAACGCCTGACCATCTGGGAAAGCGCCAGCGCGCCCGAGAGCCTGTCCATCATCCTGGCCGGGGCCTTGTTCGTGCTGCCGGTGATCGTGCTCTACACGGTGCTGGCCTGGCGGGTGTTTGGCGGTAAGGCAAGGGACCTGACCTATTACTGAGCCCAGCACCCTCGAGCGGGTCGCGGACTATCCGCGCCCGCCGCGTCTGGAAGCCAGCCGCCGGCGGGTGAGGATCCGCTTCGGTGGCCTGTGGATCGCGGACACGCAGGCCGCCTTCCGGGTGCTGGAGACCTTCCACCCGCCCAGCTGGTACCTGCCGCCGGACGCCTTCGCACCCGGCGTGCTGCGGGCGGCCAGCGGCAGCAGCTTCTGCGAATGGAAGGGCGTGGCGCGCTACTGGGACATCGTGGCCGGGGGCGAGACGGCGCCCCGCGCCGGCTGGAGCTACCCGGACCCCACGCCCGCCTTCGCCGCGCTCCGCGACCATGTCGCCGTCTATGCCGGGCTGATGCAGGAATGCCGGGTGGACGAGGAGGTGGTGCAGCCGCAGCCGGGTGGTTTCTACGGCGGCTGGATCACCTCCGAACTGGTCGGGCCCTTCAAGGGCGGGCCCGGCACGCTGGGCTGGTAACGCCTCAGGCCGGCAGCACGCGCCGCGCCGCCCGCCGCCGGAGCAGGCCACGCCCCACCAGCAGGGCGAGGGCCAGGAAGACCCCGCCGCAGATCAGCTGGAACAGCCGCTCGACCCCCAGCCAGCTGCCGAGGAACCAGCCGGCGGCGACGAAGCTGCTGGCCCAGATCCCGGCGCCGATGAAGTTCAGGATGGCGAAGCGGCGATAGGGCATGCCGGCCAGGCCGCAGGCGGCGGCCGCGACGTTACGGATGCCGTACATGAAGCGGAAGCTGAGGATGAACAGCGTGCCATGCCGGTGCAGCAGCTCCATGGCCCGGTCCGCATTGCGCTGGCAGCGCGGAAACCGCGCCAGCGCCGAAGGGCCGAAGCGACGACCAACGAAGAACCAGGTCTGGTCGCCGGCGAAGGATCCGCCCCAGACCACCACCATCAGCAGCCAGGGATCGATCCCCCCCGCCGCGGCGCCCACGGCAGCGGCGGCCAGCACGAAGGTCTCACCCTCGAAGAAGGCCCAGAGCGCCGCGATGGCATAGGCGAGGCCGCCCCATTCCGCCCAGAGCTCAGCCATTGGCGCCGGCCATCATCAGGCGCGGGCAGGCCTGCCGGATGCGGCCTTGGGTGGGAATGGCTAGGGCACAGACAGGCATGAGGGCGTCTCCCAGCGGAAGCATCCTAGGATGCCGCATAGTCCCTAAAGAAACAGCCCTCTATTCGCGTTGGTGCCAAAAAGCCGCTGCGGCATCACTTCTGAGACGGCGCGGGCCTGGGCCTACCCCAACCCCTCCCGTGCCCGCGTCGCCAGCACATCCGCGCGCTCGTTCATCACATCCCCATTGTGGCCACGCACCCAGCGCCACTCCACATCATGCGGCTTCGCCGCCTCAAGCAGGCGCTGCCACAGCGGGTAATTCGCCACCGGCTGCTTGGCCGCATTGCGCCAGTTGTTGCGCACCCAGCCCTTGATCCAGCGCTCCATGCCGTTGCGGACATATTCGCTGTCGGTGTGCACCACCACGCGGCAGGGTTTTTTCAGGGCCTCCAGCGCGGCGCAGGCGGCGGTGAGTTCCATGCGGTTGTTGGTGGTGGCGGCCTCGGCGCCGGTCAGCTCCTTCTCGGTCGGGCCGGAGCGCAGGATCGCGGCCCAGCCGCCGGGGCCGGGGTTCGGCTTGCAGCCGCCATCGGTCCAGATTTCCACGAAGGGCCGGTCTTCCACCGGCACGGTCTCAGGCGCCGATGGCACCGGGGCTCTCCACCTGCGCGAAAAAGCGCAGCTTGCGCAGATATTCCAAGGGGTCCTTCCGGGTCACCAGCGCATCCGCCGGCGTGTGGGTCCAGTCATAAAGCCGCGTCAGCAGGAAGCGGATCGCCGCGCCCCGGCACAGCGCGGGCAGCGCCACGCGCTCCGCCGCGGTCAGAGGGCGCACCGCGGCATAGGCGCCGATCAGCGCCCGCGCCTTGGTCAGGTTGAAGGCGCCATCCGCCTCGAAACACCAGGCGTTGAGGCAAACGGCGATGTCATAGGCGAGCAGGTCGGTGCAGGCGAAGTAGAAGTCGATGATGCCCGAAACCCGTGGCTGCCCCGACGCATCCGGCAGGAAGAACACGTTGTCCGGGAACAGGTCCGCGTGGATCTGCCCGACCGGCAGGGCGCCCGCCGCCGGCCAGGCGGCCAGGATCGCACCCAGATGGCCGTCCAGCTCCGCCATCAGCCCGGCCAGAACCTCGTCCCCCCGGCCGCGGCAGGCCTCCAGCAGCGGCGCCCAGCCCTGAGGCCCCAGCGCATTCGGCCGATGCCCCGCGAAATCACCGCTGGCCGCATGCAGCCGCGCCAGGGACTCACCCAGCGGCGCCAGGTGCTCCGGCCGCACCCGGCGCGGCCAGACGCCCTCCAAAAAGGTGCAGATCGCCGCCGGCCTGCCGCATAGCGCGCGCAGCGCCTCCCCATCCCGCCCCCGCACCGGGGTGGGGCAGGCGAGGCCCGCTTGCGCCAGATGTTCCATGAGCCCGAGGAAATAGGGCAGCTCCGCCGGATCGACGCGCTTTTCGTACAGGGTCAGTACGAAGTCGCCGCGTTCCGTGCGCAGCGCGTAGTTGGAATTCTCCACGCCCTCGGCGATGCCGCGGAAGGCGATCAGGCCGCCCAGCTCATAATCGACCAGGAAGGCGCGCAGCGCCTCGTCGGTCACCTCGGTATAGACAGCCATGGATGGGGTCTATTCGGCCGCCAGGGCGGGGGGAAGGCGGAACACCACCTTTTCCTCGGCCACCACCACTTCCTCCACCGCCAGGTCGAAGCGTGTGGCCAGCTTCGCCAGCACCTCCTCCACCAGCACCTCCGGCGCGCTGGCGCCGGCGGTCAGGCCGATGGTGGTGCAGCCATCGGCGATCGAGGGGTCGAGCGCCGCGCCCCGCTGCACCAGCAGTGCCCGCTTCGCCCCGGCGCGGCGCGCCACTTCCGCCAGCCGCACGGAATTGCTGGAATTCGGCGCGCCCACCACGATCACCAGCTCCGCCCCCCGGGCTGCGATGGCCTTCACAGCGGCCTGCCGGTTGGTGGTGGCGTAGCAGATATCCTCCTTCGCCGGGCCGACCAGGTCGGGGAAGCGGCGCTGGAGGATGGCGATGATATCGGCGGTGTCGTCGACCGAGAGGGTGGTCTGGGTGGTGAAGGCCAGCGGCTCCCCGGCCGGCGGCTGCACCGTCTCGGCCTGCTCGGCATCCTCCACCAGGGTGACGGTGCCCTCCGGCAGTTGGCCCATGGTGCCGATCACCTCCGGATGCCCGGCATGGCCGATCAGCAGGATGTGGCGGCCGCGGGCGTAAAGCCGCTCCGATTCGCGATGCACCTTGCTGACCAGCGGGCAGGTGGCGTCGAGGGCGAACATCTGCCGCCCGGCGGCCTCCGCCGGGACCGATTTCGGCACGCCATGGGCGGAGAAGACCACGGGGCGGCCATTGTCGGGGATTTCGGACAGTTCCTCGACGAAGACGGCGCCAAGGCGTTCCAGGTTTTCCACCACGAAGCGGTTGTGGACGATCTCATGCCGCACATAGACCGGTGCGCCATGGCGCTTCAGCGCCTCCTCCACGATCTTGATGGCGCGGTCCACGCCGGCGCAGAAGCCGCGGGGTCCGGCCAGAAGCACGTTCAGCCGGGGCTTGGTGTCGGGCATGGTGGATCCTGCTTGGCGGCTGCGTCGCCCGGATACCTCGCGGGTCCGGGGATGGTCGGACGGCGCCGGCGATGCGATAGACGCAGCGTGGCGACGATGCGCCATCTTACCGGCCGCCGGCCCTGCTTCAAAGAGGGACCGGCTTCAAAGGGGGCGTGGCCCGCATGGCATTTCGGATCAATCGCAATCGCCTCGCCGCCCTGGCGGCTGCGGGCCTGCTGGCGGCCTGCGGTGGCGGCAGCCTGCCGGGCGCCGGCGACGGCAACCAGGCGCCCTGCCCACGCATCGCCATCCTGGCCGATGGCGCGGATCTCACGCGCTTTCGCGGTGGCGCCAGCGGCGATCTGACGGCGCTGACCGCCGATGCCCGCATCGCCGGTTTCGATGCGAGCTGCGACTATACCCGCCGCGACCGCAGCGGGCTGGAGGTGCGGCTGACGCCGCGCTTCGATGTGGAACGTGGCCCGGCGGCGGAAGGCCGCACGCTGGACCTGCCCTGGTTCGTCGCCCTGACCGATGCGGCGGACAGCGCCGTTCTGGACCGCCAATCCGCCACCACCCGGGTCGCCTTCGCCCCGAATGTGGCGCGCACCCGGGTCAATGGTCAGACGCTGCGGCTGAACATGCCCCTCGGCGAAGGTCGCCGCGCCGACGACTACACCATCCGGCTCAGCCTGCAGCTGACGCCGGCGGAACTGGCGCTGAACCGGGCGCGCGGGCCCCGGTAAAAGGGGCCAGGTAAAAGGGGCCCGCGGTAGGGGGGCCTTACCCCTCCCGCAGCTTCCGCGCGGCCAGTGCCGCCGGGCGGTTCACGGCGGCGTCAAGCCAGGCCTTCACCTTCGGGCCGAAGGCATAGCCATTGGCCCAGCCGCCATAGAGCACGCTGGCCAGGTTGCAGTCGGCCATGGTGAAGTTCTCGCCCAGCAGCCAGGGACCGCCGGCGGCCAGATGGGCCTCCAGCACCGCCAGGCGCTGGTCCAGCGCGGCGATGCCGGCCGCGGCCTGGGCCGGGTCGCGCTGCTCGGGCGGGCGGATGAAGGTGTTGTAGGCCCATTGCATGGCATGGGGCTCGACCTCGGTCGCGGCCCAGAGCGTCCATTGCAGCACGCGTGAGCCATCATCGCCGGCAGGCATCAGCGGCGCGCCGGCCTTGGCGCCGAGATGCAGGTTGATCGCCAGGCTCTCGAACAGCAGCAGCCCGCCATCCTCCAGCGCCGGAATCTTCCCGTTCGGGTTGACCGGGGCCATCGCATCCTTCAGCCCCGGGCCGAAGCCGACCGGCACCACCTCATAGGCCAGGCCGGCTTCCTCCGCCGCCCAGATGCAGCGGAAGGCGCGGCTGCGTGCGACACCGTGGATGCGGAGCATGTTTTTCGATTCTCTTGCGGTTGCGGGACAAATCTGCCCCGCAACCGCATGCACGGCAATCAGGGCCGATAGATCAGGTGGGGGCGTCGCCGGTATCGGCGATCAGCCCGGCGGCCTGAATGCCGGCGACGGCGCAGATCTCATCCTTGTCGGACAGGTCGCCGGAGACGCCAACCGCGCCCAGCACCGCGCCATCCGCCGCGCGCACCAGCACGCCGCCCGGCACCGGTACGGCGCGGCCGCCGGCCAGGTCCGACAGCGCGTTCATGAAGCCCGGCATGGACTGGCTGCGCCGCGCCAGTTCCCGCGACCCGAAACCCAGCGCCATGGCGCCGAAGGCCTTGCCCCAGGCGATGTCGGGACGCAGCAGGCTGCTGCCATCCTCCTTCAGCGCGGCCTTCAACTGGCCACCGGCATCCAGCACCACCACGGTCAGCGGCGCGAGGCCCAGTTCCCGCCCCTTGGTGAGGGTGGCGTCCAGGATGGTACGGGCGGCGGCGGCGGTGATGCCGTGCTGGAATCCACCGGGGGCGGCATGAGTCATGGGTGTTTCGCTCCAAGAAAGTCAGGCTGTTCCTCTGCCCGCAACCAAGCCGCACGGGAAGGGGGGTCTCCTATCGTATCGGCAGAACCACCGGGCCGATCTCCCCGCCCTCCGCCAGATGGGCGGTCAGGTGCAGCAGCCGCGCCTCCTCCGGCACGGTGAATTCGATCAGGATTCGCGGGGGATCGCCGGCCAGCAGGGCCTCGTCCGGCACGCCGACCGGCACGGTCACCGCGTCTCCCCCCGGCTCCGCGCGCCAGGTGATGGCGGTCAGCGCGGCGCGGAGGCGGCCGGCGAGGGGCAGGGGGTTGAGCTGGCCGGGGCTGAGGAAGCCCGGCTGGTACAGGGCGAAGGCACCCTGGCGCTGCAAGGCCTGCCGCGCCGCGGCGCGAATCGCCGCCACCGGGTCGATCGTCGCTTCCACCTCCGCCGAGGCCTGGCCGTCGCGGTCCAGATAGCGCAGGCGAAGGGTCTGCGGCTGGAAGGGGCGGGGCTGGCGCAGGGTCGGGGCGGGGTCATCCGCCATCTGCGGCACCGCCACCCAATCCGCCCCGTCCCAAAGCTGCACCGCCTGGGCCGGCTCCGGCACCGTGATGCGGATCAACAGGGGCTGGGCCGGCTGGCCGGGGGGCGGCATCGCGGTGGCGACCGAAAGCCGTCGCGCCGCCACCTCCCGCACCCAATCCAGCGTCGCGACGCCCTGGCGCAGGGCCAGAGCGCGGCGGGGGTCGAGGAATCGCTCCGCCAGCGCAGCGAAGCGCGCGTCATCGGCGAAGGCCTCCACCACCGGGGCGATGCGGGCGGCGATGGCGATGGTCGGCCCCAGCGGCAGGGTGGCGGCGATTTGCGCATGCGCCCATTCCGCCTGGGCCAGCAGGTCCTCGGCCGGCAGCACCGGCAGCGACAGCGCCGCCGCCTCCAGCGTCGGACGGGATTGCGGCCAGCCCATCAGCGCCTGATGCAGCAGCCGCGCATCCGGGCGCGGTTCCGGGGCGCGGCGCAGCGCCTCCACCAGCTCCGCCGCCGCGCCGGCGCGGTCGTGGCGCGCATCCCGCAGCAGGGCATTGAGCAGGAATTCATCCGCCGAGGCGGGGTAGGGACGAAGCGGCGCATCACGCCGCATCAGCGCGGCGCGCAGGCGGGGTGCCTCCCAGGGCGGGTCGGGCGGCGTGCCGAGATGGCGGTCCTGCCACTGCGCCAGCGCCGGGACCAGCCCCGCCAGCATCCCGCGCGGCCCGGCCAAGACTGCCTCGGCCAGGGCGAGCCCGGCAAACAGTGGCAGCAGCAGCGCGACCGCCTGGGCCAGTCGCGGCAGCACCCGCCGCAGCGGCACCGCCAGCCCGAGCAGCACCGTCAGTGCCAGCGCCAGCCAGGCGGCGAGCGGTGCCACCGGCTGCGCCAGATCCGCCGCCAGGGCCAAGGCCAGCGCCACCATGCCCAGCAGGGCCGCCGGAAGGGGCTGCCACCCTGGCGCCCGCGCGGCGGCGGGCAGGGCGGCTTGGATCTCCGCGCGGCGTGGCATGGCGACCATGGCGGGGGCCGGATGCGCGGAAGGCTACATGCCGCCGATGTAGTTCGGGCCGCCGGCGCCTTCCGGCGTCTTCCAGTCGATGTTCTGCAACGGATCCTTGATGTCGCAGGTTTTGCAGTGGACGCAGTTCTGCGAATTGATCACCAGATGCATCTCGCCCTCGCCATTCCCGGCCTCGGCGCCCACGGCCTCATAGACCGCGGCGGGGCAGTAGCGGCTTTCGGGCGAGGCGAACTTTTGCCAGTTCGTGCCCTTCCAGGCCGAGGGGTCCTTCAGCACCAGGTGACTGGGCTGATGCTCCTCATGGTTCGTATTGGACAGGAAGACCGAGGACAGGCGGTCGAAGGTCAGCACGCCATCCGGCTTCGGATAGGCGATCTTCTTGGACTCGGCCGCCGGCTTCAGCGTCTCATGGTCGGCATGGTGGCTCCAGGTCCAGGGCGCCTTGCCGCGCAGCACATAGGTATCCAGCGCGGCGGCGGCCATGCCGCCCCAGAAGCCGTATTTGGCGAAGCCGGGGCGGATGTTGCGCACCCCCTCCAGCTCCGACCAGACCCAGCTCGCCTTCAGGGCGGTCGGATAGCTCTCCAGCACCGGCGGGGGCGCATCCCCGTCCAGGGCCGCGGCGATCGCCTCGGCGGCGACCATGCCGGACTTCATGGCGGTATGGGTGCCCTTGATCTTCGGCACGTTCAGGAAGCCGGCGGTGTCGCCCACCAGCATGCCGCCCGGGAAAACCAGCTTCGGCACCGCCTGCAACCCGCCCTCATTCAGCGCGCGGGCGCCGTAGCTGATGCGCTTGCCGCCTTCGAGGAAGCCGCGCACCGCCGGATGGGTCTTAAAGCGCTGGAATTCGTCAAAGGGGGAGAGCCAGGGATTCGGATAGTCCAGCCCGACCACGAAGCCGACCGAGACCAGGTTGTCCCCCAGCATGTACAGCCAGGACCCGCCATAGGTGTCGGAAGACAGCGGCCAGCCGGTGGAATGCCACACCAGGCCGGGCGTGTGCTTCTCCTTGGGGATTTCCCAAAGCTCCTTCATGCCGAGCCCGAAGGTCTGCGGCGCGACACCCTCCCGCAGGCCGAACGTCTCGAACAGGCGCTTGGTCAGGCTGCCGCGGCAGCCCTCGGCGAAGACGGTATAGGTGGCGCGCAGCTCCATCCCCGGCTCGTAGGACGGGCCCTTGCTGCCATCCTTCAGGATGCCGGCGACGCCCGCCACCACACCCTTCACCTGCCCATCCTCAATCAGGGTGTGGGAGGCGGCGAAGCCCGGATAGATCTCCACCCCCAGCGCCTCGGCCTTCGCACCGAGCCAGCGACACACATTGCCGAGGGAGACGACGTAATTGCCCTCATTGTGCATCTGCGGCGGCGTCGGCAGCTTGAAGCCGCGCGACTCGGTCAGCAGCATGAAGCGGTCATCGGTCACCGGGGTGGCGAGCGCCGGCGGATCGTCGCGCCAATCCGGGAACAGCTCATCCATCGCGCGGGGTTCGAGCACGGCGCCGGACAGGATATGGGCGCCGATCTCGCCGCCCTTCTCCACCAGGCAGACATTGGTGTCGGGGCGGGCCTGTTTCAGCCGGATGGCGGCAGCGAGGCCAGCAGGGCCACCGCCCACCACCAGCACATCGAATTCCATGCTCTCCCGGGTTTCGGCCGCGTCACCGGACATGCGCTGTTCCTTCGGTGTTCCTTGGGAACTGGGATGTAGCCTCGCAGCCCATTGCGCGGAACCCCGAAGCGGCCCGATATCGCCCCCATGCAGGCAGGAATGCGCGAGGAACTGCTGGCCGCCCTGCGGCTGCAGCTGGATTGGGGGGTGGATGAGGCGCTGGACGACGCGCCCATCGACCGATTCCGCGCGCCCGCAGCCGCCCCGGTTGCAGCGGCCCCGATGGCGGATGCGGCGCCGGAACTGGCGCGCCCGGCGATCCGCCCGGCGCCCACCGCGCTGCTGCCCCCGGGCCTGCCGCCCGCCGTCCTGGCCGCAGGCAGCCGGGCCGCGGCAGCGCAGGACCTGGCGGCGCTGCGCCAGGCCATCGCCGAGACCGACAGCCCGCTGCGCGACACCGCCACCAACCTGGTCTTCGCTGACGGCGTGGCGGAAAGCGGGCTGATGATGATCGGGGAGGCGCCGGGCGCCGATGAGGACCGGCTGGGCCGGCCCTTTGTCGGCGTTTCCGGCCAGTTGCTGGACCGGATGATGGCCAGCATCGGGCTGGAGCGGTCGCGGAACTTCTACCTGACCAACATCCTGCCCTGGCGCCCCCCGGGCAATCGCACGCCGACGGATGGCGAGATCACGCTGTTCCTGCCCTTCCTGCTGCGCCACATCGCCCTGGTGCGGCCGCGCCATATCGTGCTGCTGGGCGGCACCCCGGCCAAATCCCTGCTGCGATCGAAGGAGGGGATCACCCGGCTGCGCGGCCGCTGGCACCGCATGGACACGGGGGACTCCCAGCTGCCGGCGCTGCCCACCCTGCATCCGGCCTATCTGTTGCGCAGCCCGGCAGCGAAACGGGATGCCTGGATGGACCTGCTGTTGTTGCGACGCACTCTGGACGGTGAAGCCACAAGCGATTGAAAAATAATGCGTCAACAAAATGCAGTAACAGACTGATTCGACGTGAGCGATCTAAAAAATTAATATTGTCTCATGATTGGGGGTTGTCAGGTGGTCACACCCCGCCTTAGGGGTGGCCCGCCATGCAAGCGCTCTGCCCCATGGCCCGGCGTTCCCCATCTGCCGCAGCCCTCGGGCTGCTGCTGATGGCAACGACGTTGACGCTGGGGGTTCAGGCTCCCGCCGTCGCGCAACGGGTCGACCAGACCGCCATGAGCGTCCCACGCCCTGCATCGCAGGGCCGGGACGCCGGGTTCCCGCAACCCCTAGCGCCATCCGATGCGGCGCGCCTTCGACGTATCTTCGATCTGCATGCCAGGAACGAGATCGCGCCATCGCTGCGCGAAGTGGAACGGCTGGAAGACCGCCGGCTTATTGGCCATGTGCTGGCCGATCGCTGGCTTCGCGCCGGCGTGGAGCCGCCGCTGCCGGATGTGGTGGCCTGGCTGACCGATTATGCCGACCATCCGGATGCGCCCGCCATCCACGCCATCCTGGTGCGCCGTGCCCCCGCCGGCATGACCCTGCCCGCCGCGCCGCGCGAGGATCGCCTGGCCGATGGCGCCGAGGAGGTGCCGGAGGAGCGCGAGCCCCCAACCCGCCAGATCACCCGCAACCCCAGTCTCGACCGTTCGGTCCGCGAGCGCGCGCGGGAGGATGCCGAGGGCGCGCTGGCTCAGATCGAGCGTAGCCGCGCCAGCGGTGCCTATGCCGCGCTGCTGCGGGCGGAGGTGGCGCAGGCGCTGTTCCAGCAGGGGCGGGATGAGGAGGCCTTCCGCATCGCCTCCGCCGCCGCCCGCGAATCCGGTGGCACTGCCTTTCCGGGCTATATCGCGGGCCTCGCCGCCTGGGCGCTGAACCAGCCGGAAGCGGCGCTGGCCTATTTCGAACATGCTGCGCGGTCGGAGATCGCCGCCCCCGCCACCCGCGCCGCCGCCGCCTTCTGGACCGCGCGCGCCGCCGTGCGCGCCCGCCGACCCCAGGCCTATGTGCCCTGGATGATGCAGGCGGCGCAGGAGCCGCGCACCTTCTACGGCCTGGTCGCCCGCCGGGCGCTCGGCCTGCCGATGGGCTTCGCCTGGCAGAGCGAAGTGGCCGGGGAGGGGGAGGCCGCCGCCATGGCCGAGACCGCCGCCGGCTGGCGCGCCTTGGCCCTGCTGCAGATCGGCCAGCCGGCGCGGGCGGAGGCGGAGCTGCGCGCCCTGTGGCCGCGGGTGCAGGGCAATGCCGGCGTGGTGCGCGCCATGCTGCTGGTCGCCTCCCAGTCCAATATGTCGGAGCTTGCCTCCCAGCTCGCCACGCTGTCGCAATCGGCCGATGGGCGGCCGCGCGACTTCGCCCGCTTCCCGCTGCCGCGGCTGGAGCCGATGCACGGTTTCCGGATCGACCCGGCGCTGCTTTATGCGCTGGCGCGGCAGGAATCGAACTTCGATCCCCGCGCCATCTCCCCGGCCGGAGCGCGCGGCATCCTGCAGATCATGCCGGCCACCGCCAGCTATGTGACGGGCGACCGCAGCCTGCGCGGGGCCAATGTGGCGCGGCTGCACGACCCCGGCTTCTCGCTGGAGGTGGGGCAGCGCTACGTGCATCACCTGGCGCAGATGGGACAGGTGGACGGCGATCTGATCCGGCTGCTGGCCGCCTATAACAACGGCCCTGGCAACCTCTCCCGCTGGCTGCCGGCGGTGCGCCACCGCACCGACCCCTTCCTGTTCATCGAGAGCATCCCGGTGGGGGAAACGCGGGTCTTCGTGCAGCGTGTGCTGGCCTATTCCTGGATCTACGCCGCCCGGCTCGGCCTGCCCTCACCCTCGCTCGATGCGCTGGCCACGGGGCGGTTCCCCCAGTTCCAGGGGGCGCCAGCGGTCGCGGCGATGCTAATCTCCCGCTGAATACTGGATCGCATGATTCAGACCTCCGGTGCCTTCGCGCCTTCGGTCATCATGCTCTGAGAGGCGGGCGCCATGCCGATCGACGAATCACGCAAATTCCTGCCGGTGCGCATCGCGGTGCTCACCGTCTCCGACACCAGGGACCTCGCCTCCGACCGCAGCGGGGACACGCTGGTCCAGCGCATCGAGGCCGCCGGCCATGTGCTGGCGGCGCGTGCCATCCTGCGTGACGAGGCCGGGCTGATCGAGGCGCAGCTTCGCGCCTGGATCGCGGACCCGCAGGTGGATTGCGTCATCACCACCGGCGGCACCGGCATCACCGGCCGGGACGTGACGCCGGAGGCCTTCGCCCGTGTGCTGGAGAAGGAGATCACCGGCTTCGGCGAGCTGTTCCGCATGCTGAGCTATGCGAAGATCGGAACTTCCACCATTCAGTCCCGCGCCATCGGCGGGGTGGCGGGTGGTACCTATCTGTTCGCGCTGCCGGGCAGCACCGGGGCCTGCAAGGATGCCTGGGACGACATCCTGGTGCATCAACTCGATGCCCGCTTCCGGCCCTGCAATCTGGTGGAACTTATGCCGCGGCTACAGGAACACCTGCGCGCGGCCTGAGCCATTGGCCGGCGTTCAGGCGCTGGCGGTGCGGCGCAGCGCGACCTCGTAGCCCAGCTTGCGGCGGATCTCCTGCCGCACCGGGTCGTTCTGGTCCTGCGCGACGAATTTCACCGAGAAATACTGGTCGGCGACGCGGCGCGCCTCCAGCGCCTGGGGAAGCTGGTGGAACTCCTCCAGCGTCATGGGTTCGCGCCACTGCTTCTTGCGACCGGAGACCGCCTCGAAGAAGGCGCCATCGGTGGTGACCACCAGGTTGCGCGTCAGGCGGAGCTTGCGCTTCGCCACGTAGCCCGCGACCAGGGTCGGGACGGCGATTTCCTCGAAGGGATAGGTCTTGAACCAGGGGCGCTCGGTGTCGAAGGCCTCGAACTTCAGCATCAGCGCCATCAGTTCCAGAAAGATGCTCTTCCGGAAGAAAGCGGCCTCAACCCGTGACTTGCGCAGCTTGCCATCCGGCACGATGGTCTGGGCCAGGCGGACGAAGTTGGTGTCCTGGCTCGCCTTTTCGAAATAAGGATCTTCCTTGTACAGGTGCTCCTTGTGCAGGCAGCCGAGATCGTAGCTTTCGATGTAGGAGGCCGGAAGTGTTCGGAAGAACAAGTCCGAGCTGGTGTGGATCAGCACATAGTCAAATTCAAGACCGAGGCGAATCGCCTCGATGACATTGGCATAGTGGAAGCCGAGCAGTGAGGAGATCACGCCCGTGCCGCTGCCATAGGATGTCGTGTTAAAATGGACGTTCGGAATCGCTGCAAAATCCACGCCGCGCGATTCGGCATCCCGAAAGAAGTCCTGATAACCATCCCGTGAGATATGCGCAACGTGATGCAGCTTGGCTTCGAAGGCTGTATTGTAATTCAGAAATTGCTCGAAAAGCTCAACCGGCCTGGTGTGGGCGCATACGCTACAAAGAACGGTCGTCATTTGGTCTTATCCTTTGGGATGGCGTACTCTACCGCCCCGTTGCTGGATTCAACTCGGCAAGGGTGGATGTTGACTTTCCCAGGGGAGAGGAAGATCTATAAAGGCAACGGGTTCGTGCGGCATTCGGGGTACCGCCAACTTCCTCTCTATGTAGCCGCCCGACCAAAGGCAACATCACAATCTGGAGTGACGACGCATGCAGGTGCAGGAGGTGCGGTCCTTTCTTCAAGGGGCGATGGACCTGGTGAAGGCGGGTCTTCCACAGATCCTGGAGCGCCGGCGGGATGTTTCCTGGAAGCCCGATGGAAGTCCGGTCACTGCCTCCGATGTCTTCGTCGAGGAGATGATTCGACGCTACGTCACTGAAAATCTACCGGGTGCCGACTTCGTGGGGGAAGAAAGCTACAGTACTTCCGACCAGCTCGGTGATGGCTATCTTGTACTTCTGGATCCGATCGACGGTACCGAAAATTTCTGCTCCGGCCTGAAGGAGTGGGGCGTATCACTCGGCGTATGGAACCGCGGCGGTCATATTGGCAGTCTGCTTCTTCTCCCGGAGCTTTCCGAATCGCTCATGACGGGCGACAGAATCGTCCATGAGACCTCTCGCATCGTCGGCTTCTCGTCGTCTTTTTGTGAGGAGATCGCCCGCCAGATGGGTGAGGTGAGGGAGTCGCGGATCACCGGCTGCGCGGTCTATAACCTGTACAACGTGGCGCGGGGGTCTTTCGCGCGCTTTTGCAACCCGAAGGGCGCCTACGCCTGGGACCTTCTGCCGGGGCTCATGCTGGCGCTGGAGCAGGGGTGCGACGTGGCCGTCGATGGGAGCAAGTTTGATGGACGATTTCTCGAACCTCATCGCCGATATCGCGTCGATATACAGCACCGACACGATCTTCATCCTGGGCAAGGGCCGGTCGGCGGATGAGGTCCGCAAGGACGTCTTCGCCGGTTCCCTGGTCATCGGTCTGAACGATGCGGAGCGGATCGCCCCGGCCGACATCACCGTCTTCCATGCGGACTGGGTGAAGCAGGGCCTGCGCGCCGCCGGCTACCGGTCCCAGCTCTATATCACCTCCACCGACTTCGCCGTGCCCGGGCGCAAGGTGCTGCGCGTGCCGCACCACACGCTGACCCAGGAATCCTCCGACCTCGTCATGCAGCGCTTCATGACGGATGAGCTGGCGCTGGAGGATATCCTTTTCCTCACCGCCCTGAAGGTCGCCCGCCTGGTCGCCAAGGCCCGGGGGCGGACCCAGACCGTCTATATGGTCGGCTTCGATTTCCGCCCCGAGACCGGCTACAGCCACGAGATCACCACCGACTTCGCGCCGCAATCGGCGGAGGAGAAGCAGGCCAAGATCTCGTTGCAGGAATTTTACTTCCTCAACACGCTTTACTTCCTGCAACAGTCGAACCTGGAAGTGAAACATGTGGGGGAGCGCGCCTTCAGCGCCATCTCCCCGGATGACCTGAACCGCCAGTTCCTGGGCAACGCCGCGGTGCCGGACGCGCCGCGGTACAATGTGTCCGTGGTGGCGGAGATGACCACCAACCATTTCGGCGACCGGGCACGGCTGGAGCGGATGATCCGCGCGGCGCGCGCCGCCGGCGCCGATTATGTGAAGCTGCAGAAGCGCGACGTCGGCACCTTCTACAGCCAGGAGCAGCTGGACTCGGAATACCGGTCCCCCTTCGGCCGGACCTTCGGCGACTATCGCCGGCAGTTGGAGCTTTCGGCCGAGGACTTCGCCTTCGTCGATACGCTGTGCAAGGATCTGGGCATCGGCTGGTTCGCCTCGCTGCTCGACCTGCCCTCCTTCCAGTTCATGCAGCAGTTCGAGCCAGAGCTGGTGAAGCTACCCTCCACCATCTCCGAACATACGGACTACCTCTCCCATGTCGCGCGCAACTATCGGCGCGGCGTTGTGCTGTCCACCGGCATGACGGACCAGGCCTATGAGCGCTGGGTGCTGGAGAACTTCACCAATTGCGAGCGGCTGTTCCTGATGCAGGCGAACAGCGCCTATCCGACGCCGCTGCATGAATGCAATGTCGGCGTGGTGCGGCATTACGACCGGCTGTCCAGGCAGCATCGCCAGATCGTCCCCGCCTATTCCAGCCATGACTTCGGCTGGAAGGGCTCCGCCCTGGCGGTCGCCGCCGGGGCGCGGATGGTCGAGAAGCATGTGAAGCTCGGCAACACGGACTGGGCGCATTTCGACGCGGTGGCGGTGGACCTCACCACCCCGAAATTCCGCGAATATGTCGATGCGATCCGGGAGGCAGAGCTGATCGTGGGCAGCGAGGAAAAGCGGGTGAACCCCAGCGAGCACCACAAGTATTTCGTCAAGGCCGCCAGCTGACCCGCCGGCCCGTCGCCGCCTGCCTCCGGAGAACCCCATGCTGCCCTATATTGGTTTCCTGCCCTGCCGTGCCGGCAGCGAGCGGGTTCCGAACAAGAACACCCGCCCCTTCGCCGGCTTCGAGAAGGGCCTGATCGAGCTGAAGCTGCGGCAGATGGCGGCGGTGGCGGAGCTGGCGGAGATCATCGTCTCCTCCAACGACCCGATCGTGCTCGACTACGCGGCCGATTTCGCGGCCAAGGTGGATGCGCGGGTCCGCCCCTTGCCCCGGCCCGACGAGCTCGGGCGCAGCAGCACCACCATGGATGAGTTCATCCTCTACATCGCCGAACTGGTGCGGGACGGGGTGATCGTCTGGAGCCATGTCACCTCCCCCTTCGTGCGCGGGGAGGACTATCTGGAGTTTATCCGGGCCTATGAGGATTGCGTGGCCCGTGGCCATGATTCGCTGATCACCGTGACCAAGCTCCACAAGTTCCTCTGGGATGAGAACGGGCCGATCAACTACAATCCGCATCCCGTCAAATGGCCGCGCAGCCAGGACATCAAGCCGATCCTGGAAATCAACCATGCGGCCTATGTGATGCCCTTCTCCGTCATGCGCGCCACCGGCGACCGTATCGGCCAGAAGCCCTATTTCATGCCGATCGCCGAAGATGTCGCGATGGATATTGATTGGGAGGATCAGTTCATCCTGCTGGAACGCCTGGCGCGGCTGAAGCAGTCCGCCGGCGAATCGCTCATCTGACCGCGCGCGGCCGCGCCGCCAACCTTGCGGGCGGGGCTTGCTGCGATGCACAATGACCTTGTCATTTCGTGTAGATACGGGGATGGTCCGCCGGCCCGGGGGTCGGCGTTACCTGGGTTGATGGGCCGGCGACGGGTCGTGGATATCCGCATCGGCCGGCACCGTGGTGGCGAGGGGCGCGCCGCCGCGTGGCTGTGGGATGGCATGCGGAGAGACGAACGGGATGACCTTGATGCCGGCAGAGCATGACGCGCAATCCATCGACATCGGAGTCGTCATCCCCGCCTACAAGCAGCCCGGCTTCCTGGCGGAGGCGCTGGAATCGGTCCTGACCCAGCAGGGTCCTCACCGCATCGGTGCCGTGGTGGTGAATGATGGCTGCCCCTTCGCCCAGACCCACGACACCGCCCTGTCCTATGCCCGCGCCCATCCTGGCCGGATCATCTATCTGCGTCGCACCAATGGCGGGCTTTCGGCGGCGCGCAACACCGGCATCGACTTCATCCTGAAGGCCTGGCCGGGCTGCCGCAGCATCTTCCCGCTGGATGCCGACAACCGCATCAAGCCGCCCTTCCTGGCCCGGGCGCAGGCGCTGCTGGAAGCCTCCCCAGCCAGCACCGGCTGGGTCTATCCGGATTTCGATTTCTTCGGCTTCCAGGAAAACCACTCCACCGCCGGCGACTATTCCTTCTTCATGCATCTGGCGGAGAATTACTGCGAGGCCGGCAGCCTGATCCGGCGCGACGTCTTCGATCGTGGCCTGCGCTACGACGAGGCGATGCGGGCGGGCTTCGAGGATTGGGACTTCTGGTTGCGCGCCGCCTTGGCTGGCTGGCGCGGCCGGCATCTGCCCGCTTCCGGCTTCCAGTACCGCAAGCGCGCCGAGAGCATGCTCGCCAGTTCCGAACGCCAGCGCGGCGTCATCCTCGGCCAGATGCGCAACCGCATGGCGAAGCAGCTCACCGCCCGCCGCCTGGCGGTGCTGGAGGCGGAGGAACTGCCGCGCTTCGCCCTGTTCCAGGATGGCGAGCCGACCGTGGGCTACCTGCTGGACCCGATGATCCCCGCACCGCGGACCGAAGCGCGGGAGATGGCGCGCAGCCGCTTCGTGGAGGCCAGCCGGCAGCCGCGCGCCACGCATTTCCCCTCCTTCTGCTGCTTCACCACGACCGAGGCCTATGAACTGCTGCGCCGGTCGCGCCTGCTGCGCGGCATCTTCCATCAGGCCAATGTCGCGCTGCGGGATGCGCATTTCCTCGCCGTCACCCTGACGCCCTCGGCCGATGGCACGCTGGGCGTGTCCCTGGTCCCGGCCCCGCCGGATGGCGGTGTCAGTGGCGGGGTGGGGGCCGCGGCGGCGATGATCTTCGCCCGCACCATGCTGCTGGAGGAGGTGGCGCGCGACCCCTTCGTCGGCTGGGTCAATTCCGTGAAATCCGACACGCCGAGCCCGCGCCTGGCGCATCTGCCGGTGATGCTGCCGGCCGCCCTGCTGGCCGATGCGCCGCCGCCGGTTGTGGACAGCATGCTGGCGGAGGTCGATGCGCTGCGGGAGCGGATGCTGACACGCTCCTCCCTGTCCACCACCTGGCGGCCGGATGACCGGCGGCCCCGCTTCATGGCGCCGGACCTCTATTACGACCTGGCCCGCTGCGGCGCCGTGCTGCCGCACCTGGCGCCGGGCGACCAGCGCGATATCGGCTTCATCCTGCCGCTGTTCTCCTTCGGCGGGGTGGAAAAGGTGGTGTTCAACTACGCCGCCGCGATGCGCCATGCCGGCTGGCGGCCGCATCTGTTCATCACCGGGGCGCAGAAGGTGCAGCCGCTGGACGGCCATTTCGAGGTCTTCGAGAGCGTCAACTTCTTCGGCGGCGAGGGTATCGAGGGCGGCGACTACGACCGCATGCATCTGGGCGCGCCGGTCTCCGGCTTCGCCATCTGGCGCGACACGCGCGATGCGGTGGGGCTGCTGGCCACCATGGATGTGGTGCTGAACACCCATGCGCTGGGCGGCCACGGCCTGATGCAGCAACTGCGCCAGCAGGGGGTGAAGACCTGGCTCGGCCTGCATCTGGTGGAGAAGGGGCCGCTCGGCAATCCGCTCGGCAACCCGCATATCGCCCTGGCCTATGAAGGTGCCTATGACGGCTTCGTCGTCATCTCCGACCGCCTGCGCGACTGGTGCATCGGCCAGGCGGTGCCGGAGGACAAGGTGGTGAAGGTGCTCAACGCCCCCTCCTACACCGCCGATCCGGCGGTGCTGGCGGCCGCGCTGGCGGCGCGTGGCGCGGCGGAGGACCGCCCGCTGCGGGTGCTCTATCTCGGCCGGCTGGACGCGCAGAAAGGGCTGGACCGGCTGCGCGATGTCATCCTCCAGACCCAGGGCGGCGACATCGTCTGGCGCGTGGTCGGCAAGGCGGTGCTGGACGATGCCGCGCTCGACCTCTCCGCCACCGGGGTGGAGCTGGAGCCGCCGGCGATGACGGGGGCGGAGCTGGATGCGCTCTATGCCTGGGCCGATGTCGTCGTCCTGCCCTCCTTCTTCGAGGGCGTGCCCCTGACGATCCTGGAGGCGCAGCGCTTCGGCTGCGTCATGGTCGCGACCGATGTCGGCGCGGTGACGGAAATCCTGCGTGACCGCGTGGACGGCTTCCTGGTCTCGGTGGACCAGGATGAGGCTGGCGTGGTCGCGCAATTCGCAAGCATTCTCCGCCACCTTGCCGGGAACCGGGCGCGGTTGCGGCAGGTGGGTCTCGCCGCCGCGGCGCGGCTGGCCGATACAAGCTGGAGTCGCAACATGGAGGGCTGGGTGGAGCGGATCGAGCAGACGCTGAGGCCTGCGGCATGAGCATTCTCCAGATCGCGCCCGCCGACCTGTCGGCACTGATGTCCGGCCGCACCGCCGTACTGGCCATCGCCGGCCTGCCAGGGCTGGAAGGGCTGGAACTGCCGGGCATCGAGCTGTGGCTCGCCACCCGCAACGGCAAGACCTTCCGCCTGCACCGCCCGAACGCGGCGGCTGAGCCGGCCGCCACCCTGCCGCTGACCCTGCCGCCGCCCGGCGCCGTCGCCCTGCTGGCCCGCACGGCGGAGGAAGGGCGACCGGTGGCGCAGTGGTGGCAATCGGCCATGGGCCAGCCGGCGCCGCTGGTGCTGGCCGCTGATGCCGCGACCGCCCTGCCGGCCCTGCTGGCGCGGCTGGCGGCGGAGGTGCAGACGGCGCAGGAACGCTGCGTGCGGCTGGAACGGCAACTGGCCGCGACCCGGGTGGATTACGAGGAAACCCGCATCGCCATCGCCAGCGTCACCCGCACGCTCGGCCATCGCCCGCCCGCGCCCCTGTCCCTGGTCGCGGCGCTGGAGCCTTCGGCCCAGCGCATCGGCGTGGCGACGGAGGGGGAGCGGCTGTTCCTGCGCCAACCGCTGGCGCGCAAATTGGAAGGCCTGGCCGCGCTGGCGGTGCATGTCGGCGCCATCAGCGCCGCCACCAGCGGCCCGCTGCGCCTGCGCGTGCTGGGCGAGGAAAGCGGCCGCATCGCCGCCGCCTGGACCGTGCCGATGGAAAGCGTGACGGAAGGCTGGCTGACGCTCGACCTGCCGACCCCGCTGGGGCCGGACCGGGAGACGGCGGTGCTGGAGATCACCGCCGACGTCGCCGGGCCCCATTCCCTGGCCTTCTCGCTGGAGCCCAACTGGGTGCCCGCCGCCGTCGCCTGTGGTCGCGCCGATGGCAGCGACCAGGGCCGCGCCCTGGCCATGCGCATCTGGACCGCGCGTCTGGGCGAGCGTTTCGTGGTGCCGGCGCATTGGGACTGGAACGAGGCCGGCGCCAGCCTGCCGCTGACCGGCGTTCCACTGGCGATCGCGCCGGCCGAGCGCGAGGCCGCGCGAATCCTGGCCGGCAACTGGTCCGGCCTGGGCCAGGCCACGCGCCTCGCCCTCACCGGGACGGAACCCGCCCTGCTGGCGCTGCCGCGCGTGACGGTGCTGGGGACGGATGTGCTGCGGCTCGGCTGGAGCCTGCAAGGCAGCGCCGCGCGCCCCGTTGGCATCGGCGTATGGGTCGTGCCGGCGGGCCATCCGGTGACCGGGCTCGATTCCCTGGCGGCGGAGGGCAGCTTTTCCGGCTGGCGCGATGCCACGCCTGGCCAGGATGGCAGCCTGACCATGCTTCTGCCCCTGGCCCTCGGCCCGCAGGCGCAGATCGTGCTGGCGGTGCAGGGACGCGATGCGGGCACGGAGGGCGTCCTGACGCTGACCGAGCCCAGCCTGATGGCGGCCCGCGACCCCGATGTGCTGCGGGAGGCGCAGCGCGAGGCCGCGATCCAGCGCGGCATCCCGCTGCCGCCGCCGAAGCCGCAGCTGGGGCGGGTGGAGCTGCACCAGCACCTGACCGGCGCGCGCGGCTACCAGCACCTGGATCTGGTGGTGCACGGCCTGGCCGGTGGCGGGGAGGCCTGGCCGCAGATCCGCTTCAAGCTGGCCCTGGCGTCGGACGGCCCATTGCTGGAATTCCGCCGCGGCAAGGGCTGGCCGGAGACCTTCATCCGCTGGCCGGGCACGGAGGCCGACAAGTTCGGCCCGGTGCTGCGGGTGCGGCGCGCCCAGATGCGGGCTTTTGTCGAGGGCCTGGCGCATCCGCGCGACGCCGCCCTGCTCATGACGCTGACCGCGTTGCTGGAGCCGATCGCGGCGGAGGGTGTCGGCCTGGCGAAGCTGGATGCGGACCAGGCCGCGCTGTGGCAGCGCGGCGCAGAGGCCTTGCGGCAGGCCTGATCCCGGCCTCGGGGGCGGAGGGGGAGGCCCCCCTTCGCCTCAGCCCCGCTTCAACTCCTGCTCCACCACGGCGGCGAAGAAGCTGGCGCCGATCGGCAGCAGGTCGTCGTTGAAATCATACTGCACGGTATGCACCGGCGCGCGGCCCTTGGCGCCGGCGGCCTGGCCCAGCTTGATATAGGCGCCGGGCTTCTCCAGCAGCATGTAGGAGAAATCCTCCGCCCCCATCACCGGCGGCATGTCGCGCCGCACCTTGCCCTCGCCCAGCAGCCGCGTGCAGATGCTGGCCGCCAGCCGCGCCTGTTCGGCATGGTTGATGGTGGGCGGATAGCCGCGCTGATAGGTGAACTCCGCCACCGCGTCATGCGCCGCGGCCGTCGCCTCCACCACCCGCCGCATGCTGGCCTCCACCAGATCCTGCACCGCCGGCTTCAGCGTGCGCACGGTGCCGGAGAGTTTCGCCTCGTCGGGGATGATGTTCTGGGCCGTGCCGGCATGGAACTGCGTGGTGGAGATCACCGCCGATTCCAGCGGGTCGACACGGCGCGCGACGATGGTCTGGATCGCGCCCAGGATCTGCGCGCCGACCATGATCGGGTCGATGCCGCCATGCGGCCGCGCCGCATGCCCGCCCTTGCCGCGCACCGTGATGAAGAACACATCGGCCGCCGCCATCATCACATCGTCGCGGATATCCGCCTCTCCCAAAGGAAGGGAGGGATCGTTGTGCATGCCGTAGACGCTGTCGCAGGGGAAGCGCGTGAACAGCCCTTCCTCCATCATCACCTTGGCGCCCGCGCCGCCTTCTTCCGCCGGCTGGAAGATGAAATGCACGGTGCCGTCGAAGTTGCGCGTCTCCGCCAGGTACTTCGCGGCGCCGAGCAGCATGGTGGTGTGCCCGTCATGGCCGCAGGCATGCATCACGCCCGGCGTGGTGGAGGCATGCGGCAGGCCCGTCGCTTCCGTCATCGGCAGCGCGTCCATATCCGCGCGCAGCCCGATGCTCCGGCCCGATCCGCCACCGGAGCCCCCTTGGCCCCGCAGCACGCCGACCACGCCGGTGGTGGCGATGCCGGTATGCACCTCGATGCCCCAGGAGGTCAGCAGCTTCGCCACCTGCGCCGCCGTGCGATGCTCCTCGAAGCGCAGTTCGGGATGCTGGTGCAGGTCGCGGCGCCAGACCTCCATCTCCGGCTGCATCGCCGCAATCCTGTTGTTGATCGGCATGTTTCGGCACCTTTCGGAGAGGGGCGGGGGCTGGCGATGAAGGCGGTTCAGAGGGCGATGGCGTCGTCGGGGTTCAGCACGCGCACGACATAGGCCTCGACCAGCGGCGCATATTCCTCCCACAGCGCGCGCAGCGCCGGGATGGGTTGCGCATGGCCATCGGCGCGCAGATCGACCAGGGCGAAGTCGTGCGGGCCATAGACCAGCAGGCTGGCGGAGCGGACCTCGCCATGCTCGCCCCCCGCCGCCTCCCCGGCCTCCAGCCCCCGCACCAGCCGTTCGGCCAAAGGCAGATCCGGATCGGCGCAAAAGCCCGCCACCATCGCCGCCGGCACCTGGTCGCTCGACAGAATATTGCCGATCGCCACCACATCCGGCCCATGCGCCGCGCCGAATTCGCGCTTCACATGCCGGCCGTGGAAATGCGCGGTGCGGCCCGCCGCATCGATCGCCGCCAATTGCCGCCAGCCATGATCGGGGGTGGAGGCGACCAGCGCCGCCACCGTCTGCTCCGCCGTGCAGCCGGACCGCAGCAGCCCCAGCCCGCGCGGGCCGAGGCGCGGATCGGTGCGGTGCTGCGTCAGCACCGCCCCCACCCCTGGCGCCACGGCATGCACCCGCGCGCCGACCGCGAGGGAGGAGGTGGTGGCGGCCGCGCCGAACTGGCCGGTGCGGGCGCAGCGCGCGATCAGGGAGAAGGTCATCGGGCCTCTTCTGTTGGCGGTCTCAGCGCGGCCCGATGCCCAGGCCGCGGCCCGGCTCCGGATCGACCCAGCCGGAATGCGGGTCCAGCGCCCCGGTCAGGCCCCAGACCCGGCTGCGGGCCAGGCGCTCCACCTCGTCCCGCGCCAGGGATGTGGCGATGCGGGACTGCGGCAGCGGGCCGGGGCGGGTCAGCAGGGCCAGCGTCTCCGCCCCGCCCGGTTCGAACAAAGCCGGGCGCAGCGCCGCCTCCGCCGCCGCGCGATTGCCGCGCAGAAGGGCCTGGTGGGCGGCGGTCAAGGCGCGCACCACCTCATCCGGATCGGCGCCGGCGCGGATGCCCAGGGCGGCGCGGCCTTCCAGCCGCGCCCCACGCAGCTCGAACAACACGCCGGAGGGCAGCGGCGCCCAGCGCAGGTCGCGCTGGAACTCCGCCGTCATCAGCTCCACCTGCGCCGCGGCGCGGGCCATGGCGGCGGGGTCGTTGGTCAGCGACCTGCCGCCATCGGCATAGGCGATCGCCGCCTGCGCCACCGCGTCCCGCAGCGGATCGGCGCTGCCCGCCCCCAGCGCGGCCGGGATGCGGGCGGAAGGGGGCGGGGCGCGCAGCTCGGCGCAGCCGGCCAGCGCCAGGATTGAAAGCGCCATCAGCGCAGGCCGCATGAAAGGACTCTCCCGGCGTGTCACGCCCATAAGCTTAACCGGCTTTGCCGGCGGAGGCGAAGCTTGCCGCGAGGGCCTCGCCAAGCGCGACCAAATCGGCCGCCGCCAACGCCGCCGGATGCACCACCAGCACCCCCTCCCGCATCCGCCCCTGATTCACATGCACCCGCCGGGCGCGGAGCGTCGCCTCCATCCGCGCCGCCATGGCGGCATCGGCACAGCGGATCAGCAGCAGCGGCGTGGCGTCCGCGGTGATCTCGGCGGGCGTCGCGCCCATCGCCGCGCACACCTCCTCCAGCCGCGCAAGCATCCGCGCCTGGCGGGGCGCGTCGCCCTCCGCCCGGAAGCGGCGCAGCGCCACCAGCAGGCCGACGATCTCCTCCTTCCCCGCCTTGCAGGACCGGCCGATGCCGTGGCGTGGCAGGAAGGGCAGGGCCTGGTTGCCGGCAAAGGCGGCGGGCAGGCGGAACTGACCTTCCGGCACATCCAGGTCCAACATCTGCAACAGCGCGCTGGCCACCAGGTCCCGCCGCCCGGCAAGGATGCCACTGGCCTGCGGCCCGCCGATCGCCTTGCCGCCGGAAAAGGCGACGAGATCGGCGCCGGCCTCGACGAAGCCGCGCAGATGGGCCAGGGGCGGCAGTTGCGCGGCCGCATCCACCAGCACCGGCACGCCGGCCGCATGCGCCACCCGCACAACCTCCGCCAGCGGTGGCTCCGACCAGCTTTGCGCCACCCAGAAGACTGCCGCCGTGCCCGGCCCGATCGCCGCCGCCAGCTCCGCCGCCGAGGCGTCGCGCACCCCGGCGCCGGAGAAGCGGTCCGGGATGCCGACCTCCACGATCCGCCCGCCGGCCACTTCCAGCGCCCGGTCGTACATGTTGCGCTGGCCGCGGGCCATGACGAAGTCCCGCTTCGGCCCCGCCGCCGGCAGCGCGTTCATCGCGGTTGGATCGAGCCCCGCGAGGCAGGCGGCGGCGCCGAGCAGCAAGGCGGCTGAGGCGCCGCCGGTGACGATCCCACCCTCCGCCCCCGTGGCTTCGGCGATCTCCCAGCAGGCCGCTTCCTGCAATTCCAGCATGTCGAAACAGGCCGCGGAGGCCTCCGCCATGGCCGCCGCAACCTCCGGCGCCAGGATGCCGCCGGAGAAGCGCGTGACCGTGCCGGCGGCGTTGATGATGGGGGCGATGCCGAGGGTGGCGAGCGCGCTCATCGCGTCAGCACCCGTCGCACCGCATCCTGCCAGCCGGCATGGCGCCGGTCGGCCTCGGCGCGGGGCATGGCGGGCTGGAAGCGGCGATCCAGCCGCCAATGCGCCACCGCCGGCCCGGGCGGCGGCAACAGCCCGGCCTGCAGGCCCGCCAGATAGGCGGCGCCCAGCGCCGTCGTCTCCTGCACCACCGGCCGGTCCACGGGCGCGCCGAGCAGGTCCGCCAGCGCCTGCATGGCGTAGTCGGAGGCCGTCATGCCGCCATCCACGCGGAGAACGGTGGTCCCCGCCGCGCCCCAATCCGCCTGCATCGCCTCCACCAGGTCGCGGGTCTGGAAGGCCACCGCCTCCAGCGCCGCGCGGCAGATCTCGGCGGGGCCGGTGTTGCGGGTCAGGCCGAGGATCGCACCGCGCGCCTCCGCATCCCAATGCGGCGCGCCGAGGCCGGTGAAGGCCGGCACGAAATAGACCGGCTGGGCGGGGTCCGCCTGCGCCGCCAGCGCGCCGCTCTCGGCGGCGTCCTTGATGATGCCGAGCCCGTCGCGCAGCCATTGCACCGCGGCGCCGGCGATGAAGATGGCGCCTTCCAGCGCATAGGTCCGCTGCCCGCCCAATTGCCAGGCCAGCGTCGTCAGCAGCCGGTTCTTCGAGGGCACGGCGGTATCGCCCGTGTTCAGCAGCAGAAAACAGCCCGTGCCATAGGTGGATTTCACCATGCCCGGCGCGAAGCAGGCCTGGCCAAGCATCGCCGCATGCTGGTCCCCGGCCATGCCGCGCACCGGCACGGCGGCGCCGAGCAGGCCGGGCTCGGTCATGCCGAACTCGCAGGCATTGTCCCGCACCTCCGGCAGCAGGGCGGCCGGAATGCCGAACAGCTTCAGCAGGTCGTCATCCCAGCAGCCGCGCCGGATGTCGAACAGCATGGTGCGCGCGGCATTGGTGGCGTCGGTGGCATGCACCCGCCCGCCCGTCAGGCGCCACAGCAGGAAGCAGTCGATGGTGCCGAAAGCGAGGTCGCCGCGTTCCGCCGCCGCCCGCGCGCCGCCCACATTGTCCAGCAGCCAGGCCAGCTTGGTGGCGGAGAAATAGGGGTCCGGCAGCAGCCCGCTGCGCTCCGCGATCAGCGGCGCCGCGCCTTCCGCCGCCAGCCGGGCGCAATGGGCAGCGGTGCGACGGTCCTGCCAGACGATGGCGCGGTGGATCGCCCGGCCGCTGCGGCGGTCCCAGACCACGGTGGTCTCGCGCTGGTTGGTGATGCCGATGCCGGCCAGCGCCTCTGGCCCCACCCCGCCGCCGGACAGCGCATCGCGCATCGTGGCGAGCGTCGCGGTCCAGATATCCTCCGGCTCATGCTCCACCCAGCCGGGAGACGGGAAGTGCTGCGGAAGGGGCCGCTGGGCGCTGGCCAAAGGCGCCAGATCCGGCCCGTGCAGGATGCTGCGGGTGGAAGTGGTGCCCTGGTCGATGGCCAGAAGCAGGTCCTTCATGCCGTCTCCTCCCCATCCTCCGCCGCGCGCAGCACCAGCCAGAAGGCGAAGCCGGTCGCCAGCAGCGGTGCCGCCAGCGCAGCATGCGCGGCCAGCGCCGGCACGACCAGGGCCAGCAGCGGTCCGAGCCCCGCCGACAGCACCGCCAGCGCCAGCGCGGCCAGGATTGCGAGGCGGGCGGAGGCGCGGCTGAGCAGCGCCGCCTGCAAGGCGGCGAAGGCCGGCAGGAAGGCCGCACCGAGCAGCGCCAGGCGATAGGCGTGCAGCGCTTCCTCCGGCAGCACTCCGGCGACAGCCGGGGCACCGCCGAGCAGCAGCGCCATCGCCACCGACAGGGCCTGCAGCGCCAGAAGCGCGGTGGCCAGGCCGAAGGGCGGCAGGGAGCGTGCGAGGGCGACCAGCAGCAGGCCGGGCAGGGCCACCAGCAGCGCCAGGGCCGGCACCATCAGCGGCCCGCCGAGCAGGAAGGTGACGAAAGGCTGGGCCAGCACCGCCAGCGCCAGCGCCAGCCCGGCGATCGTCGGCCCCGCCATCTGGCGCGGGCGCAGTCGCGGATCGGCTGGGCCGGCCGGGGCGGCCAGCAGGAACCCCGTCAGGGCGGCGCCCGCCGCCAGGCCCCAGAAGGCCCCGGCCATCCCGCCCAGCCCGAAGGCGAGGCCGGCCGCCAGCAGCAGCCCGGCGCCGAGCTCGCGCCAGGGCGACAGCCCCAGCGCCGCCGTGACGGCAAGCCCGCCCCAGAGCACCGCCAGCGCCGCCGTGGCCAGCGCCGCCGGCAGCGCCTGGGCCACCGGCAGCCGGTCATCCAGGTGGAACAGCGCGAAGCCGACGACCAGCGCCAGCCCGGCGGCGAGGCCGAGGGGCGTCGCCACCAGCCCCCGCCGCGCCGCTAGCACCGCCGCCGGCGCCCCGGCCAGCAGCGACAGGCCGACCACGCTGGCCAGCAGGATAAGGCCACCCTCCACCCCCGCCAGCCGCAACAGGCCGAAGCCCGTCAGCACGGCCAACATCGGGCCAAGCCAGGCACCCGCCGCCAGCGCCCCGGCGGCACCCTGGATCATCCCGCCATCCCTCATCGCCGCGCCGAGGCCAGCCAGAGTCGCCAGGCACCCGCCTGGGGTCCAGGGGCACCAAGGGCGCCGCCTTGCGCGGCCTTTTCCAGCACCGGCCGCCAGCGTTGCACCAGGGCCTCCAGCGCCGCGAAATCGCGGGCGCGGAACAGGCATTCCGCCAGCCAGGCCAGCGCCGCCTCCCCAGCCGCGCCGCGCGTCACCGCCGCTTCCAAGGCAAGGCGCGCCGCCGGCAGGTCGCCCAGCGCCAGCAGGTCGCGGCCCAGGGCGGCCTCGGCTTCCGCGTCACCCACCGGATCGGCGGCCTCGGCCAGCGCCTGCCAGAGGCCCGCGGCTTCCGCCCGCGCGGCGGCGGCACCGGGCGGGTCCAGCAGGCCGGACAGGGCGGTGCGGTCCAGCGCGCGGGCCAGGGCGCGCTGTGCCGCCAACCCCTCCGCCCCCGCACGGCCGCGGGCGGCGGCGCGCAGGGCCTCGGTCCAGTCCAGCAGACGGCGCTCCACGGCGGGGCGCAGCGCCTCCGCCCGCGCCCGCACCGCCGGATCGGCGTCGCCCAGCGCCAGCCGCAGCAGGTCCGTGCCGCCGGGGCGGGCCGGGTCTGCGGCGATGGCCAGCGCCCGCGCCTTCTGCCCGGCATGGCCCCAGCGCAGCACATCGGTCAGGGATTCCAGCAGCAGCCCATCCGGCAGCGCGCCAGGTTGCGCGGTGGCGATGGCCTCCAGCCGCGCATCCAGCGGATCTTCCGGCAACGGCGCCAGCACCGCCCGCAGCCGGCGCGGCACGCCCCGCGCCAGCGCCACCAGCGCACCGAGCGCCGCCAGCGGGCCGAGACCCGGCAGCAACGCCAGCAGCAGCCGCGCCACCGTGCCGGCCCAGCCATCCTCCGGCAGCGTCGGTCGCAGCAGGGGTAGGGCCAGGCAGCAGCCGAGGTGCAGCACCAGCGCCGTTGCCCACCAGCCCAGGCCCAGGGCCATCGCCACAAATGTCTGCGCCAGCCCGAGCCCGGCCAGCGTCACGGCCAGCCCCGGCCCCTCGCCCGGGCGCAGGGCGCGGGCGGTCCGCCGGTCCGGCCCAGGCCGGGCGAAGCGCCGCCGCTGGGCGCGGCGCCGGTCCGTCACCGGCTCAGCGGCCATGGGTCCCCGCTGCCACCGGGGCACCGCGCGAAAGCCCGTGCAGCAGCGCCACGCCCACCACCACCTGCGCGGTGGCGGAGGGCGCGCGCTCCGCCAGCAAGGCGCGCAGCCGCGCCGCGGCGATCTCCGCCCCGGCCACGGCGGTGCCGGGCAGCAGCACGGACAGGCGCCGGTCTTCCAGACGCGCCTCCAGCAGCAGGTCAGAGCCGCGGAAGGCCTCCGCCATCGCCGCCCGCGTGGCCTCCAGCGCCGCCGCGGCGCGGGCCCCGGCGGGGATCTCGGCCGAGAGCAGCACAAGGTCGAAGCCGAGGCGGCGGGCGAGGCCGGTCATCACGCTGATGGCGCGGCCGGCTTCCTCACCGGGCACCATCAGCCCGCCGCTGGTGGCCGGGCCGGGCAGGCCGGCGATGCCGCCCGCGGATTCCGAGGCCTCGCGCGCCCGCGCCTCCGCCAGCGCCGCGCCGATCCAGCCGGCGGCGGCTTCCAGCGCGGCGATGGTGTCGAGGCCGAAATCGCTGAAGCCGATCTCCTCGATCTTCACCATGCCGAGCAGGGCGCCGTCCCAGGGCGCGACCACCGGCGCGGCCATCACGCCTTCGTCGCCCAGCGCCAGGCGGTCGGTGAGGCGGGTGGCGACCAGGGCGCCGCGGCCCTGGCGGATGGCATCGGTCAGCGGGCCGGGCAGCAGGGTCTGGGAAAGCGCTGCGGCGCCGGCCAGATGCTGCGGCCAGCCCTCGGCGGCGACCAGATGCAGGGTGCGGTCCTCATTCAGCCAGAAGGAACAGGCGGTGCAGCCGGTGGCGGCGCGCAGCAGGCCGGTGGCGCCACGGATCACCCCCTCCGTCCCCTGGCCCATGATGCGGGCCGCCTGGAAGATGGCGGTGCCGGCCTGCAGCCGCGCATTCAGGCGTGCCTCCAGCTCCAGCATTCTCTCGGCCAGGCGCTGATTGGCCTCGGCGATCGATTCGCGGTCCTCGGCGGCGGCGGCGGCGGCGGCCTCGGCGGCGGCCAGGCGGCGGCGCTGGAGGTCGGAGAAGCCGCCGATCAGCATCGCCGCCAGCGGCCACATCAAAGGCAGCATCCAGGCGCCGCTGGTCCAGGCCCCGGCGGTGACGGCGAGGCCGAGCCGCAGTGTGCCGGCGGCGGCGGCCACCACCAGGCCGGGCAGCAGCCCGTAGCGCGCCGCGACATAAAGGATCGGCAGCACGAAGGGCGAGGCCGGGGCGTGGGAGAAGCCGGTGCCGCCGGTGATCAGCCGGTCCACCACCGCCAGCAGCAGCAGTCCGCCAAAACCCTCCACCAGCGCCCGGAACGGCAGGCGCAGCGGCGGCAGGCCGCCGAGGGGCAGGCTGGGCAATTGCGGGCTGGGCGGGCTGGGTGCCGCCGGGTCGCCCAATGGCTCGGGCTCGATCGGCGCGGACTCGACCGGCTCGGCGGCCGGCGGGTCCGGCGCGGCGCGCAGCCGTGCCGCGGCGGCCTCGGCCGAGCCTGGACGATGCCAGGGCCAGCGGCGACGGCGGCGCGGGGCGGCCGGGGGCAGTGAGGGCGTGGCGGCGGACCCGCCCCCCGCCGCCCAGGGCCGGTCCCAGGGCGCACCGACCAGGCCGTTCTCGGACGCCGATTGCTCCGAGGTCGATTCCTCGGAGGTGGATTCCGCCGAGGTGAATTCAGGGGGGGCATAGGCCGGCGCCGCATCCACCGGCAGTTCGCCCGATGCCGCCGGGAGCGGCCCAGGCAGCGCCGCGCGGCGCCTCGTCGAGGCCGTCGGCATCTTCACGCGGGAATCCCCGAAATGGCCATCGCCCTCGATCCAGGCTCTCGGTCTCAGCATTATCGACACAGGGGTGATCGCGCCAGGGCTTGGCCCCCAGGCGCGGCATGGATGTTGCGCTCACGGTGGCCCATGGCGGTTGCCCCTGGCGGCGGACCGATCCCACCGCTACCTGTTCGATGCGCATGTCCTTCACCGCCACCTCCGCCGCGCCCATCCCTGGCCGGCTCCTCGCGGAGCTGTCGCCGGCGCGTCGATTCGCGCTGGCCTTCGCGCTCGCCGCCAGCACGGCCCTGGTGACCGCCACGCTGCTACCCCCGCCCGAGTTGCCGAATACCAGCCAGGCCGCGGGTCCCCGGCCGCTGGAGGACCGCACCGCCGCGAGCCTGGAGCGCGCCGCCGCCGCCCGGCCGGACGACCCCGCGGCGCTGCGCCGCCTGGCGGCCTATCTGCGCGCTGGGCACAATCCGCACCAACTCGCCCAGACGCTGGAACGGCTGCATAGCCTGACCGGCGAGATCCCGCCGTTGCGGGAGGCGATGCAGTTGCACACCGAGCTGGGCGACCTCACAGCCGCCCGCAACGCGCTGGAACGCCTCTCGACCCTCGGCGCCACCAGCCAGGCGGAGGCGCTGCGGCTGGCGGCGCTGCGGCTGGAACAGGGCGATGCCGGCAGTGCCTTCGCCGGCCTGCTCGCCGCGCTGGAACGCATGCCGACACCGGAACTCGCTCTGCGCGCCATGCAGGCCGCCGCCCGGCTGCCCGACCCGGCACGGGCGATGCGGCCGATGGGCGCGCTGCTGGCCCAGGCGGCGCCGGATCTGATGGAAGCGCTGCGGCGCGTGCTGATGGGCGATGGTCGCCCGGACCTCGCACTGTTCCTGCTGGAGGGGCTGCCGGCGGAGGCGCAGGCGCGCCCGGCCACCGCGCTGCTGCTGGCCCAAGCCGAATCCCGGGCCGGCTGGGGCGGCGGGGCGCTCGCACGGCTGCTGGCCCTGCGCGCGACGGAGGGTCTGCCGGCCGGCGGCGGGGCGCTGCTGATCACGTTGGCGCTGGAACAGGACCAGCTGGAGGAGGCCTTCGCCGTCGCCGCGCTGCTGCCGCCGGAGGCCTGGCCCCCGGCGCTGGCCACCGATTTGCGGGAGGCCGCGGTGGGGCGGGAGACGGCGCTGTTCGCCCGCCTCGACCCGCAGCGCCTGGCCAGCCGGCCGGAGGTGGCGGCCGTGGTGGCGCTGGCACGGGGCGACCGCGTGCTGGCCCGGCGCTTCGCCCAGCAGGCGGTGGAACTGCCGCCCGATTCGCTGGAAGGCGCCCGCGCCGTCGCCGCTGTGCTGCGCGAACTCGGCCAGGATCAGGCGGCATATGACCGGCTGCGCCGCGCCATCGAGGCCGGGGAGGACGGGCCGCTCACTACGCGCCTTTTCGCCGAACTCGCCGCCTGGCCGCCGCGCCGGTCTGCCGCTTTGCCGTTGCTGGAACGGCTGCGGCAAAGCGGGCCGGTGGCCGGGGCCGCCTGGCTGCGGTTGGCCCTGGCGGAGGGTCGCACCGCCGATGCCACCCGATTCCTGGCCGGCGGCGGCACCGCCTCCGCCTCCGCCCTGACGGCGACGCTGACGCTGGCGGCGCAGCGGCGCCAGGCGGCGCTGGCCGAGGCCGCCGCCACCGCGCTGCGCGCCTTGCCGGAATGGCCGGAAGGCTGGACCGCGCAGGAGGTGACGGTGACTGCGGCGCTGGCCCGGCCGTTGACCACGCAAAGCCTGACCGCCGCTCTGAACCTGCTGGCCTGGACCACCGATGTGGCCGCCAGCGACCGCGTGGTGCTGCTGCTGGCCGCGGCGCCGGAGGTGGCGGGGTCCGCCGCCTTCCTCGGCGCGGCGCAGCATCCCGCGCTGCCCCTGCTGCTGCGCGGGGCGGCCGATATGGATGAGGCGGGAACGGCGCGGCTGGCGCTGGTCTCCATGCTGGCGCCGGCCCAGGCGGTGCCGCTGCTGCGCGCGCGGGCGGCGACGGATCCGGCGCGCTTCGGCCCCGGCCTGGTGCTGGCGCTGTTGCGCGGGGAGGGGCCGGCGGCCGGGGAGGCGGCGCTGCGCGAGCTGCTGCCGCGCCTGACGCGCCAGGCGCGTGACCAGGCGATGTTCCTGGTGCTGGCGGCGGCGCCGCAGGATTCGCAGGCGCTGCTGCGCGGCGTGGCGGAATCGGCGCTCGGCCCCGGCTGGCCGCTGCGCTACGAGGCGATGCTGGAGGGTGAGGGCCGCCGCGCCGAATTGCTGGCCGCACTCCGCACCCGCGCCGCGCGGGCCGGGCTGGCGGAGCGGCAGGAGATCGCGCTGCGGCTGCGCGAGCTGGGGGATGCCGAGGGCGCCGATGCGGTCCGGCGGGGAGATGTGCCATGACGCTGCGGATGTATGACCTGGCCGGCGCCGATCCGGCGCGGCGCTTCAGCCCCTATTGCTGGCGGGTGAAGCTGGCCCTGGCCGCCAAGGGGCTGGCGGTGGAAACCATCCCCTGGCGCTTCACCGAACGCGCCGCCATCGCCGCCCATGGCGCGGAGAAGGTGCCGGTGCTGCTGGATGGCGACCGGGTGGTGACGGAAAGCCTCGCCATCGCCGAATATCTGGAGGCGACATATCCCGACCGCCCCAGCCTGTTCGGCGGCCCCGGCGGCCTGGCGCTGGCGCGCTTCGTCAATGCCTGGGCGGATGCGGTGGTGAATGCCGGGCTGGTGAAGCTGGTGGTGGCGGATATCGTCGAGGTGCTGCATCCGGACGATGTCGGCTATTTCCGCGAAAGCCGTGAGGCCCGCTTCGGCATGGCGCTGGCGGCGGTGCAGGCGGATCGCGATCGCGCGGTGGAGACATTCCGGCGCGACCTGCACCCGCTGCGGATGATGCTGCGCGGCCAGCCCTTTCTGGGTGGGGCGGCGCCGATGCAGGCGGATGCCATCGTCTTCGGCGGCTTCCAATGGGCGCGCTGCGTCAGCCCGTTCCGGGTGCTGGCGGCGGATGATCCGGTGGAGGCCTGGCGGCAGCGGATGCTGGACGCGCATGGCGGGCTGGCCCGGCAGGCGCCGGGGTTCGACTGAAAGGGCGTTCGGGGGGCTGCGCAGCCCCCCTCACACTTCCTTCTGGGGTTCAGTCCTTGGCCATCACCAGCACATAGCTGCCGGGCGCCTCGCCAAGGCCGGCTTCGGCGGGCTGGCGGGCGGGCACCATCTCCTTGTCGATGGCGGTGACCCAGCGCTGCCAGTCCGGCCACCAGGACCCGGCCAGCTCCGTCGCGCCCTTGAACCACTCCTCCGGATCGGGCGGCAGGCTGGTGTTCACCCAGTGGCTGTATTTCCCGGAATCGGGCGGGTTCACCACGCCGGCGATGTGACCGGAAGCTGCGAGGACGAAGCGGGTCTTGCCGCCATAGATCTGGGTGGCGCGGTAGGTGGATTTCCACGGCGCGATGTGATCCTCCCGCGTCGAGATCAGGTAGCTCGGCACCTTGATCTTCCGCAGGTCGATCTTCACGCCGTCTAGCTCGATCTCGCCCGGCTTCACCAGGTCGTTCTGCTGGTACATCCGCCGCAGGTAGAAGCTGTGCATCTTCGCCGGCATGCGGGTGCTGTCGTCGTTCCAGTACAGCAGGTCGAAGGGGAAAGGCTCCTGCCCCAGCAGGTAGTTGTTCACCACGAAGGACCAGATCAGGTCATTGGCGCGCAGCATGTTGAAGGTCGTCGCCATCTCCCGCCCTTCGAGGAAGCCCTTCTTCGACATCTTCTCCTCGATGCCCAGAAGCTGTTCCTCGTCGATGAAGACGCCGAGCTCCCCGGCCTCCTCGAAATCGGTCATGGTGACGAAATAGGTGGCGGATTTGATCCGCGTGTCCTTCCGGGCGGCCATATGCGCCAGGGTGCAGGACAGCAGGGTGCCGCCCAGGCAATAGCCGATGGCATTGACCGCCTTTTCCCCGGTCGCCGCCTCGATCGCGTCGAGCGCCGCATAGGGCCCCTCGCGCATGTAATCCTCGAACCCCTTCTCCGCGAGGTTCTCGTCCGGGTTGACCCAGGAGACGACGAAGACCGTATGCCCCTGCTCCACCGCCCAGCGGATAAAACTGTTCTTGGGGCGGAGGTCGAGAATGTAGAACTTGTTGATCCAGGGCGGCAGGATCAGCAGCGGCCGCTTCAGCACCTTGTCGGTGGTCGGCGTGTACTGGATCAATTCCATCAGCGCGTTGCGGAACACCACGCGGCCGGGGGTCACCGCGATGTTCTCGCCGACCTTGAACTTGCTGTCGTCGGTCATGCGGATGCGCAGGTTGCCCTTGCCGCGTTCCAGGTCGGACAGCAGGTTGGACAGGCCCTTCAGCAGGTTCTCCCCGCCCGTCTCGGCGGTGCGGCGCAGCACTTCCGGATTGGTCATCAGGAAGTTGGAGGGGCTCATCGCATCGACGAATTGCCGCGTGTAGAAATCCACCTTCTGGGCGGTCTTGTTGTCCAGCCCCTCCGCGCCCTGCACCACATTGGTGAAGTAGCGGGCCGAGAGCAGGTAGGACTGGCGGATGAAGTCGAAGACCTCATTCTCCCGCCACGCCTCGTCCTTGAAGCGCTTGTCGCCCTTGGTTTCCTCGATCACCGGGGCGGTGGGCTCGCCCATCATGCGCCGGGCGGTGTTCTGCCACAGCGTCAGATAGTCCTGCCAGAAGCCAATCTGCGCCTGCATCAGCCGCGCCGGATTGGCCATCAGCCGCGCCGTCATGTCGAGGAAGGCGCTGCCGATCTGCAGCGGGTCGGGGCCAGTGGCGGGGGCGCCATCGGCCTGGCGCTTCAGGAAGTCGCCGACGATGCGCTGCCCCCGCTCCGCCACATCCGCCATGGTGCGGGACACCAGCGCCGGGTCGGGCAGGCGGAAGCTGGCGGCCGCGCCCTTGTCGCCGGACTCCGGAGACCCGGCACCCGGCTTCGAACCATCCTGTTGCGCCATGCGCCCCCCAAAAGCCCATCCCGGCCCGGCCGCTCGGGTGACTCTTCCCGCCGAAACCCGCCTTGGCGCTTTCGCCGGCGGGTGGTTCAGGGTAACCCCATGCGCAAGAGACTTGGCGCGAAGGATTTGGGAAGCCATGCACCCGCGCGTCGGACGCCACGGGAAACATTGTGAAGGTAGGGCCCGCGGCGCGAGCGATCAAGCGCGCGCGACCTTGATGCTGGGCGGCGCCCTGCTGCTGGCCGGCTGTTCCGGCGGCGTGCCGCAGGACCTGAAGCCCAGCTATTGGTGGCGCAATATCAGCGGCGGCTATCTGGACGGGCGCGAACCCCCGCCTGGCCGCGACGCGCCCTATCCCAACCTGTCCACCGTGCCGCCCCGCCCGACGGTGCCGGACGCCGCGGAGCGCGCCGCGCTGACCGCCGCCCTGGCCGCTGACCGCGAGGGTTCGCGCACGGAACGGGCGGCGGGCGCCGCCCCGGCGCCGGTGGGGGAGGGCATTCCCCAGCCGCCGACGCTGGCCGCCGTGCCGCCCGTGCGGCTCGATCCGGTGCCGCCGCCGGCGGCGCGGCAGACCCAGCCGGCCGTCGTGGCGCCGCAGGTGCCCGCCCCGGCGCCGACCCCCGCTCAGGCGCCGCCCGCGGTGACACCTCCACCGCTCTCCGGCCCGCCTTCGGCGCCTTCCGGCGATCTGCTGGCCCCGCCGCCGCCGCCCGGCGCCGATCTGCTGGCGCCTCGCCGGGACTGAACCCTTCCGCTATCCTGTTCTTCTTCACTCCACCCCACGGACCCGACGAAAATGACCGAGGAGTTCCACCGCATCCGGCGCCTGCCGCCTTACGTCTTTGCCGAGGTGAACTCGGCCAAGGCCAAGGCTCGCGCGGCCGCCGAGGACATCGTGGATCTCGGCATGGGCAATCCCGACAGCCCGACGCCGCCGCATATCGTGGCCAAGCTGGTCGAGGCGGTCGCCGATCCGCGCACCCATCGCTACAGTGCGTCCAAGGGCATTCCGGGCCTGCGCAAGGCGCTGGCCGGCTATTATGACCGCCGCTTCAACGTGAAGCTGGACCCGGAGACGGAGGTGGTCGCCACCCTCGGCTCGAAGGAAGGCCTGGCCAATCTCGCGGCCGCCATCACCAGCCCGGGCGACACCATCCTGGTGCCGAATCCCTCTTACCCGATCCACCAGTTCGGCTTCGTGCTGGCCGGTGCCTCCGTGCGCTCAATCCCGTGCACGCCGGATGATGCGATGCTGGAGGCGCTGGACCGCGCTGTGCGGCATTCCGTGCCGAAGCCCACCGCGCTGATCGTGAACTTCCCGTCCAATCCGACGGCAATGCTGGCCGACCTGTATTTCTACCGGAAGATCGTCGATTTCGCGCGCAAGCATGAGATCTTCATTCTCTCGGACCTCGCCTATGCCGAGATCTATTTCGGCAGCGCGGTGCCGCCTTCGATTCTGGAAGTGCCGGGGGCGAAGGATGTGGCGGTGGAATTCACCTCCATGTCCAAGACCTACAACATGCCGGGTTGGCGCATGGGCTTCGCCGCCGGCAATCCACGGCTGATCTCGGCGCTGACGCGGGTGAAGTCCTATCTGGACTACGGCGCCTTCGCGCCGATCCAGATCGCCGCCGCCGCCGCGCTGAACGGCCCGCAGGATTGCGTGCAGGAGATGCGCGACCTGTACCGCGAGCGCCGCGACGTGATGGTGAAGGGCCTGGCCTCGGCCGGCTGGCAAGTGCCGGTGCCGGAAAGCTCCATGTTCCTCTGGGCGCCGATTCCGGACCGCTTCAAGCATATGGGGTCGGTTGATTTCTCGAAGCTGCTGCTGGCCAAGGCGAAGGTCGCGGTCGCGCCGGGCATCGGCTTCGGCGAGCATGGCGATGGCCATGTCCGCATCGCGCTGGTGGAAAACAGCCAGCGCATCCGCCAGGCGATGCGGGGGATCAAGACCTTCCTCGCCGCCGACAATGCCGGCCCAGTGGAAAGCCCCATCGAGCACCCCGACGCCGCCTGATTGGATTTGAGAGAATGACCAAGCCGCTTTCCGTCGCGGTCGCCGGCCTCGGTACCGTTGGTGCCGGGGTGCTGACCCTGTTGCGTGACAATGCCGCGACGATCGCCGCGCGGGCCGGCCGGCCCATCGCCGTCACCGCCGTCTCCGCCCGCGACCGCACGCGGGATCGCGGCGTCTCGATCGCCGGGCTGCGCTGGTATGACGACCCGGTGGCGCTGGCCCATGATCCGAATGTGGATGTGGTGGTGGAGGCCATCGGCGGCACCGAAGGCCAGGCGGCCGATCTTGTCCGCGCCGCGCTGAAGGCCGGCAAGCCGGTGGTCACCGCCAACAAGGCGCTGCTCGCCATCCATGGCGCCGAACTCGCCGAGCTGGCGGAGGCCAAGGGCGTCGCTTTGTCCTATGAGGCGGCGGTGGCAGGCGGCATTCCCGCCATCAAGGCGCTGCGGGAAGGCCTGGCGGCGAATGACATCACCCGCGTGCTGGGCATCCTGAACGGCACCTGCAACTACATCCTGACCCAGATGCGCGAGCGCGGCATCGAATTCGCCCAGGCGCTGAGCGAGGCCCAGAAGCTGGGCTATGCCGAGGCCGACCCGGCCTTCGACGTGGATGGCATCGACGCCGCCCATAAGCTGGCGATCTTGGCGGCGCTCGCCTTCGGCCGCCCGGTCGATTTCGGCGCCGTGCATGTGGAGGGCATCCGCAGCATCTCCGCGCTGGACATCAAGCTGGCCGAGGAACTCGGCTACCGCATCAAGCTGCTCGGTATCGCCCGGCGCACGGAGGCGGGGATCGAGACGCGGATGCACCCCTGCATGGTGCCGGTGGCCCATCCCATCGCCCGCGTCGATGGCGTGTTCAACGCGGTGGTGGCGGAGGGTGATTTCGTCGGCCGCATCGTGCTGGAAGGCCGCGGCGCCGGTGCCGGGCCCACGGCCAGTGCCATCTGCGCCGATCTGATCGACATCGCCCGTGGCCGCACTACCCCGGTCTGGGGCGTCGCCACGCGGGACCTGTCGCAGGCGCCCTCCGTGCCGATGTCGAAGCGCGTCGGTGCCTATTACCTGCGGCTGATGGTGGTGGACCGCCCCGGCGTCATCGCCGATGTCACCGCCGCGCTGCGCGACCACCATATCAGCCTGGAATCCATGCTCCAGCGCGGCCGCGCGCCTGGGGAGGCGGTGCCGGTGGTGGTCACGACCCATGATTGCGAGGAGGCGCAGATGCGCGCCGCCATCGCCCGCATCGAGGCCTTCGAGGCGGTGGTGGAAGCGCCGGCGCTGATCCGGATCGAGACCTTGTGATAGCGCGCCGCGCCCTACCCCTTCTGGTTCCGTCAGCCCTGGCGCTGCTTGCCGGGCCGGCGCGCGCGCAGGCGCGTTTCGCGGGGGATTGGAGCGGCAGCTATGTCTGCGGCCAGGGCGTCACCGGCCTCCATCTGCGCCTGCGGGCGCGGGGGGATGGTGGGCTGGTCGGGTTGTTCCATTTCCACCCGCTGCCGGACAATCCGGTGGCGGCGGAAGGCTGCTTCGAGGTGGCAGGCCAGCCGCGCGGCGATGCCGTGACCCTGTCCGCCGGCACCTGGCTGCTGCGCCCGGAGAATTACGTGACCGTGGACCTGGAGGCCCGGCTGGGCAAGGACGGGACGCTGTCCGGCCAAGTCGAGGGGCCGGGCTGCGACCGTTTCACGCTGCGCCGCGTCGCCGGGTCCCAGCTGCCCCCCGCGGCCTGCGGCACGGTCGTCTCCGCATATTGAAGCGGTCCACGCCCCGTTTTCGGCGCCCCTCTTTTCGGCGCGCCTTGATCGGGGCAACAAGCCATCATGGCGTGCGCGCTGTCTGCGGCGGCGCGCACCGCACCACCCTGCCGCACTGATCCGGAGGATTTTCCGTGGCTGACAACGAACGCCAGGTCCATGTGGACCGCAACCTCGCCCTGGAACTGGTGCGGGTGACGGAGGCGGCGGGCCTCGCCGCCAGCCGCTGGATGGGCCGGGGCGACAAGAACGCCGCCGATGGCGCCGCCGTGGAAGCCATGCGCCGCGCCTTCGACACCGTCGCCATCTCCGGCACCGTGGTGATCGGCGAGGGCGAGATGGACGAGGCGCCGATGCTCTATATCGGCGAGAAGGTCGGCCTCTATGCCAAGGCCGGCGGCGGGCCGGAGGTCGATATCGCCGTCGATCCGCTCGAAGGCACCACCATCACCGCCAAGGGCGGCCCCAACGCCATGGCCTGCGTGGCGCTGGCCCAGAAGGGCGGCTTCCTGCACGCGCCGGATGTCTACATGGACAAGATCGCGGTCGGCCCCGGCCTGCCGGACGGCGTGGTGCATATCGATGCCTCGGTGGAGGAGAACCTGGCCAATCTGGCGAAGGCCAAGGGCCGCAGCGTCAACGACCTGGTCGTCTGCCTGCTGGACCGTGACCGGCACAAGGAGATCGTGAAGCGCTGCCGCGCCGCCGGCGCCCGCATCATGATGATCCCGGATGGCGACGTTTCGGGCGTGGTCGCGGTGTCCCAGCTTGATACCGGTGTGGACATCTATCTCGGCAGCGGTGGCGCGCCGGAAGGCGTGCTGGCGGCCGCCGCGCTGCGCTGCATCGGCGGGCAGATGCAGGGCCGTCTGATGTTCGAGAATGAGGAGCAGGTGACCCGCGCCCGGGACATGGGCATCAGCGATCCGAACCGCGTCTATTCCATGACCGACATGGCCAAGGGCGATGTGATGTTCGCCGCGACCGGCGTGACCACCGGCCCGATGCTGCGCGGCGTGCGCGATTTCGGGAAGGGCGCCATCACCCATTCCATCGTCATGCGCTCCAAGTCCGGTACCGTCCGCTATGTGGAAGGTCACCACAACTTCGCGCTGAAGCCCGCGGCCTTCGCCGGTTGAACGACTCGGCTGCCTTTCCGGCCCCGCCCGGCGCGGAGGTGGCGCTGGGCGTCGCCCGCAGCGCGCTTGGGCGGCGCTGGATCTGGCGGCAGGGGGATGCGCGGGTGGGCCTCGGCATCGCCCAGCGCCTGGCGCTGCCGGAGCTGGTCGGGCGGCTGCTGGCGGCGCGCGGCGTGGGCGTGGAAGCGGCGGCCGATTTTCTGGAGCCGACACTCCGCGCGCTGATGCCCGATCCTTCCACCCTGCGGGACATGGACGCCGCCGCGGCGCGGCTGGCGGACGCCGCGCAGGCGGGCGAATGCGTGGCGGTGTTCGGCGATTATGACGTGGATGGCGCCTGTTCCGGCGCGCTGACCGTGCGCCTGCTGCGGGAGTTGGGCTGCCGCGTCACCCATTACGTGCCGGACCGGCTGAATGAGGGCTACGGCCCGAACCCCGCCGCCATCGCCACGCTCTGCGACCGCGGCGCCACGCTGATCGTCACCGTCGATTGCGGCATCGCGGCGGAGGTGGCGCTGGCCGCCGCCCGGGGCCGCGCCGATGTGGTGATCCTGGACCACCACAAGGCGGAGGGGCCGGTGCCGGTGGTGCGGGCCGCGGTCAATCCGAACCGGCTGGATTGCACCAGCGGCCTCGGCCATCTCTGCGCCGCCGGCGTCGCCTTCCTGGCCGGCGTCGCCACGGTGCGGGAACTGCGCCGCCGCGGCGCCTTCGCCACCCGGCCGGAACCCCGGCTGCTGGATCTGCTGGACCTCGTGGCGCTGGCCACCGTCTGCGACGTGATGCCGCTGACCGGGCTGAACCGGGCGCTGGTTGCCCAGGGGCTGAAGGTGATGGGCAAGCGCGGCCATGCCGGCATCGCCGCGCTGCTGGAGGTGGCCTTGGCCAAGGATGCGCCCACCGCCCATACGCTCGGCTTCCTGCTCGGCCCGCGCATCAACGCCTCCGGCCGCATCGATGAGTCGGACCTCGGCCTGCGGCTGCTGCTGGAGGATGACCCGATCGAGGCCCGCGCCATGGCGGAGCGGCTGGATGCGGTGAACAAGCGGCGGCAGGAGGTGGAGGCCGATGTGCTGACCGCCGCTATGGCCGAGGCCGAGCGCCAGGCGCAGCGCGGCCATCCGGTGCTGCTGGTGGTGGGGCAGGGCTGGCATCCCGGCGTGGTCGGCATCGTCGCCGGCCGCATGAAGGAAAAATACAACCGCCCGGCCTGCGTCGCCGGCCTGTCGGAGGGGCTGGCCAAGGGGTCCGGCCGCTCCGTCGCCGGGGTCGATCTCGGCGCGGCCATCATCGCGGCGCGGCAGGCCGGGCTGCTGAAAACGGGCGGCGGCCATGCCATGGCGGCCGGCTTCTCCTTCCCCGCGGAGAAGGAGGGCGAATTCCACGCCTTCCTCGATGAACGCCTGGCGCATGCGGCGAACCTGCCCGGCGCGGCGGATCTGGCGGTGGAGGGCGCGCTGACCGTGGCCGGGGCGACGGTGGAGGTGGCCAGCCAGATCACCCGCCTCGCCCCCTTCGGCGCCGGGAATGAGGAGCCGGTCTTCGTGCTGTCCCGCGCCCGTGTGGTCCGCGCCGACCGCGTCGGCAAGGAAGGCGGCACGATCCGCGCCTTCCTGGAAGGGGAGGGCGGCGGCGGCCGGCTGAAGGCGATCTGCTTCCGCGCCAAGGAAGGGCCGCTGGCCGCGGCCCTGCTGGGCGGCGGGACGCTGCATCTGGCCGGGCATCTGCGGGCGGAAAGCTGGAATGACAGCGTGACCGCCGGCTTCCATGTGGTGGATGCCGCGCCGGTCTGATCGGCCCTTGAACCGCGGGGGCGGACGGGCAACATCATGGGTCATGGAACCGCATCGCCCCCCGCCCGTCCTGGACATGACGCCCGACGGGGAATTCCGGCAGCCGCCGACCCCGCCGCAGCCGGGCATGCTGGATCGCGTCCTGGCGCGTGTCGGCGGCGTGGCCCTGCTGGTGGCCCTGGTCGCGGGCGGGCTGGTGCTGGCCTCGCTGGCCGTGGTCTTCGTCGGGCTGATCCTGCCGGTGCTGCTGGTGGCCGGGCTGATCGGCGCCGGCTCCATCTGGTGGCGCCTGCGCCGCGCCCGGCAGCAGGGCCGGCCGGTCTTCGTGGTGATGCGCCGCTGAGCACGCCGCCCGAGCCGCCCTTCCGGGTGGCGATGGACCGACTTTACGACGTCTCCCCCCGTGGCGCCGCCTGGACCGAGGGCGACCCGGCCGAAGCCGCCGCAAGGCTGCGGCGGATGCGCTGGCTTTTTGGCATCGGACTATTGGTGAACGGTGGGACCTGGACCGCCGCCGGCGCCGCGCTGGCCCTGGGTGGGCCGCGCTGGGGCGCGGGGTTCGGGCTTCTGGCGGTGCTCACGGCGCCGCTGCTGGGGCTGCCGGCCATCGCGGAAGTGGCGGCCCGGCGACGCGCTCGGCGGGTGCATCGGCGCCGCCCGGCTTATTTTCCGCGCTAGACCATGATCCGTAAACACGGATTATGGCCCAGCCTTCCCCGTGGGGGTGATTCACCGCCGCGGCGACTCCGCCTTCGCGGATCACGCTCCAGGGCCAGATCCAGGGCGCCTCGTCGCGCGAACTCGCCGTCGAAGGACATGCCTTTGCCTGGTCGGGACGCGCCCGAGCTTCACCGAAATAACGTTATTGGCTGAACAAGCATGTTAGCTTGAGGTGCGTAATGAACTCGTGAGAGGGCCTGCGGGTGACCGAACACGCTAGGTTGGGCCGACGAGCGATCCTGAGCAGCCTTGCGAGTTCGTCCATGACCGCCTCCTGCGGGCGGGCCGCGCCTCCGCCTGGCGCCTCCGCCCTTGCGCTGGGCACCATCGCCCTCTCGCCCGATGGCGAGACCGCCGCCTTCCAGTTCTGGGTGCCCGGACGGGCGGGGCACGGCGGGATGGGAAGCGCCTCAGGCCTGGGTCTTTACCAGTGGCGCAGCGGTGCGCTGCTTCGCATTCCCAACCCGCCCGGCCTGCAACTCGGTTACCCGACCTTCACCGACGACGGCCGCCGCCTCGTCTGTCTGCACGGCGTCTTCGCCGCGCGGGACTACTGGGAGGGCGTCTCCGCGATCGACCTGCCCGGGCTGGCGCACCGCGTCCTGGTTCCGCGGTCGGAGGCACCGGCATCGCGCCAGATCCAGGATGTCGCGGTGCAACCCGGCACGGGGGCGCTGCTCTGCTCCGTCCTGCCCGCGACGGGTACGGCGGAGTTGCTGCTCTGGCCGGCGGCGGGGGGCGGCTGGGGCGACGGCGCCGGGCCTCGCACCGTGGTGCCGGCCCCCGAGTTGCATCTCTACGTCGACAGCCTCGCCTTCGTTGGTCCGGAGGAGGTGCTGTTCCAGGGATTGAGCGCCAGGAATCCCGCCCTGGTGGGACAGCTGGAAGCGATCGGACTAGCCTTTACCAACACGGCAATCTGGCGGGTGCGCTTCGGCGGCCGGCCGGAGCTGTTCTTCCCAAGAACAGCCGCGGAGGTTTTCCCACCCGGACACTGGAGCCAGACCGGCAGCGCGTCCGGCGTCGCGGCCTCTCGCGGCGGGTCAGTGGTGCTGACGGTCGGGAGGTCGCGCGAGCGGCCCACCGGGCCGCGCGGGGAGTTCCTCTACGAGGTGCTGCGGGTGCGGCCCGACGGGCGGGCCGAGGCGGTGACGCGGCTGCTGGGCGTCATGAACCGGGTGGCGGTGTCGGCGGATGGCCGCGTGGCGGGCTTCCTGGAGGACACGCGGCGAACCCGCGATCCCAGGGCCTACGACCTGTGGACGCTCGATCTTGGAAGCGGCGATGCCCGCGCGACCGGGCTGCGGGCGCGCCTGGCGAGCGATCCGGCGTTCGCCGCCGCCTGAAGGCCGCCGAAAACGACAGCACTGAGATGGACGGAGTCACCAGCCAAGGCGGTATAGCTGGGCCAGACGCTGGCTAAGGCGTGGCCGCCGCATAGGGGTCGGCCCAGGCGAGGATGACGTTGTCGCCGTAATTGTAGTGGTCGATCTCCCGATCCACGAAGCGGCCGGTGCGTTTGCCGTCCATCCCGGGATAGGGAAAGTAGGGCTCCATCGCCCAGACCCGGCCGGGCCCGTTCGGCCAGATGACATTCATATGCGCGAAGCCGGTAAAATGCTTGAAGGCGATGCAGACCGGCGTCGGGCCGATCGGCAGCCGGTCCAGCGTCGCATAGGGCGTGGCGAAGACGGTGGTGCCCATTTTCAGCCGTTTGTCGTTGCGCCAGGCATTCACCAGGTATTCGGGCTTCATGGCGCCGTTGTCGTCGGTGCTGCGCCAGTAGATCTCGATGATCTCCCGCTGCGTCCAACTCGGCCGGCCATCGCCGACCGCCTTGAGCCACCAGGCGAGGCTGGCGGCCCAGCAGGAATTGCCGTGGAGCTGGCCGATGCTGGGTGTGTTGCGATAGCTCATGGGAACATCCCCGACCGGTCGGGATGGACCGGTGGTGGGATGTTTGTGCCGCGCTTGCGTGGCCGCAATCCGCCGGCAGCGCGCGGTGAAGCCGCGCGAAACAGGGACCTTCAGGCGCGTGGCGCGCGAAACATTGTTCCGCGCCACGGGCCGCCAGGTCAGGCGGCTTCGGCCCTTTGCAGCGCGGTGACCGCCTCCGCCAGCAGCCGGAATGACTCCTGGCGCGCCTTCGGGTCGTGGCAGGGCGTAAGGACGGCGACTTCCTCCACACCATGCGCCTCCGCCAGCGCGACGAGGCGGGTCGCCACCTGTTCGGGGGCGCCGACCAAGGCGCGGGCGCGCATGCGCTCGATCTTCGCCGCCTCCTCCGCCGTCAGGGGATAGGCCTCGGCCTCCTCCAGGCTCGGCAGGGGCGGGTAGATTCCGCGGTCGCGGGACAGGCGCCAGATGGCGCGGGATTTGAAGTGGCGAAAGGCCTCGGCCTCCGTCGCAGCCGTCAGGGCGAAGACGGCGACCACGCCCTGCGGCTTGGCCAACCGGCCCGCGACCCCGGGATGCGGCCGAAAACCCTCGCGGTACAGCGCCATCGCCTCCTCGCTGCCACGCCCATCGGTGATGAAATGGGCAAAACAGTAGGGCAGGCCGAAATAGGCGGCGAGCTGGGCGCCGAAATCGGAACTGCCCAGAATCCAAACCTCCGGCCGCGTCGGAATCGCCGGATTGGCGGCGACCATGCGGAAGGGGTGGCTTTCCGGCAGCCCGTCGCCGAGCCAGCCCATCAGATCCTGCACCTGCTGCGGAAAGCGGTCCCCCGCCTGGGCCGCGTCCGGGTTCAGCGCATAGGCGGTGCGACCATCCGAGCCGGGGGCGCGGCCGACGCCGAGGTCAATGCGCCCAGGCGCGATCGCCTCCAGCACACGGAACTGCTCGGCCACCTTCAGCGCGGCATAATGCGGCAGCATCACCCCGGCGGTGCCGATGCGGATGCGCTGGGTGGTGGCGGCGATGGCGGCCACCAGGATTTCGGGGGCGGTGCCGGCGTGGGAGGCGCTGTTGTGGTGCTCCGCCAGCCAGTAACGGCGATAGCCCCATTGGTCCGCGAGCTTCGCCAGGGCCAGCGTTTCCCGGATCGCATCATCGGCACCGCGGCCGGAGGCGATGGTCGATTGGTCGAGAATGGACAGCGCAAGCGGCATCGGGGACCCTCCGGGGTGCAAGGTGGGGCCTATGCCCCCGCACGTCGAGGTGGCCGATGACCGATGAGGATTTCATGCGCTACGCCATCGCCTTGTCCCGCCGCGGCATGGCGGGCGGCGCGGGTGGGCCCTTCGGCGCCGTGGTGGTGCTGAAGGGCAGGGTGGTGGCGGAGGGCTGGAACCAGGTGACCTCAACCCTCGACCCCACCGCCCATGCCGAGATCGTCGCCATCCGCCGCGCCTGCACGGCGCTGGGCCGCTTCGATCTGTGCGGCGCGACGGTCTTCACCAGCTGCGAGCCCTGCCCGATGTGCCTGGCCGCGCTGTACTGGTCGCGTTGCGATCGCGTGGTCTATGCGAATGACCGCCAGCAGGCCGCCGCGATCGGCTTCGACGATGAATTTCTCTACCAGGAAGTGCCGAAGCCGATTGAGGCGCGCAGCCTGCCGATGCAGCGACTGTTGGGGGCGGAGGCGCTGACGGTGTTTGAGGAATGGGCGGGGAAGGCGGACAGGGTGGCCTATTGAGGCGGCAATGGGCGACCCTGCGATGAATCAGACGGAAGATGGCGACTTGAAATGAATGTCTCCGCAGGCGTGAAGCGGGTGTTCCGCGACGTGACGGGTGCGAGCGCGCGCGAGGCACGGGGTTGGCTTCTGATGCGCGAGTCACGGATCAAGGCGCTGGAGGAGCTGGTCCGTCTGCGTGAGATGACCGTCAAGAATGCAGAGGCGGCGACCCGGGAGATCGAGGACGACTACGCGATCAAGCTCGAACAGCGGGAGGATACGGTCCGGGACCGCGAGGCGCGTATCCGCGACCTTGAGGACCGCGTCGTGATCCTGGAGAGAAGGACGCGCGAGCTCTACGCCGGCATGCCGCAGGTGGAGGTAGATTTCGACGGCTTCTCAAAGGCCGCGCCGCAGGACCGGGCACTGATGGCCTGGCAGGCGGCCGATGGGTGGTGCAGCCGCGAAAAGGCACTCTGGCTGGCGCATCTCGCGGAAAGCCGGCGCGTGACGCGGGCGCTGGAAATCGGGGTGTATGGCGGCAAGTCGCTTCTGCCGATCGCGGCGGTGATTTCCGCCTGGGATGGGGTGACGTTCGGCGTCGAGCCCTGGTCGCGCGACGTCGCCGTCGCCGAGCCGACCACCGGGACCAATGACGACTACTGGAGCAGGCTCGACTTCGATCTGGTCAAGGCCCGCTTCCACGTCGCCGGACTCAGGCTTGGCCTGATGCCGCATATCCGGATGCTGGAGATACCCTCCGACCAGGCGCGTCTCGCCTTGGCCGGCCAAGGCTTCGATCTGATCCATCTCGACGGCTCGCACGCGCCTGGCCAGGCGCTGCGCGACATCATCGGCTGGTCGGCCCTGCTGAGCGAATCCGGCGTTCTGGTGGTGGACGATATCGACTGGCCCTCCCTCGCGGAGGGGCGCGCCTATCTCGCCCGGAACTTCCTGGTGCTCGACGAGGTCCGTGAGGCGGACGGCGTTTCCTATGGCGCCTATCTGCTACGCCACAGGCCCGCCTGACCTCAATGCGCCTTCGACAGGCGCCGCATCACCGCGAGATACATGCTGTCGATCAGCGCCAGCAGCGGGTCGCGGGAGAGCAGGGGCTGCGGGGCGGGGGTGGCGTTGCGGTTCGGCATGGGTCGTTTTCCTCACTGGATGACGACCTCAGGCTGCGCCCCAATCCATTCCAAAAAACTAAACTGAACGCGATTTCATGAGATGGATCGCGCGGCGCGTGACCTACCCCGCCACCCGCCCAAAGACCGCCGTCAGCGCCGCATAGAGCGCCCCGCCCACCAGGAAGCCCACCAGAGTCCCGTTCATACGCACATATTGCAGGTCCTTGCCGACCCGCAGCTCGATCTTCTCCGTCACCGTCGCCGTGTCCCAGTTTCGCACCACGCCGGCGATGAAGTCCGAAAGCTGATTCCGGGCGCGCGGCAGCAGGGCGATCAAAGCGCGTTCGGCGCCCTTGTTCAGGCGGTCCCGCGCCGCCGGGTCCTCGGCCAACATGGTGCCCAGATTGCCGAGCGCCGCTTGCAGCGCGTGCACCGTGCGGCCGTTCGGATTGGTGGCATCGGCCTCCAGCGACGCGCGCAGCCGGCCCCAGATGTCGGAGAGCCAGGCGGCGACGGTGGGGTGGGACAAGGCCTCCCGCAGCGCACGGCCCACGGCGGCGGCGCGTTCGGGGTCGGTTTCCAGCCGGGTGATCTCGGCGCGGATCCAGGTTTCGAAGGCCGCGCGCAGGTCGGAATCGCCGGGCTGCACGCGATCCAACTCGGCATTGAGGGCGGAGAGAACGCGGCGCGCGATGCCCGCGCCGGCGATCCAGCCGACCAGCGCGCCGCCTTCCGCCCGCACCCTTGCGGCGATGGCGGTCTGCAACTGGTCTTCCTTCGCCACCAGCACCGTCTTGAGCTGGCCGATGGCAAGGTCGAAGACTTCCTGATGCCGGCCGCCCTCGATCAGCGCGGTCAGGGCACGGGCCAGCACCCGGGCAGCGCCGGGGCCGCCGGCGATGCGCGGCAGCAGCCGGCCCAGCAGGCGGCGGGCGCGGCCATCCTCCAGGCTCGCCAGGATGCGCGGCAGGGCCTTGGCCAGCGCCCCGGCGGCGGGCTGCACCGCGGCGGGGTCGGAGAAGAAATCCCCCAGCACGCGCGCCAGGTCCACCTTGGACAGAACGCGGGCGACCTCGGCTTCGGTGAAGACGTGGTTGGCCACGAAGCGGCCGAGTCCGGCGCCCAGCCTTTCCTTCTGGCGGGGAATGATGGCGGTGTGCGGGATGGGCAGGCCGAGCGGATGCCGGAACAGCGCCGTCACCGCGAACCAGTCGGCGATGCCGCCGACCACGCCGGCCTTGGCGGCGGCCTGCAACAGGTCGGTGGCGTAGCTGGGCGGCAGGGCGTAGCTGCCCAGCAACAGCCCCCCCATGCCGGCCAAAAGGCCGGTGGCGGCGGCGCGATGCCGGCGCAGCGCCAGGCGCAGGGGGGCCTCCGGATCGACGGAGGGAAGGGAAGCGGAGGGCGGGGGGCTGTCCTGCATCGCATGCGCAGGTAGTCCGCCGCGGGGCCTTTGCCCAGGACCCCTGTGAACGTTATAAGGTAACCATGAACCCTCCTTCGTCCGGCCTGTCCCTGACCGATCCGCTTGCCCTGTCGGCCGGGGTCGGGGCGCGCCTGCTGCTGGCGGCCCTGGTGCTGGCAGGGCTTTGGGCGGCCGTGGCCTGGGCGATGGCAGCATGAGCGGCACCTTGCCGCGCGGGCCGGCGGTCGACCTGGCCAACCTCACCGCGACGCATCAGCGTCATCCGGCGGTGCATCACGTCTCCGCGCATTTCGCTGCCGGGTCGCTGGCGGCCATCGTCGGGCCGAATGGTGCCGGCAAGACCACCCTGCTGCGCAGCATCGCCGGGCTGCACCGGGTGGATGAGGGACGGGTCACCATGTCCGGCCACAAGCCGCGCGTGGCGCTGCTGCCGCAGCAATCCGGCATGGACCGCGCCTTTCCGATCCTTTGCCTCGATGTGGTGCTGCAAGGTCTTTGGTCCCGCCTCGGCGCCTTCCGGGGCGCCAGCGTGGCGGACCGGGACCGGGCGCAACATGCGCTGGAGGCGGTGGGGCTGGGCGGCTTCGCGCGGCGCCCGGTCGGCGCCATGTCCGCCGGCCAGTTCCAGCGCCTGCTGTTTGCGCGCCTGCTGGTGCAGGATGCGGACCTGATCCTGCTGGACGAGCCCTTCAACGCCGTCGATGCCCGCACCGCCGCCGACCTGCTGGCCGTGCTGCGCCGCTGGCATGGGGAAGGCCGCACGGTGCTCGCCGTGCTGCACGACCTGGATCTGGTCGAGCGCGAATTCCCCGACTGCCTGCTTCTGGCGCGGGAGGCGATTGCCTGCGGCCCAACGGCCGAGGTGCTCTCCGCCCATAACCGCCTGCGGGCCCGGATGATGGCCGAGGCCTGGGACGAATCCGCCCCCGCCTGCGCGGCCTAGCGCCGGTGGATTTCCTGTTCGGCCCGTTTCTGGAATTCGGCTTCATGCGCCGCGCCTTGGTGGGCTGCCTGGCGCTGGCCGTGGCGGCGCCGCTGCTCGGCGTCTTTCTCATGTTGCGGCGAACCAGCCTGACGGCGGAGGTACTGGCGCATGGCGTCACCCCCGGCATCGCCGCGGGCTTTCTCATCGCCGGGCTCTCGGTGCCGGCCATGTCGATCGGCGGGCTGGTGGCGGGGCTGCTGGTGGCCGTTGGCGCCGGCGCGCTGTCCCGTGCCACGGGGGGTCGGGAGGATGCGGCGCTGACGGCGCTGTACCTGATCGCCCTCGCGCTGGGCGTCACCCTGGTGTCGCTGCGCGGCAGCACCTCCGACCTCACCCATCTTCTGTTCGGCCAGGTGCTGGGGGTGGATGACCCTGCGCTGCTGATGATGGCCGGCGTCGCCACCCTGACCCTGCCGGTGCTGGCGCTCGCCTGGCGGCCGCTGGCGCTGGAATGCTTCGACCCCGGCTTCGCTCAGGCGGAGGGTGTGCGCGGCGGGCTGTGGCACGCCTTGTTCCTGGTGCTGGTGGTGCTGAACGTGCTGGCGGCCTTCCAGGCCATGGGCACGCTGATGGCGGTGGGGCTGATGATGCTGCCGGCCGTCGCCTCCCGCCACTGGGCGCGGGAATTGTCGGGCATGGCCTATGCGGCGGTGGCGATCGCCGTGCTGTCGGCGGTCTTCGGCCTGCTGGCCAGCTACCATCTGGACCTGCCCTCGGGCCCCGCCATCGTGCTGACGGCGGGCGTGCTCTGGGCCGTGTCGGTCATCGCCGGGCCGGTGGATGGGCTTCTGGCGCGCTGGGTGCGCCGGCCGCATCTGGCCGGCTGAGGTCAGCCTTCGCCCATGGCGTCGCCCAGCGCCGCGTCGCGCTGCTGTTGCAGGTAGGCGGCCATCTGGTCGGCGACGGACCCCGGGCTCGTGGCCTCCGGATGCTCGCGGGCCAGCCTGTCACGGATGTCCTGCAGGGGGTTGGACAGCCAGCCATAGCCGCCGGTCACGGCGGACAGCTCCGCCTCCGGCAGGGGGCGAGGGGCGGATAAGGGCTTTTCGGACATGTCGCTTCTCCTGAGGCGCCAGGCCCAGGATGCGACGGGGCGGTTAATCCTTTGACTGCTTCTCAGGCCCGCCTGACCTCGAAGAAGGTCTTGGCATTCCGCGTGAAGCCGGCCGTTTCGTAGAAGCGCAGTGTGGATTCCTGGTGGGACCCGCTGGCGAGGCCCACCTTGTAGCAATTCGCCGCCCAGGCAGCCTCCAGCGCCGCCGCCAGCACCGCCTGGCCAAGCCCTTCGCGGCGATGCGCCGCATGGGTCACCACATTCTCGATCACCGCATAGGGCCTTGCGCCGACCGTGAGGTTCGGGACGCGGATCAGGGTGCAAGAGGCGACGATCTGATCCTCCCGCTCCGCCACGATCACGCTGATGAGGGGGGAGGCCAGCATCTCGCCCCAGGCGGCTTCCGCCCGCGCCGGGTCCGGGGTGGGGTCGCCCGGGTTGAGGTGCGGATAGAGCGCCAGCAGGCCGGGCAGGTCCTCCGGCCTCGCGGTTCGGATCGCGGTCATCGCTACTTCTTCGTCAGCCGGTCCAGCACGCCCAGCGCCACCGCGCCGGCGACGAACATCCCATGGATCGCCAGCCCCCACATCACGGAACGGTCGTCGTAATTGGTCACCTCCATGAAGATTTGCAGCAGATGGATAGAGGAGATGGCGATCAGGGCGGAGGCGAGTTTGATCTTCAGATTGCCGGGGTCGATGTTGGCGACCCAGCTCACCCCCTCCGCATCCTCATGCTTGCCCAGCCGGGAGACCAGGCTGTCGTAGGAGGAGATCATCACCGTCACGACGAGGGAGGCGACCAGCGCCGAATCCAGCAAGTGCAGCAGGTCCAGAAGCTGGCGGTTGTCCGATCCGGTCAGGGCGTTGCCGGCGAATTTCCAGAGTTTCGCCAGGAAGCCCAGCGCATAGATCGCCAGCGCCACCGCCAGACCGAGAAAGAACACCACCAGCAGGTGCCGGCTGGCGAGGACGGCTTTGTCGATCATCCGCTGCATGGCACGCTCCGCTGACCGGTGGGGGATGTGCCCTGCGCCGTGTCGTTTTGAAAGGGGAAGACATCGGGATGATCCGGCGAATTGCGGAGGAGCAGCGCCTGTCGGGCGCCGTGATGGGTGGCGGCATCATCTGGCTGGCCGGCCAGGTGGCCGATGACCCGACGCTGGATGCGGAGGGCCAGACCGCCGATATCCTGGCGCAGATCGACGCGCTGCTGGCCGAGGCCGGCACCGACAAGCGCGCATTGATGAGCGTGACCATCGTGCTGGCCGATATCCGCGACGCGCCCGCCATGAACCGCGCCTGGGATGCCTGGCTCGACCCCGGCGCCAAGCCGGCCCGCATGACCATCGAGGCGGCGCTGGTCGATCCGCGCTGGAAGGTGGAGATCACCGGGGTGGCGCTCGCGCCGGCGTGATGCCCCCCTCGACCGCGGGCACCGGGCCGGGCAAATTCATGCCCGGCCATGGCGCCGCCCGGGCTTGGCCGCGGGGCTGCCGCAATCCGCTGCCATGAATGTGCCGACCGAGGAGTCTCCATGAATATCCTGCTGACCGGCGGCCTGGGCTTCATCGGCTCCGCCGTCGTCCGCCGCCTGATCGCCACCACCGACCATGTGGTGGTGAATGTGGACAAGGAGACCTACGCCGCGAGCCATGAGGCGCTGGGCGCCGCGCGGGGCCATGCGCGCCATGTGCATGTGAAGGCGGATATCTGCGACCCGGCGGCGATGAGCGCCGTGCTGGCGCAGTGGCAGCCGGAGGTGGTGATGCACTTGGCGGCCGAAAGCCATGTCGACCGCAGCATCGACGGCCCGGCGGAGTTCATCCGCACCAATGTCGTTGGCACCCAGGTGCTGCTGGAAGCCGCGCGCGCCTATTGGTCCGGGCTCGACACCTCGCGAAAGGCGGCCTTCCGCTTCCACCACATCAGCACCGACGAGGTTTTCGGGTCGCTGGAGACGCTGGACGCCAAACCCTTCGACGAACACACGGCCTATGACCCGCGCAGCCCCTACAGCGCCTCGAAGGCCGCGTCGGACCATCTGGTGCGCGCCTGGCACCACACCTATGGCTTTCCGGCCTTCGTCTCCAACACGACGAACAATTACGGGCCCTGGCAATTCCCCGAGAAGCTGATTCCGCTGGTGTCGCTGAATGCGCTGGAGGGGCGGCCGCTGCCGGTCTATGGCGACGGCGCCAATATCCGCGACTGGATCCATGTGGAGGATCATGCGGAGGCGCTGTGCCTGGCGGCGCTCGGCGCCGGCAAGCCCGGCGGCACCTATTGCATCGGGCCGCGCCAGGAACGCAGCAACCTGGCGGTGGTGAAGACCATCTGCGCCGTGCTGGACCGGCTGCGGCCGGACCCGGCCGGGCCGCGGGAGCGTCTGATCACCTTCGTGAAGGACCGCCCGGGCCACGATTTCCGCTACGCCATGGACCCCTCCGGCGCTGAGAAGGTGCTGGGCTGGACGGCGAAGTACGATTTCGAAAGCGGGCTGGAACACACGCTGGGCTGGTATCTGGAGAATGAGGCCTGGTGGGGCCCGATCCGGGCGGCGCGGTATGCGGGCCAGCGGCTGGGACAGGCTGGATAACGATGAAAGCCCCCTCCCCACTTAGGGGGGAGAGGGCCACGTAAGCGACCTTTGAGGAATTCGAAGCAATGGACGGCTGGCGCGGCAAGCGCGTTTTGGTGACGGGTGGGGCCGGCTTCCTCGGCAGCGGGCTGTGCCATGCCCTGGCCGCGGAAGGCGCCCGCGTGGTGGCGCTCGACGCCATGGAGCCGGAGGGCGGCGCCAATCCGCTGAACCTCGAAGGCAGCAACGTGATGCTGGTGCGCGGCGATATCCGCGATGCGGAGCTGCACAGCCTCTGCAACGGCATCGACGTGCTGTTCAACATGGCCGCCCAGACCAGCCATATGGGCGGGCAGCGGGACCCGGTCTCCGACATCGCGATCAACGCGGTGGCCCAGGTGCGGCTGATCGGCGTGATGCGCGAAGCGGCGCCGAAGGCCACGGTGGTGCATGCCTCCACGCGCCAGTTCTATGGCCGCCCGCAATACCTGCCGGTGGATGAGAAGCACACGGTGAACCCACCAGACGCCAATGGCGTCTCCAAATGGGCCGGCGAACAGTACTGGCTGCTGGAAAGCCGCGTCCACGGCCGCCCGGTGGTCTCCCTCCGCCTGACCAACTGCTACGGCCCGCGCCTGCGCATCAAGGACGCCAAGCAGACCTTCCTCGGCATCTGGATCCGCCGCGTGTTGGAGAACGAGCCCTTCGAGGTCTGGGGTGGCGAGCAGCTGCGCGACCTGACCTATCTCGACGACGTCACCGACGCCTTCCTGCGCGCGGGCCTCCAGGCCAGCCGGCCGGAGGTCAATGGCAAGGTCTTCAACATCGGCGGCCCGCCGCCCCTGTCGCTGCACGAGCTCGCCGAACGGCTGATCGCCGCGAATGGCGGCCAGGGCAGCTTCGTGACCAAGACCTTCCCGGCCGATCGCGCGCAGATCGACATCGGCAGCTACGCCGCCGATGACCGCGCCTTCCGCGCCGCCACCGGCTGGTGGCCGCGCGTCGATGTCGATGACGGGCTGCGCCGCTCGCTCGAATGGTACCGCCCGCGCCTTGCCGAATATGTCGCCTGAACAGGAGGCACGCCCATGAACGCCACTACCATCACCGTGCCGCAGGCCGATCCCGGCGCCGGCTACCGTGCCAATAAGGAGGAGATCGACGCCGCAGTGCTGCGCGCGCTGAACTCCGGCTGGTACATCCTCGGCCAGGAAGGCGCGGCCTTCGAGAAGGAATTCGCCGCCTGGCAGGGCGCCGCCCGCGCCGTCGGCTGCGCCAATGGCACCGACGCGCTGATGCTGACCCTGCGCGGCATGGGCATCGGCGCCGGCTGCACCGTCGTCACCGTTTCCCACACCGCGGTCGCCACCGTCGCCGCGATCGAGATGACGGGCGCGACCCCGCTGCTGGTCGATATCGACCCGGACACCTTCACCATGGATGCCGACGAGCTCGTCGCCGTCCTCAACGACCCGCCGCCCGGTCTGCCGCCCATCCGCGCCATCATCCCGGTCCACCTCTACGGCCAGGCCTGCGACCTGGACCCCATGCTGGCCGCCTGCCGCGAACACGGCGTCATGGTGATCGAGGACTGCTCCCAAGCCCACGGCGCCACCCTGTCCGGCCGCAAGGTCGGCACCATGGGCGACGCCGCCTGCTTCTCGCTCTACCCGACCAAGAACCTCGGCGCGCTGGGCGATGGCGGCGTGCTCTCCACCGATGACGCGGCCCTGGCCGACCGCATCGGCGCCATCCGCCAATACGGCTGGAAGGAGCGCTACATCAGCGACACCATCGGCGTGAACAGCCGCCTCGACGAGGTCCAGGCCGCCATCCTGCGCACCCGCCTGCCCTACCTCGACGCCACCAACGCCCGCCGCGCCGAGATCGCCGCCGCCTACGACGCCGCCCTCGCCAACGGCCCCTACGCGCCGCCCGTCCGCCGCGCCGATGCCGGCCACGTCTACCACCAATACGTGCTCCGCGTGCCCAACCGCACCGCCCTGATGGCCCGCCTGCGCGCCGAAGGCGTCGCCACTGCCATCCACTACCCGGCCCCCGTCCACCTCCAACCCGCCTACCGCGGCCGCACCCCCCTCGGCCCCGCCGGCTGCGCCGAAACCGCCCGCGCCGCCAGCGAAGTCATGAGCCTGCCCATGTTCCCCGAACTGACCGACACCCAGGTCGAGCACGTTTGCCAGGTTCTGCGGGGGTTGTGAGGGTGGCTTTGCAGGGGGACGCCGTCCCCCTGCACCCCCTGCCAAAGGGACAGTGGTCCCTTTGGAAACCCATTTAAGGGGTAGGCGAAAGGAGGGGCATTGAGCGTCCGCTTGTCCCGACGCGCCCGTTGTGCCCCTCCTTTCGCCTACCCCTAAGTCGAGGGTTCGAAGGGGCCACTGCCCCTTCGCGGGAGGGGTGCGGGGAGGGCAGCGCCCTCCCTGCCAACCACCCACGCATCCCCGCCAAAACTTGGCAAATCCGCACTGGCGTTCCGGTCGTGTGCAGGTGCAGCATGGGGCATGGATCAGACCGAACAGGCGCTTGCCGCCGATCCCGTTGCTGTTGCCCGGCCGCCTGGTGCGGATGAGCTGGGTGACACCATTGGCGAGTTGTTGCTGCGGCTGCGCGAGGCGCGGGAGGCGGCGGCGACCGATCCCTTTGGCGATCCGGTGTTGTTGATTTCCCTGGCGATCAGTCGGCGGTTGGATGATGGGCGGCTGGATGTCGCGGGTGTGGGCGGGTTGATCGCGCGCCTGGCGGATGTGGCGGCGGCGGAGCGGGCGCGGCGGATCGCGGCCTATGTCGGGGTGGAGCGGGGCGCGGCGACGCTGGATGTGCTGGCGACGCGGCTGGTGCGGCCGGACCCGGAGGACAGCCCGGTGCCTTTCGCGGCGTATCGGGAGGTGGTGGAGCGGCCGCGTTTCGCGGCGGTGTTCACCGCCCATCCGACCTTTTCCCTGCCGCCTGGCACGGGGGCCGCGGTGGCGGCGGCGGCGTCGGGGGCGGAGTTGCCGCGCGGCCTGTCCCATCGCCCCACGGCGCCGACGCTGACGGAGGAGTTCGTGCAGGCGGTGGCGGCCATCCAGCGCGGGCGGGACGCGCTGGATGTCTTGAATGGTGCCTTGTTGCGGGCGGCGCGGGGCATCTGGACGGATCGCTGGCAGACTCTGGCGCCGGCGCCGATCCTGCTGGCCTCCTGGGTTGGTTATGACACGGATGGCCGCACCGATATTGGTTGGTGGGACACGATCGGGCTGCGGTTGACGATGAAGCGGCTGCAGTTGCAGCGCATCGCCGCGCAACTGGCGCCGCTGGGTGAATGCGCCGCGGCCCTGTCGGAGCGGGTGGCGCAGGCCGAGGCCGCGGTGGCGCAGCAGTTGGAGGCGTTGCCGCATACCCCGGTGGCGGAGGCGGTGCAGCGCTTTGCGGAGGTGCTGATCGGCCAGCGCCAGGCGGCGATGACCAATCCGGCGGCGCTGCTCGGCCTGTTTCCCGCGGCGGTGGCGGCGGCGCCGGATGAGGAGACGCGGCTGGCGCTGGTGGTGATCCGGGCCGGGCTGGTCGGGCATGGGCTGGCGCTGGCGCATACCCATACCCGGCTGAATGCCAGCCAGATCCACAATGCGTTGCGCCAGCGGCTGGGGCTGACGGCCAATCCGGACGACATGGCCAGCCGGCGCGGGTTGTTGGCCACAATGAATGCGGCGCTGGCGGAGGTCACGCCGCAGCCGGTGGATTTCGGCGCGCTGATGGCGGAACAGGCCTCCGCCGTGCGGCTGATGATGACCGTGGCGCAGATCACCAAGCATGTGGATGCGTCACAGCCGGTGCGTTTCCTGATCGCGGAGACGGAAAGCGGCTACACTTTGCTTGGCGCGCTGTGGCTGGCCAAGCGCCTGGGCATCGAACGGCATATCGAAATCTCGCCGCTGTTCGAGACGGCGGAGGCGCTGGAACGCGGCGACAAGGTGGTGGAGGAGGCGCTGCGCAGCCCGGTCTACCGCGCCTATCTGCGCGAGCATGGCCGGCTGTGTTTGCAATTCGGCTATTCCGATTCCGGCCGCTATGTCGGGCAGTTGCCGGCCAGCTATCTGGCGGAGCGGCTGAAGCTGCGGCTGGCGGACCAACTGCGCCGGCATGGCCTGGCCGAGATCGAGCTGGTGCTGTTCGACACCCATGGCGAGAGCATCGGCCGGGGCGGGCATCCGGACAGCCTGGCGGACCGGCTTGACTACCTCTCCCCGCCGCAGGCGCGGGCCGCGTTGACGCGCGCCGGGCTGAAGCTGCGGGAGGAAAGCAGCTTCCAGGGCGGCGACGGCTATCTGCTGTTCGGCACGCCGGCGCTGGCGGCGGCGACGATCGCGCGCATCGCCGAGCATGCCTTCGCGGAGCTTCCGGCCGAGCCGGACCCGATCTATGCGGAAAGCGACTACGGCGCCGACTTCTTCGCCACGATCCGGCGGGAGATGCAGATCCTGGTGGAGGATCCGGGCTACGCAGCGCTGCTCGGCGCCTTCGGGCCGGGGCTGCTGGACCGCACCGGGTCACGCCCGGCGGCGCGGCAATCCGATATGGGCGGGCCGGCGCGAATCAGCCATCCATCGCAACTGCGTGCCATTCCCAACAACGCCATCCTGCACCAGATGGGCTGGCTGGCGAATACGCTGCACGGCATGGGCGCGGCGGTCGCGGCCAATCCCGATGGTTTCGCCGATATGCTGGCGCGCAGCCCGCGCTTTGCCCGTGCGGTGGCGATGGCGGCCCGGGCGGCGGCCTGTTCGGATCTCGGCGTGCTGCGGGCGGGGGTGGATACGCTCGACCCCGGCCCCTGGCTCGACCGTGCCGGCGCCACGCATCGGCCCGGGCGGCGGGAGGAGCTGATGCATATCTCCGCCGCGCTGGAAAAGCTGGGCCTATCGGCCGATGTGCGGCGGATGTTCCGGCGGCTTCAGGCGGACCATCTGGCGCTGCGGGCCAATTGGCCGGAACTGCCGCGCATGCCGGACCGGCTGGTGCTGCTGCATGCGCTGCGGCTCGCCCTGATCCATCGCATCTGGCTGCTGGCGGTGCAGATCCCCGAATTCAGCCCGCGACACGGCGCGACGCGGGAGGCGCTGATCCGCGGCATCCTGCAACTGGATGTAGAGCGCGCCTTGGCGCTGCTGGCGGAGGTGTTCCCTGCGCGCCCCGACCCGGCCAGTGGCCTCGATTTCCATGAGCCGGCGCCTGGGCGGGGTGGTGCGTCCTATGCCGCGGAGCACGCCGCGTTGTTCACGCCGATGGCGGCGCTGTTCGCGCAGGTGCGCGAATGCTCAGCCGCCATCGTGCATGAGGTGGGGGCCTTCGGCTGAAGGCCCCGAACCAAATCAGGCGTTTTCCACTTCCCCGCCGCCCTCGACCCAGTCCTTGAAGCCGCCAAGGTTGCGCACGTCGTTGTAGCCCATGTCCTTCAGCGTCTTGCCGGCGAGTGCGGAGCGGCCGCCGGAGGCGCAGTAGACGATCACGGTCTTGGCCTTGCCGAGCGCGGGGTCGTGCATCGGATTTTCCGGATCGGCGCGGAATTCGACCAAGCCGCGCGATACGGCGATGGCGCCCTTGGCCTTGCCGCTGGCCTTCACCTCGGAGGTGTCGCGCACATCGAGCAACACGGTCCCCGGCTCGGCGGCCAGGGCCCGGGCTTCGGCGGCGGTGATGCGCGGCACCGCGGCATTGGCGGCGGCGAGTAGGTCCTTGACGGTGGTCGGCATGGCTTCGTTCTCCCTTATCCGCCGGGACGATAGGCCGGGCGGACGGGATTCAGAAAGCCAGGCAGGCCCCGGTGGTCGTCACCATCACGCTCTCCTGTCCAAAGCGGCCGCGATAGGCGGCGATAACGGGGGCGAGGCGGGCGGTGGCGGTGCTGGCATCGGCGCCGGGCATGGCGAGGACCAGCACCTTGCTGCGTTCCCGCGCCACCATGCCCGTCCGGCCGCGCCATTGGCCGGCGCCGTCGAGCACGGTCAGGCCATCGGGGAAGGCGGGCGTCACCACCTCATCCATGAAGCGCGCCCAGGCGGCGTCGTCCACCACCTCCGCGCCGCGCGCATTGCGGCCGAAATAGCCCTCCGCCAGCGTGGCGGCCTGCATGCCGGGCGGGCAGGGCGGCGTGGCGCAGGCGGCGAGGAGCAGGGGCAGGGCAAGAAGGCGCATGGCGTCGATGCTACGCCGAACGTGCCGCCACGCGCAGCAGGGTGAAGGCGCCCAGCACCCCCACCGCCGCCACGGCCAGCGCCGCCTGCGCCCCCAGGGCGAACAGCAGGGGCGCGAAGATGGCCGGGGCCAGGGCCATGGCGCCCGTCACCGGCGCCATCACCTGGCCGGCGACGGTGGCATAGCCCTCCGTCCCGTGCAGTTCGATCAGGCAGGCCGGGCGCATGACGGTCATGATGCCGGAGGCGAGGCCGTAGGTCAGCACGAAGACCGGTGCGGCCACGGCGATGCCGAGCGGCGCCACCAGCGGCAGAACCAGGGCGAAGGGGATCAGCAGCAGCGCGGCGGAGGCCATGGTCACGGCGCTGAAGCGTCCGCCCCCCACCACATCCAGCAGCCGCGCCGCCACCTGCGCCGGCCCGACCAGGGCGGCCCACCAGATGGCGCTGCCGCGTTCCATGCCCAGCGCCTCCACCAGCAGGACCATATTGGCCAGGATGGCGCTGCCGATCAGCGTCTGCATGGTGAAGGCGGCGGAGAGCCAGCGCAGCCGCGCCGGCAAGATTCCGCCCGGCGAACGAAGCGCGCGTGCCCCGCGCGGCGCGGCCGGCACGCAGAAGGCATGCAGCGGCAGCGCCACGAGCAGATGCACCGCCGCCGAGGCCAGCAATGCGCCGCGCCAGCCGAAACTTGCCTCCAGCGCCGCCAGCGCTGGCCAGGTGACGGCGGAGGACAGGCCGCTGGCCAGCGCCAGCAGGCCGAGCCGTTTGCGGGCGCGTTCGGCGCCGAGGGTGGCGATGGCGGCATTGGCGGCCTCGGTCAGCGCCAGGGCGGCGGCCAGGCCCATCACCAGGCAGGCGATCAGCGCCTGGGCGCTGTTCTGGGCGCCGGCCAGCAGCACCAGCCCGCCGGCGAAAGCGAAGGAGCCGCAGATCATGGCCAGCCGCGCGCCATGCCGGTCGATCGCTCGCCCGACCATTGGCGCCAGGGCTCCTGCGAGCCCCAGCACGATCAGGATGCCGAGGAAGGCGCGGCCCGGCGCCAGGCCGAGGTCCCGCTCCATCGCCGGCCCCAGCACCCCCGGAAGGAAATAGGCGGTGCCCCAGCCAAGGATCTGGGTGACGCCGAGCGCCCCCAGGACCCGCCCTGGCCGCATGCTCAGGCCGTGGTGGCCAGCAGCACCACGCCGGCGGAGATCAGCCCGATCGCCGCGATCTTGGCCATCCCCAGGCTTTCGCCGAACATGCCCCAGCCGATCAGGGCGATGACCACATAGCTCGCCGCCGTGCAGGGCAGTGCGACCGACATCGGGATTTTGCGCAGCGCGATGATGTAGAGCAGCGCCGCGCCGCCGTAGCAGCCCAGCCCGACAATGGTCTGCCAGCGGAACAGCTGGTCGATGAAACCGGCCTCGGCGGCGACGGAGCCGGAGGCGCCGGCCTTCAGCAGGATCTGGCCGATGAGGGAGGTGGTGATGGCGGCGGCCAGCGTACCCCAGGCGGCGATCACTGCTCCGCCCCCCCGGCCCGCACCACGTCCCGCACCACGCCCTGCGGCTTGCCATTCGCCGAGAGGAAGGCGCGGCCGACATATTCGCCGAGCACGCCCAGGATCAGGAACTGCACGCCCGATACCAGCAGCGTGACCGTCATCATCGAGGCCCAGCCGGAGGGGGTTTCCCCGCTCAGCCCCTCGACCAGGACGATGGTGGCGGCGATCAGCCCGAACACGCCCATCAGCGCGCCGGCCAGGGTGGCAAGGCGCAGCGGCAGGACGGAGAAATTGGTGGCGAGGTTCAGCCACAGCAGCACCAGCCGCTTCAGCGTGTAGTTGGACCGGCCTTCCGCGCGCGGCAGGTGCTTCACCTCGATGCTGTCCAGGCGCTGCGTCACCTGCATCAGCAGCCCGTCCACATAGGGGTAGGGGCCGCTGTATTTCGCCACTTCCCGCACCGCCATAGCGCTCATGCAGCGGAAGGAGGACAGGTACAGGCCCTTGGGCTTGTCCAGCAGCATATCCGCCACGCCATTGGCGAAGCGGCTGCCCAGGTTGCGCCAGCCGTCATGTTCCTTCTTGGCGTAGCGCGTATAGACCACGTCCCAGCCGCCGAGGCGGGCATGGTCGTAGAGGCGGATGACCTCCTCCGGCGGGTTCTGCAGATCGTCATCCATGGTGATGACGAAGGCGCCGCGGGACTGGCGCAGGCCGGACATGACCGCGTTGTGCTCGCCGAAGTTGCGGGCGTGCTCGACATAGATCAGCGGCACGGTGGCGGTGGCGGCCAGCGCGCGGCAGACCTCGCCCGAATTGTCCGGGCTGCCGTCATTCACCAGGATGATCTCGATGCCGCCGGCCGGACGCAGCGCCGACAGCGCCTCGACCAGCGCGCCCACCGTGGCGGCACCGCGATAGACCGGGACGACGATGGACAGGCCGACGCGGGTGCCCTCGGCCTGCGGCAGGCCGGAGGAAAGTCCCGCGGCAGGGCCGCTTCCATAAGTGCCGGAGGGCCGGGCGTCCGCCGATCCGGCGGCTTTGGCCATGATCTCAGTCACGTCGCGTTCTCCGGTCAGGGCCGCGTCCCGATGACGAGGACGGAGCCACCGCAGGGCATCGAAATGCCCGCGTGGCCGATGCGTCGCTCGATCTCGGAGACGGTGTGCAGGGTGGTGTCGATCCAGGGGGGGAAATGGGTGACGTCGCTGGGCGCGCCGGGGCGAGCCTGCAACACCTTCCGTTGCAGCGCCATGAGCGGCAGCAGCAACCCATTCCAGTAGCGGGTGGTGACGGCGGTGAAGCCGCTGGTCTCCAGCAGGGCGCGGGCGCTGCGGGCGGTGTAACGGCGGGCGGTGTGCACGCGGGCGTCATGCGCGCTGCGCAGCCATTCATAGGCCGGCAGGTTGAGCACCACGGTGCCGCCGGGGCGCAACACGCGATGCAGCTCCGCCATGCCGCGGGATGGCTCGACGCCGGCATGGCAGATGACGTCGATGCTGACCGCGGCGCCGAAGCTGGCCTCGGCGAAGGGCAGGGCATTGGCATCGCCGGCCGCGACCGGGCAGCCGCTTTTCTGCGCCGCGCGGCGGGCGGCATCGGCGACATATTCCAGCCCGACGGCGGGCCGGCTGGGCAGGCGCTGGGCCAGCCTGGCGAGGAAGCCGCCGGTGCCACAGCCGGCATCCAGCACCGGGCCTTCGGCGCCGGGGCGTTCGCGCAAGGCGTCGAGGATGCGGGCATGGGCGGCGCGATACCACCACATGCCGTCCTCGGCCGCGTCCATCAGGTCGTATTCTGCGGGTTCCACCGCGCCCTTGTGACGCCCCACCGGGGCAACCGCAAGGCACCGGCAAGGCGGATCGGGGGCAAAGGCCGCCCCGCCGCCCTTAACGAAGGCGGCCCGCGACGCGGGCCGAGCGGCCGAATGGCCGCCGCCGCCTATGCGGCGCTCTTGAACCACAGGCGGCCCGCGCTGCGGGCCGAGCGGCCGAATGGCCGCCGCCGCTTATGCGGCGCGCTTAAAAAACACAGCATCCGCGCAGCGGATGCCGCAGCGGTGCCGTAATGCGGTTGCACCCTGTGGCAAGGCCGCAGAGGATGGGGCCAGCCGAGAGCCAGTCATGACCCCGAAGCATCCGTCCCCGCCGGCCCGGCCGATCGCCGAGGCTGTGCCCCATTTGCCGGCCCGGCTGGCGCCTGCAACTCGCCTGCGGCTGCTGCGGGCCGTGGCCCTTTTGCCGGCCCTGGCCTTCCTGCTGATGGTGCTGACGCCGCCGCTGAACCATGACGTCGCGGCCATCCTGAACTTCGCCGAGCGCTGGGTGGCGGGCGAATCCCTTTTCCGCGACCTGATCGACGTCAACCCGCCGCTGATCTTCGTGCTGACCGCCATCCCGGCGCTGATCAGCCGCATCACCCCGCTGGATATCGTCACCGCCTGGCTGCTCTGCGTGCTGTGCCTCTGCGCCCTGTCCTGGTGGATGTGCCAGCGGCTACGGCAGGTGGAGGAGGAGGGCCCGGTGGAGCGGACGGTGCTAGATGCGCTGATCCCGCTGGTGCTGGTGATGGTCGCCTATGATGTCGGCCAGCGGGAACATCTGATGGCGCTGTTCGCGCTGCCCTATGCGCTGCTGGCGGCGCGGCGGGCGCAGGGGCTGGCGACGCCGCGCGGGCTGGCGCTGGGGGTGACCTTCGCCGCCGCGCTCGGCTTCGCGTTGAAGCCCCATTTCCTGGCCATTCCGGCGCTGGTCGAGGTGATGGTCCTGGTCCATCGCGGCCCGGCGGCGGCGCTGCGCGACCGCCTGCCCTGGCTGATGGCCGGCATCTGGCTGCTGTACCTGGCCAGCCTGCCGCTGCTGTTTCCGGATTATCTCGGCTTCGTCGTGCCGCTGGTGATGGATTTTTATCTCGGCAATGGCGGCATCGGGCTGTGGGATGTGCTGTTCACCGACCGGATGGGCGCCGCCACCCTGGCGCTGCTGGCGGCCATGGCCCTGCTGTTCTGGCGCGGGTCGGGGGTGCCGGCGCGGATGCTGGCGGCGGCGGGGGTCGGGGGGATGCTCTCCGCCTGGGTGCAGCACAAGGGCTGGTCCTATCATGTGGTGCCGATGGCCATGGCCACCGCACTGCTGGCCGGCTGGGTGATCGCCCGCTGGTTCGACCGCGCCTTGGCCCCGGGCCGCGCCGTGGCGGCCGCGCCGATGCTGGCGATCGCCATGGTGGTGGCCCTGGCGGCCGTTCATATCCGCGGCGAAAGCCCCTGGCGGCAGATCTGGTACGGGGCGCTGGCGGAAGGCCAGCTTTCGGCCACGCTGAAGCGGGAGGTCGCCGGGGAACGCCTGCTGGTGCTCTCGCCGGATATCTATCCTGTCTATCCCGCGCTGAACTACGCCCGCGCCCGGTCCACGCTGCGGACCATGAACCTCTGGCTGCTGATCGGTGCCTATCCGGACTGCCCGGAGGGCGCGCCGCGCTATCGTGAACCCTGGGAGATGTCGCGCCCCGAATTTTTGGTTTACCGCACGGTGGCGGAGGATTTCGCGCGTGCCCCGCCGGGCGCGGTTCTGGTGGCGAAGAACTCCGGCATCCCGCGCTGCGGGGCGGAGGATTTCGACCCGATCGCCTATTTCTCCCGCCACCCGGCCTTCGCCGAGACCTGGAGCCACTACACACGGGTGGTCCATATGAACACCTACCTTCTCTATGTGCGTGAGGATTGATGTCGCATCAGGATTACGTCGGCCGCAGCGAAACCCGCGAGGACCGGCTCGACCCGAGGCTGCTGCGGGGCATGGCCGCGACCCTTGGCCTGCCGATCCCGGATGATCTGCCGCCGCTGTGGCACTGGATGTTCTTTCAGGACTGGGTGATGCCGGAGGGGATCGGCCCGGATGGCCATCCGAAGCGGGGCGGCTTCCTGCCCCCGGTGCATGACCTGCCGCGCCGGATGTGGGCTGGTGGGCGGCTGCGCTTCCACCCGGTGCCGCTGAAGCCGGACGACATCGTCACCCGCACCAGCACCATCCTGAAGGTGGAGGAGAAGTCGGGCGGATCGGGCCGGCTGGTCTTCGTCACGGTGGGCCACCTGCTGCATGGCCCCGCCGGGCTAGCGGTGGAGGAGGAGCAGGACATCGTCTATCGAGGGGCGGAGGGTGCGGCGGTGAAGCCCGCCCCGGCCGCGACGGCCTGGCCCGATGCCAGCAGCATGGTGGTGATGCCGGATCCGGTGATGCTGTTCCGCTACTCCGCTCTGACCGGCAACGGCCACCGCATCCATTACGACCATCCCTATGTGACCGGGGAGGAAGGCTATCCCGGCCTGGTGGTGCATGGCCCCTTGCAGGCGACGCTGATGGCGCAGCACGCGCTGGCGCAGTCGCCGGGCAAGCGTCTGCACAGCTTCGCCTTCCGCGGCCGCCGCCCCGCTTTCGGCAGCCGCGCGCTGACCGTGCTGGGCCGGGTGGAGGGCGATCAGATGCGCCTGGAAACCCGCGACGATGGCGGCGCCACCTGCATGCAGGCCGAGGCCGAACTGGCCGATACCCTTGCCTGATCGACAAACGGGCACGGCGGCAGCGCGCCCGCTGCTGCCGCTGACCCAGAACACGCTGCGCGGCATCGCCATCATCGTCACCGGCTATACCGTGATCTCGGCGGCCGACGCCGCCGTGAAATGGGCGCTGCCGGAGGTGGGGGTGGCCGTCGCCATGATCTGGCGCGGGGCCTTCGGCATGCTGGCCATTGCCCTGCTGGTGCGCGGCCGGGGCTTGGTGCCGGTGCGCCGGCCGCTGCTGGCGCTGCGCTCGGTGCTGCATTGCGTGGTGACGGTGGCCTTCTATCTGGCCTGGTTCAACGCCTTCCCTCTCGGCGCCTCCTACGCCGTCAGCGCCGCCGCGCCGCTGATCATGACGCTGCTGGCGATCCCGCTGCTGGGGGAGAAGGTGGGCTGGCGGCGCTGGACCAGCACCTGCGTCGGCTTCGTCGGCGTCATGGTCATCCTGCAACCCGGCGGCGAACTGTGGCGGTGGGAGGCGTTGATGCTGCTGGTCGGCGCCGCGGCGCTCGGCCTGACGCGGATCTGGACCCGTGTGCTGGCCTCCACCGACACGCCGCAGACCATCGCCTTCTGGCTGCTGGCGGCGCATGTGCCGGTGGGGTTGCTGCTGCTGCCGGTCTTCCCGCCGCTCGGCCCGCTGCTGCCGCGCTGGGATATCGTGGTCTGCCTGGCCTTCCTTGGCATGGCCAATGGCTGCGCGCATCTGCTGTTCTCGCGCGCCTTCGCCATAGCGCCGGTCTCGGCGCTGGCGCCCTATGAATACACCACGCTGGTCTGGGGCGGTGTGCTGGGCTTCCTGATCTGGGCGGAGGTGCCGGCCTGGAACACGGTGGCGGGGGCGGTCATCGTCATCGCCGCCGGCCTGTACAACCTGCATCGCGAACAGCTCCGCCGCCGCCAGGACCGTGCGGCAGCAGCAATGGGACCCCGCTGATGGCCTTGCGGCATGATCCCAAGCGCGGCGTGATCTTCATGCTGGCGGCCTGCGCCCTGTTCGCGGCGATGAGCGTGCTGGTGAAGGAGCTGTCGGGGCGCGTCCATTTCCTGGAGCAGATGTTCTTCCGCGGCGCCTTCGCTTTGCCGGTGGTGATGCTGATCGTGCTGCGCCGCGTCGGGCTGCGTGGCGACATCGCCGGCACGCTGCGCACCAAGCGCTTTCCCGGCCATGTGTTGCGCGCGCTGACCGGCACGGCGGCGCAGGCCTGTTCCTTCTATGCGCTGGCGCATCTGCCGCTGGCCGAGCACACCGCGCTGACCAATACCACGCCGCTCTTCGTCACCCTGCTGTCGATTCCCCTACTGGGGGAGAAGGTGGGCATCCATCGAGGTGGCGCGGTGCTGGTGGGCTTTCTGGGCATCGTCATCATCGCGCTGGGTCAGGGCGCCTTCACGGGCGATTTCGGCGGCGCGGCGCGCTGGGGGATCATCGCGGCGCTGGCCCATGGGATGTTTTCCGCCGGCACCACCATGCTGGTGCGCACGCTGTCCTCCACCGAATCCTCCGGCACCATCGTGCTGTGGCAGTCGCTGTTGATGACGCTGTTCAGCCTGACCTGGCTGCCCTTCGTCTGGGTGACGCCGGGGCCGATGGACCTGGTGATGCTGATTGCCATCGGCCTGATCGGCGGCGCCGCGCAGACCCTGCTGACGGAGGCCTGGGCCAGCGCGCAGGTCAGCTTTCTCGCGCCCTATTCCTATTCGGCGCTGCTCTGGGCCGTGCTGTTCGGCTGGATCATCTTTGGCGACGTGCCGGGGGTCTCGACCCTGGCCGGCGCCTTGGCCATCGTGCTGGCCAGCCTCTACATCATGCATCGCGAGATCATGCTGCGCGGAAGGAAGAAGACATGAGCATCCCCTTCCGGCGGGACGACCCGCTGCCGCCGGGCGTGGTGGCGGAGGTCGCGCCGGGCGTGCGGCGCATCCTGTGCGGCAATCCCGGCCCCTTCACCTGGCGCGGTACCAATACCTGGCTGATCGGGCAGGGCCGGGTGGCGGTGCTGGACCCGGGGCCGGTGGATGAAGCGCATCTCGCCGCCATCCGGCGCGCGACGGAAGGCGAGACCATCACGCATATCCTGGTCAGCCATACCCATCGCGACCACTCGCCGGGCGTGGCCGCCTTGCAGGCGGCCGCCGGTGCGCCGAGCTACGGCTTCGGGCCGCATCTGACACCGCCCGACCAGGGCGGGGAGGGGGGCGACCATTCCTTCACGCCCGATGTTGTGCTGGCCGATGGCGCGGTGCTGGAGGGGGATGAGTTCCGACTGACCGCCATCCACACGCCGGGCCACTGCGCCAACCATTTGTGCTTCGCGCGCGATGACGGCGTGCTGTTCAGCGCCGACCATGTGATGAGCTGGTCGACCACCGTGGTCAGCCCGCCGGATGGCGACATGGCGGCCTATATGGCTTCGCTGGGCAAACTGGCGGCGCGCGATGCCGGCCTGTACCTGCCCGGCCACGGCCCGCCCTTGCCAAACCCCGCGCCCTTCGTCGCGGCCCTTGCGGCGCATCGGCTGGAGCGGGAGGCGAAGGTGCTGGACGCCCTGCGCGTGGCCCGTCGCGCCACGGCGCTGGAGCTGGTGCCGGCGGTCTATGGGCCGGTGCTGGACCCGAAACTGGTGCCGGCTGCAGCGCGCAGCCTGCTGGCGCATCTGATCAAGCTGGCGGCGGAGGGGCAGGCCGTGCGGGACGGGGAAAGCTTCGAAGCGCGCTGAGTATCAGGCGTCGCTCATCCGGTTGTCCTGTCCCCGGAACACGATCCGCGGCCGCTCCGCCCGCTTTGCCACCGGCACCTCCAGCCATTCCGAGAACTCGGTCAGGATCTTGGCGGTGATATCGGCCAGTTTCGCCGCGCGTGCCTGGCTCAGCGGATACCAGGCCAGCCCCTCCAGCTCTCCCGACCCGCTGATCTCTCCGCGCACGGATTCGGCGGGGGCGATCAGGAAGCGGGCGTTGAAGCGCATGTTGCGGGCGGGCGGGGTGACGGCGCGGCACAGGTAGTCGATCGGGGCGAGGTCGGCCAGCAGACGCTCGCCCTTCTTCTCACCCAGCAGCAGGCCGGTTTCCTCGTACAATTCGCGCACGGCCGCCACGCCCAGCGCGCGCGCCAGCGACGGCTTCGCGCGATGCGCCAGCAGCCCGAAGGTCTCGGGCTTCATCTCGGTGAGGGCCTTCACGCCATGGTCGCCACGGTCCACGCGGCCGCCTGGGAAGACCAGGATGCTCGGCATGAATTTGTGCTTGGCGTGGCGCATGCCCATCAGGATCTCGGGCTCGCCGGAGGCCCCTTTGGTCCCTTGGCGCCAGACGATCAGGCTGGCCGCATGGCGCGGCACCACGGTGCGTTTGCGCGGGGCCGGGACGATGTCGCCGGTGCCGCCGGGATTGTCGGCGGTCGCGTCAGCCAAGGTTGATGCCCCTCGTCGCCAGCCAGGCGCGGAAATTCGCGCGTTCCGGCACGGAAAGCTGCCGTGCCGCATTCTCGGACCAGGTGCAGCCTTCCGGCTTCGGCCCATGTACCTCCGGATAGCGCGGCTTGCCCGGCGGGCGCAGCGCGTCATAGCCGGGCAGGGCGGCAACGAGGGCGCTATCGTCATAGACCTCGCGATGCACCACCACCGAAGGCGGCAGGCGGGGGGAGGTCTCGTTGCGCGCGGCGGGAAAGCCGAGGGTCAGGCCGGCGAGCGGAAACACCCCCTCCGGCAACCCAAACAGCCCCTGCACCAGCGCCAGGTTGTTGCGCACATAGGAGATCGGGCAGGTGCCGAGCCCGAGCGCTTCCGCCGCCACGATCCCAAACCCCATGGCCAGCGCGGCGTCGGCGGAGGCATTGAGAAAAGTGTCGATGCTGTCATTGGCATGGGCGCGGCCCTGCGCCGCGCAGACCTGCCGGCCGCGGCGGATGTCGCCGCAGAACAGCAGCAGCACCGGCGCATCCTTGATCCAGGGCATGGTGCCGATGGCATCCGCCACCTGCGCGATCTTGGCCGCGGCGCGCGTGACCAGGATGGAATATTGCTGCAGGTCGGATTTCGCGGGGGCGGATTGCGCGCCGGCCAGCACCAGATCCAGCAGCGCATCCGACACCGGGTCCGGCCGGTAGCGGCGGGTGACCCGCCGGTCCAGCAGCATGGCCAGGCCGGCGGGGATTTCGGCGGGCGGGGTGAAGGGCAGGGCGCCGTAGCGCGCGCGGATCAATGTTTCGGCGTCCATGTCCTGTACCCTCTCACGCAGATCAGCGCAGCACCACCCAGGCATCGGCGACGGTCACGCCTTCACCCGGCCGGCCGACCATCAGCGGATTGATCTCCGCCTCCGCCACCTGCGGCAGCGCGGCGAGGCGGGAGGCCGCGACCACCGCCTCTGCCAGCGCGTCCAGATCGCCCTTCGGCAGGTTGCGCCAGCCCGACAGCGGCTTCAGCGCGCGCACCTCCGCGATCATGTCCCGCGCCGTCTCCAGATCGACCGGCGCCAGGCGCAGCGCGATGTCGCGATGCAGTTCGGAGAGCACGCCGCCGGCGCCGAGCAGCACCACCGGCCCGACCTCCGGGTCCCGCCGGAAGCCCAAAATGGCCTCGGCCAGGCCCTTGCGCATCGTCTGCACCAGCAGCCCGGTGATCTTGGCCTGTGGCGCCGCCGCGCTGACGCGGGCGCGCATGGCGGCGGCGGCCTCCTTCAGCGCAGTGGCGTCCGGGATGTTCAGTATGACGCCGCCGACTTCCGTCTTATGGGCGATATCCGGCGACAGAATTTTCAGCGCGACCGGATAGGCCATGCCCTCCGGCGGCGTGTCCCGCATGACGGCAAAGGGCGAATCGAGACCCAGCGCCGCGAACAGCCCGCGCGCATCCGCCTCATCCGGCCGCGCCGGCAAAGTGGTGGCGGGCGGGGTGGGGGCGGGCACCTTGCGCGGGGCCTGCCAAGCGCAATAGGCGTTGATGCAATCCGCGGCGCTTTCGGCCGTGCGGAAGGCGGCGATGCCGGCCTCCGCCAGCAGGCGGAGCGACGCTTCGGCCTGCGGCGCCAGGAAGGCGGCCACCGGCTTGCCGGGGATCTTGGTGCCCTCGACGATGCCGGCCACCGCATCCTTCGGCCGGAACTGTGCCGAACTGCCGATGACGGCGAGCACCAGGTCCGTGTCATCGGCCGCCCGCAGCGCATCCAGCGCCGCCATGACGCGATCCGGCCGGGCGCCGGCCAGCGTCAGGTCCAGCAGCCGCGCATGGCTGTTGAATTTTGCGGCCTCCAGCTTCGCGGCAGACTTGGCATCGGGCTTGCGCGCCTCGATGCCCAGCACGCCGAGCGCATCGACGGCCAGCGCCCCGCCGCCGCCCGTGGTGGTCATGACGCTGACCGCGCGATGGCTATGCGCGGGCGCGCGACGCCCGGCGACCAGCAGCGGCAGTTCCAGCAGGGATTCCAGCATGGAGACCCGCAAGATTCCATGCGCGCGGAAGAAGGCATCCGCGGCCGCATCGCTGCCGGCCAGCGCGCCGGTATGGCTGGTGGCGAGCTCCGCGCCAAAGGGGCTGCGGCCGAGTTTCAGGGCGATGATCGGCTTGCGCAGCTCGCGGGCCTTGGCGGCAGCGGCGGCCATCTGCTCCGGCGCGCGGATCGCTTCCAGGAACAGCGCGACCGCATCCACATCCGGATCATCGAGCAGCAGGGACGCGATTTCGCCCGCCGTCAGATCGGCCTCATTGCCCGTGCCGATGAGGTGCGAGAAACCAAGGCCTCGCGCCGCGCCGCGCGACAGCAGCGCGCCCATCATGGAGCCGGATTGGGAGACCAGCGCGACGCGCCCGGCCGGCAGTTCCTCCGCTTCCAGCGCCGCATTGGTGGTCAGGGCGGTGCGGGCGTTGAGGTTGACGATGCCCATGGAATTCGGGCCGAGCAGCCGGAGGCCGCTGGCCTGGGCGGCGGCCAGAACCCGCGCCTGCAAGGCCGCACCCTCCGGCCCCGCTTCCGCGAAACCGTCGGCCAGCACGCAGGCCACGGGAATGCCGCGGGCTGCGCAGGCCACAACCTGCGCTTCGACATTGTCTGTGCCGAGCAGAATATAGGCAAAATCAATCTTGCCCGGGATATCGGCCAGCGAGGCATAGGCGCGCTCGCCCAGCACCGTTTCCGCACGCGGATTGACGGGGAACAGCTCCCCCGAAAACCCGTGGCGGCGCAGGTAGCGCTGCGGCCGTGCGGTCAGGCGCTGTTCGTCGGCGGAGGCGCCGATCAGCGCCACGCGGCGCGGATTCAGCAGGGCCTGGGCGAGGCTCATGCCTTGGGGGGCCTTTGCGAGAAGCTGCGGCCGAAAACGCCCTCGGCGATGCGGTTCTTCATCATCTCCAGGCTGCCGCCGGCGATCATCCAGCCGCGCGTCTTGCGCACGCAGTATTCGATCAGCAGGTCTTGGCTATAGCCGGTGCCGCCCAGGATCTGCATGGACTCGTTGGAACACATCCAGCCGGCCTGGTTGCAGGCATACTTCGCCATGGCGACGTCCTGCGCATCCGGCAGGCCATCCTTGGCGCGCACGGCGGCGCGGTAGAGCAGAAGCTGCGCGCTATCCAGCGCCACGCGCATTTCCGCGAACTTCCATTGCAGGCCCTGGAATTCCATCAGCGCGCGGCCGAACTGCTTGCGCTGTTCCGCATGCGCCTTGGCCTGCCGGAAGCAATATTCGCCGAGCGCCAGCGCCCGCGTGGTGTTGCCCGCGCGTTCGACGTTGAAGCCCGCGATCTGCTTGCGGAAACCACCTTCGCCCAGCAGCAGGTTTTCATCCGGCACGAAGACATCATCGAAATACAGCGCGCACCAGGTCTCGCCATTCATGTAGCGGCTCGGCTGGCCGAGCCGGAAACCCTCCATGCCGCGCTCCAGCAGGACGGAGCCGATGCCGTTCACGCCCGGGGCGAAGCGGCAATAGATGACGAAGACGCCCGCATCCTCGGTGTTGGAGGTGAAGACCTTGCCGCCGTTGAGGCGATAGCCGCCCTCCACCTTGGTCGCGGTGGTCTTCAGGTCGGTCAGGGCGGAGCCCGCATCGGGTTCCGTCATGCCAACGGCGGCGATGGTCTCGCCACGCAGCAGTGGTTCGAAATAGCGCTTCTTCTGATCGGGCGTGGCGTATTCCGCGAAGGTGCGGAACGCCCCAAAGTTGCCGGCCTGCAGAACGTCGGCGCTGCGCGGGCAGATATAGGCGATCTGTTCCATCGCCAGGATGGCGTCGAACAGCGTGCCGCCCTGGCCGCCATCGGCTTCCGGCACCATGATGCCGAACAGCCCGTTCTCCGCCATCAGCTTGGCGACATCCCAGGGGAAGCGCTCGTCATGCGCGCGGGCCAGCGCGTCCTTGGCCAGATGCTGCTCGGCGAAGCGGCGGACGGAATCCTGGAACGCAACCTGTTCCTCGGTGAGCGAAAAATCCATCAGACGGGATCCCAGGAAAACACGTCGCCGGAGCGATCGAGCGGCAGGAAATGGCTGCGCAAAGCGGGCAGGGCGGTTTCGGCGATGCTTTCGGGGGTCCAGCCACCGGCGCTATGCGTGCTGCGGATCGGCCGCGGCTGGCTGAACAGGAACAGCTCGTTGTGCCGCGCCGCGAAGATCTGCCCGGTGACATCCTTCGCCGCGTCGCTGGCCAGAAACACCGCCAGCGGCGCGTTCTTGTCCGGCGTCATCTGCTGCAAGCGGGCGACGCGGGCCTTCTCGGCCTCGGTCGTGGAGGGGATGGAGCTGGTCATGCGCGACCAGGCGAAGGGCGCGATGCAGTTCGACCGCACGCCGAAGCGCTGCATGTCCAGCGCAATCGACTTCGACAGCGCCGCCACGCCCAGCTTCGCGGCGGAATAATTCGCCTGCCCGAAATTGCCGATGAGGCCGGAGGTCGAGGTCATGTGCACATAGGCACCCGACGACTGCTTCCGGAAATGCTCAGCGGCGGCGCGGGAGACGAAGAACGAGCCGTTCAGATGCACATTGATGACCGCCAGCCATTCCTCCGGCGACATCTTGTGGAAGATCTGGTCGCGCAGGATCCCTGCATTGTTGACCACGATGTCAATGCGGCCGAAGGCGTCCAGGGCGCTGCCGATGATGCGCTGGGCGCTGGCCCAATCCGCCACGCTGTCGGTATTGGTCACCGCCTGGCCGCCGCGCTGGTGGATGATGGCCACCGTCTGCTCGCCGGGGCTCGCGCTGGTGGGACCCTCGCCGGTCAGGCTCGCGCCGATGTCGTTCACCACGACCTTCGCGCCGGCCAGCGCCATGGCGAGGGCGATTTCACGCCCAATCCCACCGCCGGCCCCGGTGACGACCGCCACCTTGCCTTCGAGCATCATCCGTTTGCCTCCTATCTACGCAGCCCGCTTCTAATCCCGCACCGCCGGGGCGTGAAGCCGGCTTGCCGCAACCCGGCGGTGCCCTAAACTCAACCCTGGATACAAGTGGGAGATCACTTTGGGCTTTGTGGAGCTGGATGGGGTCGGCATGATGTTCCGGGGGCGCACCGGCGCCTATGAGGCGGTGCGCGACTTCAACCTGGAATTGGCCGAGGGCGAGTTCTTCTGCCTGCTCGGCACTTCGGGCTGCGGCAAGACCACGGTGATGAACATGCTGGCGGGGTTCGACCGGCCAACCAGCGGGGAAATCCGGCTGGAAGGCCGGCCGGTGCGCGGCCCGGGCGCCGATCGCGGCGTGGTCTTCCAGGGGCATGACAGCCTCTACGACTGGCTGACCGCGCGGGACAATATTGCCTTCGGCCTGCGGCTGCGGGGCATGGGCCGCAGCGAGCGGCGAGCCATCGCCGATCGCTTCCTGAATATGGTGGGCCTGACCGGGCAGGGGTCGAAGCACCCCTCCGAACTCTCGGGCGGCATGAAGCAACGCATCCAGATCGCCCGAGCCTTGGCGAACGACCCGCGCATGCTGCTGATGGACGAACCATTCGGTGCATTGGACGCGATGACGCGGGCGGTGTTGCAGGGCGAACTTTCCCGAATCTGGTCCGAGAACCGGAAGACGGTGCTGTTCATCACCCATGACATCGAGGAGGCCTGCGCGCTGGCCACCCGCGTCGGCGTGATGAAGCGGGGGCCGGGCGGCACGCTGAAGGCCGTGGTGCCGATCGACCTGCCCTTCCCGCGGGAACGCACCTCCGACGGCTTCATGGCCTGCTTCCGCCAGGTGCATGCGCTGATCCATGAGGAGATCCATCCCCATGAATAGCCGCGCCGCCACCGTCGCCGGCTACGTGATCGGCTTCGCCCTGCTGTTCGCCATCTGGCACCTGGCCTCCGTCTTCATTGTCCGCTCGGTGCTGTTTCCCTCGCCGTTTCCGGTCTTCGAGCGCGGCTGGGTGCTGATCGCGGACGGGCTGTTGCAGGAATCCGTCTGGGCCTCGATGCGTCGCATCATCCAGGGATTTTTGCTGGGCTCCGCCATCGGCATCCCCATCGGCCTCGCCATCGGCAGTTTCCGGCCGGTGCGGCTGCTGCTGGAGCCCTGGACGGAGTTTTTCCGCTTCATTCCGGCCGTCGCCATGATCACCGTGGCGGTGATCTGGTTCGGCATCGGGGAGGAGAGCAAGATCTTCCTGATCGCCTATACCACCGTCTTCGTCGTGGTGATCGCCACGGCGGCCGGTGTCGGCGCGGTGGGGAAGGACAAGCTGCGCGCGGCGCAATGCCTGGGCGCCAACAAGTTCCAGGTCTTCGCCCTCGTCGCCCTGCCGGCCACGGTGCCCTACATCCTGACCGGCATGCGGCTGGCGATGGCGAACGCCTTCGTCACCATCGTGGCGGCGGAGCTGGTGGCCAGCAATGACGGGCTGGGCAAGATGCTGTGGGATGCCCGCCTGTTCATGCAGGTGGAGGACATCTTTGTCGCGCTGATCTCGCTCGGCTTGCTGGGCTTCGCGACGGACCGCGTGTTTCGCCTGCTGATCCGCGCCTTCGCGGGTCGCTTCAACCCGACCATGTGACGAACAGGGAGAACCAAAACATGCTTCGCCGAACCCTTCTGGCCGCCGGTGGCGCCGCACTCGCCACCCCCTTGGCCGCCCCCGCCTTTGCCCAGAACGCGCCGATCAAGATGACCATCGCCACCGGCGTGGACCCGTCCTTCGCGCCCTATTACGTCGCCCGCGAAGGCGGCTTCTTCACCCGCAACGGGCTGGATGTGACGGTGAACACCGGCCCCTCCGGCTCCGCCATGATCGCCTTCCTGATCGGCAACCAGATCAACTCCGCCTATGGCGCCGAACAGGCCGGCGTCTCCGCCCATCTGGTGGACCCGAATGTGGTCGCCGTCGCCGAGGGCACGGCGCTGCTGCGCTGGATCAGCGTGCTCGGCCGCAATGTGGAGAATATGGAGGCGCTGAAGGGCAAGAAGGTCGGCGTCGCCCGCGGCACCGGCAGCGAGACCTTCTGGCTGTCCGTCGTCGCCAAGCTGAACCTGAACCCGGCCGACTACACCATCGTCAATGTCGAGGCGCCGGAGATGGTGGCGGCGCTGGAGCGCGGCAATATCGACGCCTTCGCGGTGTGGGAGCCCTGGCCGACGCGCGCCATGCGCGCCATTCCGAACACCAAGATCCTCGTCTCCAACGAGCAGATCCAGATCGTCCGCAACTTCGTCTACATGAACAAGGGCTGGGCGCAGTCGAACATGGAGGCGACGACGCGCATGATGCGGGCGCTGATCCAGGCGCAGGAATTCATCGCCAGCAACCCCACCGAGGCCGCCGCCCAGGTCGCCCGCTTCCTGCGCCAGGACCGCGCCTTCATCGCGGAGCTGATGACCAAGGTTGAGTACAAGATGAACCTGACGCCCGACAGCGTCGGCAACATCCAGCTCGCCATCGACCAGCTGCGCGGCATGAACCGGCTGAGCAAGGAAGTGACGCCGGCCGAGGTGATCTGGAAGGAACCGCTGGCGGCCGCCGCCGCTGGGCGCGTGATGATCTGAGCAGGGGGCCAGTGCGCGCCGGGCGGTGGGGCTCCCGCTCCATGCCCGTCCCGCACTGGCCAGCCGGCACGTCTGCCTTGCGGCGTCCCGACCGCTGCGATACCAATTGCAACGGCATCGCATCGGTACCGATGATGAACATGAATGTCTCCGGCCTGGCGGGTCTGGCCATGCTTTGCGCCATGGCGCTCGGTGGCTGCGGTCCGGCGATACAGACCAGTTCAGGCGCCGATTTTGTCGCTGCCCGCCCCGAATGGGCAGCCCGATTCAACCCCGACGCGACCCCGGCCCGCACCACTTCGGACGTTGATCGAGAGATCTTCGAAGCCGCTCGTGCCGAGCCACTGCTGCGTTTTCCCGCGCGTATCGGGCTCGCACGGCTTCAGAGCGGCTACCTGACCGCCATCCCAGCCGAGGAAGGCGATATGTGGCTCGCCCTGATCGCGCGACAGGGCCAGGGCTATGGTGAATTCGTGCCGGTGAGCCCGCTTGTGGCGCAAATGGCGGCGGGCAGTGCGAACCCGCTGGGGCGGCGAAATCCGGTCGACATGATCCGGATCGGCGCGGCGCGGCAGCATGTCGATGCGGTGTTGGTCTATGAGGTTGGAAGCACCCAGCGCGACACGAGCACGCCGCTTTCCGTCCTGGACCTGACCATCATCGGCAACTTCATCATCCCGTCCCGGGTCCTGCAAAGCCGGGCCACCGCCGCCGCGATGCTGATCGATGTGCGCAACGGCTATCCCTACGGCACCGCATTGACGCATTCCGAGGAGGGCGGAATGTGGGTCAATGTCGGTTCCGGCGACCGCTCGCAAGAACTTGGGCGGCGCGCGCAGGCGGATGCGGTGCTCAAGCTGACCAACGAGATCGGCACCATGTTCGAACGCCTCCGGACGGAGCTGCGGGCGCGCGACGCGGCACGCCCGCGAACCTGACCTACTTCTCCGACGCCGCGATAATCCCGCCGGCCAGGCTGGCCGGGATGCGGTTGGTCCAGCGGCCGCAATCCACCTGGGTCACGAAATCCAGCACCGCCCGGTTGAAGGCGTCCGGGTCTTCCAGGTTCATCGTGTGCCCGCATTTCGGCATCACCAGCAGGGCGCTGCTCTTGATGGTGCGCTTCAGGTAGAGGCTGGCCTCCAGCGTCGGGTCGTCCTCGTCGCCGGCGATCACCAGCGTCGGCACCGTCATCTGGCGGAACTGGGCTTCCAGGTCGAACAGGCTGGGGCGGCGGCGCTGCACGCCGTTCATGGTCAGCGCGGAGCCTTCCGTGCTGTGTTCGCAGAGCTGGGCCTGGAATTCGGCATAGCCGCGCGGGTCCTTCTCCTCGAAGACCAGGCGGGTGGGGCCGCGGCTGTAGGTCAGGCCGAACTTGTCCATCCCCTCCGCCCGGATGCGGGCGATGGCGGCGTCCGTCTCGGCATGGAATTGCGCGGTCTTGCCCGGGGCGGCGCCATAGCCGACGCCGGCGGCGACCAGGCTGCGGGCCAGGTCCGGATGGCGCAGGCCCATATGCAGCGTGGCGAAGCCGCCCATGGAAAGCCCCACCACATGGGTCGGGCCAAGGCCAAGGCCCTTGATGACGGCGGCGATGTCATCCGTCGCCCGGTCCTGGCTGTACTTTTCCGGGTCCGACGGCACCTCGGAGGGGGTGTAGCCCCGGGCGGCATAGGCGATGCAGCGATAGCGGCGGGAGAAGAAGCGCATCTGCGCCTCCCAGGACCGATGGTCGCCCGCATATTCATGGACGAACACCATCGGGGTGCCGCTGCCGGCCTCCTCATAGTGCAGGGTCACCCCGTCATCGGTCAGCAGACTCGGCATGGTATTGGTATCCCAGGTCGGAAAGCCCAATCGTGCCGATTGAGTCCCCCTATCGCAAGACGCCTCGCCTTGACATCGCGGGGGGGCAAGCGCATCTGCAATCCGGACTGATAAGGTCCCCTTTAAACGGCGGCAGGAGTTCTTACCGCATGTTGCGGGTCTCGAAATTCACCGACTACGCCGTGGTGGTGCTCTCCCGGCTTGAGGCGGAGGGCGGGGTGCAGACCGCGCCCGGCCTCGCCGCCGGCACCGGCATTGCCGAGCCCACGGTGGCCAAGGTGTTGAAGATGCTGGCCCAGGCCGGGGTGGTGGAGGGGCTGCGCGGTGCCCGCGGCGGCTACCGTCTGCTGCGCCCCCTGGCCTCCCTCGGCCTGTCGGAGGTGATCGTCGCCATGGATGGGCCGATCGCGCTGACCGCCTGCGTCGATGGCGGTTTCGGCTTCTGCGAGGCGGAGCAGACCTGCCCCGTGCGCGGCCGCTGGGACCCGGTGAATGCGGCCATCCGTGGCGCACTCTCCGCCATCATGGTCAGCGAAATCGCCTCCCCCATGCCCGCCCGCCGTGCCGTCCCCCAGCCCGTTCTCGCCGCCGAGTAGGAGCAGCCGCTATGGCCGCCGTCACTGAAACCATCGAAGCCGTCCAGTCCGTCACCGAGAACGGGTACAAATGGGGTTTTGAGACCGATATCGAGATGGATTTCGCGCCGAAGGGGCTGAACGAGGACATCGTTCGCTTCATCAGCGCGAAGAAGAAGGAGCCCGCCTGGCTGCTGGAATGGCGGCTGAAGGCGTATCGCCATTGGCTGACCATGGAAGTGCCGCACTGGGCCGCCGTGAAGCATCCGCCGATCGATTTCCAGGACGCCTATTACTACGCCGCGCCGAAGCAGGGCCCGAAGTCGCTCGATGAGGTCGATCCGGAACTGCTGAAGACCTATGCCAAGCTCGGCATCCCGCTGAAGGAACAGGCGATCCTCGCCGGCGTCGAAGGCGCGGGCGACAGCCCCTCCGAGGGCGGGCGCATGCCGATCGCGGTGGATGCGGTGTTCGACAGCGTCTCCGTCGCTACCTCCTACAAGGAGCGGCTGGCGAAGGACGGGATCGTGTTCTGCGCGATCAGCGAGGCGGTGCACACGCATCCCGAGCTGGTGCAGCAATATCTCGGTTCGGTGGTGCCGCAGGGCGACAACTACTACGCCGCGCTGAACAGCGCCGTCTTCACCGATGGCAGCTTCGTCTACATCCCCAAGGGCGTGAAGTGCCCGATGGAGCTGTCCACCTATTTCCGCATCAATGCGAAGAGCACGGGGCAGTTCGAGCGCACGCTGATCATCGCGGATGAGGGCAGCAAGGTCAGCTACCTCGAGGGCTGCACGGCGCCGATGCGCGACGAGAACCAGCTGCATGCGGCGGTCGTGGAGCTGGTCGCGCTCGATGACGCCAGCATCAAGTACAGCACGGTCCAGAACTGGTACCCGGGCGATGCGGAAGGCAAGGGCGGCATCTACAACTTCGTCACCAAGCGCGCCGCCTGCCGTGGCAAGCGCAGCAAGGTGTCCTGGACGCAGGTGGAAACTGGCTCCGCCATCACCTGGAAGTATCCGTCCTGCCTGCTGATCGGGGAGGAGAGCGTCGGCGAGTTCTACTCCGTCGCCATCACCAACAACCACCAGCAGGCCGATACCGGCACCAAGATGTTCCATATCGGACCGCGCACGCGCAGCACGATCATCAGCAAGGGTATCTCGGCGGGCTTCGGCCAGAACACCTATCGGGGCCTGGTGAAGATCAGCCCGAAGGCCGCTGGCGCGCGCAACTTCACGCAGTGCGACAGCCTGCTGATCGGCGACCAGTGCGGCGCGCATACCGTGCCGTATATCGAGAACCGCTGCATGACGGCGAAGGTGGAACACGAAGCCACCACCAGCCGCATTGCGGAGGACCAGCTGTTCTACTGCCGCTCTCGCGGCCTGACGCAGGAAGACGCGGTTGGCATGATCGTCAACGGCTTCTGCCGCGAGGTGCTGAAGGAGCTGCCGATGGAATTCGCCGTGGAAGCGCAGAAGCTGCTGCAGATCAGCCTTGAAGGCTCGGTCGGGTAAGGATTGCTGAAATGTTGAAGATCGAAAACCTGCACGCCACCGTCGACGGCAAGCAGATCCTGAACGGGCTGACGCTGGAGATTCCGGCGGGCGAAATCCACGCCATCATGGGGCCGAACGGGTCCGGCAAATCCACCTTGTCCTACGTGCTCGCGGGGCGTGAGGGTTATGAGGTGACGGAAGGCTCCGTCACCCTCGGCGGTATCGACCTGCTGGCGATGGAGCCGGAGGAGCGTGCCGTGGCCGGCGTGTTCCTTGCCTTCCAGGCGCCCGTCGAGCTGCCCGGCGTGGGCAATGCCAACTTCCTGCGCACGGCGCTGAACGCGGTGCGCCGCGCCAAGGGCGAGGCGGAGATCGACGCCATCCAGTTCCTCAAGCTGGCGCGCGCCCGCATGAAGGTGCTGAACATGCCGGAGGACATGCTGAAGCGGCCGGTGAATGTCGGCTTCTCCGGCGGCGAGAAGAAGCGCAACGAGATGCTGCAGATGGCGCTGCTGTCGCCGAAGCTGGCGCTGCTGGACGAGACCGATAGCGGCCTGGATATCGATGCGCTGAAGCTGGTGGCGGATACGGTGAACAGCCTGCGTGGGCCGGAGTTTTCGGCGCTTGTCATCACCCACTACCAGCGACTGCTGACGCATATCGTGCCGGACCGCGTGCATGTTCTGTCCGCCGGCCGCATCGTGAAGTCGGGCGGTCCGGAACTGGCGGAGGAGCTGGAAGCCTCCGGCTATGGCGCCATTCAGGCGGCCGCGGCATGACCGCCATGGGCAGCACCGGACCTGCCGCCTTCCTGGGGCGGTATGAGGGGCTGCGCGGGCGGCTGCCCGGCGCATCCCTGCCCTGGCTGGAGGCGCTGCGCGACCGCGGCGCCGCCGCCTTCCGCGCACAGGGCTTCCCGACGCGGCGCGTCGAGGCGTGGAAGTACACCGACCTCGCCGCCGTCAGCACCGGCGTCTTCGGCGAGCCGCTGACCGGCGTGGACGACGCGCTGACGCTGCCGCCTTCCGTCCATCCGCGCGCTGTCTTCATCAATGGCCGCTTCCGGGCCGATCTTTCGAAGCTGGAAGGCCTGTCCTACAGCGTCGAGAACCTGGCCTGGGCCCTGCCCGAGCTGGAAAGCCGCCTCGGCGCGCTGGCGCGACCGGCGGAACAGGCGCTGGCGGCGTTGAACGACATGCTGTTCGAGGATGGCCTGGTTGTGACGGTGCCGGAGGGTGTCGCCGCCGGGGTGCTGGAACTGGTCTCCTTCGCCACGGAAAGCGAGCGTGCGCCGGCCTTCCATCCGCGTCACCTGCTGCGCCTGGGCAAGGACGCCTCGCTGACGCTGATCGAGACGGCGGCTGGCCCGTCCACCGCGCGCTACCTGCACAACCCGGTCTTCGAGATCGAGGTCGCTGCTGGCGCGCGGATGAACCATGGCCGGCTGCAGCAGGAAGGCCACGAGGCCTTCTTCCTGTCGACCGTCTATGCCCGCGTGCAGGAAGGCGGCACCTACGACAATTTCACGCTCAACGCCGGCAGCCGGTTGGCGCGCAACGAAATCCATGTGGCGCTCTGTGGGCCGAAGGCGGAATGCCACATGAACGGCGTGCAGCTGCTGGCCGATGGGCAGCATGCCGACACCACCACGGCACTGGATCACGCCGCCCCCGACTGTTCCTCGCGCCAGACCTACAAGACGGTTCTGTCCGGAAAGTCGCGCGGCGTGTTCCAGGGCAAGATCCTGGTGCGGCAGGTGGCGCAGAAGACCGATGGCTACCAGATGAACCAGGCGCTGCTGCTCTCGCCCGAGGCTGAGATCGACAGCAAGCCGCAGCTGGAAATCTACGCCGACGACGTGAAGTGCAGCCACGGCGCAACGGTGGGCGAGCTGGATGCGGAGCAGATCTTCTTCCTACGCTCCCGCGGCATTCCGGCGGAGCAGGCCAAGGCCATCCTGGTCGAGGCCTTCCTGACGGAGGCGGTGGAAGCCGTGGCGGATGAGCATATCCGGGAAGCCCTGTCGGGGGCCGTCGCCGGCTGGTGGCAGCGCCAGGGCATCCAGGGTGGGATCGAGGCCGCGTGATGGACGGGCACCTGGCGCCGACGCTGAACCTGGACGCGATCCGCGCGGATTTCCCGATCCTGGCGGAGAAGGTGCGGGGCAAACCCTTCACCTTCCTCGACAGCGGCGCCTCTGCCCAGAAGCCGCGCCAGGTGATCGGCGCCATGGTGCGGATGATGGAGACGGCCTACGCCAACGTCCATCGCGGCGCCTACCACATGAGCGAGCAGGCCACCGAGGCCTATGAAGCGGCGCGCGGCGCCGTCGCCCGTTTCCTGAACGCCGGCGACGTGCGTGAGATTGTCTTCACGGGCAGCAGCACGAACGCCATCAACCTCGTCGCCCACAGTTTTGGGCGCGGCGTGATGAAGCCGGGGCAGGCGGTGGTGATCTCCGAGATGGAGCATCACGCCAACATCGTGCCCTGGCAGATGGCGCGCGACGCCGTGGGCATCGAGCTGCGCGTTTGCCGCATCACGGACAGCGGTGAGCTGGACCTGGACGACCTCGCTGCCAAGCTTGCGGATGGCAAGGTTGGCCTGGTGGCCGTGACGCATATGTCGAACGTGCTCGGCACCGTCACGCCCGCCGCGCAGATCGCGCGCATGGCGCATGAGGCCGGCGCCAAGGTGCTGTTCGATGGCAGCCAGGCCGCCGTGCATCGCCGCGTCGATGTGCGCGAGATCGATGCGGATTTCTACGTCTTCACCGGCCACAAGCTCTACGGCCCGACAGGCATCGGCGTGCTCTACGCCAAGGCGGCGTTGCAGGAGGCGATGCCGCCCTTCCTCGGCGGCGGCGACATGATCGCCGAGGTCTCCTTCGAGCGGTCGATCTGGGCGCCCTATCCGGCCAAGTTCGAGGCGGGTACGCCGCCGATCATCGAGGCGATCGGTCTGCATGCCGCCATCGACTATGTCGAAGCCATCGGCATGGCGGCGATCGAGGCGCATGAACGCGCCTTGGTCGATCGCGCCATGGCGCGCCTGCCGCAGATCGAGGGCGTCACCCTGCTCGGCCGCGCGCAGGATCGCGGCGGCGTCTTCGCCTTCGCCCTCGACACGGCGCATGCGCATGACGTCGCAACGCTGCTCGACCGCGCCGGCATCGCCGTGCGCTCCGGCCGGCACTGCGCGGAGCCTCTTCACGCGCGCTTCGATGTGGAAAGCACCTGCCGCGCCTCCTTCGGCCTCTACACCACGCCGGCGGAGGTCGATCTGCTGGCCGATGCGCTGCAACAGGCGCGGGAGTTCTTTCGATGAGCGGCGGGCTTTTCGACGATCTGCGTGACCTGTACCAGGAAGTGATCCTCGATCACGGCCGCAAGCCGCGCAATTTCAAGCGGCTGGACGATGCGGACCGGACTGCGCGCGGGGACAACCCGATGTGCGGCGACCGCATGGAATTGTTTTTGAAACTTGCGCCCGATGGCCATATCCAGGACGCGGCCTTCCAGGGGCGTGGCTGCGCCATCTCCATGGCCAGCGCTTCCCTGATGACCGACACGGTGCGCGGCAAGACCCAGGACCAGGCCCGCAAGATGGGCGAGAATTTCCGGGCGCTGGCGATGACGGGCGTGTGCCCCGATTGCGGCGGCGACATCGCGGAAGACATGGAACGCCTGGCGCCGCTCTCCGGTGTGCATGATTTCCCAAGCCGGGTGAAATGCGCGACCTTGGCCTGGCACACGCTGAACGCGGCGCTGGATGGCGGCGCGAAGGAGGCGAGCAGTGAGTGAGACTCCCACAGCGCCGATCCACGGCACCTGGACTCCCGATGGCGGCACGGAGCCGCCGGTTCGGGTGAATGAGGATGCGGTGATTTCCGTCCTCAAGACGGTCTTTGATCCGGAAATCCCGGTCGATATCTACGAGCTCGGCCTGATCTACGCGGTGGAGATCGCCGATGATGGTCATGTGAAGGTGGAGATGACGCTCACCACCCCCTCCTGCCCCTCGGCCCAGGAATTGCCGAGCCAGGCAGAGGAAGCGGTGCGCGCTGTCCCCGGCGTCACCGACGTGACCGTCGAGGTGGTCTGGGACCCGCCCTGGGACCAGAGCCGGATGAGCGAAGACGCGCGCCTCGCGCTGAACATGTATTGAGGGAGGCCCCGGGATGAGCACGACCACCGAAACCCGCCCGCGCCGCGCCCTGCCGCCGCTGATGGGCCTGTCCGATGCCGCTGCCGAGCGGCTGCGCGCCCTTTACGCGAGTGGAGAGGCGGGCAAGACGCTGCGCATCGCGGTGAAGACCAAGGGCTGTTCCGGCATGGCCTATGACCTGACCTGGGTCGATGGGCCGGGGCCGGGTGACGAGGTCGTCACCGACAAGGGCGTCACCGTTGTGGTCGACCGCAAGGCGACGCTGTTCCTGATCGGCACCGTGATGGATTACGAGGTGAAGGCCATGTCCGCAGGCTTCACCTTCACCAATCCGAACGAAAAGGGCCGCTGCGGCTGCGGCGAGAGTTTCCACGTCTGAGCTGACGATCCGGCGTCAGGCGCGGCGGGGCTCGAAGCGCCAGGGGCTGGCGCCGTCCTCGTTGGGGTCCAGCTTCAGCCGGTGCTCCAGTGGCGGGAAGGCGCGGCTGCGGCAATCGGCGCGGTCGCATAGCCGGCAGGACAGGCCGATGCCGACGGCGGCGCGGCCCAGTTCCAGCCCATCGGCATAGACCACCTCCGCGGCGCGGGAGAGGTCGCAGCCCATCGCCACCACATGCATCGGCGGCGGCTCGCCCCAATGGGTGGTGGGCGCCACGATGGCGCGGGCGAAGCACAGGAAGGTCGCGCCATCCGCCAGTTGCGCCACCTGCACGCGGGTGGTGGCCGGCGTGGCGAAAGCCTGATGGACGATCCATTTCGGGCAGGACCCGCCGAAGCGGGCGAAGGGAAAGCCGGCGGCGGAAAAGCGCTTGTCGACGTTCCCTGCCGGATCGACGCGCAGGAAGAAGAAGGGCACGCCCCGCGCTTCCGGCCGTTGCAGGGTGGAAAGCCGGTGCGCCGCCTGTTCGAAGGAAACGCCGAAGCGCGCGGCCAGCGCCTCCACCTCATGCCGCAGGGCCCGCGCGGCGGTAAGGTACGCGGCATAGGGCATCAGCAGCGCCGCAGCGGCATAGTTCAGCAGGCCGAGGCGGACCAGCGCGGTGGCCTCTGCGCTGGAGAGCTGGGCCGGGGCGATGATGGCCTCCACCGCCTCCCGCGCCTCCAGCAGCATCAGTTGGAAGGCCATCTGAAAGCCACGGCTTTCCCGCGGCAGGGATTCCGAAAGATCCAGCCGCCGTAAGGCGGGATCGTAGCGCCGCAGCGCGCCATCGAGCCGCCCGACCGAGACGGTGACGCCATGGGTGCGGCGTAGCCGCTCCGCCACCGCGTGGTTCATCTCCGCCGGCGCCGCGCGCAATTCGCCGGCGATGGATTCCGCCACCTGTTCCAGCTCCGCAAAATGGTTGGCGCGGTCGTGGAAGAAATCGCGCGCCTCCTCATTCGGCAACAGCAGGCGGCGACCGGAGGGGAGCGCGATGCCGGAGGCATCCTCCCGCGCCACGCGCCAGGCGCGGTACAACGCCAGCAGCGCATTGGCGGCCTGGGGCGCTTCGGCGGCCAGGGTTGCCACCTCCGCCTCCGGCACTTCTTCCAGCCCCAGCAGCGGGTCGGCCAGCACCTCCCGCAGCCCGGCTTCGATCTTCTGTTCGCGCTGGCCCGAGAGGGTGGCGAGGTCCACGGCGAAGATCTGGCCGAGCTTCAGCAGCAGGCTGGCGGTGACCGGGCGCTGGTCGTGCTCGATCAGGTTCAGATAGCTGGCGGAAATGCCGAGCCGCAGCGCCAGGGCCTGCTGCGTCATTCCCTGTTCCAGGCGCAGCCGGCGAAGGCTGCGCCCAATCACCACACGGGCCATTCTGGTAAATCTTTACAAATTTTCCGGCCGTTCTGTGAATTCCACCACAGGATTGCCGCTCCGCGGTGAGGATTCCAGAGGATTTTCGGCGCTGCAATGTGAATCATTGACGGGCGCCGCGATCGCGCGGCCCGTCAGGAGTTTCATGCATGCGTCCCTTTCCCGCCCCGCTTCACGCCCCCGATGGCGGCCTCGGCGCCGGCCCTGCACAGCCCGGCCGTTTCGACGGCATCCGCCGCGACTACAGCCCGGCCGATGTGGCGAAGCTGGCCGGCAGCTTCCGGGTGCAGCACACGCTCGCCGATCGAGGCGCGCGGCGGCTGTGGCAGCTGCTGCAAACGGAGCCCTTCGTGAACACGCTCGGCGCGCTGACCGGCATGCAGGCCGTGCAGCAGGTGAAGGCGGGGCTGAAGGCGATCTACCTCTCCGGCTGGCAGGTGGCGGCGGATGCGAACACCGCCGGGCAGATGTATCCGGACCAGTCGCTGTACCCGGTCGATGCCGTGCCCAATGTGGTGCGCCGCATCAACAACGCGCTGCGCCGCTGCGACCAGATCGCCGTGCAGGAAGGCAAGGGAGACAGCACCCAATGGATGGCGCCGATCATCGCCGATGCGGAGGCCGGCTTCGGCGGCGCGCTGAATGCCTATGAGCTGATGCGCGCCATGATCGATGCCGGCGCCGCCGGCGTGCATTTCGAGGATCAGCTCTCCTCCGAGAAGAAGTGCGGTCATCTCGGCGGCAAGGTCCTGGTGCCGATCCAGCAGCATATCCGCACGCTGAACGCAGCGCGGCTGGCGGCGGATGTGGAGGGTGTGCCGACCGTGCTGCTGTGCCGCACGGATGCGGAATCGGCGCAGCTGCTGACCGCCGATGTCGATGAACGCGACCGCCCCTTCCTGACCGGGGAGCGCACGCCGGAAGGCTTCTTCCGCATCGCCCCCGGCATGGGCAAGGCCTATGCCATTGCCCGCAGCCTGGCCTATGCGCCCTATGCTGATCTTCTGTGGTGGGAAACCTCCGACCCCGACCTTCAGGATGCGCGTGAGTTCGCCGAGGCGATCCACCGCGAGTTTCCCGGCAAGATGCTGGCCTACAACTGCTCACCCAGCTTCAACTGGCAGCGCAAGATGGGCGTCGAGGCCGCCTCGCGGTTCCAGCGCGAACTGGGCGCCATGGGCTACAAGTTCCAGTTCGTCACCCTGGCCGGCTTCCACAGCCTGAACCTGTCCATGTTCCAGCTCGCCCGCGGCTATGCCGAGCGCGGCATGGGCGCCTATTCCGAATTGCAGCAGGCCGAATTCGCCGCCGAGGCCGAGGGCTTCACCGCCATCCGCCACCAGCGTGAGGTCGGCGTCGGCTATTTCGACGCGGTGGCCACCGCCGCCAGCGGCGGCACCGCCAGCACCACGGCGCTGGCCACCAGCACCGAGGCCGCGCAGTTCCACACGGGGGCCGCGGAGTCGCGCGAGGCCGAACCCGTTCCCGCCCACTGAACCCGAGCACGGAGCACGATCATGACCGACGACAACTACGATGACGGCCTGGTGCACAGCCATGGCTGGGCCTGCGGCGAACGCGGCCGCATGGTGCATCGCCCGCCGGTGCAGGTGACGCGGCAGGAAGTCGATTACGATGACGGCCTGGTGCACAGCCACGGCTGGGCCTGCAGCGAGCGTGGCCGGATGGCCGGCGCCTGAAGGCGAACGCAGCCCGCTTGCGGTGGATCAATGCCGCAGGCGGGTTGCGCGCGCAGGCTGTGCCCCCTGGGTCACGTCAGGCCAGGAGGTATTTCGCATGCCCACGCGCCATTCGACGCTTCAGATCATTCTGCATTGGACCATGGCGGCGGTGATTGCCGCCGCCTGGCTGCTCGGCTCGCTGATGGAGGATCTGGCCCGTGGGCCGGACCGCGCGGTGGGGCTTGGCGTGCATGTGCTGCTCGGCCTTGGCGTGCTGGCGCTACTGCTGCCGCGGCTGATCGCCCGCCTGGTGGGGCCCGCCTTGCCACCGGAGCCGGGTGAGGCGCGCTGGGAACATCGGCTGGCCGCCGCCGCGCATCTGGCGCTCTATGCGCTGATGCTGCTGGTGCCGCTCGCCGGCATGGCCACGGTGCTGTCCGCCCGTGCGCAGGTGCCGGTGCTCGGCCTGTTCGAAGTGCCGAACCTGCTGGCCGCCTATGGGCAGCGCAAGCTGTTCGAGGGCGTGCATGAGGTGCTGGCCAATCTGCTGCTCGGCGTGGTGGTGCTGCATGTGCTGGCCACGCTGTACCACGCCTTCATCCGGCGTGACGGCGTGGCGGGGCGCATGATCCCCTGGCTGCATCAGCCCTGAACCGAGGTCTCAACAGGCTGCTGAAAAAGCCCTCTACCCCGCCAGCGTCGCCGCCAGATTCACCGCGGCGGCCAGGATGACGGCGTTGAACAGGAAGGCCAGCAGCCCGTGCAGCAGCACCAGCCGCCGCATCGCCGCGCTTTCGGTGCTGGCGTCGGAGACCTGGAAGGTCATGCCGACGGTGAAGGCGAAGTAGAGGAATTCCTGGAAATCGGGCAGGGCATTGCCGGGGAAGGCGATGCCCTTGCCTTCGCGCCAATGCGCATGGGCGTAATGCACCGCGAACAGCACATGCAGGAACAGCCAGGACATCGCGATGGTGCCGAGGCCGAGCAGCAGCAGGCCGATCGGGGCCGGCCGTGGCGCCTCCACCAGCGCCCAGCCCACCGCCACCAGCGAGGCCAGGGACGCGCTGAGCGCGGCGCTGAGCATCGCCCAGCGATTGCCATCCAGCGCCGCCGCCTGGTGCCGCAGACCCTCTGCGGTATGCGCGCGGCGCCGTGTCAGCACCATTGCCATCCAGCCCGCCGCGCCGGCGCACCAGCCGATCAGCAGCGCCGTGGGCAGCCGCGCCCCGCCGCCGAGATGCACGGCCACCACGACCAGCGCCGCCAGCAGAAGCGCCCCGCCCAGAAGGTCGCGGCGCATGGCGCGATCAGGCCGCCAGGGCCTGCGCGAAGACGGCGGGGTCCACATTCCCGCCGCTGACCACCACGCCCACCGTGCGGCCGCGCGCCTCCACCTTGCCAGCCAGCACGGCGGCCAGCGCCACGGCGCCACCGGGCTCCGCCACGATCTTCAGATGCTCGAAGGCGAAGCGCATGGCCGCGAAGACCTCGGCGGGCGTCACCACCACGGCGCCGGCCAGGCGCGGCTGGTTCACCGCGAAGGTCAGCTCCCCGGGTCGGAGCGACAGCAGCGCGTCACACAGGGTCGATCCCTGGCCATCATTGGCGATGCGCTGGCCGGCTTCCAGCGACAGCTTGGTATCGTCCCAGCCCTCCGGCTCCACCGCCCAGATCCGCGTGGCAGGGGAGGCATCCTCCGCCGCCAGGGCGCAGCCGGCGATCAGCCCGCCGCCGCCGGTGCAGACCGCGAGCGCGTCCAGCGCCAGGCCGGCGGCGGCCGCATCCTCGAACAGCTCCAACGCCAGCGTGCCCTGGCCGGCGATGACATCCGGGTGGTCGAAGGGTGGCAGCACCGTGCCGCCCCGCTCCGCCGCCAGCCGTGCGGCCAGGGTTTCCCGGTCCGTCGTCTTGCGGTCGAAGACGGTGATTTCGGCGCCCCAGCGGCGTGTGCTCTCCACCTTGATGGCGGGGGCGTCCATCGGCATGGCGATCAGCGCCTTCATACCGAGCATCGCCGCCGCGCAGGCCACCGCCTGGCCGTGATTGCCGGAGGAATGCGTCACCACGCCGCCGGCGCGCGCGGCCTCCGACATCAGCAGCGCGGCATTGGTGGCGCCGCGCAGCTTGAAGCTACCGGTGCGCTGCAAGGGTTCGGGCTTCACCAGGATCGTGCCGCCGGTCAGCGCATCCAGCAGCGCATGGCGCAGCATTGGCGTGCGGATGATGTGGGGCGCGATGCGCGCGGCGGCGGCGCGCACATCGGCGGGGGTGGGCAGAGCGGTCATGCGGCGGTCCTGAAGCGGTTGGGATCGACGAGGGGCACCACGGGCAACAGCTCCTCCGCCACCGCGCCGGCCACCAGTCCCGCCACCAGCCGCCCGGCGGCGGGTGAGGTCTGGATGCCGTAGCCGCCCTGGCCGATCATCCAGAGAAAGCCCGGCGCCTGCGCGTCGAAGCCGATGGCCAGGCTGCGATCCGGCGTGAAGCTGCGCAGCCCGGCCCAGCGGTGCTCCACCCGATGCACCGGGATATCCAGCGCCTGCTGCATGCGGTCGATGGCGATGGCGACATCGATCTCCTCCGGCTGTACGTCATGTGGCGGCATGTCCGTCTCATCGGCCGGGGAGACCATCAGCTTGCGCCGCGCCTCCGGCCGCACGTACCAGCTATGCGCCGCATCGCCGACCAGCGGCCAGCCGCCGCAATCCTCCAGCCCCGGATCGATGATCAGCGCCGTGCGCCGCTTCGGCTGAAGGCCGATCGGTGCGAGTCCCGCCAGGGTCGCCACCTCATCCCCCCAGGCGCCGGCGGCATTCACCAGCACCGGGGCGCGATAGACCGCGCCGTCATTCGCCGTGGCGTGCCAAAGCCCCTTGTCGTGCCAGATGCGCCCCGCCCGCGCCCGCAGCGCCAGCACCCCGCCAGCGGCCCGTGCGGCCCGCAGGAAGCCCGCATGCAGCGCCGCCACATCGATGTCGAAGGCATCCCGCTCGATCGCGGCGGAGACGGCATAGCCGGGCTTCAGCGGCGGACCCATGGCGGCGACCTCCGCCAGCGAAATCGGCTCCAGCCCCTCGCCGGCGTCGAGCATCGCCTGCATCTCCGCCGCCTGGTCGGCCGGTGCCACGGTGACAACGGGGCGCTGCGCGAAGATCGGCACCTCCGCGAAGCCGGCGGGCGGCGTGGCGAAGAAGGCGCGGGAGGCGGCGGAGAGGCGACGCACATCCGGCGGGCCGTAATTCTGGATCCAGATCGCGGCGGACCGCCCGGTGCTGTGATAGCCGGCGGTCTCCTCCGCCTCCATCAGCGCGACGCGGCCGGTGGCCGCGCAATGGGCGGCCGCCGTGGCGCCCGCGATGCCGGCGCCGATCACGACGACGTCGAAGTCCGATGTATCCATGACGCCATGGTCCCGCGACCGGGGGGCCTGGGTCAATCCTCCGGCACCGCGCAATTCCTATCGCGAAAGCAACGTCATCAGCGGTTGCATGCGCGCGCAAGGGCTGACTAACCTACCCTTGGGAACAAAGCGGACCGGAGAACCGGCCGCGAGGGAGGAGGTTCGGATGGCATTCGACGGGATGAGCCGGCGCGATGTGCTGCGCGCCAGTGCCTTGGCCACCGTGGCGGGGGGAACGCTTGCCGCGCCCGCGGTCCACGCCCAGGCCACCACCACATTGCGCTGCGGCTTCTGGGACCATTGGGTGCCGGCCGGCAACGGCATCATGCGCGAGCTCTGCGCCGAATGGGGCCGCAACAACCGCGTCGACGTGCAGGTCGATTTCATCACCTCCGTCGGCAACCAGAACCTGCTGACCATCGCCGCCCAGGCCCAGGCCCGCAGCGGCCACGACATCCTGTCTTTCCCGACCTGGGAGCCCTCCGCCCATGCCCGGCTGCTGGAGCCGGTGGATGACGTGGTCGGCCGCCTGGTCGCGAAATACGGCCCGATCAACCCGGCGGCCGAATTCCTGGCCAAGCGGGAAGGCTCCTGGCGCGCCATCCCCGCCGTCTCCGGCACCCAGCAGAAGCCCTGCCTGGCGCGCTTCGACCTGCTGCAGGAACATGCGGGCCTTGATGTCCGCGCCATGTACCCGGCGGAAGACCGCACCGGCCCGGGCGTCGACCAGTGGAACTGGGACACCTTCCTGACCGCGGCCGAGAAGTGCCACGCCGCCGGCTTCTCCTTCGGCCTGCCGATGGGCAGCTTCACCGATGCGGTGGACTGGGTGGGCGCGCTGTTCCGCAGCTACAATGCCAAGTTCATCGACGAAAGCGGCACCGTGACGGTGCGCCGCGACCCCGGCGTACGCGCCGGCCTGGAATACCTGGTGAAGCTGGCGCGCTTCCTGCCGAACGACGTCTGGGCCTGGGACGATGCCAGCAACAACCGCGCGCTGATCTCCGGCCGCTCCGCCCTGATCTTCAACCCGCCCTCCACCTGGGCGGTGGCCAAGCGCGATGCGCCGCAGGTGGCGGAGAAGTGCTGGACCTTTCCGATGCCGGCCGGCCCCTCCGGCCGCTTCACGCCCTACCTGCCGTATTTCTGGGGCATCTGGTCGTTCAGCCGGAACAAGACGGCGGCCAAGGGCCTGCTGGAATTCCTCTCCGACCGCACCTCGGCGGAACGGCAGACGACGACCAGCAGCGGCTACGACATCCCACCCTTCGGCACCATGGCGAATTTCGACATCTGGCGCACCGAAGGCCCGCCCACCGGTGTGGTCTACAACTACCCGCTGAAGCCACACCACAACGCCACGCAATCCGTCGCCTTCGCCCCGGCGCCGGCGGAGATCGCTGTGCAGGCCTACAACCAGGCCATCAACACCAAGCTGGTCGCCCGCGTGTCCCAGGGCGGCGAGACGATCGACCAGGCGCTGACCTGGGCCGAACGCGAGCTGCGCAACTTCGCGCGCGGCTGAACTGGCCTGACGCGGGGCGCCAGCCGGCGCCCCGCCCCTTGTCGCTGCAGCTTGGTGGGAGAGCGAGTGCATGGCAGCCGACGGCAGCATGCTGGCAGGTCGGAGCGAGGGTGTGACCTCGCTGCAACGATTCACGCGGCGGCGATCGACCATCGCCTTCCTGATGACCCTGCCGCTGATCATCGTGATCGGCGGGCTGGTCGCCTATCCGGCCGTCTATGCCATGTACCTCTCGACGCTGAACCGCACGATGGTGCGCAACATCGGCCTCGAGAACTTCGCCATCCTGCTGGACACTGACACCTTCTACATGGTGATCATGCAGTCCTGCATCTTCGCCGTCAGCGCGGTGCTGCTGAAGGCGCTGATCGGCTTCTGGCTGGCGCATATGCTGCACGACATCCCCGCCAAGGGGCAGCGCAAATGGCGCGGCATGCTGCTGATCCCCTGGGTGATCCCGCCGGCCCTGTCGACGCTCGGCTGGTGGTGGATGTTCGACCCCAGCTATTCATCGATCAACTACCTGCTCAACGTCTTTGCCGTGCCCGCCGTGCCCTGGCTCGGCGAGCCCTGGTGGGCGCGCGTTTCCGTCATCATCGTCAATGTCTGGTATGGCGCGCCCTTTTTCATGATCATGTACCTGGCGGCGCTGAAATCCGTGCCGGAGCAGTTGTACGAAGCGGCCGCCATCGACGGCGCCACGGGCTTCCAGCGGCTGCGCTATGTGACCCTGCCGATGATGCGCAACATCATCAGCATCACCGTGCTGTTCAGCCTGATCGTCACCTTCGCCAACTACGACATCGTCCGCGTGCTGACCAATGGCGGGCCGCGCGACCTGACCCACGTCTTCGCCACCTACGCCTTCCAGGTCGGCATCCTGTCCGGCAACGTGCCACGCGGCGCCGCCGTGTCGCTGTTCATGTTCCCGCTGCTCGCGATCTTCGCCTACTTCGTGCTGCGCGGCGTTACCCGCCGGAACAAGGAGGAAGCGTGAGATGAGCGCCAGCGGTGCCAATCGTGACCTTCCGGGCATCTACCACAAGGCGGGCAGCCTTTCCTCCGAACGGCGTTGGGCGCTGTGGACGGCCTATATCTCCCTGATCTTCGCCGCCATCATCTTCCTGGCGCCGCCGATCTACATGTTCATCACCAGCCTGAAGACCAGCGCCGAAGTCGCCAACCTCTCCGGCAATCCCTGGCTGGTGCGCAACCCGACGCTGGAAAACTACGCGGCCATCCTCGGCAACCCAACCTTCCTGGTCTTCTTCTGGAACAGCGTGAAGATCACCGTCTGCGTCGTGCTGATCACCATGGTGATCTCGACGCTGGCCGCCTTTGCCCTGGCGCGCATGCGCTTCTGGGGCAGCCAGGCGCTCGCCACCGGCGTCTTCCTCACCTACCTGATTCCGGAAACCCTGCTGTTCATCCCGCTTTACCAGATCGTCGGCGGACTCGGGCTGCTGAACTCCTCCTGGGGTCTCGTCGTTGTCTACCCGACGCTCACTGTCCCCTTCTGCACCTGGATCATGATCGGCTACTTCGCCTCCATCCCCAAGGAACTCGACGAGGCCGCGCTGATCGACGGCGCCTCCTGGTCGCAAATGCTGCTGAAAATCTTCATCCCCGTGGCTATGCCCGGCATCATCGCGGCGACGATCTTCGCCTTCACCGTCTCCTGGGCCGCCTTCGTCTATCCGACCGCCTTCGTCACCACTCCCGACCAGATGCCGCTTACCATCGGCGTCGTCTCCCAACTCGTGCGCGCGGACACCTTCGCCTGGGGCCAGATCATGGCCGGCGCCCTGCTCGCTGCCCTGCCCCCCGTGATCGTCTACGCCTTCCTCATGGACTACTACATCGCCGGCCTCACCGCCGGCGCGACGAAGGGCTAGCGGGGTGAGGATGGGCGCCGGTGGCGCTGGGTGGCTGGTAGGGGGACGATGTCCCCCTGCACCCCCTGCCAAAGGGACAGTGGTCCCTTTGGAAACCCATCAAGGGACAGGGTGGAGGAGGGGCATGGCGCAAGCGCATGTTCGACGGTCGCTTCGTGCCCCTCCTCCACCCTGTCCCTTCATTCGAGGGTTCGAAGGGGCCACTGCCCCTTCGCGGGAGGGTGCAGGGAGGGCAGCGCCCTCCCTGCAAATCCACACGCGCAACCCGCATCCATCCTCATCCTGCTAGGGGTTTCGACATGGCTCAGGTTTCGGTTCGCAAGGTGGTCAAGGCGTATGAGGGCAATGTCCAGGCGGTGAAGGGCATTGATCTGGAGATTGCGGATCATGAGTTTGTTGTGTTGGTGGGGCCTTCGGGGTGTGGGAAGTCCACGACCTTGCGGATGATCGCGGGGTTGGAGGAGATCACTTCGGGTGAGATTGCGATTGGTGGCACGGTGGTGAATGACATTCCGCCACGCGACCGGGATATCGCGATGGTGTTCCAGAATTATGCGCTGTATCCGCACATGTCCGTCTACGAGAACATGGCGTTCGGTTTGACGCTGCGGAAGTTCGCGAAGGAGGAGATCGCGAAGCGCGTGAACAACGCCGCTCGGATTCTGGATATTGAGCCGTTGTTGCAGCGCAAGCCGAAGGCTCTGTCGGGTGGTCAGCGGCAGCGTGTGGCGATGGGGCGGGCGATCGTGCGCGACCCGAAGGTGTTCTTGTTCGATGAGCCGCTGTCGAATCTGGATGCGAAGTTGCGTGTGCAGATGCGGACCGAGATCAAGAAGGTGCATCAGAAGGTGCGCACCACCACGGTCTATGTGACGCATGACCAGGTGGAGGCGATGACGCTCGCGGATCGTGTGGTGGTGATGAATCACGGCGTGATCGAGCAGGTGGGTCCGCCGCAGGAGTTGTATCATCATCCGCGGACGCGGTTTGTCGCGGGCTTCATCGGCAGCCCGGCGATGAATTTCTTCCCTGCCAGGCTGGAGAATGGGTCGGGTGCGTTGCGGCTGAATCTGCCGAACGGGATTGTGCTGCCGGTGCCGGCGGATCGCACGGCGCGGTATCAGGCGGCGGCGGGGCGTGATGTGCTGTTCGGCATCCGGCCGGAGCATCTGACGGAGCCGAAGAATCTTGAACGCGACAATATCGCAGTCTTCGAGGTGACGCCGGAGGTGATCGAGCCGATGGGGATGGAGACGCTGGTGCATTTCTGGATGCAGGGTGCCGAGATCTGCGCGCGCATCGACCCGACGACGCCGGCCGAGCCGGGGCAGGCGATGGCGCTGGCGGCCGATCTCAACCACATGCATCTGATCGATCCGGAGAGCGGCCTGGTGCTGTAGGTGTTCGCGCGCGCGATCTACAGATTGCGTCGTGCGGCGCGCAGGGTTGGCAGGCCGATCCCTGTCGCTTCGAAGCCGCCATCCACGGCGATGACCTGGCCGGTGATGTAGCTGGCGCGGTCGCTGCACAGGAAGAAGATCGCCTCGGCCAACTCGCTTTCCAGCCCGTAGCGGTTGAGCGGAATGGTGTCGTGGTAATCGGCGCGAATCGCCGGTGAGTGCACGGCCTTGGCCATGGCGGTGTCCACCGGCCCCGGCGCCACGGCATTCACGCGGATGCCGAGCGCCGCCAGTTCCACCGCCTGTTGTTTCGTCAGATGCGCGAGGCCGGCCTTGCTGGTGCCATAGGCGACCCGCAGGGTGGAGGCGCGCAGGCCGGAGATGGACGTGATGTTCACCACCGCTCCGCCGCCACCTTCGGCCATCAGCGGCGCCGCGGCCTGCACCGCCAGGAACGGCCCGGTGAGGTTCACCGCCAGCACCCGCGCCCATTCCGCCGGCGTCGTTTCCAGCATCGGCTTGAAGACGGCGGTGCCGGCATTGTTCACCAGCGCGTCGAGCCGGCCGAAATGCGCATGGGCCGCGCGGATGGCAGCCGTGATGGCGATGGCATCGGCCACGTCGCAGGGCAGCGCCAGCGTGGCCTCGGGCTGCGCCAACTCCGCCATCGCCGAATCCAGTAGCGCTGCGTCGATATCCAGCAGCGCCACGCGCCAGCCCTCCGCCCGAAAGCGCCGCGCGGTGGCGAGGCCGATGCCGCGCCCGGCGCCGGTGATGAGCGCGACCCGCGCCGGTTCCTGAGACATGGCCATCCCCCTATTTCGGCCGCAGCATTCCATGCGCGCGGGGGGCTGCGCCATACTCCGGCGAAACGCCGCAGGAGCCGCCATGTCCCCCTTCGTGCCCGGAACCGATATTCGCATCGAGGGCAGCCCCGGCGGCCCGCTGGCCGGATTGCGATTTGCCGCCAAGGACCTGTTCGACATCGCCGGCCACCCGACCGGCGGCGGCAATCCGGACTGGGCGCGGCAGAACCCGGTGCCAGTGCGCCATGCCTGGGCGGTGCAGACCCTGCTCAATGCCGGGGCGACGCTGATCGGCAAGACCATCACCGACGAGGTCTCGTTGGGCATATTGGGGGAGAACGCCTTTGAGGGCACGCCGCTGAATCCGGCCGCGCCGGGGCATGTGCCGGGCGGGTCCTCCTCCGGCTCCGCCAGCGCCGTGGCCCAGGGTTTGTGCCAATTGGCACTGGGTACCGACACCGGCGGCTCCGTCCGCGTGCCCGCCAGCTTTTGCGGGCTCTACGGCATCCGCCCGACGCATGGGCGGCTGGACCTGACCGGCATGCTGCCGCAGGCGCCGAGTTCCGACACCACCGGCTGGTTCGCCCGCGATGCCGCGACCTTTGCCCGGGTTTCCGAAGTGCTGCTGGGGGAGAAGGTGGCCGATGCGCTGCCGACCAAACTCATCATCGCGACCGACGCCTTCGGCTTCGCCGAGCCCGAGACGGCCGCCGCGCTGCAACCCATGCTCGATCGCTTGAAAAAGATCGTCCCGGATTGGCGGGAGGAGGTGATGGCGCCGCCCGGCCTGACCGCCTGGGGCCGTGCCCAGCGCACGCTGCAGCCCATCGAGGCCTGGGAGACTTTTCGGGCTTGGATCGAGCGCGACAATCCGCGCTTCGCCTTCTCCGTCGCCCGCGGCCTGGTGATGGGCGCCGCGACGGCGGAGGCGGAGCGGGGCTGGGCCGCGCTGATGCGGCAGGAGGCGAGGGGGCGGCTGCGCCACCTGCTGCCGCCCGGCACGGTGCTCGCCATGCCCACCACGCCCTTCCCGGCGCCCAGGGCCGGGCTGCCGCTGTCGGCGCTTACGCCGATCCGCGATCAGATCCTGTGCCTCTGCGCCCAGGGCGGGCTGGCCGGGCATCCCCAGATCAGCCTGCCGGGCGCCCTGGCACATGCCCGGCCCGTGGGCCTGTCCTTGCTCGCGGCGCGCGGTGCGGACACCCTGTTGCTGCGCATGGCGCTGGCAATGGAGGAGATGGCTTGATGGAGGTGAATATCCCGGAGGTGGTGGCGGAAATCCGCGCGCTGTTCGAACGCTACGAACAGGCGCTGATCGACAAGAATGTGGAGGTGCTGGACGCCACCTTCTGGAACTCGCCCCACACCATCCGCTACGCCATTCATGAGAACGGCTATGGGTTCGACGAGATCCACGCGCATCGGGTGCGCCGGCCGCCGGGGCCGGGCATCAAGCTGCACCACCGCCGGCTGGTCATCACCACGCTGGGGCGCGATTTTGCCACCGTGAACCTGGAGTTCGACATGCGCGGGCGCGACATGCCGGGGCGGCAGAGCCAGACTTTTGTGAGGTTTCCGGACGTGGGCTGGAAGGTCGTTGCCGCCCATGTCTCGGTGACGGAATCCTCGCCGGCTTATTGACCTTCGAGGAAGGTCAGGATCGCTTCGGCCAGCAATTCGGGGGTCTGGAGCGCCATGAAATGGCCGCTCTCCAGCACCCGGAAGGTGGCGCCGGGAATCGCCTCCGCCACCGGGGCCACACGCTCCGGCGGGCGGGTCAGGTCGTGCTGGCCGGCAATGACCAGCACGGGGCAGGCGATGCGCGGCAGCTCCGCCGTCATGTCGAGGTCGGCCAGCATGCGCAGGGTGGCGGCGAAGCCGGCGGGGTCGATGCCCATGCGATGCGCCCGCGTGGCCGCAAAGCGCGCCGCATCGCCGCGCAGCACCGGCGGGTAGCTCAGTGCCAGCCCGTCATCCACCCCAGCGCGCAGCCCGTCCCGCTCCAGCCGCGCGGCGCGGTCGAGCACGCCCGGGCGGGCGGAGGCCGGCACGCCGGTGGCAGGCGATGTGACGATGGCCGCCCGCACCCGGTCCGGAAAGGTCGCGGCCAGATGCAAGGCCAGCGCGCCGCCGACGGCGGTGCCGATCACCACCACGGGTTCGGTGACGCCCAGCGCATCGAGCAGCGCGATGGCGTCCCGCCCCGACTGGTCGATGGTCATCGGGCCGCGCGGCTTTTCCGACAGGCCCGCATTGCGCTGGTCGTGGCGGATGATGCGGAAGCGCGGCGTCAGCAGGGGCAACAACGGGTCCCAGCTTTCCAGGCTGCCGCCCATTTCGTGCAGCAGCAGCAGGGTCTCGGGGCCGGTGCCGGTGACCTCGTAGCGCAGGGCGATGCCGGCGGTGTCGATCCAGGGCATCAGATGTCTCCGTCGAGGTCGAGGGTCCAGGCATCGGGCACCAGCCGATAGCCGTCACCCTCCCGGGCCAGATGCGCCATGGCCGGGAAATGCAGATGCATGCCGGCGATCGCCTGCCGGTCCGCCGCCACCTGGTCAAAGATGCGCCGGCGTGTGGCGGCGGCCTGGGCGGGGTCCACATCCACCGCCATCGTCGCCTCCGGCCGCGGCACCTGCACCTCCGGCACATGCACGATGTCGCCCCAGATCAGCAGGGATTTTGCGCCGGAGGTGATGAGGAAGCCAGTATGGCCCGGGGTATGGCCGGGCAGGGGGATAGCGGTGACGCCCGGAAAAACCTCGCCGGCGGTGAACAGGTTCGTACGCTCGGCATAGGCATCCAGCCGGGCACGGGCACCCCCGAAGAAGGCGGCGCGGCGCGCGGCATCGCAGGCGGCCATGGCGGCGTCATCCCGCCAATAGGCATGTTCGGCGACATGCAGCCGAAACGCCGCCTTGGGATAGAGCGGCGCGCCATCCGGCCCGGTCAGCCCGCCAAAATGGTCGGGATGCAGATGCGTCATCAGCAGCGTGTCCACCGACTCCGCGGCCACGCCCGCCGCCGCCAGATTGCCGGCCAGCCGCCCCACCGTGGGCTTGGAGGGGCCGCAGCCGGTGTCGATCAGCGCCACGCGGTCGCCGTGGCGGATCAGGAAGCCGTTCACCGCCGTGCGGCGCGGCACGGGGCGGAAGGCGCTGTGCAGCAGGGCGGTGGCGTCCTCCTGCGCGATGTCGCCCAGGGTCGACAGCGGCGCGTCCTGGTGGCCATCGCTCAGGGCGGTGACGAGGATATCGCCCACGCGCCGGTGAAACACCCCGGGCACCTGCTGGATCGCGCTGCTGGTCATGCTGTGGTCCGTCCTGAATGGCGCGCCAGAATGGCGAGGCTGGCGGGATGGGCAAGGGGGAGGCACAGAGAAGCCATGACTCTTCGACCGACCCGCCGCGCGCTGATCGCCCATTCGGCCCTGGCCTTGCCAGGCTCGGCCCAGGCCGCGGAGGCGGTGGTGCTGCCCGGCGGCCTGCACGGCACGCTGTTGCGGCCATCAGGCCCCAGGCGCGGCCTCGCCTGCCTGCTGCTGCCGGGCTCCGGTCCCACTGACCGGGACGGCAACCAGCCTGGCCTGCGCAACGACGCGTTGCGCCTGCTGGCCGAGGGGTTGGCCGATGCCGGCATTGCCACCCTGCGCATGGACAAGCGCGGCGTCGCCGCCAGCCGTGCGGCGATCGGCCAGGAGGAGGATCTGACGCCGCATCTCTATGCCGAGGATGCGGCGCGGGCGCTGGATCATCTGGCGGCCCAGCCCGGCATCGATCGGCTGGCGCTGCTCGGCCATAGCGAGGGCGGGGTGGTGGCGTTGCTGGCGGCACGACTGCGGCCCGTGGCGGCGCTGGTGCTGCTGGCCACGCCGGGTTTTCGGGCCGCCGATCTGCTGCGGCGGCAACTGACCGCGGCGCCGATGCCGGGGGATCTGCGCGCCGCGTCGCTGGATATTCTTGCGCGGCTGGAGGGCGGAGAGGCGGTGGCGGATGTCCCGCCGCCATTGATGCCGTTGTTCCGGCCCAGCGTGCAGCCCTATCTGCGCGCCTGGTTCGCGCTGGACCCGGCGGAGTTGCTGCGGCGGCTGTCGGTGCCGACGCTGGTCATGCAGGGGCAGGCGGATCTTCAGGTCTCGGCGGAAGATGCGCGAAGGCTGGCGGCGGCGCGGGAGGGGGTGGCGCTGGCCCTGGTGCCGGGGATGAACCATGTGCTGCGGGAGTCGCCGGCGGATCGGGAGGGGAATCTCGCGCTGTATGATCGGCCGGGGGTGCCGCTGCATCCGGCGGTGGTTCGGCGGATTGTGGCGCATCTGGTGGGGGCTGGCCCCTGACCTGCGAGGCCCCACTCACCCGCTCCGGCTAGGCGCTTCGCGCCAAGCCTGCGCAGCCCTCTCCCCCCAACGGGGGGAGAGGGTTGGGTGAGGGGGGCCTTGCAGCCCTTCAAGCCCCCCCGATCGCCAGCGCCTCCGCCACCTTCCGGGCAAACGCCACCGGATCGCGCGGCGTGTCGCCATCCTGCAGTCGCGCCAGATCCAGCAACAGGCCGGCATCCTCGGCCAGCTCCGCGCCTTCCGCCGCCGCCTTTTCCGCCAGGCGGCGGATCAGCGGATGGCGCGGGTTGACCTCCAGCACCGGCAGCCCGCCACCAAAGCCACGGCCGGCGCGGCGCATCAGGCGCTGCATCTGAAGGTCCGGGCCGCTTTCCGTCGCGGCCAGCACCACGGCGCTGTCCACCAGACGGTCTGTGGCGCGCACCTCCGACACCTCCTTCGCCAAGGCCTCCTTCAGCAGCGGCAGCAGACGGGCGAGGTCGGCGGCCTCACCCTCCGGCGCCGTGCCTTCCACCGCGGACAGGTCGATATTGCCCTGGGTGATGCTGCGGATCGGCTTGCCCTCGAAGCGCTCGAGCTGTTCCGGCCAGAAGGCGTCGATCTGGTCGGTCAGCAGCAGCACCTCCACGCCCTTGGCACGGAAACCCTCCAACTGCGGCGACTTCGCCAGGGTGTCGGCATTGTCGCCCAGCAGGATATGGATCGCCTCCTGCCCCGGCTTCATCCGCGCCACATACTCGGCCAGAGAGGTCCAGCCCTCCACGGCGGAGGAGCGGAAGCGCAGCAGCGCGGCCAGTTCCTGCCGGTGCTCCGCATCCTCCCAGACGCCTTCCTTCAACACCGGGCCGAAGACCGACCAGAACTTGATGTAGTCCTCGGCATCCTTGGCGCGCGATTTCAGCTCCGCCATCACCTTGCCGGTCACCGCCCGGCGGATGCGCGCCAGCACCGGGGTGGCCTGGAGCATTTCGCGGGAGACGTTGAGCGGCAGGTCCTCGGTGTCCACCACGCCCTGCACGAAGCGCAGCCAGGGCGGCAGCAGCGCCGCCTCGTCGGTGATGAACATGCGGCGGACATGCAGTCGCACCTTGCTCTCCCGGTCCCCTTCCACCGCCTGGAAGGGCTTCGCGCCGGGGATGAACAGCAGGGCGCTGAATTCCAGCGCGCCTTCCGCCCGCCAATGCAGGGTGGACCAGGGCTTGTCGAAGATATTGCCGAGGTGGCGGTAGAATTCGAGGCTGGCTTCCTCCGTCACCTCCGACTTCGATTTGCGCCACAGCGCCGTACCCTCATTCGCCGGCTGCTCCACCCCATCCTGGGTGACGGTGATGGGGATGGTGATGTGGTCGGCCCATTTGCGGATGATGGTCTGCAGCCGCATCGGCTCCAGGAACTCCTCCGCATCCGCCTTCATATGCAGCACGATGTCGGTGCCCGCCTCGGCGCGCTCGGCCGGCGCCAGGGTGTAGTCGCCGCGGCCCTCGCTGGCCCAGAGCCAGGCTTCCTCCGTGCCGACGCGGCGGGAGGTGACCTCCACCCGCTCCGCCACCATGAAGGCCGAATAGAATCCGACGCCGAACTGGCCGATCAGATTCGGCTTTTCCGCCGCCGGCGCATCGGCGAGGGATTTGGCGAAGGCCAGCGTGCCCGACCGGGCGATGGTGCCCAGATGCTGGGTCAGCTCCGATTTGGACATGCCGGTGCCGGGGTCGGAGATGGTCAGCGTGCGGGCCGCCTTGTCCGGCACCACCCGCACCTTGGCCTCCGCCGGCAGCATCAGGCTGGCATCGGTCAGCGCCTCGAACCGTCGGCGGTCCACGGCATCGGCGGCATTGGCCACCAGCTCCCGCAGGAAGATCTCGCGTTCGGAATACAAGGCGTGGACGACCAGATCGAGCAGGCGCCCCACTTCGGCGCCGAATTCATGCCGCTCCGCAGTCTCGGTCATCTTGCGTCCCCACATCACATTGCGCGGCCGGCGATATGCGCGGGCGGGCCGGGCTTTTCAACCGGGCGGGCGGACCCAGGCGAGCAGCACCAGGAAGCCGGCGATCCCGGCGAAGACATGGCTGGCCAGAAGGGCATTGGCGCCGCGCCGGGCGCCACGGGGCAGGCGGCGGGCGCTCCAGCCCGCGATCAGCGCCAGGGCCAGCAGCGCCAGAGGCAACCAGGCCGGCGGCCCGCCGCCGCGCCCGCCCGGCGTCAGCAGCACCAGCCAGGCGACCAGGGCGGTGGCGGTCAGGGCCAGGACCAGATGGATCAGCACCAGCAGCGGGCGGCGGATGCGTTGCAGGAACAGCAGCCCGCAGGCGATGCCGGCCACCAGGGTCAGCAGCACGGCCAGGATGGCGGGGGTGGTGCTCATGGCCGGATGCGCCCGGCGATCGCCAGCGTGCCGCGGCGCAGCACGATGCCCTCGCCGGAGGCCGGGAAAATCTCCGTCAGGGCGGTGATATTCACCTGATGCGTGGTGACCACCAGCGCGCCGGGCCCCGCCCAGCCTTGCAGCAGGGCTCGCGCCGCCTCGGTGACCCGCGCGGCGTTCTGGCGATTGGCGAAGAAGGAATCGAAGACGGGTTCGGGCCGGGACTGGCCGGGAAAGGCCAGCTCCGCCGTCTCCTGCGCCCGGCACCAGCGGGAGGTGAGCACCTGACCGACCGGGATCTCCCGCGCCCGAAAATCCGCGCCGATGCGCCGCGCCTGGTCGCGCCCGGCCGCATCCAGGTTGCGCTGGGCGGCGCAATCTTCCAGCCGGAAACCGGGGGGATCGCCGCCGCCAGGGGCGTTGGCGTGGCGGAACAGCACGATGCCGCCCTGGTGCAGCACCGGCCATCCCTCCGCCCGGGCGGTGCGGGGCAGCAGCAAGGCGGGTAGTGCCAGCGCGGCACGACGCGGCAGGCGGATCACAGCGGGCCTCCCCTTGGTCCGAGCCCGATGTCGTGCGGCCGGGCCGGTTGTAAAGCGTGCATTGACGGGGGGTGGAGGCTGCGGTTCCCTCGACCGTCCATCGGCCCGGCCGGTGCACCAAAAAAGGGGACGTCCATGAACCATGTCACGCCCAGCCACCTTTCCGGCCCGCGCTACCGGCATGAGGCGGAGGCCGCCGCACCCTATCGCAGCATCACGGTGGAGAAGCTGACGCCGATCATCGGCGCGGAGCTCGGCGGCGTCGACCTCGCCCGGCCGACGCCGGAGCAGATGCAGGAGATTCATCGCGCCTTCGCCGAGAACCTGGTGATCTTCTTCCGCGACCAGGTGATGACGCCGGAACAGCACCTGGCTTTCGGCCAGAACTTCGGTCCGCTGCACATCCACCCGGCGGCGCCAACCGAGGGCCACCCCGCACTGATGATCATCAAGGCGGATCGCAACAGCCCGCGCGCCAATGGCGAGTTCTGGCATTCCGACGTGTCCTGCGACGAGGAACCGCCACTGGGCAGCATCCTCTATATCAAGGAATCGCCCGCGGTCGGCGGCGACACGCTGTTCGCCAATATGTACGCCGCCTATGACGCGCTGTCGGACCGCATGAAGATCTATCTGGAGGGTCTGACAGCAGTGCATGACGGGGAGGAGATCTATCGCGGCACCTATGCGAATGTCGGTGTGCAGGACAAGCCCGTCTATCCGCGCGCGGTGCATCCGGTGATCCGTACCCATCCCGTGACGGGCCGCAAGGCGTTGTTCGTCAACAAGGGATTCACGCGCCGCATCCTGGATATCCCGGTGGATGAGAGCACGGGGCTGCTCGCCTATCTCTTCGAGCACAGCGCCAATCCGCTGTTCCAGTGCCGCTTCCGCTGGCGCACCAATTCCGTCGCCTTCTGGGACAATCGCTGCGCGCAGCACCGGGCGATGTGGGACTACTGGCCCGCGACGCGCTACGGCAACCGCGTGACCATCCAGGGCGACAGGCCGGTTTGAGGAGAGACCACATGGCAGAAACATTGCTGTTCCCGGGGCGCGTCGAATGGTCCGGCGAGAATCCGGGCATTTCGCTGAAGCAGGACCCGGCGGGTGCCTTCACCACGCTGGCGTCCTTCTTCCGCGTCGTGCTGTCGCCGCATGGGCGCGGCCATGCGTTGGTGCTGCTGCAATCACCGCAGGAGAATGGCGCCCCGGGCAATATCTGCCTGACCGACAACGAGCCTTTGGCGCGCTGGCTGGTCGCTGATTATGTGTCGCATTTCGGCGCCTGGCGCGGGCTGCCCGGGCTGGCGGGCCTGCAATATCGCAAGCTGGACAGCGTGGCGGCGGGTGGCGATGCCATTTCCAGCTATAGCGAGACGGTGACGGCTGGCGACATGACGGTGAAGCTGGAATGGTCGGGCCTCGGCACGCCTTTCTGCTTCGCGCTGCCGCCTGAAAAATCCGCCACGGGGCGGCACCATATGCCAAGCCTCTTCGTCGGCTGCGACAAGGCGACCGTCACGGTGAATGGCGTGGCCTGCCCCGGTGCGCCGATTCCGCGCGAGATCGCCGGACAGCACATCACCACCGCGATGCTGGCCTTTTCGGAGACCTGGATCGGGGTGTGATCAGGTGACGGCCTGCGCCTGGTTCCAGGCCAGGGCCGCCACCCTTTCCAAGCGCGCCGCCAAAGCATGGGCTTCCGGATTGGCGGCGGTGCCGCGCGCCGCGCGGCCGCGGATGCCGTGCAGGATGGCGGCGAAGCGGAACATGTTGAAGGCGACGTAGAAGTCCAGATCCGGCACGGCGTCGCGGCCGCTGTGCCGGGCATAGGCGGCGACGTATTCCGTCTCGCTCGGCAGGCCCTGCGCTGCAAGATCGACACCTGCAATGCCGCCCAGAATGTCGCGCGGCATGCGGTACATCATGAGGTGATAGGCGAAGTCGGCCAGCGGGTGGCCGATGGTCGACAATTCCCAGTCCAGCACGGCGAGAATGCGCGGCTCGGTCGGGTGGAAGATCATATTGTCCAGCCGGAAGTCGCCATGCACCACGGCCACTTCCTCCGCGGCGGGGATATGGCGCGGCAGCCAGTCCACCAGCCGATCCATGTCGTCGTTGCGGCCGGCTTCCGTGTCTTCCAGATACTGCTTCGACCAGCGCGCCACCTGGCGCTCCACATAGCGCGAGGGACGGCCGTAATCGGCGAGGCCGATGGTGGCAGGGTCGAGCCGGTGCAGCGCCGCCAGCGTGCCGACCATCGCCGCGAAATAGGCCGCGCGTTCGGCGCGCGAAAAGTCGGGGAAGGTGGCATCCCAGAAGATGCGGCCCTCCACCATGTCCATCACGTAGAAGGCGCTGCCGAGCACGGCCTCATCCAGGCACAGCGCATGGACATGCGGCACGGGAAAGCCGGCGGCGCCGAGTGCGGTCATCACCCGGGCTTCCCGGTCCACCGCATGCGCGCCCTTCAGCAACACACCGGGCGGCTTGCGGCGCAGCACGTAGCGGGCGGCGGGCGTGTCGATGCGATAGGTCGGGTTGGACTGGCCGCCCTGGAAGCGGGTGAGCTCCACAGGTCCGGCGAAGCCGGGCACATGCGCGGACATCCAGGCTGCGAGCGCGGCCGTATCGTTCACCGCTTATGGCCCGCCAGCGCGGCGCGCTTGATGCCCTTGGCGATGGACCATTTATGGACCTCGGTCGGGCCGTCATAGATGCGGAAAGCGCGGGTTTCGCGCAGCACCTGTTCGACGATCGTATCCCCGGTCACGCCCGTGCCGCCCAGCACCTGCACGCAGCGATCGGCGACGCGGTACAGCGCTTCCGATACTGCCACCTTCGCGACACTGCTTTCATGCGTGCCGGAATGCCCGGCATCCAGCGCGGCGGCGCACCAGTCGATCATCAGCGCGGCCTGCTGCAATTCGATCAGATTCTCGGCCAACATGAAGCCGACGCCTTCATGGTCGATCAACAGCTTGCCGAAGGCCTCCCGCTTCACCGCGTAATCCGTCGCAATCTCCTGCGCGCGCGTCGCCGCGCCATGCCAGCGCATGCAATGGGACAGGCGCGCGGGGGCGAGGCGGATCTGCGCGTAGCGAAAACCCTCATCCACCTCGCCGAGCACCTGGTCGTCCGTCACGCGCAGATCCTCGATGGCGACCACCGCATGGCCGCCGGGCATGGAGCTGTCGATGGTGTCGAGGATGCGTTCGATGCGGATCGCGGGGTTTGGCAATTCCACCAGGAACATGGTGGCGCCGATCTTGGCGTCCATCGGCGTGCTGCGCGCCATGACGATGCCGACCGACGCACCCTGCGCACCCGTGATGAAAGCCTTGCGGCCATTGATGACCCAGCCGGAATTGTCGCGCCGCGCCATGGTCTGCAACATCGAGGGATCGGACCCCGCGCCACCTTCCGCGGCGGGTTCCGTCATGAAGAAGGCGGATCGCGCGCCGGCGATCAGCGGCGCCAGGAAACGCGCTTTCTGCTCCGCCGTGCCGATCTTTCCCAACAGGAACATATTGCCCTCATCGGGCGCCATGGTGTTGACCGCCACCGGGCCGAGCGGCGACAGGCCCGACTTCTTGAGCACGGTCGCCGTTTCCACCTGCGTCAGATGGCTGCCATCCGCCAGGATATGCGGCGTCAGCACGCCGACCGCGCGCGCCTTTTCGCGCAACTCGCGCACCAGATCCTCGGCCGGCCCATGTGCACCGCAGCGCGGATCGCGCTCATAGGGGATGACGGTGCCGCGCACGAAATCCTCGACGCGCTGCGCGATCTTCAGGCTGCGCGGGGTCTGTTCCATCATGCGTCTGTCCTCACAGGCTGCTCACCATATGCCCGCCATCCACCACCAGCACCGATCCGGTCATGTAGCGGGAGGCGTCGGAGGCCAGCAGCAGCAACGGCCCGTCGAAGTCCCGCAACTGGCCGAGACGGCGCTGCGGAATGCGCTTGATCATCGCCACCCCGCCGGGGGAGGCCCAGAAATCGCGGTTCAACTCGGTCTCGATATAGCCGGGCGCGATGGCGTTCACGCGGATGCCGTGCCGCGCCCATTCCAGCGCGAGCGACTTCGTCATCTGGATGACGCCCGCCTTGGACACGGCATAGGACAGCACGCCACCCGCCTGCCGCAGCCCGAGGATGGAGGCGATGTTGATGATGCAGCCCCCACCGCGATCCTTCATGCCGCGCGCCATGCGCTGCGCCAGGAAGGCCATGCCCTTCAGATTGGTGTCGATCACCGCATCCCAGTCGGCTTCCGCCTGGTCCAGCGCCGCGCCTTCTCGCACGATGCCGGCATTGTTCACCAATATGTCGATCACGCCGGCCGCGTCCTCCAGCCCGTCCCAGCCGGCCGGATCGGCGATGTCGAGGCGTATGGTGGTTGCACTGCCGCCCGTCGCGCGGATGGCCTTGGCCACCACCTCCAGCGCCTCCACCCGCCTTGCCGCCAGCACCACCTCCGCCCCCTGCGCCGCCAGGCATTGCGCAAAATGCGCGCCGAGGCCGGAGGAGGCGCCACTGACAAAGGCGCGTTTCCCGGACAGATCCATCAGGCTGGTCAAGATCGCCTGTTCCTCCCATATCGCGCGGCAAGGCTAGGACGTGCCGGCAACAGCGTGAAGGGGATATCCAATGACCAGCCGTACCGTGAAGGCGCTGCATCCGGCGCTGCGTGACGATATCGGCGACCTGACCACGCGGCGCCCGTTGCCGGGGCCGGGGCTGGACCAGGTGGACCCCTTCCTGTTCCTCAACCATCACGGCCCCCAAATCTATCCGCCGAACAATCGCGGCCTGCCCTTCGGCCCGCATCCGCATCGCGGCTTCGAGACGGTGACCTTCATCCTCGACGGCGAATTGGCGCATCTGGACAGCGGTGGGCATGAAAGCGTGATCCGCGCCGGCGGTGTGCAATGGATGACGGCCGGGCGTGGCCTGGTGCATGCGGAGATTTCCCCCGACTCCTTCAAGCGCAGCGGCGGCGCGCTGGAGATCCTGCAGCTCTGGGTCAATCTGCCGGCGCGACTGAAGATGACGACGCCCGCCTATACCGGCCTGCAGCGCGCCGAGATTCCGGCGATCGCGGCGGATGCGGGCCGCGTCCAGATTGATCTGATCTCGGGTGAATGGGATGGGCAAAAGGGGCCGATCCATTCCGAAACCGGCATCGCGATGACGGTGCTGCGCTTCGAGGCCGGCGGCACCATCAGCCCCGCCGTGCCGCCCGCGCACAACGTGTTTCTCTATATCGTGCGCGGCGAGCTGGCCGTGTCAGGCCGCCAAGTCGCGGCCGGCCATCTGGTCACGCTGAACCAGGACGGGGATGTGGTGGAGATGGTGGCCGGTGCGCAGGGCGCGGTGGTTCTGTTCGGCCATGCGATGCCCTTCGACGAGCCCGTCGTCGCGCACGGCCCCTTCGTGATGAACACCGCCCAGGAAATCCAGCAGGCGGTGCGCGATTATCAGCGCGGGCTGTTCGGCGGTATTCCTGGCGGCTGAGCCGCCGACTGCGCGCCGCGCAGATAGATGGCGACGGCGTGCCGCACCAGCTCCTGCAGCTGCGCATCGTCGGGCGGCGGAATCAGGCCCAGCATCATCATCATCTGGGGCCCGCCGAGCACCATGCCGAACAGCAGGCGGGAGGCCTGTTCCGGATCGCCTGGCGCCAGGCGGCCGCCCTGCATCTCCGCCGCGATGCGCCTTTGCAGCGGGTTGGTGCCGCCCTTCAGCTTTACGCGGTGGAAGGCCTCCGCCAGCTCCGGGGAGCGCTGCCCCTCCGCGATCACCAGGCGGAACAGCGCGGTCTGGCGCGGCGCCAGAAGGTGCCGCGCGGCGGTCAGCAGGGTGCCTGTCAGCGCCTGTTCCAGATCGGGCTCCCGCTCCAGCTCCGTGTCCATATGCAGCGGCGCCAGGGCCGCGCTGACCGTCGCCTCGAACAGCGCGGCCTTGGACGGGAACAATTGGTACAGCGTGCGCTTCGACATTCCGGCGGCGCTCGCCACCGCATCCATCCGCGCCGCGCCATAGCCGTCGCGCAGGAAGATGCTGGCGGCAGCGTCGCAGAGGAGGCGGCTGCGCGCCGCCTCCGGCATCGGATCGCGCCCCGGTCGGCGACGCTCCGTCAGCACATCCTCTCCCACCGGCGTCACTCCGCCGGCGCGGGCAGCGGTGCCGCCGTATCGGTGGGCTTCGCCGCCTGCTTCGGCCGGGTGCGGAACAGCTTCAGCACCAGCAGGAAGAATAGCGGCACGAAGACCACGGCCAGGATGGTGCCGGTGACCACGCCGCCGATCACGCCCGTGCCGATCGCGTTCTGCGCGCCGGAGCCGGCACCGGTGGAGATCGCCAGCGGCACCACGCCGAGCGTGAAGGCGAGGGAGGTCATGATGATCGGCCGCAGCCGCAGCCGCGCCGCTTCCGCCGCCGCTTCCACCAGGCCCAGCCCACGATCAAAACCCTCCTTCGCGAATTCCACAATCAGGATGGCGTTCTTGGCGGACAGGCCGATGGTCGTCAGAAGGCCGACCTGGAAGTACACGTCGTTCGACATGCCGCGCAGCAGGCTGGCCAGCACCGCGCCGAGCACGCCCAGCGGCACCACCAGCATCACCGCCGTCGGGATCGACCAGCTTTCATACAGCGCTGCGAGGCAGAGGAAGACGACGATCAGCGAGATGGCATAAAGCGCCGGGGCCTGGCCGGAAGCGCCGCGTTCCTCATAGGAAATGCCGCTCCAGGCATAGCCGAAGCCGGGTGGCAATTGCGTCGCCAGCCGCTCCATCTCCGCCATCGCCTCGCCACTGGTCCGCCCGGGCGCGGGCGCACCCTGGATCTCGCGGGAGGCGATGCCGTTGAAGCGTTCCAGGCGTGGCGAGCCGGAGATCCACTCGGTGCGGCCGAAGGCAGTGAAGGGCACCATCTGGCCGCTGGAATTGCGCACGAACCAGCGATCGAGGTCGCCCGGCAGCATGCGCGATGCCGCCTCGCCCTGCATGTAGACGCGCTTGATGCGGCCACGATCCAGGAAGTCGTTGACATAGGTCGAACCCCAGGCGGTGGACAGCGTGGTGTTGATGTCGGAGACGGAAAGCCCCAGCGCGCTGGCCCTTTCCCAATCCACCAGCAGGCGGAACTGCGCCTCGTCATCCTGCCCGTTCGGCCGCACCGCGGTCAGCACCGGGCTTTGCGCGGCCATGCCCAGCAACTGATTGCGCGCCTGCATCAGCGCCGCATGGCCAGCACCCGCACGGTCCAGCAACTGGAAGGTGAAGCCGGTGGCATTGCCGAGTTCGGTGATCGCCGGCGGGGCGAAGGCGAAGACCATGGCATCCTGGTAGCTGGCGAAGCGGCGGCTGATGCGTGCGGTCAGCGCCTGAACGCTGTTCTGCGCGCCGGGTCGCTCGCTCCAGGGCCGCAGGCTGATGAAGCCGAGGCCGGCATTCTGGCCGCGGCCGCTGAAGCTGAAGCCGTTGATGCCGAAGTTGGAGGCGACGACGCCCTTCTCCTCCTCCATCAGATAGCGATTCAGCTCATCCAGGGCGCGCTGCGTGCGTTCCGTGGTGGCGCCCGGGGGGGCGACGACCTGCACGAAGGCGGTGCCCTGGTCCTCATTCGGCAGGAAGCCGCCGGGCAGGCGCAGGAAGCCGTAGCCGAGGGCGGCCAGCAGCGCGGCGTAGATCGCCATCATTCGCCAAGGCCGCTTCAGGCTACCGCGCACGCCCCGTTCATAGACCCGGGTCGTGCGGTCCACGCCGCGGTTGAACAGGCCAAAGAACCCGCGCTGGCCCTGGCCGGGCTTGTGCGGCTTCAGCAGGGTGGCGCAGAGCACCGGGGTGAAGAAGATCGCCACCAGCACGGACAGCGCCATGGCGGTGGCGATGGTGATGGAGAACTGCCGGTAGATCACGCCGGTGGAGCCGCCGAAGAAGGCCATCGGCAGGAACACGGCGGACAGCACCAGGCCGATGCCGATCAGGGCGCCGGTGATCTGGTCCATGGATTTGCGCGTCGCTTCGACCGGCGGAAGGTGTTCCTCCGCCATCACGCGCTCGACATTTTCCACGACCACGATGGCGTCGTCGACCAGCAGGCCGATGGCCAGAACCAGGCCGAACATGGTCAGCGTGTTGATGGAATAGCCGGTGGCCGACAGCATGGCGAAGGTGCCCAGCAGCACCACCGGGATGGCCAGCGTCGGGATCAGCGTGGCGCGCCAGTTCTGAAGGAACAGGAACATCACCAGGAAGACCAGCACCACCGCCTCGATCAGCGTGTGCACCACGCTGGTGATCGACAGGCGCACGAAGGGGGTGGTGTCGTAGGGGTAGACCACCTCCAGTCCCGCGGGGAAGTTGCCGCGCAACCCTTCGATCGTGAGCCGAACCGCCGTCGCCGTGTCCAGCGCGTTGGAGCCGCTGGCCAGGCGGATGCCGATGCCGGCGGCGGGCTGGCCATTGAAGCGGGCGGTGTTGGCATAGCTTTCCGCGCCGATCTCCACCCGCGCCACGTCACGCAGCCGCACCTGCGCGCCATCGGTCTGCACGCGCAGCAGGATCGCGCCGAATTCTTCCGGCGTCTGCAGATAGGACGGGCCGATGATGGTGGCGTTCAACTGCTGGCCGGCGACGGAAGGCTGTGCGCCCATTTCGCCGGAGGAAACCTGCACGTTCTGCGCCTGGATGGCAGTGCGCACATCGCCGGGCGTCAGGCCGTAATTCACCAGCTTCGCGGGATCCAGCCAGATGCGCATGGCGAATTGCGCGCCGAACACCTGATAGTCGCCGACGCCCGCCGTGCGGCTGATCGGGTCCTGGATGGTGCTGACCAGGAAGTCCGAGATGTCGGAACTGCCCATGCGCCCATCAGTCGCGACAAAGCCCACCACCATCAGGAAGTTGCTGGTGGATTTCGCGACGCGGATGCCCTGCTGCTGCACGGTCTGCGGCAGGCGCGGTACGGCGAGCTGCACCTTGTTCTGCACCTGCACCTGCGCCGTATCCGGGTTGGTGCCCTGGGCGAAGGTGAGCTGGATGGTGGCCGCGCCGTCCTTGGTGGTCTGGGAAGAGAAGTACAGCAGGCCGTCGATGCCGCTGAGCTGCTGCTCGATCACCTGCACCACCGTGCTCTGCACCGTCTCCGCGGAGGCGCCGGGATAGCTGACGGTGACGGAGATGGCGGGCGGGGCGATGGCCGGGTATTGCGCGATCGGCAGGGTGCGCAGGGCCAGAAGCCCCGCCAGCATGATGCCGATGGCGATCACCCAGGCAAAGACCGGGCGGTCGATGAAAAAACGTGCCATGTCGGTCTGCCTAGCTGCGGGCCTGCGGGGCCGCGGGCGGTGTGGCCCCGCGTTCGGTGGCGTTCACCCGCGCACCGGGGCGGATGCGCTGCACGCCTTCCACCACCACGCGGTCGCCGGCTTGCACGCCCTCCGTCACCAGCCAGTTGGTGCCGATGGCGCGGCTGGTGCGCAGGATGCGCTGTTCCACAACGCCCTCCGCATTCACCACATAGGCGAAGGGCTCGCCGCGCGGGGTGCGCAGCACGCCCTGCTGCGGCACCATCAGCGCGCGGTCGGTGACGCCTTCGGCCACTTCGGCGCGCACGAACATGCCGGGCAGCAGAAGCTGGTCGGGGTTCGGAAACACAGCGCGCAGGGTGACGGAGCCGGTGCCCTGGTCGACGATCACCTCGGAGAACTGGATCTGGCCGGGATGCGGATAGGTGGAGCCATCCTCCAGGATCAGCTTCGCTGGCGCGCGATCCGCGGCCTCGCGCCGCAGGGCGCCGCTTTCCACATCGCGGCGCTGGGCCAGCAAGGCGGAGTTGGGCTGCGTGACGTCCACATAGATCGGGTCGAGCTGCGTCACCGTGACCAGCGCCGCCGCCTGGTTCGCGGTGACCAGCGCGCCCACCGTGGCGCCGGAACGGCCGGTGCGACCGGCGATGGGGGAGGTGACCTGGGTATAGCCGAGGTCGATCCGCGCCGTGTCCAGCGCGGCGCGGGCGGACAGCACATCGGCCTGGGCTTCCCGCAGGGTCGCCTCGGCATTGTCCAGGTTCTGCTGGCTGACCGCCTGGGATCGCACCAGGGCGCGGTAGCGGTTGGCGGTGCCGGCGGCCGCGCGCTGCGTGGCTTCCGAACGGGCCAGGGCGGCCTCGGCACGGGTCACGGCATTCTCGAACGACCCTGTGTCGATCTGGAACAGCGGCTGGCCCGCCGTCACGGCCTGGCCTTCGGTGAACAGCCTTTCGCGCAGCAGCCCGCCGACCTGCGGCCGCACCTCGGCCACCTGGAAGGCGGCGGTGCGGCCGGGCAGCAGGGTGGTGATCGGCACGGGCTGGCGCTGCAGGGTCACCACCGTCACGGCGGTGGGCGGCGGCGGGGCGGGCTGGGCGGCGGCGCCGCGCGGCTGCTCCTCACAGGCGGCGAGCAGCAGCAGGCCAAGGCCGGCGAAGGCGATGCGGCGGGTGGGGAGCGGCAAGCCGCGATCAGGGAACATGCGACCTCATAGGGAAACTGGTGCGTTTCCGGTTTGGGATACCCGTCGGTTTCCCAAGGAGTCAAGCAACGATATGTTGCGACGCAGCATGGTGCGGGCGCGGCTGTCTCTGCTACATTCGCCCCGTGCAGATCCCTCAGCGGACAGAGCTGGAAAAGGTAAAGGCCCGGCTGCGCGCCCTGGCCGCCAAGACCATTGATCGCGGCTGTTCCGAGGCCGAGGCGATGATGGCCGCCCAGAAAGTGGGCGAGCTGCTGGAGGTCTATGGCCTGACCATGTCCGAGGTCGAGCTGCGGGACGAACCCTGCCTGCAACGCGACATCGTGATCACCGGCCCCCGGCTTCAGGCCGTCGGCATCATCTTCATGGCGATCCTGCGCCTGACCGAGACGCGCGGCTGGATGGTCGGCCGCAACCACTTCGTGCTGTTCGGGCTGGAGCCGGATGTGCTGATGGGCGAGTACCTGATGCATGTGGTGGCCGGCGCGGTGGACCATGAGGAGGCGCAGTTCCGCGCCAGCGAGGCCTATCGCCGCAGCCGCCAGACGCCGCAGCAGCGGCTGCGCAGCTTCCGCTACGGCTTCGCCGAGCGGGTTTCCGAACGGATGGATGAACTGGCCGCCCAGCGCCAGGCCAGCATGACCACGGCCGGCGCTTCGGGCGGTGGCACGGCGCTGGTGGTGGCGAAGGAAAAGCGGGTGGCGGAGGCGTTTCGCGACCTCGGCATCCGCCTGCGCTCCCGCACCACCACGCGTCGGGTGAGTGACAATGCCGCCTTTCGGCAGGGGGCTGCCGCCGGCGGGCGGGTGGCGCTGGAACGGCCGGTGGGGGCGGGGGCCGGTACGCCGCGCCTGCCGGGGCGCCGGGGCGGGTGAGCCGGGGCGACGCGGCCGCGCGGCGCCTCTATGCCTGGGAGGACCGGGTGGTGGCGCCGCTGGACCGTTCGGTGGTGCCCTTCGCGCAGATGCAGGCGCTGGTCGATCATGTCTGGGCCGCGGAGGGGCTGCGCTGGCCGCCACGCCTGCGGCCGCGCAAGGCGACGCGCGCCGTGATCGCCACCGGCAGCCGCCTGGCGATCGAGGCGCCCGAAAGCCTCCCGAGCTGGGTGCTGCTGCACGAAATCGCGCACGCCTTGGCCGATGCGGGCGATGGCGACATGGCGGGGCATGGGCCGGATTTCGTCGGGCTTTATGTCGGGCTGCTGGTGCGGCATGCGCGCATGGATGGCGCGATGCTGGCGGCGAGCCTGGCCGAGGCCGGCATCGCCTGGAACCCGGCCGCGCGGCCGGCGCTGGTCGGTGATTAGGGCTTGGCGGAACCTGGGCTTAGCGGCGACGTGTCAGCAGCGGCACCCACACGAGGATGACCATGACATTCACGGTGATTGTGGGGATGAGGATCAGAGTTCCAACTCCGGCAAACACCGTGCCCACCGTCCGATCGAGCCGTAGTTCGGCCAGTTCCTCTTTGCAGCGGTCAACCGCTTCCCACCGCTTCGGGTAATCGGACCTTGCGATGCAGTCCGTCAGAAAGGCCTGTCGCGGGGTGCGTAGAACGAAGGTTGACCCGGCCGCGGCGACGGCCAGTCCGAGCGTTACAGCGACCGCTGCTGATCGCCATTTCAAGAACATCCCGCTGCATCCTTGCTGCCACCGGATTCTAGCGCAACGGTCAGTTCGGATCCAATCCGAGGTGACCGCAAATCGCCGGGCGCGGTTGCGGGTGTGACAGGGGGTTAGCCCGTCGCGCAGGCCAGGAAGGCGCGTGCCAGCGCCGTGGGCTGGCGGGGCGTCGCCAGCCAGATGCTCGTGGTGGCGCCCGCATCGGCCAGCGGGCGATGCGTCACTTCCGCCACCTGGATTTGTGCCAGCGAGGCCGGCATCACCGCGATGCCCAGCCCCGCGGCCACCAGCCCGATCAGCGTCGAATTCTCCCGCGCCGTCTGGGTGATCTGCGGCGCGAAGCCGGCGGCGCGGCATAGGCCGAGGAACTGGGCGTGCAACGTTGTGCCGACGGCGGCGGAGAAGAAGATCAGCTTCTCCTCCGCCAGCTCGGCCAGTCGTAGCGGCGTGGCCTCCGCTGCCAGCGGGTGGTCGCTGCGCATCATCGCCACCAGCGGCTCCCGCAGCAGCTCCACCGCCGCGACATCGACCGGGATATGATCCGCCGAGGGGCAGCGCAGGAAGCCGGCATCCAGCTCCCCCCGCCGCAGCGCATCCACCTGCTCCAGCGTCGGGCTTTCGCGCAGCGTCAGATGCACGTCCGGCAGCCGGGCGCGAAAGGCGAGCACGGCGCGGGTGAAGGCGGGCAGCAGCGGCGCGGAGGCGAAAAGGCCCATGCGCAGCTCGCCGATTTCGCCACGCCCGGCGCGGCGAGCCACCAGCTCCGCCCGCCTGGCCTGAACCAGCGTGGCCCGGGCCTCCGTCAGGAACACCTTGCCGGCCTCGGTCAGCGCCACATGGCGGGTGCCGCGTTCGAACAGCTTGGTGTCCAGCTCCGCTTCCAACTGTCGGATTTGCTGGCTGAGCGGCGGCTGCGCCATGCACAGGCGCTGCGCGGCGCGGGTGAAGTGCAGCTCCTCGGCCAAGGCGACGAAGTAGCGAAGCTGACGCAGATCCATAGGCCGGGCATCTCAATACAGAGGTGTTTTATATTGGACCCCTTGTTTCGCCCTGGATAGCCTTCACGAAGTTGCAGCAATCCAGCCGGAAGGGCCTTGCCTTGGACGCCTTCGATCCCATCACCCTCGAAGTCTATTGGAGCCGATTGATCTCCATCGCCGATGAGGCGGCGACGGGCCTGCTGCGCACCGCCTTCTCCACCATCGTGCGCGAGTCGAACGACTTCGCGACGGTGCTGATGGATGCGAAGGGGGATTCGATTTCGGAGAACACCGGCGGCATCGCCTCCTTCTCCTGCATCCTGCCGAAGACGACGAAGCATTTCCTCAAGCGCTTCCCGATCGAGACCTGGCAGCCGGGCGATTGCGTGATCACCAATGATCCGTTTCTGGCCACGGGCCATCTGCCGGATTTCACAGCTGTCAGTCCGATCTTCCATAAAGGAAAAATCGTCGGCTTCGCGGGATCCATCGCGCATTCGCCGGATGTCGGTGGCGCGCTGTGGTCGGCGGATTGCCGGGAGCTGTTCGAGGAAGGCATTCGCATCCCGCCCTCCCGCCTGTTCCATGCCGGGCAGCGCAACGAGGATCTGGTGGAGCTGCTCTCCGCCAATGTGCGCATCCCCGGCCCGGTGATGGGCGACCTGGAAGCGCAGGTGGTGGCGAATGAGGTGGCGGTGCGCCGCCTCGCCGAATTCCTGGAAGATACGGGACTCGACGATCTGCAGGCCCTGTCGGAGGCCTTGCAGATCCGCGCCGACCAGGCGATGCGCCGCGCCATAGCCGAGGTGCCGGACGGCACCTATCACGCCACCATCGAGGCCGATGGTTTTGACGAGCAGGTGACGCGGATTGTCTGCGCCGTGACCGTCTCGGGCGAGACGATGCATATCGACTTCGCCGGCACCTCGCCGCAGATCGATCGCGGCATCAACTGCGTGCTGAACTACACACATGCCTATTCGGTCTATCCGGTGAAATGCGCGCTGGATCCCTTTACGCCACGCAACGAGGGCAGCTACCAGGCGATCACCGTCGCGGCGCCGGAGGGGTCCATTCTGAACCCGCGCTTCCCGGCGCCATGCAGCGCGCGGCAGCTCACGGGCCATCTGTTGGCGGGCGCCATCTACAAGGCGCTGGCGGATGTGCTGCCGGACAAGGTGCTGGCGGAATGCGGCGGCGCGCCGACCATGCGCGCGTTGTTCAGCGGCATGGACCAGAATGGCGATCGCTTTTCGCAAGTGCTTTTCGCCAGTGGCGGCATGGGTGCCAGCCCGCATCGCGACGGGCTTCCGACCACGGCCTTCCCGACCAATGTCGGCGCCGGCTCCATCGAGGCCTATGAGAGCGTCGCGCCCTTGCTGGTCTGGCGGAAGCAGCTTCGGCCCGATTCCGGCGGCGCCGGGCGGTTCCGCGGTGGCCTGGGGCAGGAGGCCGAGATCGAGGTGCGCACGCCGGCGGCGGTGCGGCTCTCATTGCTGTCGGACCGGCGCGACCATCCGGCGGAAGGCCTGCTCGGCGGTGGCCCCGGCGCGCCGGCGGTGATCGCCATTGATGACGGCACGCGGCCGCACCCGAAGTCCCGCACCAGCGTGGAGACCGGGCGGCGCGTGACCTTGCTGTATCCAGGCGGCGGCGGCTTCGGCGATCCGAAGCAGCGCGACCCCGAAGCTGTGCGCGCGGATATCCGCGACGGCTACATCACGGAAGAGGCGGCGATGCGTGACTATGGGGTGAAGGCATGAGCGCGGGCACGGCACGCATCGGCGTTGACGTCGGCGGCACCTTCACGGATTTCGTGCTGCATGATCCGATCCGCAAGCTGGTTGCCACCGGTAAGCGGCTGACCACGCCGGACGATCCCAGCGAGGCGATCATCGCCGGCACGATGCGGCTGCTGGAGGAGACGGGCCTCAAGCCCGCCGACCTGCACAGCATCGTTCACGGCACCACGCTGGTGACCAACACCATCATCGAGCGCACCGGCGCCACGGTCGGCCTTCTGACCACCGCGGGTTTCCGCGACGTGATCGAGATCGGCCGCGAGACGCGCTACGACCTCTACGACCTGTATCTGGAAGCGCCGCCGACCCTGGTGCCGCGCCATCGCCGCCTGGAAATCCCCGAGCGCATCGACGTGCATGGCGCCACGCTGCTGCCGCTGGATGAAGATGCGGTGCGCGCCGCCGTCACCCGGCTGGTGGAGCAGGAGAAGATCGAGGCGCTGGCCATCGCCTTCATGCATGCCTATCACGACGACCGGCATGAGGTCCGCGCCGGGGCCATCGTGGCGGAGATGTATCCGGACCTGCCGCTGTCGCTGTCGTCCCGCGTCGCGCCGGAAATCCGCGAATTCGAACGCACCAGCACCGCCTGCGCCAATGCCTATGTGCAGCCGCTGATGCGTCGCTACCTCGACAAGCTGGAGGCAGACCTTGCCGCCTTGGGCTTTGTCGGGCGGCTGCATGTGATGCTGTCCGGCGGCGGCATCGCGGCGGTGCGGGATGCCAAGGAATTCCCCATCCGCCTGATCGAATCCGGCCCCGCGGCCGGCGCCATGGCGGCCTCCTTCCTCGCGCGCCTCACCGGCGAGAACCATGTCGTGTCCTTCGACATGGGCGGTACAACAGCAAAAATGTGCCTGGTGGAGGATGCGGCGCCCGACCGCAAATTCGACTTCGAGGCTGGCCGCGTCCGCCGCTTCCAAAAGGGCTCTGGGCTGCCGTTGAAGGTGACGGTGGTGGATATGATCGAGATTGGTGCCGGCGGCGGCTCCATCGCTCGCGTTGATGCCGCTTCCGGCCTGATGAAGGTCGGCCCGCGCAGCGCCGGCGCCAAGCCGGGGCCGATCTGCTATGGCCGCGGCGGCACCGAACCCACGGTCACCGATGGCGACCTGGTGCTCGGCCGGCTCGATCCAAAGTACTTTCTCGGCGGCGAGATGGCGCTGGACCCCAATGCGGTGCAGCGCGCCATCGAGAATGGCATTGCCAAGGGGCTGAAGGTGGAGCGCGACATGGCCGCGCTCGGCATCCGCCGCATCGTCGATGAGACGATGGCCGCCGCCACGCGCATGCATCTGGCGGAGAAGGGCAGGGACCCGCGCCGCTACACGCTGATCGCCTTCGGCGGCGCCGGGCCAGTGCATTCCTACGACTTGGCGCGGCTGCTGAAGATGAAGCGCATGCTGGTGCCGCTGGGCGCCGGCGTGGCTTCGGCCCTTGGCTTCCTGGTGGCGCCGCCCGCCACCGATCTGGTGCGCAGCCATGTCGGACGGCTGGAACGGATGGACTGGGCGCATGTGAACAGCCTGCTGTCGCAAATGGCGGAGGAAGGCCGGCAGCTTCTGCTGGAAACCGGTGCTGATCCCGATAGCATCACCACGCTGCCCGCCGCCGACATGCGACATGTCGGCCAGGGCTTCGAGATTCCCGTGAAGTTGCCGTCGATGTCGCTGAGCGAAGCCGATCTGCCGGCCATCCGGGAAAACTTCTTCGCCAGCTATGCCGAACGCTTCGGCCGCGCCTTGACCGACCTGCCGATCGAGGCGCTGTCCTGGCGTGTCGCCTGCCTGGCGCCGGGCCGCGACATCCAGCTGGCGGAAGTCGCCAATACGGTGACCGAAAGCTTCACCGATGCCGCCAAGGCGGCGCGTGGGGTGCGGGAGGCCCTGTTCGAAGGCATCGGCTGGCTGCCCTGCCAGGTCTATGACCGCTACGCGCTCGCGCCAGGCGCACGCTTCCAGGGGCCGGCTCTGGTGGAGGAACGGGAATCCACCTGCGTCATCGGTCCGGGCGCGCAGGTTTCTGTGGATCAGTTCCGGAATCTGGTCGTCGAACTGCCTTGATCGGGCAACACTGCACAACGCCGTGACGCAAGAAACGCGGCGAACAGGGGGATGCCGGCAGCGGCGGCCGCAAGGTCGCCGCCACGCGCATCAATTCACGCAATCGCCGTCGCTGTGCGGCGGCAACAACGGAGAAGACCCATGAGTGTGGTGACACGTCGTTCCCTGCTCGCCGCCAGCCTCGCCACGCCCGCGCTGGCGTCGCGGCCCGCGGCGGCGCAGGAGGTGTTTCCCAATCGCCCGTTGACGGTGGTGATCCCCTGGGCGGCGGGCGGTTCCACCGACGTGATGGGGCGCGTCATCGCGCAGGCCATGGCGGCCGATCTCGGCCAGCCCGTGGTGGTGGACAATCGCGGCGGCGCTTCCGGCACCATCGGTCACAGCCATGTCGCGCGGTCGCGGCCGGATGGCTATACGTTCCTGCTCGGCACCAACAGCACCTATGCCATCGCGCCGCATCTGATGGCCAATATTCCCTATGACAACCGCGCGGCCTTCACCGGTGTCAGCCTGGTGGCGCGCAGCGCGCAGGGCCTCTGCGTCCACCCTTCCATCCCGGTCAACAGCGTCGCGGAATTCATCGCCTATGCGAAGGCGAAGCCGGGCGAGGTCACCTTTTCCTCCGCCGGCATCGGCGCCAGCAGCCATCTGGCGACGGAGCTGTTCCAGGCCAAGGCCGATGTGCGCCTGTTGCATGTGCCCTATCGTGGCGGCGGCCCTTCCGTGCAGGGCCTGCTGGCGGGGGAGGTGGCGATGTCCTTCGTCGATCTCGTCACCTGCCTGCCTTTCCGCGCCAACCGGCAATTGAAGGTGCTGGGCGTCGGCACGGCGGAGCGTTCGACCTTCGCGCCGGACCTGCCGACGCTGGCGGAATCCGGCGTGCCCGGTTTCGCCTCCTCCACCGATGTCATCATGCTGCTGCCGGCCGGCACGCCCGCACCGATCGTGGCCCGGCTGACCGCCGCGATGCAGAAGGCGCTGCGCGATCCGGCGACGAAGGAGCGGCTGAACACCATGGCGGTGGAGACCATCGGCAGCACCGCCGCTGAACTCGACGCCTATTGGACGGAGGAGCTCGCCAAATGGGGCGAGATCATCCGCAGCCAGAACATCACCATCTGAGGAAGTCCTCGCCATGCTGACCCGTCGTCTTGCCTTGGCCGCCATCACGGCGGCGCCCTTCGGTTCCGCTTTCGCGCAAGGCGCGGCCTGGCCGGACCGCGTGGTCAGCTTCACCATTCCCTTCCCCGCCGGCGGATCGGCCGATCTGCTGGCGCGGCTGGTGGCGGACCGGATGACTCCGCTGCTCGGGCCTTCGGCGCGGATGGTGGTGGAAAACCGCGCCGGCGCCGGCGGCGTCATCGGCAGCGATTATGTGCGGCGCCTGCCGGCGGATGGCCATGCCATCCTGCTCGGCACGCCTTCCACCCACGGCACCGTGCCGGCCTTGCAGCCGGACACCACGCCCTATGACCCCGTGGCCGATTTCACTGCTATCGCCATCCTAGGGCGCGCGCCGATCGCGCTGGCCGTGCCGAAGGATTCACCGCATCGCGACCCGCAATCGCTGATCGCCTGGCTGCGCGCCAATCCCGGCCGCGCGAGCTGGGGCAGCTCCGGCTCCGGCAGCGTTGGCCACTTGGCGGGAGAATTGCTGAACCTCTCGGCCGGCGGGTTGCAGGCCGAACACATCCCCTATCGTGGCGGCGCGCCGCTGGTGGAAGCGCTGACGAAGGGAGAGGTGCAGTTCGGCTGGGAACCGCTCGGTTCGCTGGCGGCGGCGGCGCGGGACGGGCTGTTCCGCATCATCGGCATGGGCTCTCCGGCGCGGCATCCGCTGTTCCCGGATGTGCCCACCTTGCAGGAAGCCGGCGTGGCGGGTTTTGCGGCATCGACCTGGAATGTCATGCTTGGCCCAAAGGGCATGCCGCCGGCCATCGTCGCCCGGCTGAACGCGGCGGCCAATCGCGTGCTGGCGACGGAGGATGTGAAGGCGCGCCTCGCCACCGCCGGCATCGATGCCGTCAGCGACAGCACCCCCGAAGCGACCGCCGCCTTCATCGCGGCCGAATTCGCAAAATTCAAGGACATCGTAACCCGCGCCCGGCTGAACCTGGCGCGTTGAGGAATCCCATGAGCGACGTCATCGCGGACCGTCTGAACCGCATCTCCCCCTCCCAGACCACGGCCATGCGCCAACGCTCCCAGGCGCTGAAGGCGGAGGGGAAGGATGTGCTTGCCATCTCCTCCGGCGAGCCGGATTTCGACACGCCCCAGCACATCAAGGACGCGGCCATCGCCGCCATCCAGGGCAACCAGACCCGTTACACCGACATCGCCGGCACCAAGGCGCTGCGCGAGGCGGTGGCGCGCAAGTTCAAGCGCGACAGCGGGCTGGACTATGCGGCGGAGGAGATCCTGGTCGGCACCGGCGGCAAGCAGGTGATCTACGACGCCATGATCGCCACGGTGAATGCGGGCGACGAGGTCATCATCCCGACGCCCTGCTGGGTTTCCTACCCCGACATCGTCGGGCTGGCCGAGGGCACGCCGGTGCTGCTGCCCTGCGGCCCGAACCAGGGCTTCAAGCTGCTGCCCGAGCAGCTGGAAGCCGCGATCACGCCGAAGACCAAGTGGCTCATCGTCAACACGCCGTCCAACCCCACCGGCGCCACCTATTCGGCGGCGGAGCTGCGCGGGCTGTGCGACGTGCTGCTGCGGCATCCGCAGGTGCATGTGCTGACCGATGATATCTACGAAAAGCTGATCTATGACGGCCGGGAATTCGCCACCTTCGCCCAGGTGGAGCCGAAGCTGCGCGACCGCACGGTGACGATGAACGGCTGTTCCAAGGCCTATGCCATGACCGGCTGGCGCATCGGCTTCGGCGGCGCGCCTCGGCACATCATCAAGGCCATGGACAAGCTGCAGGGCCAGTCCACCTCCAACACCTGCTCCATCGCCCAGGCCGCGGCCATCGCCGCGCTGGACGGGCCGCAGGAGCCGACGGAGGCGATGCGCCAGGTCTATGAGGCGCGGCGCAACCGCATCGTCGCCGCGCTGGATGCCACCCCGCATCTGCGTTGCCACCTGCCGGAAGGCGCCTTCTACGCCTTCCCGGACCTGACCGACTGCATCGGCCGCACCACCGCCGGCGGCACGAAGATCACCAGCGATTGGGACTTCGTGCTGGCGCTGCTGTCGGAGACCGGCGTCGCCACGGTTCATGGCAGCGCCTTCCTGTTCCCGGGCCACTTCCGGCTGAGCTTCGCCGCCGCCGACACCTTGCTGGATGAGGCCTGCCGCCGCATCCGTGGGTTCTGCGAGGGGCTGCGCTAGGCACCGCTTGGCAGGCCGCGCTTTCCGGCGGAGACTTGCCCCCAAGCACAGGGGAGCAGGGTTCATGGCGAAGCGCGGCCTCCAATTCGGTGTCTTCCTGGCGCCTTTCCACCGCCTGGGCGACAATCCGACGCTGGCCATCGCCCGCGATATCGAGATGCTCGAATGGCTCGACCGGCTCGGCTATGACGAGGCCTGGATCGGTGAGCACCATTCCGCGGGGTGGGAAACCATCGCCTCCCCCGAGCTCATCATCGCCGCGGCGGCGGAGCGCACGAAGCACATCCGCCTCGGCTCCGGCGTCACCAGCCTGCCCTATCACCACCCCTTCCTGGTGGCGCAGCGCTTCGTCCAGCTCGACCACATGACGCGTGGCCGCGCCATGCTGGGCTGCGGCCCCGGCGCACTGGTCTCGGACGCCTATATGCTCGGCATCGAGCCTGCCACCCAGCGCCGCCGGATGGATGAGGCGCTGGAGGCCATCATGGCCCTGCTGCGCTGCGACGGCCCGGTGACGCGCAAGACCGACTGGTTCGAGATGCGGGAGGCGCGGCTGCATCTGCGCCCCTATAGCGACCCGCATTTCCCCATCGCCGTCGCCAGCACCCTGACCCCCGCCGGGCCGGCGACGGCGGGCCGCCACGGCGTCGGCATCCTGTCCCTCGGCGCTGGCCTTCCGGGTGGCTCCGCCGCCCTGCCTGGCCAGTGGAAGATCGCGGAGGAGGAGGCGGCGCGGCATGGCAAGACCATGAACCGCGCCGACTGGCGCATGGTGATGAACGTGCATGTGGCCGAGACCGACGAGCGCGCTTTGGAGGAGGTCCGCATCGGGGAACGAGCGGAGACGGTGACCTATTTCGAGGACGCGCTGGGCCGCCCGCCCGGCCGGTCCCAGGACCCGCTGACCGATGGCGTGAAGGCCGGCACCACGCTGGTGGGATCGCCGGAGACGGTGGCGCGCGGCATCGAGAAGCTGATCGAGGCAAGCGATGGCGGCTTCGGCGGCTTCCTGTTCCGCGCCAATGACTGGGCCGACCGCGAGCAGAGCTGGCGCAGCTACGAGCTGTTCGCCCGCTGGGTCATGCCCCGCTTCCAGCAGTCGCTGGACACGCTTCGCGCCTCCCACGCCTGGGCGGTGGAGAACCGTCGGACCATCTTCAGCCCGAATGTGGAAGCGCTGCGCAAGGCGTTTGTGGATGCGGGCAAGGAGGTGCCGGCGGAGTTCGCGGCGCGTGCTTCGGGCGCGCGGGATTAACAGGCCGCTGAGAGGGCTGCCGACGATCTTCCGCGGCCTGCCGGATCAGCCTAGCCGACGTCACCTCATCATCTTCGGCAGCAATATGTCCTTGATGATCCGGGCAGATTCCGCCTTGAGGCTGGGCAGGAAAGTGCTGGTGTAGATCAGCCTCAGCGAGGCCAGAAAATACTTGTTGTCCTGGAAGAAGCGATATTCGTCCTCTGGCTTGTCGCGAAAATAATGCGCAAGGAAATGCTCCAGCAATCGAAGGCCGTCGGCGTTGGGTATCTTTGTCGCCATCTCACAGATGCCTGTTTCGGGATAACCGTAGATCGTGCAGAGAAGCCCGATGTCGAACAGGTAATGCCCCCGGGATAGATCGCCCATGTCGATAATCACCGGTTCGCCGTCACGGATCATGATGTTGCTGGTGTGCAGATCGAAGTGAACACAGGTATCGGCGTCCGGAATCGTCTCCAGCAGGCGATGCAGCAACGCGATCTCGCTGGCCGACAGGAAGAAGTCCATCTGGCTGATGTAATGCCGGAAGTTCTGCTTGATGTCGGGAAAGATGGCCGGGTCGGCGGGGGTTTCGTGAACCGTTCGGGCGATCTGCGCGAGAAGCTGGGCGTGGCGTTCGATGTTCTGCAGGTCGTTCCTGATGTTGGCGCTGAACAGCGTCGCTTCCAGCATCTCGTAGACGACGCCCGTTCGGGTGCCGCAGGCGACGACGTCGAAGGAGATCGCCGTCGGTATCCCCAACACGAAGGCGGCTTTCGCAAACTGCTTCTCCTTCTCGGCGACGTCGGCCCCGATCCCCTCCTTGTAGAGTTTCACGATGGTTTCGGGGTCCAGGCGATAGCACTCGCCGCACACGCCGGCGGAAAGAAATTCCAACCCCTCCAGGGAAATGGTCCGGACCTTGGGCTGGCTGGGAATGAGCTTGGAGAAGCCCGTTATATCTAGGATGTCCTGAATATCGCGGCTCACATTGGTCAGCAGCATTGTGCCGTCCACGGCCGCCAGTCGCTTCCTTGCGCGCAGCAGTTCTCTCAATCCTGCGCTGGAAACGTAGTGGCAGGCGTCGAGATCGAGAACGAGGTGCCGAACCCCTTCCAACTCCATGTCCCGGCTGAGCATGGGCGCCGTGCTGGTGTCGAGCCGCCCGATCAATGCCACGGTCAACCTGTCGCCGGAGCGATGCGCACTGATCTTCATGGCCTCAAGGTCCTGTCGAACGGGTAAGCCGAATGTCAGTCTGCTGATCACACCAAGGAATCGATGATCTCATAGCACGACCAGGAGAGCACTGGAGCGGCCCCCATTCGACCGCACAGGCGGCGCAACCGTCAGGCCTGCTAACGCCGCTTCCGCCCCTTGAAGGCCGGCTGCGCCAGTCCTTCCCCCGCGCGGTTGCGTTCGCTGGGCTGGGCCGACAGCACGGCCTCGATCCACAGGTTGAGACGCCGGCTCTCGGCCAGCGCGCCTTCCAGGTCGCGATAGATCAGCGGGAAGCGCATCGCCATCCAGCGCCAGGCGACCAGGCGGCGATGCACGCGCTCCGCCAGTTGCAGGGCTTCCTGCCCGGCGCGGTCGGGGGGCGGCAGGCGGCCGGCGCGGGGTGGCGGGATGGCGCTGCCAAGGGCATGCGCCACCGCCCAGTCGGACAACCGCTGCACCCCCTCATCCCGCGCATCCACCGGGCACATGGCATAGGTCCAGCGGTCAAGCAGCGACAACTCCCGCACGCCATCCACGGCGGCGGCGATGGCGATCTGGGTGGAGAGGTCGCCCAGGCGGTAATTCGGGTCGTCCCGCCGCAAAACGGAACGCTCGATGCGGCGCAGCGTGCCGAACAGGCTTTGCGTGCCGATCTCGGCGGCGACGGCGGCGACGATATCCGCATCGGGCGCCACCGGCGGGCGCAGATCCACGGGCGGTGTCGGGCCGGCGGCCAAAGCGCGGGCGATGTCCTTCGGATTGCCACCGCCGGCGAGCACCGCCACCACGCCTTCCGCATGGGCGCCGCCAAAGCGCCCGGCGCGGCCGCCGATCTGCTTGATCTCCTGCACCGTCAGCGGCCGGTCCGACTGCCCGTCCCATTTGCTGAGCGCGGAGAAGACCACGCGCCGCAGCGGGCCGATATTCAGCCCCATGCCGATGGCATCCGTCGCCACCAGCACCTCCGCCTCCCCTTCGCGGAAGCGGCGGGCCTCAGCGCGGCGGACGCTCGGGCCCAGGGCGCCATAGACCACGGCGACGCTGCGCCCCTTGCGCAGCAGGGCGGCGCGCAGGGCGAAGACCTCCCGGCGGGAGAAGGCGATGACGGCGTCGCCACGGCCGATCTCATCCAGCGGCACGGGGGTGGGGGAGGCGGTCAACGGGCCCATCCGCTCCAGCCGTATTTCCTCCAACGGGTCACCGCAGAGCGCGGCGAGGCGTCGCAGCATCGGCGCCGCATCCGGCGCACCGAGCACGATGACGGTGCGCGCCGGCACGCCCATGATGGCCGCGGTCCAGGCCGGGCCGCGTTCCGGGTCGGCCAGCATCTGCGCCTCATCCACCACCGCCACGTCGAAGGGGGTGTGGAAGGGGCACATCTCCACCGTCGCCGCCGTATGGCGGCTGCCGGGGCTGTCGATGCGTTCCTCCCCGGTCGAGAGGGAGGTGGGCACGCCGCGGGCTTCCAGCGCGTCGCGATATTCATGCGCCAGCAGCCGCAAGGGGCCGAGCGCCACGCCGCTCTCGGCCTCCGCCAGCCGGGTTAGGCCGTAATAGGTCTTGCCGGAATTGGTCGGGCCGAGGCACGCGATGATGCGCCGATCCAGCGCCCGGGCGGTGGCGAAATGCGCGGCGTAGCGGTCCAGCCCGGCGATGCGGGCGATGGTGGCATTGCTGCTGCGGCGGGTTTCCTCAGCCACCGGGGGCGCGCTGGGCGCGCGGGCGGCAGGGCGGGGCGCGCGCAGGGTGGGCACCACTTGGCGCAATGCGACGGGGTCGAATTCCGGCACGCGGATGCGGCGGCCGCCCTTGCGCAGCGGCACATGGCGCGCGACCGGCAGCCGGCCCTCGCGCAGCCAGCCTTCCACTTCCGACCGGCTCGCCTGGAGCAGGCCGGGCAGGGCCTCCGCCCGCACCAGGGAGGATTCCCAATCCTTGAGGCGCCCCTCCTCCTCCGCCTGGGTTTCGCGGGCAGCCTTGGCGGCGGCGCGGCGGGCGGTGCGCTGGCGGCGCTCCTCCTCCGTCGCGCGGCGGGTGAAGGCGGCGGCGTCGGAGGCGGGCAGGGCAAAAGCCTCGGCCACCAGGCCGGCGCAATGGGCGATGGCCTCCAGCGTCGGTTCGCCATTGGGCGGGCGGGGCAGGTCTTCGAGCGCGGCGGCCAGCGCCGTCTCCAGCCCGGCATGGCCGGACAGGCGCGTCAGCACGGCCTCCCGTAGCGCGCGCAACAGGTCCGACTCCCCGGAGTCGAGGCGGGTCAGGGCGGCGGCAGCAGCATCGAGGTCCTCGCCCCGCGCGGGCAGGCCGGTGGCACGGCGGGCGAGGTCGGCCAGCCGGACGCGCCAGCCGCGGCGGCGCAAGGTCAACAGGGCCTCACGCAGCGCGGCGGCATCCGCCGGCAATGCGCCGCCCAGGGCGCGCCAAAGCGGCCGCATCTCTGGCGGATTGAGCGTCAGGCCGGCGGCTTCCGCCGCGGCCCGCAGGGCCGTGTCCTGCTCTGCCCCGAATGGGTCCTGCGGCACCGGGTTCTCTCCTAGCCGCCACGGGGCATGGCCCGCCGCATCATCATGCCATGCCTTGCCGGTCCCGGGAAATCGCCGGCCCTATCCGCCCGACGGGGATCGGGGTTTCGGCCCCGCGCGTCGGGTGTGAGCATCCCGGCAGGGTCTTCGCCCCCAGGTTGACTCGCATTGGGTGCGGGCGCGACATAGCTCGATATGGCGCCGAGCAGGACCCGCAATGTTGCTTTGACGGAGCCCCTCGCGGCCTTCATCGAGGCCGAGATCGAGAGCGGTCGTCATGCCACCGCAGAGGAGGTCGTCGCAGCCGGGCTGCGCCTCCTGCAAACATCAGCCGGGCTGCGCCTTCTGCAAACACCAGCCGCGCCGGTGGAGGACGATCTGTTCCGGCAGGTCGCGGAAGATGCGCCGGCGCTGCTGTGGATGGGCGATGCCGAGGGGAAGTGCATCTATCTGAACCGGGCGCTGCGGGCATTCTGGGGCGTGTCGCCTAGCGACCTGGCCACGTTCGACTGGTCTTCCACCCTGCATCCGGACGATGCCGCCGGCCTCGCGGAGCCCTTTGCCACTGGCATGCGGCTGCGCCAGGGCTTTGTGGCGGAGGCCCGCTACCGCCACGCCGATGGCGGCTGGCACTGGCTGCGCACGGAGGCGCGGCCGCGCTTCGCCACCGATGGCCGGTTCCTTGGCATGATCGGCGTGAATGTCGACGTCACCGGGCAGCGCCAGGCGGAGGCGGCGCAGCGTGAGCTGCTGGAGACATTGGACCTCGCCAGCGTTCTGGTGCGTGACCTGGATGGCACGATCCGCTTCTGGGCGGCGGGCTGCACGGATATCTATGGTTGGACCGCCGCCGAGGCGCTGGGCCGATCGGCCCATGCGCTGCTCGACAGCCGCTTCCCCATCGCGCATGCGGCGATCGAGGCGCAGTTGCTGCGGGGTGAGCACTGGCAGGGTGATGTGGTGCAGCGGCACCGCGATGGCAGCCTGCGCACAGTGTCCATCCGCAAGGCCCTGCGCCGCGATGCGGCGGGGCGGCCGGTGGCGGTGGCGGAGAGCGTCACCGATGTCACCGATCTGCGCGAGGCGGAGCGGAAGGCGCGGGAGAGTGAGGCGCGGCAGCGCGCGCTGTTCGACGCCGCCCCCTTCGCGGTGATCGTCATCGATCCGGAGACCCATGCGATCCTGGATGTGAATGCGCGGGCCTGCATGGATTACGGCTACAGCCGCGAGGCCTTCCTGCGGCTGCATATCGGCGATGTCGACGCGCTGGGCGATCCCGCCGCCATCCGTGCCCGTGGGCGCGCGCGCGCGGCAGGTCCGGGCGCGCAGGAATTCGAGGCCCGGCACCGAACCAGCAGTGGCGCGATCCGGGACGTGCTGGTGCGGGTGCAGGGGGTGCGGGCCGGCGGGCGCGATGTGACCTATGGCGCCCATATCGACATCACCGACCGCAAGGCGGCGGAGTCCGCGCTGCGCGCCAGCGAGGCCCGGCTGCGCCTGGCGCTGGAGGCGGTGGGCTTTGGTATCTGGGAATATGATGTCTGGCGCGGGCTCGGCCAGGCGAAAGGGTTGCCGGCGGATATGCTGCGTGGGGCCAGCCCCGAGGGGGCACCGCTGGAGCATTGGCTTCGCCCCATCCATCCCGAAGATCGCCCCCATGTCGAGGCGGGGCTGGCGGCGATGCTGCGCGGCGAAGCCTCCCGTTTCGATGCCGAGTTCCGTCTGGCGCGCCCGGGTGGCGGTTGGCGCTGGATCGCTTCCCGCGGCGCGGTGGTGGAAAGCGACGAGGAGGGTCGGCCCCGAACCCTGGCCGGCGTCGCCCGCGATATCACCGACCAGCATGAGGCGGCGGAGCGGCAGACGCTGCTGGCGCGGGAGGTGGACCACCGCGCCAAGAACGCGCTGGCGGTGGTGCAGGCTGCGCTGCGGCTGACCAAGGCGCCGGACCTGCCGAGCTATATCAAGGCCATCGAGGGGCGGGTCGGGGCCCTGGCGCGGACCCAGACCCTGCTGGCCGGGAATCGCTGGCGCGGTGCCAACCTGGCCACCTTGCTGCAGGGCGAGATCGCCCCCTTCGTGATCGGCCAGCGGGTGAGCATGGAAGGGCCGGAGGTGGCGTTGGGACCCGCCCTCGCGCAGGCCCTCGCCATGGCCTTCCACGAATTGGCGACCAATGCCGTGAAGCACGGCGCGCTGTCCGTCGCCACGGGGCGGGTGCGGGTGGTCTGGGACTGGCACGCGACCAAGGCAGGGCGGCTGTGGCTGCGCTGGGTGGAAAGTGACGGCCCGCCTTTGCCGGCACCGCCGAAGCGTCGCGGCTTCGGGTCGCGGGTTCTGGATGCCACGCTGTCCGGGCAGTTGGGCGGGGCGGTGCGGCTGGACTGGCAGGCCAGCGGGCTGGTCTGCGAAATGGAGGTGCCCTTGCCGGGGCCCTGGCCAGGCGGTGTCCGGCCCGACCCAAAAATTGCCGAATCTTCACCTTCGGGCTAAAGCCTGCCCCACGAAATCGTCGTCCAAGCGCGATCTTGATGACGGGGCGTAGGACAATCCCTGGTCGCGGCGTCCTGGCTGGCGCATGACCGATGGGCGAACCACCCGAACGGCCAGGGGCCGGGGAGCACTTGATGCGGGCCACCGATCTGCTGTCTGCGGACCATATCCTTCTCGATCTCGCTTCGCCGAATCGGAAGGCGCTGCTGCAGACCCTGGCCGCGGAGGCCGCGCGCCGCCTCGGGCGGGATGAGCAGGAGGTGCTGGCGGCGCTGCTGGCGCGCGAACGCCTGGGCACCACCGCGCTCGGCCGCGGTGTGGCCCTGCCGCATGCCCGCCTGCCCGGGGAGGACCCGCCGTTGATGATCTTCGCCCGGCTGCAACGCTCGGTGGATTTCGAGGCGCGGGACGAGGAGCCGGTGGACCTGGTCTTCGCCGTGCTCTGGCCGGAATCGCAGCCGGAGGGTTTCCTGCCCGCGCTGTCCGAACTGTGCCGGCCGCTGCGCGACCCGCATTTCCTGCAGAAGCTGCGCCGCGTGGGCACGGCGGAGGAAGCCTCGGCGCTGCTGCGCCAGGGCGGGGCGGCGGCGGAGGACTGATGCCGGAGCAGCTTCTTCTCGCGGTCCTGGTCGGGCTGCCTTTCGCTGGCGCGCTGATCGCCATGCTGCTGCCGACGCATGCGCGGGATGCCGCGGCCTGGCTGGCCGGCGGCGTCATGCTGGTGGCGCTGGCGCTGGTCTGGGCCGCCTATCCCGCCGTGTCGGTCGGCGGCCTGCTGCGGGCCGAGATCGGCTGGATGCCCACGCTCGGGTTGAACCTGTCGCTGCGGCTGGATGGCTTCGCCTGGCTGTTCGCCGGGCTGATCGCCGGCATCGGCTTCCTGGTGGTTCTCTACGCCCGCTACTACATGTCGCGCGAAGATCCGGTGCCGCGCTTCTTCGCCTTCCTGCTGGCCTTCATGGGATCCATGATGGGCGTGGTGCTGTCCGGCAACCTGATCCAGCTCGTCTTCTTCTGGGAGCTGACCAGCCTCTTTTCCTTCCTGCTGATCGGATACTGGCACCACACCCAGGCGGCGCGGGATGGCGCCCGCATGGCGCTGACCGTCACCTCCATGGGCGGGCTGGCACTGTTCGCCGGCGTGCTGGTGCTGGGGCAGATCGTCGGCAGCTATGACCTGGACCGCGTGCTGGCGGCGGGCGATGTGATCCGCGCGCATCCTTTCTACGTGCCGATGCTGGTGCTGATCCTGCTCGGCGCCCTGACCAAAAGCGCGCAGTTTCCCTTCCATTTCTGGCTGCCGCACGCGATGGCGGCGCCGACGCCGGTTTCCGCCTATCTGCATTCCGCCACGCTGGTGAAGGCGGGCGTGTTCCTGATGGCGCGGCTCTGGCCGGTGCTGGCGGGGACGGATGCCTGGTTCTGGCTGGTCGGCTCCGCCGGGCTGATCACACTGCTGATCGGCGCCTATATCGCCATCTTCCAGCACGACCTGAAGGGTCTGCTGGCCTATTCCACCATCAGCCATCTGGGGCTGATCACCCTGCTGCTGGGGCTGAACAGCGACCTCGCCATGGTCGCGGCCATCTTCCACATCCTTAACCATGCGGCCTTCAAGGCCTCGCTGTTCATGGCCGCCGGCATCATCGATCATGAGACCGGCACGCGGGACATAAGGCGACTGTCCGGGCTGAACCGGTCGATGCCCTTCACCGCCCGGCTGGCGCTGGTGGCCTCCGCCGCCATGGCCGGCGTGCCGCTGCTGAACGGCTTCATCTCCAAGGAGATGTTCTTCGCCGAGGCGTTGACCGCCCAGGGGCCTTTCGCCACGCCGCTCGGCCTGCTGCCGCTGTTCGCCATGGTGGCCAGCGCCTTCGCCGTGACCTATTCGCTGCGCTTCCTGCACGGCGCCTTCTTCGGCCCCGATCCGGTGGACCTGCCGCAGACGCCGCATGAGCCCGCGGCCTGGATGCGCGCGCCGGTGGAGATCCTGGTGCTGGCCTGCATCATGGTGGGCGTGCTGCCCGCTGCCACGATCGGCCCCTTCCTCGACATGGGCGCCCGCGCGGTGCTGGGGGAGGCGACGCCGGTCTACAGCCTGACCGTCTGGCACGGCTTTAACCTGCCGTTGTTGATGAGCATCATCGCGCTGGTCGGCGGTGTGCTGCTGTATCTCGCCTTGCAGCGCTATCTGCTGAGCGGGCGGGAAGGCGTGCCGCTGCTGCGCCGGATCGAGGGGCGGCGCCTGTTCGAACGGGCCATGGTATTCCTCTCCTGGCGCCTGGCGCGGGCGCTGGAGGGGCTGCTCGGCACCCGCCGGCTGCAGCAGCAGCTGCGTCTGATGATGGGTGTCGCGGTCTTCGCCGCCGGCTGGGCGGTGTGGCATCGCGGCTTCTTCCAGGGGAATGTCCCGGCCAGCCCGATCGATCCGGTGATTGCCGTGGTCTGGCTGGTGGGCGCCGGCTGCGCGCTCGGCGCGGCCTGGATGGCGAAGTACCACCGGCTGGCGGCGCTGATTCTGCTGGGCGGCGCCGGGCTGGTGGTCTGCATCACCTATGTCTGGTTCTCCGCGCCCGATCTGGCGGTGACGCAGTTGCTGGTGGAGGTGGTGACCACCGTGCTGCTGCTGCTCGGCCTGCGCTGGCTGCCGAAGCGGATGGGCGCCGGGGCCGGGCCGGCGGTGGAGGTTGTCAGCCTGTCCCGCCGTCTGCGCGATTTGGCGCTGGCCATCGCGGCGGGCGGCGGTATGGCGGCGCTGGCCTATGGCGTGATGACGCGCCTGCCGCCGGACCTGCTGGCCGACCAGTTCCTGGCCCGCGCCTATACCGAGGGTGGCGGCACCAATGTGGTGAACGTCATCCTGGTGGACTTCCGGGGCTTCGACACGCTGGGCGAAATCGCCGTGCTGGCGGCGGTGGCGCTGACCGTCTTCGCACTGCTGCGGCGCTTCCGTCCGGCGCCGGACAGCATCGACCTGCCGGAACAGCAGCGCGAACAGCGCGACCATGATGTCGCCGATCCGCGCCGGCAGGATGGCGACACCGTCTCCGACTGGCTGCTGGTGCCCTCCGTCATCACCCGGCTGCTGTTCCCGGTTTTCGGGCTGGTGGCGGTGTATCTGCTGCTGCGCGGGCATGACCTGCCGGGCGGCGGCTTCGCGGCGGGGCTCACCCTGTCGATCGCCTTCCTGCTGCAATACATGATCGGCGGCGCCGATTGGCTGGAGGCGCGGCTGGTGCTGCGGCCGCTGCGCTGGATCGGCTTCGGCCTGCTGCTGGCGACCCTGACCGGGGCGGCGGCCTGGCTGTTCGGCATGCCCTTCCTGACCACCTATTTCGCCTATGCCGATCTTGGCTGGCTGGGCCGCCTGCCGATGGCCAGCGCGCTGATCTTCGACATCGGCATCTTCGCCCTGGTGGTGGGTGCCACGGTGCTGATGCTGATCGCGCTCGCGCACCAGTCGATCCGCGGCCATCGCGCCGCGGCCCGGCCACTGGCGAAGCTGCGGGCGACGCCGTCCTCGGCACCGGGCCAGACGGCTCCGGCCACACCTGGCGCGGGAGGCGTCTGATGGAACTCGTCGTCGCGCTGGGCATCGGGGTGCTCACCGGATCGGGCATGTGGCTGCTGCTGCGGCCGCGCACCTTCCAGGTCATCATGGGGCTGTCGCTGCTGTCCTATGCCGTGAACCTGTTCATCTTCTCCACCGGCGGGCTGCGCACCGGCCTGGCGCCGGTGCTGGAACCCGGCGCTGTGGGCAGCCTCGCCAACCATGCGGACCCGTTGCCGCAGGCCCTGGTGCTGACCGCCATCGTCATCAGCTTCGCCACCACGGCGCTGTTCCTGGTGGTGCTCATCGCCTCCCGCGGCCTGACCGGCACCGACCATGTCGATGGGCGGGAGAGGGAGCGGTGATGTCCCAACCCCGGATTCCGAACCTGCGCCTGAGGGCGTCGGCATGATGCATTGGACCGCACAGCTGATGATCGCACCGATCATCCTGCCGCTTCTGGTCGGCGCGCTGATGGTGCTGGCCGGGGAGCGGCGGCGCGGACTGGTCACGGGCCTCGCCATCGCCTCCACCACGGCCCTGGTGGTGATCGCCATCCTGCTGATGCTGCGCGCCTCGGGGGCGGAGGAGACGGCGACGCAGGTCTATCGCCTGGGCAACTGGCCGGCGCAGTTCGGCATCGTGCTGGTGTTGGACCGGCTCTCGGCCCTGATGCTGGTGCTGACGGCGGTGCTCGGCCTTTGCGCGCTGACCTTCGCCCTGGCGCGCTGGCACAAGGCGGGCGCGCATTTCCACCCGCTGTTCCAGTTTCAGCTGATGGGGCTGAACGGCGCCTTCCTGACCGGCGACCTGTTCAACCTGTTCGTCTTCTTCGAGGTGATGCTCGCCGCCTCCTACGGCCTGGTGCTGCATGGCTCGGGCACCGCGCGGGTGCGCGCCGGGCTGCACTACATCGCGGTCAACCTGGGCGCCTCGCTGCTGTTCCTGGTGGGCGTCAGCATGCTGTACGGGCTGGTCGGCACGCTGAACATGGCCGACCTGGCCAGCCGCATCCCGGCCCTGCCGGCGCAGGATCGCGGGCTGGTGGAGGCGGGGGTGGCGATCCTCGGCATCGCCTTCCTCATCAAGGCGGGCATGTGGCCGATGGGCTTCTGGCTGCCCACCACCTATGCCGCCGCCAGCGCGCCCGCCGCCGCCATCCTGTCCATCCTCAGCAAGGTCGGCGTCTACGCCGTGCTGCGGATCTGGCTGCTGTTCTTCGGGGAAGGCGCGGGCGATTCGGCCGGCTTCGGCGGCACCTGGCTGGTAGTGGGCGGGCTGCTGACCATCGCCTTCGGCTCCATCGCCGTGCTCGCCACGCAGAACATGGCGCGGCTGGCGGGGGCGGCGGTGCTGGTCTCCTCCGGCACGCTGCTGGCGGCGATGGGGGTGGGGCAGGTGGGGGTGACGGCCGGCGCGCTGTTCTACCTGGCCAGCTCCGTGCCCGGCATCGCCGCGCTGTTCCTGCTGATCGAGCTGGCCGAGCGGGGCCGCGATGTCGGCGCCGACGTGCTGGCGGTGACGCGCGAGGCCTTTGGCGAGGCGGAGGAGGAGGACATGGAGGATGAGGAGATCGGCGTCGCCATCCCCGCCGCCAAGGCGGTGCTGGGGCTGAGCTTCTTCGCCTGCGCCCTGCTGCTGGCCGGGCTGCCGCCGCTCTCCGGCTTCCTGGCCAAGTTCGCCATGCTGGCGCCGCTGCTGCCGCCGGCCGGGGAGACCGGCCTGCTGCGCTGGGCCCTGTCGGGGGCGCTGCTGCTCTCGGGGCTGGCCACCATCATCGCCATGACGCGCGCCGGCATCGATGCCTTCTGGGTGACGCCGGAGGGCAATCTGCCGCGCATCGGCCTGCTGGAATTCGCCCCTATCCTGCTGCTGTTGGCGCTTAGTCTGGCGATGACCGTGGGTGCGGGGCCCGTGCTGCAATACATGCAGGCGACGGCGGATGCGCTGCATGCGCCCACGGCCTATCTGCGCGGCGTGATGGGGGCGATGCCATGAGGCGCCTGCTGCCCTTCCCGCTGCTGGCCGCCGCGCTGCTGGTGATGTGGCTGCTGTTGAACCAGACGGTCTCGCCCGGCGCGGCGCTGGTCGGGCTGGTGCTGGCGCTGGCGGCCTGCTGGGTGGCGGTGCTGCTGGATCTGCCGCGCGGCCGCTTCCGCCGGTCCCGCGCCGCGCTGCGGCTGGTCTGGGTGGTGATGGTGGAAATCGTCCGCTCCAACAACGCCGTGGCGCACATCATCCTGAGCCGCGAGACACGGCAGCGCACCTCCGGCTTCGTGGTGATCCCGCTGGACATGCGCGCGCCCTACGGCCTGGCGGCGCTGGCCTGCATCCTGACCGCGACACCGGGCACGGTCTGGGTGGAATATGATTCCACGCGCAGCACCATGCTGCTGCATGTGCTCGACCTGATCGACGAGCAGGAATGGCTGCACATCGTCAAGGATCGCTACGAGACGCCGCTGAGGGAGATCTTCGAATGACCGGAGGATTTGGCGGCGCGCTGCTGTTCTGGTCGGTGCTGCTGGCGCAGGTGATGCTGGGCCTGGCGCTGGCCTGCTGCGCCTGGCGCCTGCTGCGTGGCCCGCGGGCGCAGGACCGGGTGCTGGCGCTGGACACCATGTATGTGACGGCGGCGATCCTGTTGCTGGTCTTCGGCATCCGCACCGGCAGCGACCTGTATTTCGAGGCCGCGCTCGCCATTGCCCTGTTCGGCTTCGTCGCCACCGCCGCATTGTCGAAATTCCTGATGCGCGGCGAGGTGATCGAATGAACGGCGGCGCGGATCTTCCGCTCTGGGCCGCGCTGCCGGTCGCGCTGCTGCTGCTGGCCGGCGCCGCGCTGACCCTGGTGGGCACCATCGGCCTGCTGCGCCTGCCGAACTTCTACGACCGGGTGCATGCGCCGACGCTGGGCACCACGCTGGGCATCGGCTTCGTGCTGCTGGCTTCGATGCTGTTCTTCTCCGTGCTGCAGACGCGGCTGGTGCTGCACGAGGTGCTGATCGCGGTCTTCGTCGCGCTGACCACGCCCGTCACCCTCATGCTGCTGACGCGTGCCGCCGTCTATCGCGACCGGCGCGAGGGGCGGGAAGGCGTGCCCCCCTCCGAGGATGATGCCGCCCCGGCTGCGACCGACCGGGACGGCTGACCCTCAATTCCCGCTGCGGGCGGAGGCTTCCAGCAGCGGCCGCCAGCGCGCGATCTCGCCACGCCAGAAGGCCTCGGCCCCAGCGGGCGTGGTGCGTTCGCCTTCCGCCGGCAGGCTGCCGAGCTCGATCATCCGCCCGGCGACCGCCTCCTCCCGCAAAGTCGCCAGCAGGGCGGCGTTCAGGCGTTGCATGGCCTCCGGCGGCGTACCGGCGGCGGCGAAGAGCATGTTCCAGCCGGACATGCGCATCTCCGGCAGCCCGGCCTCCGCCGTCGTCGGCACATCCGGCAGGGCGCGGGCGCGCGCCTGGGTGGTGATGGCATAGCCGCGGATGGAGCCGGCGCGGATATGCTCGGCATTGTTGGTGGTCTGGTCGCAGCTCATGTCCAGATTGCCGGCCATCAGGTCGTTCATGGTCAGCGCATTGCCGCGATAGGGCACCAGCGTCACCGGCGTGCCGATGACGGAGATCAGCAGCAGGCTGCACAGATGGCTGGTGGAGCCGATGCCGGCATTGCCGAGATTGAGGCGCAGCCCCTCCTGCCGCACCTTCGCCACCAGCTCCGTCAGATTGGCGGCGGGGAAGTCGCGGCGGGTGATGATGGACATCGGCACCTCGTTCACCATGCCGATCGGCTGCAAGGCCAGAGGGTCAAAGCTGAGGTTGCGATAGAGCGTCGGGATGGTGGCCTGGGCCAGGCTGCCGAACAGGATGGTGTGGCCATCCGGCCGCGCCGCGGCGACCCGCGCCTGGCCGATGGAGCCGCCGGCGCCGGAGGCATTTTCCACCACCACCGGCTGACCGAGCTGGGCGCCGATGGACGGCGCGATGAGGCGGGCGATGATATCGGCCGGCCCACCAGGGGCGAAGCCGACCACCATGGTGATGGGGCGCGAGGGATAGGCGCCCTGCGCGGCGGCCAAGCCAGCAAAGCCAGCGGACAAGGCGAGAGCGAGCAGCCCCCGCCTGAGGATAACGGACATCTTTGAACCTCCCAGATATTGCGGAAAGTGTCGCAACATCTGGGAATTAGGCAAGCGCCCGCTCAGACGTGCAGGCCCGGCGCCTCCTGGCCCGTGCGCGCCACATATTCGGTGTAGCCGCCGGCATAGTCGTGGATGCCCTCCGGCGTCACTTCCAGCACGCGGTTCGACAGGGCCGCCAGGAAGTGGCGGTCATGCGAGACGAACAGCATGGTGCCCTCATACTGCGCCAGGGCGGCGATCAGCATTTCCTTGGTGGCCATGTCCAGGTGGTTGGTGGGCTCGTCCAGCACCAGGAAATTGGGCGGGTCGAACAGCATCCGCGCCATCACCAGCCGCGCCTTCTCCCCGCCCGACAGCACGCGGCAGGGCTTGTCCACCTCGTCGCCGGAAAAGCCGAAGCAGCCGGCGAGGGCGCGGAGCGAGCCCTGGTTGGCGCGGGGGAATTCATCCTCCAGCGATTCGAAGACGCTGCGGCCGCCATCCAGCAATTCCATGGCGTGCTGGGCGAAATAGGCCAGCTTCACGCTGCCGCCGAGCGCCACGCTGCCGGCATCCGGCGTGGTCGCGCCGGTGACCAGCTTCAGCAGGGTGGATTTGCCGGCGCCATTGGTGCCCAGCACGCAGCAGCGTTCCCGCCGCCGCACCAGCAGGTCCAGCCCCTGATAGATCACCCGGTCGCCATAGCTTTTATGCACGCCGCGCAGGCTGGCGACATCGTCGCCGGAGCGTGGCGCGGGCAGGAATTCGAAGCTGACGGACTGCCGGCGCTTCGGCGGCTCCACACGTTCGATCTTGTCCAGCTTCTTCACCCGGCTCTGCACCTGCGCGGCGTGGGAGGCGCGGGCCTTGAAACGCTCGATGAACTTGATTTCCTTGGCCAGCATCGCCTGCTGGCGCTCGAACTGCGCCTGCTGCTGCTTCTCCGCCATGGCGCGCTGCTGTTCGTAGAATTCGTAATCGCCGGCATAGCTGGTCAGGCTGCCGCCATCGATCTCGATCACCTTGTTGATGATGCGGTTCATGAATTCGCGGTCGTGCGAGGTCAGCAGCAGCGCCCCCTCATGCTGGGCGAGGAACTGCTCCAGCCAGATCAGGCTTTCGAGGTCGAGGTGGTTGCTCGGCTCGTCCAGCAGCATCACATCGGGGCGCATCAGCAGGATGCGGGCCAGCGCCACGCGCATCTTCCAACCGCCGGACAGGGCGCCGACATCGCCATCCATCATCGCCTGGCTGAAGGACAGGCCGGCCAGCACCTCCCGCGCCTTGCCTTCCAGCGCGTAGCCGCCCAGCTCCTCGAACCGCGCCTGCACCTCGCCGAAGCGTTCGATCAGCTGGTCCATCTCATCGGCGCGGTCGGGGTCGGTGAAGGCGGCCTCCAGCTCCCGCAACTCCGCGGCGATGGTGCTGACATCGCCGGCGCCGTCCATGACTTCCGCCACCGCGGAACGGCCCGACATCTCGCCCACATCCTGGCTGAAGAAGCCGATGGTGATGCCGCGATCGACCAGGATCAGCCCCTCATCCGGCGGCTCCTGGCCGGTGATCATGCGGAACAGCGTGCTTTTGCCCGCGCCGTTCGGGCCGACCAGGCCGATCTTCTCGCCCTTCTGAAGCGCTGCCGAAGCCTCGATGAACAGAAGCTGGCGGCCATTTTGCTTGCTGATATTGTCCAGGCGGATCATCGGTCGGTCAGGCGCTCACGGTGTTTCGGGGCGCCTTATGGCATGGACGCCGGGCCAGGGCACGGGGTGAAGCCCTCGGCACCAACGGGGGGGCAGGGGCTGCCTATGGGTGGAATAGATGGCAGGCCGCTGGTGTCATCGCGCCGGTTCGGCTTTGATGTCGATACGCCAAGACAACCACGGAGCAGCCCGATGAGCACCCAGAACACCCCCGCCGCCCCCCTCGACGAGGCCAGCCTGGACCAGGTGGTGGGCGGCGCCATCACCGGCGGCAACGACACCGTGCGGGGCGGCAGCAACAGCGACTACATCAACGCCCAGGGCGGCAACGACATCGTCACCGGCGGCGCGGCGGGCGATTACATCGACGGCTATACCGGCAACGACACGCTGATGGGCAACCAGGGCAACGACACGATCTATGGCGGTGCCGGGGACGACGTCATCATGGGCGGCACCGGCGCGGACGTCATCAATGGCGACCAGGTCTATGGCCAGCAGGGCAATGACGTGATCCGCTGGCACCCCGGCGAGGGCAACGACAGCATCAATGGCGGCGGTGGCACCGACCAACTGGTGCTTGAGGATACCGGGATGACGCTGCAGCAGCTGTTTTCCGCCATCACCCCCGATTCCGGCTCCCCGCGCCCGACCATGTCCACCCATTCCATCAACCTGACCGGCGTCAGCGGCACCATCACCATCGGCAACGAGACCATCCGCTTCACCGGCATGGAGTCCCTGGTGAACGGCAGCTACCAGCACTTCACGGGCCGCGGCGAGTAGCTTTTCAGGCCGGGATCGGCGCCCGCATCGCCTGCTCCGCCGTCGCGCTGACGGCGGACAGGACCGGGCGGCCGACATCACGGGCCAGCGCGGCCAGGAAGGGCTGCGTTGGCAGCTGCGTGCAGCCGATGAACAGCGCATCGCAATCCGGCCCCATCACCCGCCGCGCCAGCGCCTCCACCTCCGGCGCCTGGATGGCGCAGAGCGCGGCGACATCCGGGGCGCGCAGCGTTTCCAGCCGGGTCACGGCGATGCCGCCATCGGCCAGGAAATCCACAAGCTGGTCGTTCACCGCGTCCTGATAGGGCGTCGCCACCGCGATCCGCTTCGCGCCGGCCTGTTGCAGGCCCAGCACCATGGCCCGCGCGGTGGTCACCACCGGCAGGCCGGTGACCTGCCCGAGCCCTCGCGCCAGCGCCGCATCGCCCGCCGGCCCGGCGATGAAGCCGGCCGAGGTGCAGCCATAGACCACCAGGTCATGCGTCGCCGGTGAGAAGCACCGCGCCGCGAGTTCAAGCACCGCCGCCTGCTGCGCTGGCACCGTCTCCCGCGTCAGCGGGCCGGGGGAGGGGGGAATGCCGATGCGGGTGATCTCGGACCCGGCCGGCAGCCAGCCGCGCATCTCCGCTTCCATGGTGGTGTTGGAGCCCGGCACCATCAGCCCGACCCGGATCGCGCGCGTCATCGCCCTGCTCCTCCGCATTTCGCCATTGTCGTGCCCGGCGGCGGGTGCCAGCTTTCGCCTGATCCCGGAGAGGCAACGATGCCGGCGAAGAACCCCATCATCCTGCTGCATGGCTATTCCGACAAGGGCCTGTCCTTCGAGCCCTGGAAGCGCCAGCTCGTCGCCGCCGGCCATGCCGAGGCCGATGTGCATATCTGCGAATACAAGAGCCTGACGAATGAGGTGACCATCAAGGACCTCGCCGAGGGTTTTGATCGCGCGCTGCGCACGCGCCTCGCGCCCGACCAGGCCTTCGATGCCATCGTGCATTCCACGGGCATGCTGGTGATCCGGTCCTGGCTCGCCACCTATGGCGGCCGGCGGGCACGGCTGAAGCGACTGGTGGCGCTGGCGCCGGCCACCAATGGATCGCCGCTGGCGCATCGCGGCCGCGGCTATCTCGGCGCCATCTTCAAGGGCAACCGGATTCCGGGCACGGATTTCATGGAGGCTGGTGACCAGATCCTCGATGGGCTGGAACTCGGCAGCCGCTTCACCTGGGACCTCGCGCATCAGGACCTGCTGGGCAAGGAACCCTTCTACCGGCGCGGCGCGGACTCGCCCTATGTCTTCATCCTCTGTGGCACCGCGCGCTATTCGGGGCTGAAGGCGCTGGTGAATGAGGAGGGTTCGGACGGCACGGTGCGGTTGGCGGGGTGCAGCCTGGACAGCCAGAAGCTGTGCATCGACCTGGCGCGCGATGCCGAGGCGCGTGCGCCGGATGATCCGAAACGCATCGCTGCCAGCGATGTGGCGGCGCGCAGCGCGCTGCCCATGCGGCTCTATCCCGTGGCGGGCAAGAACCACTCCACCATCCTCGAAAAGCCCGACGGCACGCTGCGCGATCTGGTGCTGTCGGCGCTGAAGGTGGCGGATGATGCGGGCTTCGATGCCTGGCGCGACACGGCGGAGGATACGACGCGGGCGGCGCGGGATGGCATCGACCAGTACCAGCAATTCGTGGTGCGCGCGATCGACGAGCGCGGCGACCCCATCACCGACTATTTCATCGAGCTGTTCACGCGCGACCAGGCAGCGGACAGGCGCGTGCCCTTCGATCTCGATGTGCATGCCTATCGCGCCGATCCATCCCTGCGCTGCTTCCACATCAACCTCACGAAATTGTTCGCGCGCTTTCCCGCGGGGCAGGTGCCGGACCTCTGGGTGCGCATCATCGCCTCCTCCGGCTCCGACCTCGTCGGCTATCACGGGCTGAACAGCGAAAGGATGACCCAGGACCTGACGGCGATGGATGACAGAGGCGTCTGGGATGCGGAGGTGAAGCTGCCGGCGGTGTTCGGCCGCGCCGGCACCAAGCTGTTCTGGCCCTTCACCACCACCTTCCTGGAGGTACGGCTGAACCGGGACCCGCTGCCCTTCGGCCAGATCGCCAACAAGGTGTGCTACTTCGTCTAACGTCAGGATAAATGCGCCGGGGGCCGATTTCCAGGCCATGCGAAACCGCTGTAGCATCCGGGTGCGGATGATGGAGCGGGCATGAGCGATCAGCAGGCGGTGGCGCAATCCAATGGGAAGGGGCCGCTTTCCATCGCGGTCGATGCCGGCGGCACCTTCACCGATATCGTGCTGGTGGACCGCGCCAGCGGCCAGCGCTGGCAGGCCAAGGTGCCCTCTACCCCCGCTGACCGATCCCAGGCCTTCGCCGATGGCATCGCGCAGATCCTGGCCTCGGCGGATCGGTTGGCAGCGGAAGTGACGCATGTGCTGCACGGCACCACCGTTGCCACCAATGCCATCCTGGAACACAAGGGCACCCAGGCCGGGCTGCTGACCACGGCCGGGTTGCGCCATGTGCTGGAAATCGGCCGCCACGACATTCCGCGTCACGAGAACCTCTACGCCTGGGTGAAGCCGCGCCGTCCCATTCCGCCGGAGCATGTGCTGGAAGCCCGCGAACGCCTGGCCGCCGATGGCAGCGTGGTGACGTCGCTGGAGGAGGCTGATGTGCGCGCCGCCGCCGCGGAATTCCGCCGGCTCGGCATGAAGGCCATCGCCGTCTGCTTCCTGCATGCCTATGCCGACCCGCGCCATGAGCAGCGCGCCGACGCGATCCTGGCGGAGGAACTGCCGGGCATTCCCATCACGCTGTCGACCGAAGTGCTGCCGGTGTTCCGCGAATACGAACGCAGCATGGCCACCGCGTTGAACGCCTATGTCATGCCCGCCGTCGCCACCTATGTCCGCCGCGTCGAGGATCGGTTGCGGGAGGGTGGCATCGCCGCGCCGCTGCTGCTGATGAAGTCCAGCGGTGGCGTGATCCGCGGCGAGGGCGCGGCGAAGCAGCCGGTGCAGACCGCCCTCTCCGGCCCTGCGGCCGGCGTGGTGGGCGCGCGGGCGCTGGGGCTGCGGGCGGGGCATCCGCGCCTGATCACGTTGGATGTCGGCGGTACCTCCGCCGATATCAGCCTGATCGACGGCGAGCCGCGCCTGACCAGCGAGGGCCGCGTCGGCGACTGGCCGCTGACCCTGCCGATGATCGACATCCACACCATCGGCGCCGGCGGCGGTTCCATTGCGCGGGTCTCGCCGGAAGGCGCGCTGCTGGTGGGGCCGGAAAGCGCCGGCGCGGTGCCGGGTCCGGTTGCCTATGGCAAGGGAGGCGAGGCGCCGACGCTGACGGATGCGAATCTCGTGCTCGGCCGGCTGCCGCCCTCCCTGCTGGATGGCGGCATCACGTTGGATGTCGATGCGGCAGCGCGCGCCATCGAGACGCGTATCGCGAAGCCGCTCGGCCTTAGCCTGGCCGATGCGGCGCGCGGCATCGTCGCGGTGGCGGACAATGCCATGGCGGGCGCGATCCGCGTCGTCTCCGTGCAGCGCGGCTTTGACCCGCAGGATTTTTCGCTATTGCCCTTCGGCGGCGCGGGGCCCTTGCAGGCCGGTGCCATCGCGCGGCTGCTCGGCATGAAGCGCATCCTGGTGCCGGCACGGCCAGGCGTGCTCTCCGCCGAGGGGTTGCTGGCCGCGCCGCTGCGCAATGAATTTGCCCGAACCGTGATGCTGCGCGCGCCGGTCACGGACCTCGCGCCGCTCACCAACGCTTTCGCCGCGCTGGATGCGGAAGCCGCCGCCTGGCTGGTGGCGGAGGCGGTGCCGGAGGAAGCGCGGGAAATCCGCTGGCGCGCCGGCATGCGCTACGTGCATCAGGGCTTCGAGCTGTATGTGGACTGGCCCGGCCGTCGTGCCGACGCCGCCGCGCTGGCCGAAGCTGTGGAGCGTTTTCACAGCTATCACGAACAGCTCTACACCTTCGCGCAGCGTGACACGGCGGTGGAGATCGTGACGCTGGACGTCACCGCCCTCGGCACGCTGCCCGGCCCGGCGGCCGCCAGCGTGCCGCCCGCCGGCGCCGTGACGGCAATGGACGATGCGCTGGTGCAACTGGCGGATGGCCCGGCGCGCGTGCCGGTCTGGCATCGCGACAGGCTTGGCGCCGGTGCGGTGCTGCGCGGCCCGGGGATCGTCGTGCAGATGGATGCGACCACCTGGCTGCATCCCGGCGACGTCGCGACGATGGATCCCTTCGGGAATCTGGTGGTGGAGGTGGGGGAGGCGTAGCGCCTACCCCGCCATCGCTCCCCACCAGGCATCGGCATCGCGATAGGTGCCGTGGCGATGGAACATCGCCTCATTGCCGCCGCGCTGCGCGCGCAGCGCCGCGGTGGCCTCCTCATCCACCTCGCGGTCCGGGCCGTCCCGAAACACCACGCCGTAATCGTCCCGCGCGCCATCCAGCGTGATGAAGCCCCCGCGCAGGTCCTGCCGCACACGCCAGGGCTCGCGCTCGAAGGGATGGCCCCAGCCGCCGCCGCCGGTGGATTCCATGCGCACCACATCGCCGCGCTTCATCGGCATGCCCTGCGCCAGACGCGGCAATTCGCGTTCCTCCGGCGTGCCGGGGTTGAGCAGGAAGCGCCCGGGCCGGCCGGCCTGGCCGCCCTTCACACCCCAGGGCGGATTGTCCACGTTGTCCATGCGCGTGTTGAGCGTGGTGCCATCCACCAGCACCTCCATCTCCCGCACCATGCCCGCGCCGCCGCGCCAGCGGCCGGGGCCGCCGGAATCGGCACGGACGGCATAGGTACGGATGCGCACCGGCATGTCGCCTTCCAGGAACTCGATCGGATAATTCTGCTGCGCGACGTAGTAGATGACGTCGATGCCATCAGCGAAGGGTCGCGCGCCTTGGCCCGTGCCATGCCCGCCCGACTTATAGAACAGCGACCCGTCCTTCGGCTGTCGCCCCGTCAGTGTGTAGATGGTGTAGATGGAACTCGCCGCCGGGCTCTCGCCCCCCGTCGCCTGCGCGATCAGCCCGAGGCAGCTGGAGATGACGCGCGCCAGCGTGTTGGAGCGTTGGCCGAGTGGCGCGGGGAAGGCGGGCTGGATGATCGTGCCTTCCTTCGTCCGCACATCGGCGATGGCGCGCAGCAGACCCTCATTCATCATCAGCCCGGGCTCGTCCTGAAGCAGGTACAGGCCGAAGCAGGTGTTGGGCACGGTCGGGTTCATCAGGAAGTTGATCGGCCCCTTCGCCTGCGGGTCCGATTCCGTGGTGTCCAGCGTGAAGCCATCTTCCCGGGACTCCAGCTTGAAGCGGACGGTGAAGGGGCCACCGCCCTTGCCGTCGCCATCGACGCGATCGGCGAAGCGCCAGGTGCCGCCGGGCGGGAACAGCTCCGCCAGCCGCCGGCGGAAGACGCGGGAAGACTGGTCGATCATCGCCTCCACCGCATCCAGCAGCGTCTGCGTGCCGAAACGGGCGAACAGCTCGCCCAGCCGCTTCTCGCCGAGCCGCACCGCGGCCGTCAGCGCACGCGTGTCCCCGCGCGCGTGCTGCGGGAAGCGGGAGTTGCGCACGAAGGTCTCGAACAGGTCGGTGTTCAGCACGCCTTCGCGGTACAGCCGTACCGGCGGCACCATGATGCCTTCCTGGAAGACGCTCTCGGTGCCCGGCGTGTTGGAGCCCGGCCAGGCGCCGCCGATGTCGCGGAAATGCGCCCAGCTCTGCGCGAAGGCTACCAGCCGGTCGCCGACGAAGACCGGCGTGGCGAAGACCTGGTCGGAGGTGTGGGAGACGCCGCCACGCGAGATGTAGCAGTCATTGTACCAGAAGATGTCGCCCGGCCGGATGTCATCCACCGGAAAGCGGTCCAGGATCGGCCGCATCACATCGCCAAACAGCGCCAGCTTGGTGCCGGTGACCAGCCTGCCATCGGCGCCGTAGAAACCGATGAAATAGTCCTGCTTCTCACGGATCACCGGCGACATGGCGGTGCGTTCCAGCAGCGCCTCGCATTCCGCCTGGGCCGAGCGCAACGCGCCCTTGATGATCTCGACCGTGACGGCATCCGGTTGGGTCATGCGGCTTTCCTCGGCCATTCCTGTTCGCCCAGATCCCAGAACAGGCCGGCGGCGATCTCCAGCCCTTCTTGCATGATCGGCAGCAGCGCGTGTTCGTTCGGCGCGTGCTGCGAACAGCCGCTGTAGGAATGCGGGATGTAGAGCGTCGGCAGGCCGAGCGTCAGCGCGAAGCTGTCATTCGGCAGCGACCCGCCGGCATTCGGCACGATCATCGGCGCCTTGCCCGTGGTGCGCTCGATGGAGGTCGCGGCGAGGCGCGGCCATGGCCCGTCCGGATCCATCCGCGTCGCCGCCCATTCCGCGCCGCTGCGAATGCCTTCGACCATCACATCGTCGAAGCCCGCCTCGGCCAGATGCTTGCGGATGGCCGGGATGAAGGTGGCCGGGTCGCGGTCCACCGTGTAGCGAATCTGGCACCGCGCGAAGGCCTCGGGCGGCACGGCATTCACCGGCGCCTCGGGATGCCCGCATTTGAATGCGAGAACCTCAAAAGTATTCCAGCCAAAGACCTTCTCGGCGGCGGTCAGGCCGCGCTCGCCCCACCAGTGGTTGATCTCCGGCCCGTCCTCGCCGCCATCCACCTGGCATTGCGCCAAGGCGGAGCGCACGCTGTTGGGGATGCGCTCCGGCAGGATGTCGCGCGCCAGCACATGGCCGTCGCGGTCGATGATCGCGGCGATGGCATGGGCCAGCCGCACGCCGGGGTTGGCCAGAAGCCCGCCCCAATTGCCGGAATGGTGCCCGCCGTCGCGGTACTTCACGCGCAGATCCATCGCCAGCGCGCCGCGTGTGCCGAGCACCAGCGCCGGCACATCCGGCACCAGCCGCGGCCCGTCGGAGGCCACCAGCACATCCGCCGCCAGCTCGTCCCGATGCGCACGGCAGAATTCGTCGATACCGGGGGAGCCGACCTCCTCGCTGGTTTCCAGCAGCAGGATGACGTTGAAGTTCAGCTTCCCCCGCGTCTTCAGCACTGCTTCCAGCGCCGCGAGGTTCATCGTGTGCTGGCCCTTATTGTCCACCACGCCACGGCCATACAGCCGTTCGCCGCGCTGCGTCAGCACCCAGGGGGAGAGACCCTCCAGCCATTCCGCCTCCAGCCCGCGCACCGTGTCGCCATGGCCATAGGTCAGCAGGGTCGGCAGACCCTCACCCTCGATCCGCCGCGCGATCAGGAAGGGGCCGCCCTTGCCGGTAGGATTGGGATGGATGGCGCAGCTGAAGCCGATGCGTTTCAGGTCTGGCGCCATCTCCTGCTCCAGATAGCGCCACAGATGCGGGCCGCTATCTGGGTCCTGGCTGGCGGTGGGGCAGGCGACGCGGCGGGCGAGCAGCGCCAGCAGGCTGCCATCCTCCAACATGCCCCGCGCCGCGGCGATCGCGGCCTCCCGACTCATGCCGGGATGGCCTGCTGCACCCGGCGCGTGGCGGCGCGCAGCGCGGCGACGAAGCGGTTCTGACCGCGCAGCAGCTCCACCTGCGCCGGCTTCTGCAAGCCGGCCTCCAGCGTCGCCAGTTCCGCCGCCACGGCCAAGCCGGGCAGGGGCGGCACGGTATAGGCCGGGTCGTGCGCGAAGCGTGCCTCGCGGGTGTAGTTGATCGGCACCAGGATGCGCGACAGTTCCTGCACCACCGCATTGCGCGCCGCCACCGGCGCGCCTTCCAGGCCCGTCAGCGCCGCGCGCAGCCCAGCCACAGCGGCCTTGGCGGGGGCCAGGTCGGCGGCGCCCTTCGCGGCCTCCTCATACTTCGCGATGGTCGCGTCGAATTCGTCGCAGGTCGCGATCCAGTCGAAGGGCAACACCTCCGCATTCACGATGCGCAGCACGGAGAGAAGATAGATCTTCATATCCGTCATCAGCACGTTCTGGTCGGCGATCTCCAGCGTGTCGTTCTCCGTATGCCAGGCGATGTTCGCGCCGCAGCCGGAGACGTCGTAATAGCCTTTCTCCTTGCGCAGCGCCTCCGGCATCGTGCTGGACAGCATGAAGAAGCTCGGCAGGCCGATATTGTTGAAGGAATAGTCGCCAGCCTGTGGCGGCCGCATGGTCTTGATATCGGCATCCGGCACGATGTCGCGGATCGCCTGCGTGGCCAGCGCGGCGCTTTCGGTGAAGGCGCGGGTCTGGTGGTAGGATGTGGCCCAGCGGCAGCCGGGGCTGTCGCAATTGACCTGTGCCAGGCAGTTCTCATCGAGGTCCGTCGCGAAGGCATCGGTGAACCAGGTGGAGCCGGCATAGCGCCCGGTGGAATGGCCCGGCCACCAGGCGATCTTCACGCCGCGCTTCAGATCGCCGCGCTTCGCCCAGAGCACGCGCGCGATTTCCAGCATCGTCGCATCGCCCGTGGCATTGTCGCCGACGCCGACTTCCCAGGAATCGTAATGCCCATGCAGCAGCACGAATTTCTGGGCATCTTCGCTGCCGGGAATGGTCACCACCGGGATTTTCTGCGGGAACCAGCCTTCCAGCATATCGGTCATGATGGTGGCCTCGCCGCCGGCTTCCGCCAGGGCCATCAGCTTCTGGCCATCCGGATTGTTCACTGCGACCACGGGAATCTTCGGCTTTCGCGGCAGGTCGTGCAGATCGGGGCTGCCCCAGATGGTGGTGCAGGTGCCCCAATGGATGTCGATGCCGGGGTTCACCGCGATCAGCCCCAGCCCACCCCATTCCTCGATCAGGCTGGTCAGCGCCGGATTGCCGAAGCCCTGCATGATGACGATCTTGCCGCCCACCGTTTCCTTCGCATGCGCGACGGAGGTGATGGAGCCGCCAAACAGCGTCGCGATGTCGCGTGAATAGGATCGCAGCGCCTTCGGATTGGCATTCAGCTTCACCAGCGGCGCCGTGCGCCCACCCGGCACCGGCAAGGCGGAGGAAGGCGGCTTGGCGCGATACGTCACGCCGCCGGCGGTGACGGAGGCATCCAGTGGCACGGAGAGGCAGATCTCCGGCTCATGCACCTCCACCGGAATGCCGTGGCGCTTCAGCTTTGCCACGATCACATCGGCGGCCTTGTTCACATCCTCCGGCCGCCAGCGATGCATGCCGGCGAAGGTGGTCACCAGGTCCCAGGGCGCATCCAGCGTGATGGCATCCAGAAAGCGCTGTTCTTCGGCGGTGATCGACATGCGGATGGTCCCTCGGTCTGCGACGCGGCGGGCGATGGCAGCACCGCACGCGGCGGCGCGCAAGCCACCCGACTGATGCCTGAATGCGATCGCTGGCGTCGCAGGGAAAGGCATGGTGCGGCTGGCACGGATTGTGCTGACATCGCGGCGCCACCAGGGGACGCCACCATGAATCGTCGCGCCGTTCTGCTCGCCGCCTCCGCCCTCACGGGTCTTTCGCGCCTGCCGCTCGGCGGCGCTTCCGCCCAGGCCCAGGGCGCGCAGGGCGACGCGATCCGCCCGCTCGTGCTCCTCACCCGGCCCCAGGCTGCCGCCCCGGCGGCCTATCAGGCGGCGGAGCTGATTGCCCAGGAATGGCGCAAGCTCGGCCTGCAAATCGAGCTTCGGCCGCTGCCGAACCAGCAGATGAGCCAGGTGGTCTGGTATGAGCGCCAGCGCTGGGACGCGACCATGTGGCAGATGGTCGGCCGGCCGGAACGCGGCGACCCGGATGAGATGGTCTATAACCTGCTGCATTCGGCGAATATCGCCACCGGCTACAACTTCGTCGGCTACAACAACCCCGCCTATGACCGCCTCGCCGAAGCGCAGCGCGGCGAGATGGACCAGGCCCGCCGCCAGCAGATTGTGCGGGAGGTGCAGGAACTGGTGAACCAGGACCAGCCCTATGCCTTCCTGGTGCATCCGGTGAATCTGCAGGCCTTCAACAAGCAGGTCTTCGTCGAATCCAGCGCGGTGAACCAGGCCGGGCTCGGCATCCGCAACTTCTGGAACTGGATCAGCCTGCAACCCGCCGGCAACCAGCGCGACATCGTGGTCAACAGCACGGAGCCGGTGAAGGCCACCAACCCCTTCTATGTCAGCGGTGCGCCCGACAGCTGGGTGACCGACCTGATCTGGGACCGGCTGATGCGCGTGGGTCCGGACGGTCTGCCCCAGCCCTGGGCGGCGGAAAAGGTGGAGCAGCCCGACCCGCTGACCATCATCTGCACGCTGCGCGCCGGCATGGCCTTCCACAACGGCGATCCCGTGACGCCGGACGATGTGGTTTTCTCCTACGAGGCGCCTGGTGTCGGCAATGAATCGCCAATGTACCGCCCCTTCGTCCAGAACATCGCCAGTGTCGTCGCCACCGATGCGAAGACGGTGCGCTTCACGCTGAAGCGGCCCGACGCGGCCTTCCGCATCGCCGTTCTGGCGAAGCTGAACATCGTGCAGAAGAAGACCTGGGCGCCGGTGCTGGCGGAGTATCAGAACCGTCCGGAGAATCTGGAATCCTATGTCGAGGAACGCCCGATCGGCTCCGGCCCCTACCGCTTCGTCCGTTCACGCGTGAATGAGGAAGTGGTGCTGGAGGCGAATCCGAATCACTGGGCGAAGCCCAAGGCGGATCGCTGGATCATGCGCATCATCACCAATACGGAAGCGACCCTCGGCGCCTTCCGCCGTGGTGAGATCAACGTGCTGGCCGACTATTTTGGCGATCCCGACCTGGTGAAGGACATGGCCCGCCAGCTTCCCCGCATGATCGCGGTGAAGGAGGAGGTGGATATCGGCTTCCAGTTCGTCGGCATGAATCTGCGCCGCCCACCCTTCTCCGACGCCGCCTTCCGCCGCGCGCTCTCCGCCGCCGTGAATCGAGAGATGATGGCGGGCGCGGCCTGGAACGGGCAGGCGGTGCCGGCCAATTCCCTGGTCTCCCCGGCGCTCGCCGCCTGGCATGATGAGGGCATCGCCGGCCGCGTGCCGGGCGGCAATTTCGCCGGGGCGCAGCGTCTGTTGCAGGAAGCCGGCTACCGGGTTGTGAACGGCCGGCTGCACTACCCGGCCGGCGTGCGCGAAACCACCACGCCGTACCAGTGAAGGGCAACCGCCTGTCGTGAAGCGATTTGGGGCGCGGATCCTGCATGCCGCCTTCGTCCTCTGGGCGGTGGCGACTCTGACATTCCTGTTGTTCCGGCTGATGCCGGGCGATCCGACACTGAACTTCCTGTCGGATTCCTTCAGCGAGGAGATGCGCGCCGACCTGCTGCAATCCTTCGGCCTCGACAAGCCGCTGCCGGAGCAATACCTGATCTACCTGACCAGCCTGCTGCGCGGGGACCTCGGCGTGTCCTTCCTGCAGAAGCGGCCAGTGCTGGACATTCTGCTGGCGGCGCTGCCGAACACGGCGGCGTTGACCATCACCGCGCTGGTCATCGCCTATGTCTTCGGCATCATCGCCGGCGCCTTCCTGGCCTTCGCCCGCGGCACGGTGACGGAGGGCATCGCCATCCCCGCCGCGCTCATCACCCGCGCCGCGCCGGAATTCTGGCTCGGCATGCTGCTGCTGTCCTGGCTGTCCTTCGCCTGGGGCATCTTTCCCTCCGGCGGCGCGAATGTGGCGGGGTCTGAATTTTCGTCCGAATGGGCGCGGATGACCTCGCCGGATTTCCTCTGGCACCTAGTCCTGCCGGCGCTGACGCTGGCGCTGTATCTGCAAGGCCTGCCGCTGCTGCTGATGCGCGCCACCATGCTGGAAGTGCTGAATGACGAGTTCATCATCATGGCGCGGATGAAGGGCCTGTCGCGCTGGGCGATCGTGATGCGCCATGCGGCGCGCAATGCGCTGCTGCCGGTGGCCACGGCCTTCGCGCTGGGACTGGGCAGTTCCTTCGGCGGGAATGTGGTGATCGAGACGGTGTTCTCCTGGCCCGGACTGGGCCGCGTGCTGGTCTCCGCCGTACAGGGGGCGGACTATCCGCTGGCGCAGGGTGCCTTCATCATGATCGCGGCGGTGCTGGTGCTGATGAACATGGTGGCCGATCTACTTTACGCCTGGCTCGACCCGAGGGTATCCGTCGGTGCCCGGCGCTAGCGCGGTGGCGCGCCGGCCGGCGCTGCCCGGCTTCGTGCGGGCGACGCTGGGCTTCCTGCGCAGCCAGCCCTTCGCCATCGCGGGCATCGCCATCTATCTGCTGTTCATCGTGATGGCGATTTTTGCCGATCAGATCGCGACGCATGACCCGCGCGAGATTCTGTTCCGCGGGGCCTATCGCGTCGCCCGCTATCTGCCGCCCTCCGCCACGCATTATCTGGGCACCACGGCCGGCGGGCGGGATATGTTCTCGCAGCTTGTCCATGGCTCGCGTTCCGCCCTGAAGGTGGGCGTCACGGCGGCCTTTTTCGTGGTGGTCATCGGCACGCTGCTTGGCCTGCTCTCCGGTTATCTGGGCGGCTGGGTGGACCGGGTGATCATGCGGATCTCGGACATCATCCTGGGTCTGCCCTTCCTGCCCTTCGTGCTGGTGATCTCGGCCCTGACGCGGCCGGGCACCACCACGCTGGTTGCCTCCGTTGCGCTGATGCTCTGGCCCAATACGGCGCGCGTCATCCGGTCCCAGGTGCTGTCGCTGCGCGAACGCGGATGGGTGGAGGCGGCGCGCGTCACCGGCTGTTCCACGACGCGAATCATCTTCGTGCATATCGCGCCGCAGGTGGCGCCGCTCGCCGCGCTCTACGGCTCCATCGCCGTGGGCTGGGCCATCCTGACCGAAGCCTCCGCCTCCTTCCTCGGCTTCGGCGATCCCGCCGCCATCTCCTGGGGCCTGATGTTGCAGGACGCCTTTGCCAACCAGGCATTGTCCCGTGGGGTGTGGAGCTGGTTCGTGCCGCCCGGCATCTGCATCGTGCTATTGGTGCTGGCCGGCTTCCTGGTCTCGCGCGGGTCCGAGAAACTGCTGTTTCCGAAACTGGGGGATTGATGGACGCGCTGCTGTCGGTTCGCGATCTTGCCGTGCATTACCGCACCGCGGCGGGGCCGGTGCGCGCGGTGGATGGCGCGAGCTTCGACGTGCCGGCGCGCTCCATCGTCGGGTTGGTCGGTGAAAGCGGCTGCGGCAAGTCCACCCTCGGCCGGGCACTGATGGGCGTCATGCCGCGCAGCGCCAGCATCGCCGCCGGCAGCGCGGTGTTTGAGGGGAGGGATCTCGTCACCCTCTCGCCCGCGGAACGCCGCAAGCTGCTGTGGCGGCGCCTCGCCTTCGTGCCGCAGACGGCGATGAATGCGCTGGACCCGGTGCAGCGACTCGGCGCGCAGATGCAGGAAGTGCTGGTGGAGCGCGGCGGTCTGTCCCGCGCCGCGGCGGGCGTCCGGGCGGCGGAACTGTTCGCCCTGGTCGGCCTGGATGCCGGGCGGCTGCGCGACTGGCCGCACCAATTCTCCGGCGGCATGCGCCAGCGCGCCTCCATCGCGCTGGCCCTGGCGCTGAACCCAGCCCTGCTGATCGCGGATGAGCCAGTGACGGCGCTGGATGTGATCGTGCAACGCCAGGTGCTGGACGTGATGCGCGAACTTCAGGCGCGGCTCGGCCTGGCGATGATCCTGGTGACCCATGATGTCGCCGTCGTCGCCTATGCCTGCGACCGGGTCGTGGTGATGTATGCCGGCCGCGTGGTGGAAAGCGGCCCGGTGCGCGCCGTGCTGGAAGCACCGCTGCACCCCTACACGATGGGCCTGATGAACGCCTTCCCGGACCTGGAACGCGCGGGTGGGGAGCTGGTGCCGATCGAGGGCTCGCCGCCCTCCCTGTTGCACCCACCTGCCGGCTGCCGCTTCGCCGCGCGCTGCCCCTTTGCGGAAGCACGCTGCGCACAGGACCCGCCCCTGGTCGAGCAATCCACCGACCATCACGTCGCCTGCTGGCGGGCGGCCGAAGCCCCCGCGCTGCGGCCTTTGGCCTCGGAGGCCGCGACATGGTCCCGCTGATTGCCGCCAACGATCTGGTCAAGGCCTTCCCAGCCTCCCGCAGCATGCGGGACGTGCTGCGCGGCCATCGTCCGGTGCTGCGCGCGGTGAATGGTGTGTCGCTGGCCGTCGCGGCGGGCCGCGCGCTTGGCATCGTCGGCGAAAGCGGCTGCGGCAAGACCACCACCGCGCGGCTGCTGCTGCGGCTGGAGGAGGCGACCAGCGGCACCGTGCTGTTCGAGGGTGAGAATGTCTCCGCCCTGCGCGGCCCAGCGCTGCTGCCCTTCCGCTCCCGCGTCCAGCTTGTCTTCCAGAACCCCTTCGACGCGCTGAACCCGCGCTTCACCATCCGCCGGTCCCTGACGGAGCCGCTGCGCAATTTCGGCCTGGCGCCGGAGGAATGGGAGGCCCGGATTCGGGAGGCGATGGCGCGCGTCCGGCTCGACCCACCGGAGGCCTATCTCGATCGCCATCCGCACGAGCTCTCGGGCGGTCAGTTGCAGCGCGTGGTGCTTGCGCGCGCATTGGTCACCCATCCGCGCGCCATCATCGCCGACGAGCCGGTCTCCATGCTGGACGTCTCGGTGCGCGCGGGCGTGCTGAACGTGCTGCGGCGCGCGCGGGATGAGCTGCAACTCGCCGCCATCTATATCAGCCACGACCTCGCCCTGATCCGCTATGTCTGTGAGGATGTCGCGGTGATGTATCTCGGCCGCATCGTCGAAAGCGGCCCAACGGCGGAAATCATCGCTGCCCCCGCTCATCCCTATACCCGCGCCCTGGTCGCCGCCGTGCCGGTGCCGCGGGTGGATCAGGACCGTGGCGACCTGCCGATCCGGGGCGGGCTGCCGGATCAGCTGAACCAGCCCAGCGGCTGCGCCTTCCGCGATCGCTGCCCGGCCGCCTTCGCCCGCTGCGCGGAGGAAGCGCCGCCGCTGCGCGCCATCGCCCCCGGCCGTCACGCCGCCTGCCATCTGGCCTGAGGAATCCGACATGGATGATGTGGCGACGCGCCTCTGCAACCCCGTCACCCTGGAGATTGTGCGCGGCGCGATCCGCGCGGCGCAGGCGGAGATGGAGGCGCTGATCGAACGCACCGCCATGTCCGCCTTCATCCGCGAGAAGAAGGATTTTTACACCGCCCTGTTTGACGCCGATGGCGTCATGGCCGTGGGGTCCAATGTGCCGGTCTTTGGCGACATCTGCGGCCCCGTCTTTCGCGACTTCCCGATCGAGACGATCCGCGACGGCGACCTCTACTGGTACAATGACTGCTATGGCTCGCGCGGCGCGGTCAGCCATTCCAACGACCAGGTCTTCCTCGCGCCCGTCTTTCTGGATGGCGCGCGCGTCGCCTTCGTCATGGGCTGGGCGCATTTTGCCGATATCGGCGGGCTGCGCCCTGGCTCCATCAGCCCTGATGCGACCGAGATTTTTCATGAGGGCGTCATCATCCCGCCGACGCGGTTGATCCGGGAAGGGGAGATCAACCAGGCGGCGCTGGCCATCTTCTACCGCAATTCCCGGTACCCCGAGCAGGCGCAGGGTGACGCCCGCGCACTGATGGCGAGCGTGGAACTCGGCGTGCTGCGCATGCGCGAAGTCGCCGCGCGTTTCGGAGCGCCGGTGCTGGCGGATGCGCTGCGACAACTGCTGGACCGTACCCGCACGACCGTGCGCGACAGGCTGCGCGGTACCTTCCCCGTGGGGACGCACCGCTTCACCGACCGCATCGATGGCGACGGCCATGGCAGCGGCACCTTGCGGCTGCGTTTCGCTTTGACCCGCACGGATGAGGACCGTTTCATCCTGGATGCGACGGAGACCGACGACCAGTCGCCCGGTCCGGTCAATTTTTTGATGAACCCGGACGTGCCCGGTATGGCGCTCGGTCTGTACTTCCTGGGTGGCGATGCGACGCAGGTGGTGAATGCCGGCGGACCGCAGTCGCTGGACGAAGTGCGGCTGCGCGAGGGGTCGCTGTTGCAGCCGCGCTTCCCCGCGGCGCTGGGCATGCGTGGCCTGACCATGATGCGCATGCTGGCCGCGCTCAATGGCCTGGTGTCGGTAGCCGGCGGCGAAGCCCCTGCTGCCCATGCCGCCTACGTCATCATGCTGCTGCGTGGGACGATCAACAAAAAGCCCTTCCTGATGAGCGATGGGCTTGGCGTTGGATATGGCGCGCGCGGCTTCGCGGATGGCATCGACGGCGTCTATTTCGTCGCGCAGGAAAACTACCCGGTCGAGTTCCTCGAATTGGAATACCCCGTGCGCCTGCGCGAATACGGGCTGCACCGCGACAGCGGCGGCCCCGGCCGCTGGCGCGGCGGCTGCGGCATCGTCCGGGAATATGAGGTAATGGCCGAGGAATCCGTCCTCGCCGTGCGCCTGGATGGCGTCGAGAACCCGCCCTGGGGTGCCGCCGGCGGCCAGTCCGGCCGCCCGGGTCGCGTCGTGGTCAATCCTGGCACGCCAGGGGAACGTCTGCTGCGACCACTGTCCGACGGCAATCGCCTGGTGCGCGGCGACATCCTCCGCATCGAGACCGGTGGCGGTGGCGGCCGTGGCCATCCCTTCGATCGTCCGGCAGAAGCGGTGCTGGAGGATATGCTCGGCGGCCTTGTGTCATCTGATGCCGCCAGCCGCGACTACGGCGTGGCCATCGCGGGCAACGCCATCGATCAAGCCGCCACCGCGGCCCTGCGTGCGCAGCGCCACGCCACCAAGGCGTTTCATCGCGGGAGCTATGCCGATGTCCTCGACTGAGCCGCGACCCCTCTCCGTCGCGGTCGATATCGGCGGCACCTTCACCGATATCACCTTGCAGGATGCCGCCACGGGCCGCGCCTGGACCGCCAAGACCCCCTCCACCCCGCATGACCCCTCCGAGGGCTTTCTGAACGGCGTGCGGCTGGTGCTGGAAACAGCAGGTGAGCAGGCCGCGCGCATCGGTCGCGTGCTGCACGGCACCACCATCGCCACCAATCTGATCCTGGAAAACAAGGGCGCGCGCACTGCGCTCGTCACCACCGCCGGCTTCCGGCACGTGCTGGAGATTGGCCGGCAGGACATTCCCCGTCGTGCCAATCTGCACGCCTGGGTCAAGCCGCAGCGCCCCGTGCCACCCTCCCGCGTCTTCGAAGTGGTGGAGCGTATCGCCGCCGATGGCACGGTGCTGACGGCGCTGGACGAGGCCAGCGTGCTGCGCGCCGCCGCATCCTGCCGCGAGGTCGGCGTGGCCGCCGTCGCCGTCTGCCTGCTGCACGCCTTCACCGCACCCGCGCATGAGCGCCGCGTGGCGGAGCTGCTGCGGGAGGCGCTGCCAGGTGTCGCCGTCACCGCCTCCGTCGATGTGTTGCCGGTGGTACGTGAATACGAACGCTCGCTGGCTGCCATACTCAACGCGCAGGTCATGCCCGCCGTCTCGACTTATGTAAGGCGGCTGGAGGATCGGCTGGCGGCGGAATCCATCGACGCGCCGCTGCTGCTGATGAAGTCGAATGGCGGTGTCGCCGGCGCGGCCTCCATCCGCCGCGCCCCCGCCGTCACCGCGCTCTCCGGCCCCGCCGCCGGTGTGGTGGGCGCGCGGGCCGTGGCGGAAGCGGCGGGTGTCACCAAGATCCTGACGGTGGATATCGGCGGCACCAGCGCGGATATCTGCCTGATGCAGGGCGGGACCATCAATCTGACGCAGCGCGGCAGTGTCGGTGACTGGCCTTTGCCCCTGCCGATGCTGGACATGGTGACGATCGGCGCGGGTGGCGGCTCCATCGCCCGCGTCACGGCGGAAGGCGCGCTGGCTGTCGGTCCCGAAAGCGCCGGCGCCCACCCCGGCCCGGCCTGCTACGGCCGTGGCGGCACACGGGCCACCGTCACCGATGCGCATGTCGTGCTCGGCCACCTGCCCACGGCGTTGCTGGGTGGCCGCATGCATCTGGACGCGGCGGCAGCGGAAGCGGTGGTGCGGCGGGAGGTGGCGGAGCCGCTGGGCCTCGGCCTGCACGAAGCCGCGCGCGGCATTCTGGCCGTGGTCGATTCCAACATGGTCGGCGCGCTGCGCGTGGTTTCCGTGGAGCGCGGGCACGATCCTCGCGATTTCACCCTGGTGCCCTTCGGTGGTGCAGGCCCGCTGCATGGCTGCGCGCTGGCGGATATGATCGGCATCGGCCAGGTGCTGGTGCCGCCCGCGCCGGGTGTGCTCTGTGCCCAGGGGCTGCTCTCGGCTGATCTGCGCGCGGAATTCAGCCGCTCCGTTCTGCCCGGCCAGGCGGATGTCGCCACCATCGAAGCCGGCTTCGCCGCGCTGGCGGAGGAAGCCGAGGCCTGGTTCGCTGAGGAGGGTGTGCCGCCGGAAGCGCGCGGCACGGCGCCCGTGGTGCTGATGCGTTATGCGGGGCAGGGCGGCGAATTGCCCGTGCCCTGGCGTGGCGCCAGCGCCCCAGCGGATTTCGCCGCGGCGCATCGCGCGCTCTACGGCTTCGACCTGCCGCAGGGCCGTGCGGAGATCGTCACGCTGCGGCTGGAGGCGGTGGGCGCGCTGCCGACGCCGCAGACCACCGCCCTGCCGCGGGGCCAGGGCCTCGCACCCTATGGCACCCAGCTCGTGCATTTCGAAGCCGGCGACGCGCAGGCCGGACTTTACGACCGCGCCATCCTCGGCCAGGGCGACGTGCTGCGCGGACCCGCCATCCTCACCCAGCTCGACGCCACCACTTTGCTGCCCCCGGGATGGAGCGCGGAGGCCCTGGCCTTCGGCGCTCTGCTGCTGCGCCGCGACGGAGAAAGCCTGCCCCGATGATGCATCTCGCCGCCTTCCTCTTCACCCCTGGCAGCCATTCCGCCGGCTGGCGGCACCCCGATGCCGTCACCGAATGCGACATGGACTTCGCCGAATATGTGCGCATCGCGCAGATCGCGGAGCGTGGGAAGTTCGACACCATCTTCTTCCAGGACACCGTCGCGGTGAATGGCAGCGGCGCGCTGGATGGCGTCAGCCGCTATCGCCCCGGCCAGGGCCGCACCGCCTATCTGGAACCCACCACGCTGCTGGCGGCACTCGCCGTGGTAACGCAGCGCATCGGCCTGGTGGCCACCGCCACCACCACCTATAACGAGCCCTACAACCTCGCCCGCCGCTTCGCCTCCATCGACCATATCAGCAATGGGCGCGCCGGCTGGAACCTGGTGACCTCTCAGATCGAGGACGAAGCCGGCAATTTCGGCGCCGACCATCACATGCTGCATGCCGAGCGCTACGAACGCGCCGAGGAATTCTATGATGTCGTCGCCGCCCTGTGGGACAGTTTCGGCGAGGGCGCGCTGATCCGCGACAAGGCCAGTGGTAACTACATCGACCCCAGCAAGATCCATTTCCAGGATCATGTCGGCAAGCATTTCAAGGTGCGCGGCCCGCTGAACATGGCGCGCTGCCCGCAGGGGCGGCCCGTGGTCACCCAGGCCGGTTCCTCCGGCCCCGGCATGGAGCTGGCCGCCCGCACGGCGGATCTCGTCTTCACGGCGCAGAGCGACCTTGCTGAGGCGCAGGCCTTCTACAAGGACCTGAAGGCGCGCGCCCAAAAGCACGGCCGCGACCCGTCCCATGTGAAGATCATGCCCGGACTGATGACCATCGTCGGAGAGACAGAGGCGGAGGCGCAGGCGAAGTACGAATCACTCCAGGGCCTGCTGTCAGATGAGAATTCCATGCGGCTTCTGGCGCGGCTATGCGGCGATCTGGACATTTTCGCGCTGCCACCGGATTCGCCCCTGCCGCCGCTGCCGCTCAGCAATGCGGCGCAGGCGCGCCAGCGGCACCTGATGGACAAGGCCAAGCGGGACAATCTTTCGATCATCCAGACCGCGCGCTACCTCGGCACCTCGCTCGGCCACCATCTGCTGGTCGGCACGCCCCAGCGCATCGTCGACACCATGGAGCAATGGGTGAAGAGCGAGGCCTGCGACGGCTTCACCCTGCTCTCGCCGCATTACCCAAAGCCGCTGGAGCAATTCGTCGATCTGGTGGTGCCGGAATTGCAGCGGCGTGGCCTGTTCCGCACCGAATATGAGGGCCATACGCTGCGCGACCATCTCGGCGTGCCGGTGCCACCGAACCGCTACGAGGTCTGACGCTACATCAGAAATTGCCGCAGCAACCCCGCCACATGCTGTAGCCCGGCATCGCCGCGGCGACGCCGGTGCCAGGCGAGGTGCAGCCCAAAGCCTTCCACGGGCATTGGCGGTGGCAGCGCGACAAAGCCTGGCCCCCGCGGCACGCAGCGGGAGGGCAGCAGCGCGATCAGGTCGGACTCCGCCAGCAGCGGCGGCACCATGCCGAAATTCGGCACGGCCAGCCCGACGCGCCGCGTCAGTCCGCGTTCGGCCAGCGCCACATCCAGCGGCCCACGCGCCTCGCCACGGCCGGAGACGATGATGTGCGGGTAGCGCAGCCAGGCCTCCAGCCCGAAATTCGCGGCGGCGGGATGGTCCTGGCGCATCACAGTCAGGAAATGCTCGCGCAGCAGTTCCTCCCGATGCAGCTGGTCATGCTCTGCCAGCACCACCGAGAGGGCGATGTCGGTCTGGCCTTCCAGCAGCGCCGCCTCCGCGCTGCCACGGCCCTGCCAGGGCTGGAGCACCAGGTCGATCCCCGGCGCGCTGTGCCGCAGGGCCTGGTGCAGCGGGCCGATCAGGAAGGCGGCGGGGAAATCCGCCATGGCCAGGCGCAGCGTCTGGCGCAGCTCGGCCAGCGGGGTTGCGGGCGGATCGACCAGACTCCGCACCTCCGCCAGCAGGGATCTCAGCGGGGCCCGCAAGGCCTCCGCCCGCGGGGTCAGGCGCATGGTGCCGCGGCCGCGATCCAGCAGCGGGTCGCGGAACAGCTCCCGGCAGCGTTGCAGCGCGGCGGAGGTGGCGGGCTGCGACAAGTTCAGCCGTTCCGCCGCGCGGCTGACATGCGCCTCCTGCAGCAGCGCATCCAGCACCACCAGCAGGTTCAGGTCGAGGCTACGTAAATTCATGTGATGGATAATAAACCAGATCATCTATCGATTGGAGTGATTTCATCAGGCGGTTCACACAAGGCCCGTTCCGGCCAGCCCGGCCGCGCGGAGACCCCCGATGACCGACACCCTGATCCTGATGTTCCACCCCGACCTGGCCCGGTCCCGCGCCAATGCCGCGTTGGCGGCGGCGGCGCGCCGGCTGCCCGGCGTCACCCTGCGCGACATGGCCGCCCGCTTCCCGGACGGCCAGGTGGATATGCGGCGCGATGCGGAGGCGGAGGCAGCCCAGCTGATCGCAGCGGCGCGGATCGTGCTGCAATTCCCGGTGCAGTGGTACGCCACGCCAGCGCTGATGAAGTCCTGGCTCGATGCCGTGCTGACGCGGATGTTCTACATCCATCCGGAGACGGAGGGCCGTGCCCTGCTCGGCAAGCCCCTGCTGATCGCCGCCACCGCGGGCAATGTGCCGGAGGCCTACCAGCCCGGCGGCGCCAATATGTTCCCCATGTCCGAACTGCTGGCACCGCTCCGCGCGACGGCGCATCGCACCGGCCTGCGCTGGACCGAGCCTTTCATCCTGTACCGCGCCAACCGGCTGGAAGATGCGGCGCTGGCCGCGGCAAGCGAAGCCTATACGGGTCGGCTGCGGGCCTTCGCGGCGAGCATGGCGGAGGCCTGATCCATGGAACGGGTGCATGACACGCCGCTGGACCTCGCCGCCGGCACGCCTGGGTGGTTCACCCTGGCGGCACGGCTTCTGCCGGCCGGGTTGCTCGGCCAGTTCCTGCTCGCGGGCCTGGCGCTGTTCGGGCCTGCGCCAGGATGGGGCGCGCATGCGGCGCTGGGCCTGACATTGCTGCTGCCCGTCGCGGCGCTGCTCGCGGGCGCCTTGGCTGGGCGGCACCTGCGTGGCTTTCGCTGGTGGGCCTGGCTGGTGGCGCTGCTCTACATGGCGCAGGTGGCCCTGGGAGCCGCGGGGCAGGGGCTGCCGCTGGCCCTGCACCCCTTCAACGGCGCGCTGCTGCTGGTAGCCAGCCTGGTGCTGCTGGCCAAGGTGGAACGGCGCCTGCGCTAATGCAGCGCCATGCCCGCCGGCCGTGCCGTCGGCAGTGCGGCGAGGCGCAGATGCAGCCCGGCGGCCGAAATCTCCGCCGCGAAGCGCCGTGCCCCGCAGAGCGCGGGCGCCAGGGCCGATTGCGGCAGCCAGTCGGCCAGCACAGCGATGGCGCCCTGCATGTCATCCGCCTGCAAGGCGGCGATCATGTGCAGCATCAGCGCCTCATCCGCGCCAACGCCTGGGCAGTCGCAGCAGCGCACCTCCAGCAACCGCTGCGCCTGGCCGGCCACCACGGACATCACCATGTCGAAGCCGACGGCCCCGGTGGAGCGCACACCGCCCTGCCGGAAAATCTCGCGCCAATCCGGGTGATCCTCCCCCGGATACATCAGCGGCGCGACCCAGGCGCGCAGCGCGGCGACGACGAACAGGGCGCCGGGCGTCAGGTCATCGATCGCGGCCTCACCGGCGGCGAGGGCGTGCTTGGCGTTGCAGGGCTCGGTGGGCATGGCATTCTCCCTTGCGTGCCAGCAAGGTATTGCGAATGAGAGTCGTTCGCAATAACCTCCCGGCATCACACGAGGAAGGAAGGCCCGCTCATGTTCTTCGCCAGCAACCGCTTCCGCGTCATCCCCAGTGAATCCGAGCGTTTCGAGCAGATCTGGCTGACCCGCGAAAGCCGCCTGCATGAGGTGCCCGGCTTCATCGCCTTCCACCTGCTGAAGGGCAAGCAGGAGGAGGACCACATCCTCTACGCCTCCATGACCATGTTCGAATCGCGCGATGCCTTCGAGGCCTGGACCAAGTCGGACCAGTTCCGCCGGTCGCACGCCGGGGCCGGCAACAGCAAGCCGACCACCATCGGCCCGCCGCAATTCGAGGGTTTTGAGACGCTTCAGACCATCACCGCCCCGGACAAGGCGGCGGCGTAATCAGTTGCTGGTGGTCAGCAGGCTGCCATGCGCCCAGCCGGCCGGGGCCGTGGCGTCGCCGATCTGAATCCAGCCACCCGGCGCCTGGGCATGGACGGTGAAGCTGCGGCCGCGCTCGGCGACCCAGAGAATATCGGCGCCCGCACTGGGCGCGGCGCGCACCCGCACCGCGCTGGTCACGGTGGCGGTCCCGCTGGCGGCCTCGCCGGCCGCGATGCCCGCCGGGGCGGCGGCGGCCATAGGCTGCGCCACCACGGGCTGGTCCACCACCGCGGCGGCGGGCGTCGCGATGGGCTGCGTCGCGGCCGGCGCGCCACACAGGCGCTGACGCGGCAGGCCCTGCGCGCCACCGCGCCACAGCCCCGGCCCATCCTCCAGCACCACCATGGAGGCGCGGGCACGCACCGTCTCGCCCGAAACCATGCGGATCGGCGGCGCGGGCAGCACCCGGGCGACCAGATCGCCCTGCACCCCATCCGCCCCGACCAGCCGGCCACAGATCGCGTATTCGCCCGTCACCTGGGTCGGGAAGATCGCGATGTCCCGCACCTCCCCCTGCACACCCGTGCGCGTCAGATGCGCGCGAAGCGCCGAAACGGCCTCGGCCTGCGCATCCGCTGGACGGCCCGCCGCCGCTTCGGGTGTCACCCCCTCATCCACGGCGCCACCCCAGCCAAGCGCAAAGGCGCCACCTGCGGCCAAGGCGAGGACGGACAAAGCGATCACGGGCACAACAGCCTTGCGCATGGCACGGGCACCAATTCTGTATTCGGGGTGCCAGGACGACGCGCCAGGGGCGCCAGAGTTCCCCGCCGCGCCGGCGGGGGGGCCTTTCAGCCGCGCGCCGGCGGCATCTCCACCGCGCCGCCGGCCTGCTTCCAGGCGGTGAAGCCGCCGCCGAGATGCGCCGCGCCTTCCAGCCCCATCTCCTGCACCGTCCGCGCCGCCAGGGCGGAGCGCCAGCCGCTGGCGCAGTAGAACAGGAAGCGCTTCGGCTCCGCGAAGACCGGCTTGGCATAGGGGCTGTCCGGGTCCACCCAGAATTCCAGCATGCCGCGCGGGCAGTGGAAGGCGCCGGGGATGCGGCCCTCCCGCTGGATTTCGCGCGGGTCGCGCAGATCGACGAAGACCACCCCGGAGTCCGCAGCCAGGCCGAGCGCGGTGGCCACCGGCACCGTCTCGATCATCGCCTCGGCCTCGGCCAGCAGGTCCTTGTAGCCCTTCTTCATGGTCGCGCCCCTATCGCGGCAAAAACGGATTGCTGCGCCGTTCGTCCCCAAAGGTGGAGCCCGGCCCGTGGCCGCAGAGGAAGCGCATCTCATCCCCCAGCGGCAGCAGCTTGGTGACGATGGCCTGGATCAGCGCATCATGATCGCCATAGGGGAAATCCGTGCGCCCGATGGAGCCGCGGAACAGCACATCCCCCACCACCGCGAAGCCCAGCGCCTGGTTCACGAACACCACATGCCCCGGCGCATGGCCCGGGCAATGCAGCACGCCGAAGGGCTGGCCGGCGATGGTGACCGTCTCGCCCTCCGCCAGGAAGCGGTCGGGCGTGGCATTCTCCAGCCCCTCGATCCCGTATTGCCGGCCCTGGGCGGCGATGCCGGAGAGCAGGAAGGCATCGGCCTCATGCGGCCCTTCCACCGGCACCGGCGCCCCCTGCTGCGCGGTGAGCGCCGTGCGCAGCGCATCGGCGCCGCCGGCATGGTCCAGATGGCCATGGGTGAGCAGGATATTCTCGACCGTGACCCCCGCCTTGGCGATGGCGGCCAGGATGCGCGGCACGTCGCCGCCCGGGTCGATGACCGTGCCGCGCAGGCTTTCCGCATCCCAGATCAGGGCGCAGTTCTGCTGGAAGGGGGTGACGGGGATCTGGGCGGCTTGGAGCTTTGGCATAGGCGAGAGGTGAAGCGGCAGGGCCGGGGAAGTCAACGCCCCCCCCGGCCCGCCCCCGCTACTGCACCTTGATGTTGCGCGCCCGGATCACGTCCCGCCACTTGGCGTTTTCGGCGGTGTTGTAGGCGGCCCATTCCTCCGGCCGCATCATCTCCGGCACCGTGGCCAGGGCGGCTAGGCGGTCGCGCGTCTCCGGCGCGGTGACGGCGGCGCGGAACAGCTCGTTCAGCCGCTGCACGATCGGCGCGGGCGTTTCGGCGGGGACCAGCACGGCGATATGTTCCGCCACCTCCACGTCAAAACCCTGTTCCTTGAAGGTGGGCACATCCGGCGCCACCGGCGACCGGGCGGCGGAGGAGATGGCCAGCGCCCGCAGATCGCCCGACTGGATCAGCGGCAGCACGCCGGAGGCCGCCTGCACGATCATCTGCGCCTCATTCGTCAGGGTGCCCTGCACTGCCGGGGCGCCGCCGCGATAGCCGACATCCTGCATCTCCACCCCCGCGGCGCTGAGGAACAGCTCCGTCGCCAGATGGGTGGAGGAGCCGGTGCCGGAATTGGCATAGACCAGCCGCGCATTCGGCGCCCGCGCAGCGGCGACGAACTCGGCCAGCGTGCGATAGGGGGAGGTTCGTGGCACGCAGAGGATCATGGGCTGGGAGGCGATGAGCCCGACGCCGACAAAGGCCCGGTCGTTGTCATAGGGCAGTTGGTAGAGATGCGGCGCCATCGCATAGGTGCTGACGGTGCCGACCAGCACCGTGTAGCCATCCGGCCGCGCTCGCGCGACGGAACCGAAGCCGATGGTGCCATTGGCGCCCGTGCGATTGTCCACCACGAAGCCGCGTCCGGTGTCCTGCTGCAACCGCGCCGCGACGATGCGCGCTACGGCATCCGTGGACCCGCCGGCGGCCCAGGGGACCACCAGGGTGACGGGGCGGTCGGGATAGGTGGCTTGGGCCTTTGCCCATGTGGGCGCGGCGAGCAGGCCAAGGGCGGCGGCGCCCAGGGTGCGGCGGTGAAGCACGGGTGTTTCCTCCGAAGACGCGCCGGACGTTGCCGGAACGGGATAGTCGTAGGAGGGGAGGTGGGGTGAGGGCAAGAGGTGGGTACGGGAAACGCCAACGCGTGTAAAAGCCAAGCCGCGCAGGGTGGACTGCCAGCTTGAAGCATTGCGCGCCCGCTAGGAATTATCTTGGGCCAGGCTGATCCAGTGCTCTAGTATCTCTGGTAGTTTTCTGGGGGCGTCCGTGGCTTATTCTGAAGAGGCGATTCGGGAATATGAATTTCAGGTTGGCTTACTGCTTGCGCGAACGCACAAGCTAAACAGCATATTTTGTAGTCATACCTATCGGGCCTCAAAATCGAAAGAGTATGCAGTTCAGGGGTTCTGCCGCCGGTTAAAAATAATGAGGCGGTGCATTGAAAATATTGATGCAAAAATAAAGATACATAGCGTCTGTGATGTCGATGATGAAGATCGTCTGGATGCGTCAATAAACATACAGGCCTTTACACTTAATTCGTTTGGTGCGCTTGACAACTTGGCGCATGTGATCGTTGAAGAAAAGCAGTTGCGATCGTCCTCTGGTGGTGTGCTTCGTCCGGAATATATCGGTCTGATGCCAAAAAACACGGAGGTAAGGAGCGCGCTATCGCTAGAATTTTTCTCGTACCTAAAGAGTTTGGATGAGTGGATGGAGAACCTCAAAAAATTCCGGGACGCTCTGGCCCACCGAATTCCCATTTATATACCGCCGGGCATCTCTAACAACTCAAACGCAGCAGAATCGTATTTTGCGCCAGTCTATGCCCAGTCGCTCAATGAAGACAATAAGGTTATATTTTTTCATGCCCAATTGGTGGCGGATTTTCGAACGGTGGAACAAATCGCTTGGCGGACCATAATTGAAATCGGCGCATGTTCTAATGCCTGTAGTCGGTTCGATTAGAAAAATTTGCCAGTCGTCGATGAAATTATTTTGCTCACCCAACCTCCCCTGCCACCCTCTGAAACACAGCCCGCGCCTCCGCCGCCGAGGCCCGCCCCATCGCCCCGTCCCGCACCTCCTCCCGGCTCCACATCCAGCTCCGCGCCGGGTCGTCCAGCATGTCCCAGTCCGGAAACAGCCGCGCCGGCGCGTCGCCCACCCAGATCAGCGCCACCTCCAAATGCCGGTCATCCCGCAGGATGCGCCCGAAGGCCGCGGTCACCTTCTCCCGGGGGCCTTCCAGCAGTTGCAAAAACAGGTCGGCGCGGCAGACCAGGGCGCCGGTCAGCCCGTCCCGCTTATTGTTGCGGCGCGCGGCCATCAGGATGTCGTCCAGCATGTCGCCCGAGAATCCGAAGGGGCGGGAGGCATAGATCAGCTGCGTCAGCGGGCCAGCGGCTGGCATGGGGGCGGACATGGACGGAAGCTCCCTGATTCGTTGCGCAGAGCTTACGCAGCTTCACCGCCGCCCGAACAGCTTCTCCAGCTCCGCCTTGCCGAATCGCAGCACCGTCGGCCGCCCATGCGAACAGGTGGCCGCGCGCGGCGTCGCCTCCATCTGGCGCAGCAGCGCCGCCATCTCGGCGCCGGCCAGCCGCCGCCCGGCGCGGATCGATCCGTGGCAGGCCAGCCGCGCCACCGCCGCATCCAGCCGCGCCTCCAGCGCCAGCGCCTCATCCATCTCGGCCAGCTCCGCCGCCAGGTCGCGCAGCAGCGGCGCCGGGTCAGGGGCGCCGAGCAAGGCGGGCAGGGCCCGCACCAGGATCGCGCCGGGGCCGCCAAAGCCCTCGATCTCCAGGCCGAGCCGCGCCAGCGCCGGCGCCTGGTCCAGCAGCCGCGCCGCGTCGCCGGCGGGCAGTTCCACCACCGCGGGCAGCAGCAGCGGCTGGGCGCGGACGCCGCCTTCCACCAGCTGCGCGCGCAGCGCCTCATGCGTCAGCCGTTCATGCGCCGCATGCTGGTCCACCAGCACCAGCGACCCGTCCGGCGCCTCCGCCAGCACATAGGTGTCGAGGATCTGGCCGAGCGGCCGCCCCAGCGGGCCTTCCTCCGCGAAATCCGGCAAGGGTTGTGGCGGCGGCGGCGGGGCGAAGCCGAGCGGCAGGGAAGCGCCGCGCGGCCGCTGCGGCAGCGGCCCGCTGGGCGGGCGCCAGCCGGGGAAGGCGGGGGCGGCCTCGGCGAAGCCCTCCAGGCCCGCCGGCTCCGCGGGGCCGCGCATCGGCCAGGGCGCCAAAGACGGGGTGCTGGCGAGTCCTTCGGGCGCCGCGCCGCTCGCGCCCACGGCCAAGGCGCGGCGCAGGGCGGAGATCATCAGCCCGCGCACGCCTTCCGCGTCCCGGAAGCGCAGCTCGGTCTTCATCGGGTGGACGTTCACATCCACCGCTTCCGGCGGCACCTCCAGGAACAGGGCGGCGACGGGGAAGCGCTTGGCCGGCACCATGTCGCGGTATGCGACGCGCAGCGCCGTGCGCAGCAGCGGGTCCCGCACCGGGCGGCGGTTCACCACCAGGTGCTGCGCGGCCCCCGTCGCCGTGTGATGCGTCGGCAGGCCGGCGAGGCCGGTCAGCGCCACGCCATCGCGCAGCGCCTCCAGCGGCACCGCCGCCCCGGCGAAATCGGCGCCGAGCAAAGCGGCGATGCGGCCCTCGCGGCTGGTCGGCGGCAGGTCGAGCACCTTGCGGCCCTCCACCTCCACCCGGAAGGCGACCTCCGGCCAGGCCATGGCGAGGCGCCGCACTGCCTCCACCGCCTGTTCGGCCTCATGGCGCGGCGTGCGGAGGAAGGCGCGGCGGGCCGGGGTGGCGAAGAACAGGTCGCGCACCTCGACGCGCGTGCCCGGCGCGCCGGCCGCCGGCCCCACGGCGGATTTGCGCCCACCCTCGACCGAGATGCTGTGCGCCGTGCCGTTGATGAGGCGGGAGGTGAGGCTGAGGCGGGAGACGGCGCCGATGGAGGGCAAGGCCTCCCCCCGGAAGCCCAGCGTGGCGATGCGGAACAGCATCGCTTCTTCCGCGAGCTTGGAGGTGGCGTGGCGTTCCAGGGCGAGCGACAGGTCCTCGGCGCCCATGCCGTGGCCGTCATCCTCCACCAGGATGCGGCCGATGCCGCCTTCCTCCAGCGCGACCGAGATGCGGCGGGCGCCGGCATCCAGCGCGTTCTCCACCAGCTCCTTCACCGCCGCGGCCGGACGCTCGACCACCTCGCCGGCCGCGATGCGGTTGGAGGTGGTCTCGGAGAGAAGGCGAATCCGGGGCGCAGCGGCCATGCGGGAGATGTGCGGCGGCGGAGCAGCGATGTCCAGCGTCCGCGCCGCCTTCAGGAGATCAGGCGGCAAGCCCTCTCCCCCACTTATGGGGGAGAGGGTTGGGTGAGGGGGACGCGAAGAACCGGAACGCACTCCTGGACCCGCTCAGCCCCCCTCACCCAAACCCTCTCCCCCCGTCGGGGGGAGAGGGCTTTCACGCATGCCCGGCCGCGCCGGACAATGCCGCCGGTTCCACGCCGAGCTTCGCCAAGGCGCGCTGCCAAAGCTGTTCGGGCTGGCCCTCGAACAGCAGGGCCTCGTCCAGCGGCACGTTCAGCCAGGCGTTCTGCTGCAATTCGGCGTCGAGCTGCCCCGGACCCCAGCCGGCATAGCCCAGCGCCAACAGGCCCTCGCGCGGGCCGCCGCCCTCGGCGATGGCCTTCAGGATCTCGACATTGGCGGTCAGCGCCAGGCCGGGCATCACCTCCAGGCTGCCTTCCGTCTCCCAATCCGCGGTGTGCAGCACGAAGCCCCGGCCGCCTTCCACCGGGCCGCCCTGGGTCATGCGGATGCGGCGCGCGGGCGGCACCGGGTCCAGGCCCAGCTGGCGCAGCAGCTCGTCGAAGGAGAGATTGTCCAGCGGCTGGTTCAGCACCAGCCCCATCGCCCCATCGGGCGAATGGGCGCAGAGGCAGATCACGCTGCGGGCGAAGCGCGGATCGGACATGCCGGGCATGGCGACCAGAAGCTGGCCGGCCAGATAGCCATCCGCGCTGGACTCGGGGGGGGAGGGGTCTTGGCGTGCCATGATGGTTCAAGATGGCGGCGCCCGGGGGGCGCTGCAAGCGGAGCAGCCGTCACCTGCCCATGATGGACGTCGCGCCCCGATCTGCTCTAATGCCCGCCGGAAGCAGGAGACCCATCGAATGACGATCCAGGTTGGCGACGCGATTCCCGCGGTGAAGATCATGCAGGCCACCGTCGAGGGGCCGAAGGAAGTGTCGACGGACGCGCTCTTCGCCGGCAAGACCGTGGTGCTGTTCGGCGTCCCGGGCGCCTTCACCCCGACCTGCTCCGCCAAGCACCTGCCGGGCTTCGTGACCCAGGCGGCGGCGCTGAAGGCGAAGGGCGTGGATGTGATCGCCTGCGTCTCGGTGAACGATGCCTTCGTGATGGGCGCCTGGGCCAAGGACCAGGGCATCACGGAAGAAGTCGTGATGCTGGCCGATGGCTCCGCCGCCTTCACCAAGGCGATGGGCCTGGAATTCGACCTGACGGCGCGTGGCCTCGGCGTGCGCAGCCAGCGTTTCGCGCTGGTGGCGAAGGACGGCAAGGTGACGCATGTGGCCGTCGAGGCGCCGGGCGCCTTCGAGGTGTCGAAGGCCGAAGCGGTGCTCGCCGCCCTGTGACGAACCCCGCCGCCTATGCGCTGTTCGCCTGGCAGTCGGGCTGGGTGTTCACGCTGCGCAGCCTGCAGCTGACCACCGACCCCGCGGGTGCCAGCGCGGCGCTGGCGGCGATGGTGGCGGAAAAGCAGAAGGCGTTCTCGGACGGCGCCTTCGCCGCCGGCCGCGCGATGCTGGCCGGATCGCGGCCCGATGTGGTGGCGGAAGCGGCGCTGCGCCCCGCCCGCCGCCGCGTCGCGGCCAATATGCGGGCGCTGCACCGCAAGGGGTAGGTCCCCCTGTTCAGGCGACGGTGTCCGCCATGCGGGCACCGCGCAGGCCCATCGGAAGCACCGGCCGCGTCGTGGTGTCCTTGGCGGTCTGGTGCTCCATCTCCGCATTCAGCTCCGCGCCCAGCAGCACGACGGTGGCGGAAATCCAGATCCAGGTCATGAAGCCGACGACGGCGCCGAGCGAGCCATAGGTCTCGTTGTAGCTGCCGAAATTGGCGACGTACCAGGAGAAGGCGGCCGATCCGCCGAGCCAGGCCAGGGCGGCGAAGGCGCTGCCCCAGCTCACCCAGCGCCAGCGGGCCTTCTCGCGGCTCGGACCCCAGCGGTACAGGCAGGCCAGCACCAGGGAGGCCAGCAGCAGCAGAGCGGGCCAGCGGCCGAAGCTCAGCAGCGCCTCCGACCGTCCATCCATACCGACATAGCCCAGCACCACCGGCACCGCGACCACGCCGAGCATGGTCAGGATGGCGAACAGGATGAAGCCCAGGGTGAAGACCAGGGTGATCGCCGTCAGCTTGATGAAGCCGCGCTTCTCCTGCTCCTCGTAGACAACGTTCAGCGCGTCGAACACGGCCTTGGCCGCCTTGCTGGCCGACCAGAGCGACACGGCGAGGCCCGCCAGCGCGCCGAGGCCGAGGCTGCCGCCGGCTGTCTGCGCCACGCGCTGCACCTGTTCCTCGATGATCTGCATGCCGCCGCCGGGGATGATGCCGGCCAGGGCCGACAGGTGCTGCTGCACCGTCGCCGGGTCCGCCACCAGCCCGTAGAGCGACACCAGCGCCGCCAGGGCGGGGAACAACGCCAGCAGGATGTAGAAGGTGATGCCGGCGGCCTCCGTCATCAGCCGGTCCTCGCTGGCCTGGCTGACGGTGCGGCGCAGGATCTCCCACCAGCCGCGCGGCGGAATGTCGGAGGGTGTGTCGGCACTGTGGCCCACCGTGGAGGGCACCGGAGGCTTCGCGGATGGGGCGCGGCCATGGTGGGGTGCGGGGGCACGCCCCGCGGCGTCATAGGCCAGCAGCCCGGCCAGCACCGCCGCTGCCATCAGCACGCCCGTATTCCCGCCTTGCCGCACCACGCGCCGTCCCGGCATGCCTGTTCTCCTCATCCGCAACCCGGGCAACGCGGTGCGCCGCCCGGGGTGGCATCGGTTCCGGAAACTTTCCGCGACCGCGGGCGCTGATCCATGCGGGTCTGCAACGGGGGTGGCGACGTATGGCGGAGGCGAGGTCGATGGCGCAGCCGCGTCTGCTGCCGTTCTGGCTGCTGCTGGAGACCTTCGGCGGGCCGGCGCGGCGCGGCTTTCAGCTTCTGCTGGCCATCTCCGCCCTGGCCTTCGGCGTGCTGTTGGAGGGGCTGCGCCCCTCCATCTGGCGCCGCACCCTGCGCACGGAGCTGCGCCGCAGCCTGCACCAGGCGATTGCCGGCGGCTTCGGCACCGTCGTCATCACCGCCAGCCTGGTCGGCTTCGGCGTGGTCTACCAGGCGATCCGCTGGCTGAGCTTCGCCGGCCAGGAAGACTATACCGGCAGCCTGCTGGTGACGGTCCTGGTGCGGGAGGTGACACCGGTGCTGGTCGGGCTGATCCTGCTCGGCCGCAGCGGCAGCGTCACCGTGGTCGAATGCGGCGCCGCCAAGGCCAGCGGGCAGCTCGATGTGCTGGAAGCCCAGGGCATCGACCCCTTCGCTTTGCTGGTGCTGCCGCGCGTGGTGGCGCTGGCGGCGGCGGGCTTCACGCTCGGCGTCATCTTCCTCGCCGTGTCGCTGGCCGCGGGCTATCTGACCGGCGTCTTCTTCAGCCTGGTCCAGGCCTCGCCGATGGAGCAGCTCGACAATCTGCTGGCGGCGACGGCGATCCCGGAATTCGTGCTCTTCGCGGTGAAGCTGGTGGTGATCGGCGCGCTGGTGGCGCTGGTTTCCACCGTCACCGGCCTGTCCTCCACCGCCGCCGAGACTCCCTCCCACCTCCTGCCGCGCGCCTTCGTGCGTGGTCTGCTCGGCATTCTGGCGGTCAGCGCCGGGCTCAGCGTGGTGACGGTATGAGCGCGGTGCTGGAGCTGGAGGAGGCGCGCCCGGCCTCGGAGACCTCGCCCATCTCGGGCGCCGTCACCTTGCGCCTGGTGCCCGGGGATCTGGCCCTGGTGCAGGCGGATGATCCGGCCATGGCGCGCGCGCTGGTGCTGCTCTGCACCGGGCTGACCCCGCTGGCCGGCGGGCGCGTGCGCTTTCTCGGCGAGGATTGGCTGGGCCTGCCCCGGCCGGTGGCGGAGGCGCGGCGCGGCCGCATCGGCCTGGCGCCCGGGGAGGGCGGTTGGCTGCAACATCTGACGGTGGCGGAGGGCATGCTGCTGCCGCGTCGCCATCATGATGCCACGCCCGACACGGATCTGCGGGCGGATGCGGTGGCGCTCTGCAAGCATTTCGGCCTGCCCGGCCTGCTGCTGCGCCACCCGTCGGAGGTTTCGCGCCCCGCCCTGGCCCGCGCCGGCTGTGCCCGGGCGCTGCTCGGCACGCCGGATCTGATCCTGCTGGAAAGTCCGCTGGACCGGGAAGTGGCGGATGCGCTGGCCAAGCCGCTGCTGACGGCGTTGCGCCCGGCGCTGGACCGCGGCGCGGCGGTGCTGTGGTCCACCCGGTCGCGGCAGGCCTGGGCGGAACCGGATTTCCCGGCCACCCAATGGTGGCGGTTGGAGGAGGAGGGGCTGTGTCCGGCAACGCCGTAACCCATGAGGACCGGGTCCGCCTGCGCCATACCGACCGCTGGGTGGGCGCACTGGTGCTGCTCGCCATCCTGCTGTTCCTCGGCGCGCTGGCCCAGCGCGGGGTGCTGCGCGAATGGTTCGACGATGGCAGCACGCTGATGGTGCTGCTGCCGGAGGAGGGCGTCGCCGGCCTGTCGGTCGGGGCAGCGGCGGAGGTGCTGGGCATCCGTGCCGGCTCCGTCCGCCGCATCATCGTCGATCCCGAGCGCCGCATCCGTGCCGAGTTGCGCATCGAGGACCAGGCCAAGCCCTTCATCCGCCGCGATTCCACCGCCGTGGTACGGCGGCGCTTCGGCGTGGCCGGGCCGGCCTATCTCGATATCCAGCGCGGCCGGGGGGAAGAGCTGAACTGGGACCGCGCCTGGATCCGCGCCACCAGCGAGCGCGCGCCGACCGAGACCCTCGGCACCTTGCTGGACGAGTTGCAGCAACGGGTCTTCCCGGTGCTGGAGGAACTGCGCACGGGCGCCGCCGCCTTCGCCGCCGCCACCCAGCGCCTGGAACGTGGCGAGGGTACGGTGGGCCGGCTGCTGACCGACGACACCCTGATCCGGGAGGCGGAGGCCGCGACCGCCCGCGCCGCCCAGGTCATGGCGAATATCGAAGGCGCGAGCGGTGAGCTGCGTCAATTGACCGCCGGGCTGCGTGGTGCCGATGGGCGCGCCGGGCCGGGCACGCTGCCTGGCCTGGTGAGTCGGGCGGAGCGGGTGTTGGCGCAAGTGGAACGCGCCACCGCCGACCTGGCCCGCGCCAGCCCGGCTCTGCCGCAGATCACCGCCAATGTCCGCGATGGCACGGACGGGCTGCCGGCAGTGATGGTGCAGGCGCAGGAGGCGGCGCGGCAGATGGAGCTTCTGCTGCTGCAATTGCGGCGACACTGGTTGCTGGGCTCCGGCGGCGGGGAGGTGACCCGGCCGATCGGCAATGTGGCCCGCCCGGCGGTGGAGCGGCTGCGACCGTGAGAAGGGTTGCGGCTGCGCCCGTGAGAGGGGCTGGATTTGCCTTGCTGCTGGCGCTGGCCGCCTGCGGCGGTCGCGCGCCACCGCCCGGCCCGCCGCGCGATGCCGTGCTGGACCGCGCGGCGGATGCCGCCGGGGCGGCGCTGGACCAGGAACAGCCCCAGGCGGCGGCGCGGCTTTTTGCCCAGGGGCTGGAGCGGGCGCGGCAGCGCGACGATGCGGCGGCCATCGATTCCATGGCCTTCGGCCAAGCCATCGCCGAGCTGGAGCGCGGCGAGGCGCGGGCCGCGCTGAGCGTGGCGCGGCAGGTGCGGCTGGATCTCGCCCGGCGCGGCCGCGGCGCCTCCGCCGGGCTGATGCTGGCGGAGGCGACGGCGCTGTACCGGCTGGGCCAGACAAGCGAGGCGGGTGTGCTGGCGCGCTTCGTTTCGGCGCGCGGCGCTGAAAGCCCGGAGGCGGCGCTGCGGGCGCATTTCCTGCTCGGCCTGATGGCCGCGGAAGCGCGCGACCTGCCGGCGCTGGCGGCGGCGCAGGCCGCCATCGGCCAGCCCGGCCAGGCCGCCTACCAGGCCGATGCAGCGGAGCTTGCCGCCCAGGCCGCCCTGCTGGGCGGCCGGAACCAGGCGGCCTGGTCGCTCGCCCAGCAGGCGGAGACGCTGCGGCGCGATGCGCTGGACTATCGCGGCCTGTCGCGGGCGCTGGCGCTGCGCGGCGCGGTGGCGCGCGCGCTGGGCGCGACCAGCGAGGCCGCCGACCTGCATCTGCGCGCGGCCGAGGGCGCGGCCGGGCGCGGCGAGATGGCGGATGCGCGGCGCTGGCTCGCCGAGGCCGAAGTTCTGGGCGGTGGCGATCCGGACCTGCTCGCCGGCATCGCCCGGGTGCGTGGGCTGCTGCCTCCGCCGAATTGACGCCGCTCCGCGGCAGGGCCGATCCTGCCCGCCACAAGTCAGGGAAACGCCGATGAAAAAGCTCGTCAACGACCCGCGCCGCGTGGTGCGCGAGATGCTGGAGGGGCTCGTCGCCATGAACCCCGGCCTGGCGTTGCTGGAGGCGGAGGATGTGGTGGTGCGGGCCGGGCTGCCGGCGCCGGCCGATCGCCCCGTGGCGGTGATTTCGGGTGGCGGGGCGGGGCATGAGCCTGCCCATGCGGGCTATGTCGGGCCGGGCATGTTGGCGGGCGCGGTGGCGGGCGATGTCTTCACCTCGCCCTCCGTCGATGCTGTGCAGGCCGGCATCCGCGCCGCCGCCGGGCCGCGCGGGGCGCTGCTGGTGGTGAAGAACTACACCGGCGACCGGCTGAATTTCGGCCTCGCCGCCGCGCTGGCCACGGCGGAGGGCATTCCGACCAAGGTCGTGGTGGTGGCCGATGACGCGGCGCTGCGCGACACGGTGGACCCGGAGCGCCGGCGCGGCATCGCCGGCACCGTGCTTGTCCATAAGGTGGCCGGCGCGGTGGCGGAGGCCGGCGGCGACCTCGATGCCGTGCTGGCGGAGGCGGAAGCGGCGGCCGCCGCCGTGGTCTCCATGGGCGTGGCGCTCGGCGCCTGCACCGTGCCGGCGGCTGGCACGCCGGGCTTCACACTGGGCGAGTCGGAGATGGAGCTGGGCCTGGGCATTCATGGCGAACAGGGCGTGCGGCGCGCGCCCATGGAACCCGCCGATGCGATCGTCGCCACCATCCTCGACACGCTGGTGACGGATGCCGGACTGCAAGCCGGGGACCAGGTGGCGCTGCTGGTGAACGGGCTTGGCGGCACCCCGCCCATGGAACTGTCCATCGTCGCCCGCGCCGCCCTGGCCGGGCTTGCGGCGCGCGGCATCGCCGTGCCGCGGGGCTGGGCCGGGAATTTCATGACGGCGCTGGAAATGCCGGGCTGCTCGATCAGCCTGATGCGGCTGGACGCGGCGCGGCTGGCGCGGCTGGATGCGCCGGCTTTGGCCCCGGCCTGGCCGGGCGGGGGCATGCTGGCCCCGTCGGCACGCATCGCCGCGCCGCCGGAGCCCGATGCCCTGGTGGCCACCGCCCCTGGCCCGCTGGCCCCCGAGCTGCGCCGTCTGGCGCTGGCCGTGGCGACGGCGCTGGAGGCGGAGGAGGCGGCGCTGACGGCGCTCGACAGCCATGCCGGGGATGGCGATCTCGGCCTGTCCATGGCGCGCGGCGCGGCGGCCATCCGGGCGCTGCCGCAGGCCGCCTTCGCCACCCCCGCCACGGCCCTCACCGCCATGGCGCAGGCGCTGCGGCGGGCCATCGCCGGTAGTTCCGGCCCCTTCTACGCCACCGCGCTGCTGGCCGCGGCCCAGGCGCTGCCGGAGGCACCGGACCATGCCGATTGGGCGCAAGCCTTCCGGGATGCGGTGGCGGCGATCGGCGCGCTGGGCGGCGCCCGGCCCGGCGACCGCACCATGCTGGACGCGCTGCACCCCGCCGCCGAGACCTTTGCCAGCTTCTCCGGCCCGCTGGAATCGGCCTGGCACGCGGCTGTGGCGGCGGCGGCGGATGGGGTGGAGGCGACCGTCACCATGCGTCCGCGTCTCGGCCGCGCCGCCTATCTGGGGGACCGCGCCCTGGGCCAGCCGGATGCCGGGGCCAGCGCGGTGCTGGTCTGGATGCGGGCGATGCAGGCGCGCAGCGAATGAGGGTGCGCCGGTCGGCGGGGCGCGAAATCCCGCCGGGGCAACCGCCGGCGCTTTCGTCCGGGCCGGGTTGGCGTTAGGTCTCCGCCGCGCCCTCCGGCCAGGCGAGGCCGGGGCGGGGTGCCCTTTGGAGTCCTGGATGACCATCGCCATCGAGATCGGCCTGACCGCCTCCGGCAACCCGGCCGAATTCGACCTTGAGGAGCTGCTCTCCACCCGCCTGCTGGTGCAGGGCAATTCCGGGTCGGGCAAGTCGCATCTGCTGCGCCGGCTGCTGGAACAATCCGCCCCCTGGGTGCAGCAGGTGGTGGTGGACCCGGAAGGCGACTTCACCTCGCTGGCCGACCGCTTCGGCCATCTGGTGGTGGATGCGGCGGACCATACCGAAGCGGCGTTGCAGGTGGTGGCGGAGCGGGTGCGGCGGCATCGCGTTTCCGTCGTGCTGAACCTGGAGCATGTGGAGGTGGAGGCGCAGCTGCGGCTTGCCGCCGCCTTCCTGGGCGGGCTATTCGATGTGGACCGGGATGCCTGGAACCCGGTGATGGTGGTGGTGGACGAGGCGCAGCTTTTCGCCCCCGCCGCCGCCAGCGAAACCTCCGACGAGGCGCGTCGGGCGGCGCTCGGCGCCATGACCAATCTGATGTGCCGCGGCCGGAAACGCGGGCTGGCCGGCGTCATCGCCACCCAGCGGCTGGCCAAGCTGGCCAAGAACGTCGCGGCGGAGGCGTCCAACTTCATGATGGGGCGCACCTTCCTCGACATCGACATGGCGCGCGCCGCCGATCTGCTGGGCATGGAGCGACGCCAGGCGGAGATGTTCCGCGACCTGGAGCGGGGCCAGTTCATGGCGCTCGGCCCCTCCATCTCCCGCCGCCCCTTGCGGGTGCGGGTGGGTGTGGTGGAGACCGGGTCGCGCAGCGCCGGGCCGAAGTTGGTGCCCCCCCCCACCCAGGCCAGCGCGGCGGAGGCGCGGGAGCTGATACTGGCGGCGCCGGAGCCGGAGGCGCTGCGCCTGCCCCGCCGCGCCCCGCGCGCGCCGGCGCCCGACATTTTGGCCCAGCTCGCCCAGGCCCGCCCCACCGCGCAGGCGGCGGAGCCGGTGGCGCCGGCCAGCCCGGCGGAACAGGCGGAACACCGCCGCAGGCTGCGCGCCGTGCTGGCCAAGGTGCTGATGGAGCCGGATGCACCCTTCCGCCCGGCCAGCGTGCTGTACCAGGATTTCCTGGTGCGCTGCCGGATCGAGGAGGTGGGCGGCCCGGCCATCGACATCCCCGCCTTCCGTCGCCTGCTGACCACCGCCCGCGCCGGCATCGCGGCGGAGGTGGCGGAGGGCAGTGATTGGGCGCAGGCCGTCAGCCGCGCGGAATCCCTGCCCGACGACGTGCAGGGGGTCTTCCTGCTGCTGGCCCGCGCCGCGCTGGAACGCCAACCCTGCCCCTCCGACGCCACCCTTGCGCGGGCCTATGGCAGCCGGTCGATCGGCCGGGCGCGGCGGCTGCTGACCTATATGGAGGAGCAGGGAGCGCTGGTGGTGCGTGCGGAGCGGGGCGGCAGGCGCAGCGTGGTCCTGGTCGGTCTCGCCTGGGAAACCGCGCCGGGCGATCCGAATGGGCCGGAGGAGATGGTTCAGGCCTCGTGACCTGAGGGGGGGCGGCACCCTACATTGGGGGTTATGGACACCAACCCGCTGCTCGCCCCCTGGACCACGCCTTTCGGCGTACCGCCCTTCGACCTCATCCGGCCCGAACATTACGGCCCGGCCTTCGACCAGGGCATGGCCGAGCAGGTGGCGGAGGTCGCCGCCATCGCCGCCAATCCGGAACCCCCGACCTTCGCCAATACAGCGGAGGCGCTGGAGCGCAGCGGCCGGACGCTGGACCGGGTGCGCAGCGTCTTCTTCAACCTGGTCTCCAGCCAGGCCACCGAGGCCCTGCAGGCGGTCGAGCGGGACTATGCGCCAAAACTGGCGGGGCACCGCGCCGCCGTCACCCTCGACCCTGGATTGTTTGCGCGGGTTTCCGCCCTGGCGGGCCAGCGCGCGACGCTGGGCCTGGACCCGGCGCAGGACCGGCTGCTGCAACGCCTGCATGCCGGGCTGGTGCGCGGCGGCGCGGCGCTGGACCAGGCCGGGCGCGACCGCATGGCGGCGATCTCCACCCGGCTGGCCGTTCTGCACACCCAGTTCGGCCAGAATGTCCTGGCCGACGAGAATGACTGGCAGATGGTGCTGACCGAGGCGGAGCTGGACGGCCTGCCCGACTTCGCCTGCGAGGCGGCGCGGGAGGCCGCGCGGGAACGCGGCGTGGCGCAGGGCTATGTCATCACCTTGTCCCGCTCCTCCATCGAGCCCTTCCTGACCTTCTCCACCCGCCGCGACCTGCGGGAGGTGGCCTGGCGCGCCTGGGTGGCGCGCGGCACCGGCACCCGGGACAATATCTCGCTGATTCGCGAAATCCTGGCATTGCGGGGGGAAAGGGCACGGCTGCTCGGCCATGCGGATTTCGCCGCCTGGCGCCTGGCCGACAACATGGCGCGGGAGCCCGCGGCGGCCGCCGCGCTGCTCAACCAGGTCTGGGCCCCCGCCCGCCGCCGGGCGGAGGTGGAGCGGGCGGAGCTGGAGGCGCTGGCCGGGCACCCGATCGCGGCCTGGGACTGGCGCCATTACGCTGAGCGCGCCCGCCGCGCGCGGCATGCCATCGATGAGAGCCTGACCAAGCCGTACTTCCCGCTGGACGGCATGCTGAACGCGGTCTTCGACACGGCGAAGCGCCTGTTCGGCGTCAGCTTCGTCGAGCGCCCGGACATCCCCGTCTATCACCCGGATGTGCGCGCCTTCGACATGCAGGACGGGGAAGGCACGCATCGCGGCGTCTTCCTGCTGGACAGCTTCGCGCGGTCCGGCAAGCGGTCCGGCGCCTGGATGAGCAGCTTTCGGGTGGGGCAGGGGCTGGATGGGGCGGTGACGCCCATCGTCGTCAACAACAACAACATCGCCAAGTCCCAGCCGGCCCTGCTGTCCTTCGACGAGGCGCGGACGCTGTTCCACGAATTCGGCCATGCGCTGCATGGGCTGCTCTCGGTCGCGCACCATCCCTCCCAGTCCGGCACCGCCGTGCTGGCGGATTTCGTGGAATTCCCGAGCCAGGTGCTGGAGCATTGGCTGGAGGTGCCGGAGATCCTGCGCGAACACGCCCGCCATCACGAAACCGGCGCCCCGCTGCCGGAGGAACTGCTGCGCAACCTGCTGGCGGCGCGGCGGGACGGCCAGGGTTTCGCGACGGTGGAGTTCGTCTCCTCGGCCCTGATCGACCTGGCGCTGCACACCCATCCGGACCCCGAGAACCTGGACCTGCTCGCCTTCGAGGCGGAATTCCTGGCCGGGATCGACATGCCGGAGGCGGTCGGCCTGCGGCATCGCCCGGCGCATTTCCAGCACCTGTTCGCGGGCGGCGGCTACGCGGCTGGCTACTACGCCTATATGTGGGCGGAAGTGCTGGATGCCGACGCCTTCGAGGCCTTCGAGGAAGCCGGCGACCCCTTCCATCCGGAATTGTCGGCGAAGCTGAAGGCCGTCTACCAGGCCGGCGACACCCGCGACCCGATGGAGCTTTATGTTGCTTTCCGGGGCCGTCCGCCCAGCGTTGCGGCGCTGCTGCGCAACCGCGGGCTCGTCGAAGCGTAACAGGGATGGGGCTTGCCGCGCGCGGAGGCGCGGGGCGATGTTGCGATGAAACCGGAGAGATACCGCATGAGCCTGCGCCGCATCGCGACCACGCCCTTCGCCGACCAGAAGCCTGGAACATCCGGCCTGCGCAAGAAGGTCACGGTGTTCCAGCAGCCGCATTATGTGGAGAATTTCGTCCAGGCGATCTTCGACACCATCGGCGAGCCACGGCAGGGCGCGACGCTGGTGCTGGGCGGTGACGGCCGCTACCTGAACCGGCAGGTGGTGCAGACCACGCTGAAGATGGCCGCGGCCAACGGCTTCTCGCGCATCCTGGTGGGGCAGGGGGGGCTGCTTTCGACGCCCGCGGCCTCCAACCTCATCCGCATCTCGGGCGCCATTGGCGGCATCATCCTCTCGGCCAGCCATAATCCGGGCGGGCCGGATGGCGATTTCGGCATCAAGTTCAACGCCGCCAATGGCGGCCCGGCGCCGGAGGATGTGACGGGCGCGATCCATCGCCGGGCGAGCATGATGGTCGAATACGCCATCCTCGATGTGCCGGACCTCGACCTCGACAAGGTGGGGGAGGTGACGCTCGGCGACTGCACGGTGGCCGTGGTGGACCCCGTCGCGGATTACGCCGTGCTGATGCGCAAGCTGGTCGATTTCGACGCCATCGCCGCGATGTTCCAGGGCGGCTTCCGGATGCGCTTCGACGCGATGAGCGCGGTGACCGGCCCCTATGCCAAGGCGATCCTGGAAGGCGCGCTGGGCGCCGCGCCGGGCACGGTGGTGAATGCGGAGCCGCTGCCGGATTTCGGCGGCCACCATCCTGACCCCAACCCGGTGTATGCGGCGGAGCTGATGGCCGAAATGCTCGGCGCCGATGCGCCGGATTTCGGCGCCGCCTCCGACGGGGATGGCGACCGCAACATGATCGTCGCACCCGGCCTGTTCGTGACGCCGAGCGACAGCCTGGCCGTGCTGGCGGCGCAGGCGCATCGCGCGCCGGGCTATGCGCGTGGCCTGGCGGGTGTCGCACGCTCCATGCCCACCAGCCGCGCGGTGGATCGCGTCGCCAAGGCGCTGGGCATTCCCTGCTATGAGACGCCGACCGGCTGGAAGTTCTTCGGCAACCTGCTCGATTCCGGCCGCATCACCCTGTGCGGGGAGGAGAGCGCCGGCACGGGGTCCGACCATGTGCGGGAGAAGGATGGGCTCTGGGCCGTGCTGGTCTGGCTGAACATCCTGGCCAGCACGGGCCAGCGTGCGGACGCCATACTGCGCGACCATTGGGCACGCTTCGGCCGCGACTACTACACCCGGCACGACTATGAGGAGGTCGATGCCGGTGCGGCGCAGGGGCTGATGCAGGCGCTGCGCGACATGCTGCCGACGCTGCCGGGGAAGGTCTTCGCCGGGCTGACCGTCGCGGAATGCGATGACTTTTCCTACACCGATCCGGTGGACGGCTCCGTCACCGCGCAGCAGGGCGTGCGCATCCTCTTCGCAGAGGATGCCCGCGCGGTGTTTCGTCTCTCGGGCACCGGCACCGTCGGCGCCACGCTCCGCGTCTATCTCGAAAGCTTCGAGCCCGATGTGGCGCGGCACGACGCCGAGACGCAGGCGGTGCTGGCGCCGGTGATCGCGGCGGCGCAGGAGATTGCGGGCATCGCCCGCCATACCGGCCGGGACGCTCCTTCCGTCATCACCTGAGGCCTGTTGTGCGGCGCGGCCACATGCTGCTAAACGCGCTGCATGGCTTTAACGCCCCCCTGACGCTTCGCACCACGCCCGCATCGCGGGTGTGACGTGCCTTCAGCGCCCCGCCTGATGGCGGTTGGCGCATAGCGTTCTTTTCTCCCGTGCGGGGCTTTGGCCCCGGAGTCTCCCTCATGTCCCTTGCCCGGCTTCAGGCCGAATGGCTTTCGAACATCCGCGCCGATATTCTGGCAGGCACCGTCGTCGCGCTGGCGCTGATTCCGGAGGCGATCGCCTTCTCGATCATCGCGGGTGTCGATCCGAAGGTCGGCCTCTATGCCTCCTTCTGCATCGCCGTTGTCATCGCCTTCGCGGGCGGCCGCCCGGCGATGATCTCGGCGGCTACCGGCGCCATGGCGCTGGTGATGGTCACGCTGGTGAAGGAACACGGCCTCAACTATCTGCTGGCGGCGACGCTGCTCTGCGGCGTGCTTCAGATCATCGCAGGCGCGCTGAAGCTCGGCGTGCTGATGCGCTTCGTCTCACGCTCCGTCATGACCGGCTTCGTGAATGCGCTGGCCATCCTGATCTTCATGGCGCAGCTGCCGGAGCTGATCGGCGTCACCTGGGTGACCTACCTGCTCTGCGCCGCGGCGCTGGCCATCATCTACCTGCTGCCGCGGTTGACACGGGCGGTGCCCTCGCCGCTGGTCGCCATCGTCGTCATCACCGCTGTCGCCATCGGCCTTGGGCTGGATGTGCGCACGGTGGGCGACATGGGCGAATTGCCGGCGGAGCTGCCGATGTTCCTGCTGCCGGATGTGCCGCTGACGCTGGAGACGCTGTGGGTCATCCTGCCCTACTCCGCGACGCTCGCCGTGGTCGGGCTGCTGGAATCACTGATGACGGCGCAGATCGTCGATGACCTGACCGATACGGGTTCCGACAAGATCCGCGAAAGCTACGGCCAGGGCATCGCCAACATCGTCGCCGGCTTCTTCGGCGGCATGGCCGGCTGTGCGATGATCGGGCAGTCCGTCATCAATGTGAAATCCGGCGGGCGCGGGCGGCTTTCCACGCTCTGGGCCGGGCTGTTTCTGCTGTTCCTGATTCTCGTGCTTGCCGATCTGGTGCGGCAGATTCCGATGCCGGCGCTGGTCGCGGTGATGATCATGGTCTCGATCGGCACCTTCTCCTGGAAGTCGCTGAGCGACCTGCGGGTGCATCCGAAAAGCTCCTCCATCGTCATGCTGGCGACGGTCGCCGTGACGGTCGCCACCCATGACCTGGCGCAGGGCGTGCTGGTGGGCGTGCTGCTCTCCGGCATCTTCTTCGCCCGCAAGGTGGCCAGGATCTTCCGCGTCCATTCCGAGCTTTCGGTGGATGGCAGGCAACGCACCTACACCGTCACCGGCCAGATCTTCTTCGCCTCCGCCGAGAGTTTTGGGGAGGCCTTCGATCTGAGGGAGGCGATTGAGCGCGTGGTGATCGACGTCTCCGGCGCCCATATCTGGGACCTCACGGCGATCGCCGCGCTGGACCGCGTGGTGCTGAAATTCCGCCGCCAGGGCACGGCGGTGGAGATCCTCGGCCTGAACGCGGCGAGCGCCACGCTGGTGGACCAGCTCGCCACGCATGACAAGCCGGGCGCTGCCGGGGCCCCTGCGCTGCATTGAGGGGCAGCCAGGGCTGCCCGCCCATTACCGCTTGAAACCCCATTCCGTTCCACCTAGCGTCCCGACCCAGGTGGCGTCTGGCTGAGACCAGTTGCGCACATAGGCCCGTTCAAGGGCCATGGCACGCCACTTGCAGGGCTTCAGATCGGTATCTGGGAGAATGAAGGAATGAAACTCGGTGTTTCGCTGCTCATGGCAGCGGCGACGATGTTTGGCGTGGTCGCCACGGCCTCCGCCCAGCAGACGCTGCAACAGGTGCGGCAGCGCGGCAGCCTGAACTGTCAGGTCGGCCTGCCCACCCCGGGCTTCTACGCCCTGGCGGCGAATGGCACCTGGTCCGGCATGGATGTCGATGTGTGCCGCGCCGTGGCCGCCGCCATCTTCGATGATCCCAGCAAGGTGCAGTACCAGTCGGTGACCTCCGCGGTGCGCTTCACCTCGCTGGCCAATGGCGAGAGCGACATGCTGTCGCGCACCACCACCTGGACCGCGGTGCGGGACGGCCAGCTCGGCCTGGAATTCGCCGGCGTGAATTTCTACGACGGCCAGGGCTTTGTCGTGCCGCGGGCCGCCAATATCACCTCTGCCCGCCAGCTGGATGGCGCGACGATCTGCGTGCTGACCGGCACGACGACGGAGCTGAACCTCGCCGACTATTTTCGCGCCAACAACATGCGCTTCACCGCGGTGACGAATGAGAACGTCAACGTGCTGGTGGAGACTTATCTCGGCGGCGGCTGCGACGCCTACACCAACGACAAGTCGGGCCTCGCCGCGCGCCGTTCCGCCTTCCCGACGCCGAACGACCACATCATCCTGCCGGAGACCATCTCCAAAGAACCGCTGGGCCCCGTGGTGCGGCATGGCGACAACAACTGGGGCGACATCGTCCGCTGGGTGCTCTACGGCATGATCGAGGCCGAGGAGATGGGCGTTACCTCCGCCAATGTCACGCAGATGCTGCAATCGCCGAATCCCGGCATCAAGCGGCTGCTGGGCGTGGAGGGCAATGTCGGCCAGGGCATGGGCCTGCCGGCCGATTTCATGGTGCGGGTGCTGCGCCATATCGGCAATTACGGCGAGACCTATGAACGCAACGTCGGCGCCAATACGCCGATCGGCATTCCGCGCGAACGCTCGCTGAACGCGCTCTGGACCAATGGCGGCATTCTCTACGCGATGCCGTTCCGCTGAGGCGCCTTCGCTTCCCACAGGACGTGCCGTGAGAAGCTGAGGCGGGGGCCGCGCGCGATGCGCGGCCCTTCCGGGGCGGCCTCGCACGGCCCAGGCAGGGCTGACCATGTCCCAATCCACCGCCATCCGCCGCCCCGCCGCGCCGCCGATGCGCCTCGGCACGCTGGTCAATGACGCGACGGTGCGCTCGGTCTTCTACCAGGCCGTCACCTTCGCCTGCGTCGTCGGGCTGATCTGGTATCTGGTGTCGAACACCATCGCCAATATGGCGACGCGCGGCATGTCCGCGGGCTTCGACTTCCTCGATGTCTCCGCCGGTTTCAACATCGCCTTCACCCTGATCCCGTATCGGGAGGGTGACAGCTATCTGCGCGTCTTCCAGGTGGGCATCGCCAATACGCTGCTGGTGGCGGTGATTGGCGCGGTCTTCGCCAGCATCCTCGGTCTGGTGGTGGGGCTGGGACGGCTTTCGACCAACTGGCTGATCCGCACCCTGTCACGCTGGTATGTCGAGATCCTGCGCAACACGCCGCTGCTGCTGCAGATCATCGCCTGGTATTTCGGCGTCTTCAACCTGCTGCCCCTGCCGCGCGCCAGCATCGATCTGGGCGGCGTCATGTTCCTGAACAATCGCGGCGCCTATTTCCCCGCCCCCGTGCCGGGCGAGGGTTTTGGGCTGGTGCTGCTGGCGCTGGCGGCCGCCCTGGTCGGGGCCGTGCTGCTGCATCTCTGGGCAAGGCAGCGGTTCCTTGCGACGGGGCGGCCCTTTCCTTCCGTGCTCGCGGGCATCGCGCTTGTGCTGGTGGCGCCGACGCTGGTCTATCTGCTGCTGGGCTCGCCACTCACCTGGGACTGGCCGGCTTTGCGCGGCTTCAATTTCCGCGGGGGCTTTTCCGTGCCGCCCGCCTTCTGCGCATTGGTGGTGGCGCTGTCCATCTACACCTCCTGCTTCATCGCGGAGATCGTGCGCGCCGGCATCCAATCCGTCGGCCATGGCCAGACGGAAGCGGCGCGGGCCCTGGGCGTGAAGCCTTCCCGCGCCATGCGTTTCATCATCCTGCCGCAGGCGATGCGCGTCATCATCCCGCCGCTGATCAGCCAGTATCTGAACCTGACGAAGAATTCCTCGCTCGCCATCGCCATCGGCTTTCCGGATCTCGTCAGTGTCTGGATGAACACCTCGCTCAACCAGTCGGGACGCGCGATTCCGATCGTCGCCATGACCATGGCTTTCTACTGCGTGGTCAGCCTGACCGTGTCCTTCGTGCTGAATTTCTATAACCGCCGCATCCTGCTGAGGGAACGCTGAGATGTCGGACGCGCCACTGGTCTTCGCGCCCCGCCCCGCCGATCCGCCGCCGCCTTCCACCATCGGCGTGGTGGGCTGGATGCGGGCCAACCTGTTCTCCTCCGTGCCGAATGCCATCCTGACCTTCCTCGGCATCTACATCTTCTATGTCGTGGTCAGCGCCATCGTGAACTGGGCGCTGGTTAATGCGGTGTGGGAGGCGGAGAACCGCCGGCAGTGCCTCGACATGGTCGGCCGTTCCGGCGCCTGCTGGCCGGGCGTCGCCGCCTGGATTCCGAACCTGATCTACGGCCTGTATCCGAAGGATCAGGTCTGGCGGATCAATACCGGCTTCCTGATCCTGATCGCCTGGGCCGTGCCGCTATGGCTACCGCGGGTGCGGTCGAAGGTGGCGATCGGGCTCAGCCTGGTGCTGGCCTATCCCTTCCTCGCCTCCTACTTTTTCCATGGCGGCCAGCAGACGCTGGTCTGGACCGCGCTGATCGCGCTCGGCGCCGCGGCCTTCGCCTGGACCTGGCTGACCACCCTGACGGAGATGCGCTTCGGCCTCAGCTTCGCACCGCTGGTGGCGCGGCTGTTCGGCGCGGCGGATGATGAAAGGGCGCGCCGCATCGGCTGGGGCGCGCTGGCGGCGCTGTATCTGTTGGCCCTGCTGATCGTGTCGCAGCTCGATTTCGTGGAGGTGCAGACGCGCTTCTGGGGTGGGCTGTTCCTGACCCTGGTGATCTCCGGCATCGGCATCGCCTTCTCCCTGCCCGCCGGCGTGGTGCTGGCGCTGGGGCGGCGGTCGCAGATGCCGCTGATCCGGGTGTTCTGCGTGACCTTCATCGAGCTGTTCCGCTCCGTCCCGCTCATCACCATCCTGTTCATGTTCAACACCATGCTGCCGCTGTTCCTGCCGGCCGGGGTGGAGGTGAACCGGCTGCTGCGCGCCATCGTCGCCGTCTGCCTGTTCGCCTCGGCCTATATGGCGGAGATCGTGCGCGGCGGGCTGCAGGCGATCCCGAAGGGGCAGTATGAGGCGGCGGCGGCGATGGGCTTGGGCTTCTGGCAGTCCACCTCGCTCATCATCCTGCCGCAGGCGCTGCGCATCATGATCCCGTCCATCGTCGGCAACTTCATCGGCCTGTTCAAGGACACCACGCTGGTCTCCATCATCGGCCTGTTCGACCTGCTCAGCATGTCGCGCGCGGTGGGGGAGGATACGCGCTGGCTCGGCCTGTTCATCGAGCCCTTCTTCTTCATCACGCTGATCTACTTCGTCTTCTGCTTCCTGATGTCGCAATACAGCCTGAACCTGGAACGTCGCCTGTCGGCGGGGCAGCGTCGATGAGCGCCGCCCCGATGAAGGCGGCCATCGAGCTGATCGGCGTCAGCAAATGGTATGGCGGCTTCCAGGCGCTGAAGGGGCTGGACCTGACCGTGGCGGAGGGCGAGCGGGTCGTGGTCTGCGGCCCCTCCGGCTCCGGCAAATCCACCATGATCCGCTGCATCAACCAGTTGGAGCGGCACCAGAAGGGCGATATCCGCATCCACGGTCAGGCGCTGTGCGGCGAGCCGAAGCGGGATGCGCCGATCCTTCGGGAGACGGGGATGGTCTTCCAGTCCTTCAACCTGTTCCCGCATATGACAGTGCTGGAGAACTGCACCTTCGCGCTGTCCTGGGTGAAGCAGATGCCGCTGGCGGAGGCGGAGGCCATCGCCATGGCGCATCTGGAACGGGTGCGGATTCCCGAACAGGCGAAGAAATACCCGCTGCAACTCTCCGGCGGCCAGCAGCAGCGCGTGGCCATCGCCCGCGCCCTGTGCATGGCGCCCCGCATCATGCTGTTCGACGAGCCGACCAGCGCGCTGGACCCGGAGATGATCAAGGAGGTGCTGGAGGTGATGGTGGAACTCGCCGGCACCGGCATGACCATGGTCGTCGTCACCCATGAAATGGGCTTTGCCCGCACCGTCGCCGACCGGGTGGTGTTCATGGACCAGGGAGAGATCGTCGAGCAGGCTGCGCCGGAGGTGTTCTTCTCGGCCCCCCGCTATGACCGGACCCGGCTGTTCCTGAGTCAGATCCTGTAGGGAGGGCTTGCCTTTCCGAGCCGGGGGGGCTTCTGCTACGCCCTTGAATCCCAGTTCAGGCGAGAAGGCGGCAGCATCCCATGCCCAACGAAACCGCGACCGAGCCGGCCGCACCGGAGGATCTCTGGCGACTGCGCAGCAGTCTGGACAATATCGACACGGCGCTGATCGCCATGCTCGCGGAACGTTTCCGGGTGACGCAGGAAGTCGGCCAGCTCAAGGCCCGGCACCGGCTGGATGCCGTGGATGTGGCGCGGGAGGAGGCGAAGGTAGCCCGCCTGCGGGAAACCGCCGCCCGCGCCGGCCTCGATGAGGATTTTGCCGAGGAATTCATCCGCCGGGTGATGGCGGAGGTTGTCCGCCAGCACCGGGTGATTGCCCAGAAGGGGTAGTTACCCCCTTCCCTCAGACGCCGGGCGCCGCGCATCCGCGCGGCTTGGCTTCGCCGCATAAGCGGCGGCGGCCGCTCGGCCGGCGCGAACGCCGGCCGCAGGTCTTCCCTGCCTTTCCGTGCTCAGCCCTTGGCAGGCGTCTCCACCCGCAGGTAGCGGTCCTCCAGCGCCCGCCAGGTGGCGTTGTCGAACAGCTCCCACAGCTTGCCATGGCTGTACATGCGGTCCGCCATGGCGTTGGAGGAGCCGGTCTCCTTCAGCGAGGCCAGCATCTCCATCCCCGCCTTGGCGATCAGCCGGGTCATGGCATTCGGGTAGATCGCCAGCCTGAAGCCCAGCGCGGTCAGGCGCTCGGCGGACAGTATCGGGGTCTTGCCGCCTTCCACCATATTGGCCAGCAGCGGCACATCCGGGAAGGCGCGGCCCACCTCCTCCAGCTCCGCCTCGGATTGCGGGCTCTCGACGAAGATCACATCGGCCCCGGCCTCCCGGTACTGCCGGGCGCGGCCGATGGCGGCGGCCAGGCCTTCCCCGGCGCGGGCATCGGTGCGGGCGATCACCACGAAATCCGGGTCCCGCCGGGCTTCCACCGCGGCGCGGATGCGCATCTGCATGTCGGTGGCGGAGACCAGCTTGCGGCCCGGCTCATGGCCGCACTTCTTCGGCCATTCCTGATCCTCGATCTGGATGGCGGAAACGCCCGCGCGCTCATATTCCCGCACGGTGCGGATGACGTTCAGCGGGCCGCCATAGCCGGTATCGCCATCGGCGATGACGGGGATGGAGACCACGTCGCAGATGCGGCGGATGCGGTCGATGATCTCACCGAAGGACAGCGCCGCCACATCCGGCGCGCCCAGCGCGCTCATCGAGATGCCGGCGCCCGTGATGTACAGCGCCGGGAAGCCGGAGGCATCGACCAGCCGGGCGGTGACGCAGTCGAAGGCGCCGGGGGCCAGGAACACCTCCTTCCCCGCCAGCAATTCCCGCAGCCGGCGGTTGCGGCCCGGGGCTTCGGCGAAGCCGATCGGAAAGACGGGGCCGTTGGCGGGCTGGTTGGCGTCGGGCATGCTGCTTCCTCCTGAGAACGGGCGGCGCCGCCGAAATGCATTCCCGGCGGCATCGCGCTGTTCCATCCTACTGCCATGCAACGCCGCAGGGACCCAAGCCCCCCATGACCACCCGTCGACATCTGATGGCCGCCGGCCTCGCCTTGGCCGCCGCCCCTGTTGCCCCCTCTGCGCGCGCCCAGGGGCGGGCGCTGCGCATCATCATGCCCTTCCCGCCCGGCCAGGGCTCCGACCTGCTGATGCGCCTGCTGGCGGAGCGGTTGACCGGTCCGCTGGGCCAGCCGGTGGTGGTGGAAAACCGCCCGGGTGCCGGCGGCACGCTGGGCATGGACTACGCCGCCAAGGCCGCGCCGGATGGGCTGACCATTGTGATGGGCGGCAGCGGCCCCACCACCATCGCCCCCAGCCTCTATCCCAACCTGCCCTATGACTCGCAGCGGGACCTGACGCCGATCTGCCTGATCGCCAGCGTGCCGCAATTGTTCGTGGTGAACCGGGATTTCCCGGTGCGCACGATTCCGGAGCTGATCGCCAGGGCCAAGGCCAATCCGGGCGGCATCTTCTATGCCTCCTCCGGCAATGGCACGACGCAGCATCTGAATGTCGAGATGTTCACCTCCATGACCGGCACGCAGATGACCCATGTGCCCTATCGCGGCTCCGGCCCCGCGCTGACCGACCTGGTAGCGGGGCAGGTGCCCTTCCTGTCGGACACGCTGGCGGCGCTGACCCCGCTGGTGCGGGATGGAAGGGTGCGGGCCATTGGCGTGACCTCGAAGGAAAGGTCGCCCTTTTTCCCGGATGTGCCCTCGATCCATGAGCAGGGGGTCACGGGCTATGAATCCGTGGGCTGGATCAGCCTGCTGGGCCCCAAGGGTCTGCCCGATGCCCAGGCGGCGCGGATTGAGGTGGAGGTGGAGAAGGTGCTGGCCCAGCCCGACTTCCAGGCGAAGCTGGCCGAGCAGGCCTTCACCCCCACCTTCCTCAATCGCCGCGACTTCGCGGCTTTCATCACCAGCGAGACGGCGAAATGGCGCCAGGTGGTGCAGACCGCGGGGGTGAAGCTGGACTGAGCAGCCTCAGTCGCATCTGAACCGGCTCGGCGCCCCGGCGCCGCAGCAGGAAAAGAAGGCAGGCTTTGCCGGCGGCGGGGTCTGCCCGCTGCGGCCGGAGACGAGATCCACCCCGTCCACCAGTACATGGCTGATGCCCGGCAGGTCGCCATGCGCGACCGCGTCGGCCACGGTGGTGCCGGCCGATCCGGTGATGCTGCCGCAGATCACGATATCCGCCGGCCGCCCCACTTCCAGCCGCCCCACATCCAGCCCATGCGCCGCCGCCGTATTGCCGGTGCCGACGGCAATCGCCTGGCCGGGCGTCAGGTCGCAGATGGAGGCGAGGTAGAGCAGGTTGCGCAGCATGCCGCGCGGGATCACCCCGGTGCCGCCCGGCGTGTCCGTGCCGAGCGTCAGCCGGTGCAACTCCCCCTTTTCCCGCAGCAGCCGCACCAGCAGGGAGGTGGAGCGGTAGTTGCCGGAGGTGCAGACCTCCAGCGCAAAGTCGGTGCGCGCGACCACCTGTTCGATATCCACGTCGCTCATCGGAATCGGCCCGCCGCTGACATGGGCGGCGACATCCGGCTTCAGCCAGGACAGCGTGTCATAGCCGCAGACGGCCGAGGCGCCGGAGCGGGAGACACCGCCGGTATGCACCTTCACCCGGATGCCCCGCGCATGGCATTGCGCGACATAGCGCAGCGCCTCCGTCCGATCCTCGCCGAAGGGGTAGAACAGGAATTTGGCGAAGCGCACGCCGGCCGCGGCCAGGCGGTCGAAATGCGCCTCCTCCATTCCCGGCACCAGCAGCACCGTGCCGGCGCTGAGCTTCACGCCGGACCAGCGCACGCGGCCGGTGGTGGCGCTGGTGACGATGGCGATGGAGGTCACCAGCTCCGCCGACAGATTGCCGTAGTCGAGACCGGGGATATGCAGCTCCCCGGCCGAGACCATGCTGGTGGTACCGCCATGCAGGTAGTTGCCGATCCAGCCGATGGCGTCCTGCGTCGGCGTCCATTCGCCGAGCACCGGATGCACATGGCCATCCACCAGCCCCGGCAGCACCGCGCCGCCGGCGGCGTCGATGATGCGTTCGCAGCTGGGGCGCGCGGCTTCCACCGCGGTGGGGTCGAGGGCGGCGATGCGGCCATCCTCGATCAGCAGGCTGGTCAAAGCGGCGGTCGGCGCGGCGATGTCGCCGGTGAAGAACTCGCCGATATTCTCGATGATGAGGCGGGACATGTTTGGCGCCCTCAATTCGTCGGCCGCGGCTGGGCGGCGGCGATGGCGCGCCAGCGCTCATATTCCGCGCGCACGAAGGCGATGGCCTCGGGGCGGGAGGAGAGCACAACCGCATTGCCGGTCTGGGCGAAGGAGGCGACGGTCGCGGGGTCGCGCAGCGCCGCCTCCAGCCCCTGGCGCAGCGCGGCTAGCGTGGCCTCCGGCACCCCGGCCGGGGCGAACAGGCCGAGCCAGATATCGACGACAAAATCCGGCACGCCGCCTTCCGCCATGGTCGGCAGTTCCGGCAGCAGCGGGCTGCGTTCCGCGCCGGTGGTGGCCAGGCCACGCAGGCGCCCATCGGTGACCAGGCCGCGCGCGCCGGCGATGCTGCTGAACACGCAATCGACGCGGCCGGCGATGATGTCCGGGAAGCTGGCGGCGACGCCGCGATAGGGCACGGCGGTCATGCGCAGCCCCTGCTGCCGGCCGAACAGCTCCGCCGCCAGATGCGTCATGGTGCCGGCGCCGGGGGAGGCGAAGGTGATCGGCTCCGCCCGGCTGCGGCCGAGTGCCACGAATTCCGCGAGCGAGGTCGCCGGCAGGTTCGGCCCGACGGCGACGACGAGCGGCGAGGCGCTGATCATGCCGACCACCTGCAGATCGGCATTGAGGTCATAGGGCAGGCTGGGCAGCAGGAAGGGATTCACCACGATGGCGGAATCCGAGACCAGCAGCGTGTGGCCATCCTTCGGCGCCTTGGCCACCACATCGGTGCCCACCACGCCGCCGCCGCCGGCGCGATTTTCCACCACGACGGTCTGGCCCAGCGGCCCGGCGAGGCCACTGGCGAGAATGCGGCCCACCGAATCGACGATGCCGCCCGGCGCGATCGGCACCACCAGCCGGACGGGCCGGGTGAATATCTGTGCCGTCGCGGGCGAAATGGAGCAAGCCAGTGTCGCCGCCGCGCCGGATGCGAGAAGACTGCGTCGCGAGACGACCATGTCGATAGTCCTTCCATACAAGATCACGAAAGGGTTCACGCCACGGGATCGGCCGTCAAGAATAAATTGTCAGGACAATAGATGTCTCTCGACGAGGCATGAGAGATCGCGGATTTGCCATTTCGGCAATCCTGCCCGCGATCATCATCCCGCCTTGCGAAACCGCCACCCATCCGTGGGCAGGGCGGAGGCCACGGCTTCCACTTCCATCTGCCCGGGATTCAGCAGGTTGTGCGGGTCCATCTCCCGCTTGAAGGCCAGTTCCCGCGCCCCGATGGACTTGATGCCGACGCCGCGCAGCCCTGTGGTGTGGGAATTGGCGATCTGCGCGCCTTCCGCCTGCATCGCCTGGACGAGATCGGCCATCTGCGACGGGTCCTGGAAGGGAATATAGGGGGAGCCGAGACCCACCACCTCGCCATCCGAGAGGAAGATCTCGGTGCGCATCGGCCCGACATGGCCCAGGCGACGATGGATGCGCGTCAGCGTCTCCCAAAGCCCATCGGCCGGGAACATGCCTTGCAGCACCGTGGTCTGCGGATGGGATTTCTGGATCTGGCGCAACCCGTGCCCATAGGCGAATTCATAGATCGGCGCGCCATAGGGGCCTTCGCCCTCGGCATGGTCGGCCAGCAGCGTGCCGCCGAATTCGGCGATCATGTCATCCGCCGCATCGCGCGTCGCCGGGGCGAGCATGGCGAAGACCGCCGTCATCCCCGCCGGCACCAGCCCGCCCAAGGCACGCATCATGGACGGCGCCGGCGCTTCGTGGATGGAGATCAGCTTCTTCAGGATGCCGGCCTCCTTCCCCAACCGCACGCCGAAGCGGGCGGCGCTGGGGTAATCGGGAAAGGCCAGGATCACTTCCCGCCAGTCCCAGGCGGGGGCGAGGGGCAGCTCGACCTCCGTGATGATGCCATTGGTGCCATAGGCGTGATGCACCAGATCCACGTCGCGTCCGCGCAGTTCCAGCAGGCGGGGCTCCGCTTCGATGCTGAGCATCTGCAAGGCGGTGATATTGCCGCGGTCGCGCAGCATGCCGAAGCCGCAACTGCCCATGCCGCCCGACCCGCCGGCGATGAAGCCGGCGATGGTGCTGGCCTTGCGGGTGGAGGGATGGATCCGCACCTCCCACCCCCGCGGACGCAGCGCCGCATCCAGCAGGTCCATGCGGATGCCGCTGCCGCAGCGCACCGCGCCGTCCCGCTGCCACAGGATGCCGTCCAACCCCCGCAGATCCAGCAGGATGCCGCCGGCCAGCGGCACGGATTGCCCGTAATTGGCGGTGCCGCCGCCACGCGGCACCAGCGGGATGCGCAGCCGCACCGCCTGCTGGATCACCCGCAGCAGCTGCGCCCGGTCGCGCGGCGCGACGATCAGATCCGCCGTCTTGCCGGCCAGCGCCTTCCGCAGCAGCGGGCTGACCGCGAAATTGTCACGCGAACGCAGCCTGATCTCCGCGCCATCCTCGATCACCGGCACATCGCCGATCGCGGCCATGAATTCGCCGATGGCATACATGCTGCTTGTCCCGTCGCTGCGACCGGCCAGCGGCAAGCAAGCCCCATGCCGGCGGAGAGGCGCGCATGGTCATCGAGGATGTCCCCTACCACCCGGACGGGCTGCTGGCCCGGATCTACCGCCCGGAAGAGCCAGGCCCGCATCCGGCCGTGGTCTCCGTGCATGGCGGCGCCTGGACCTTTGGCGACCGGATGATGAATGCGGCGTTGGATGGCGCGCTGGCAGAGGCGGGCGTGCTGGTGATGGCGCCGGAGATGCGCAAGCCGCCCGCGCATCCCTATCCCGCCTCGATCCAGGACATTCTGTGCGCCATCCGCTGGCTGAAGGCGCAGCCGGGGCTGGGTCCGGTGGGCGGGCTCGGCACCTCCAGCGGCGGGCACCAGGTGATGCTGGCGGCGCTGCGGCCGGGGGGCGATGCGTCGCTGGCCTTTGTCGCGGTCTGCTGGGGCGTGCTGGACCCGCCGGCGCGCTACCGCATGGCGCGGGCGCGGCAGGCGGAGAAGCTGCTGGCGGCGCATCACGCCTGGTGGCCCGATGAGGCGGCGATGGAGGATGGCAGCCCGCAGCATATCGTGGCGCGGGGGGAGGCGGTGCCGCCGCCGACGCTGCTGATCCAAGGCACCGCCGATGCCAATCTGACGCCGGACATGGCCGAGCGCTTTGCCGAAACCTGCCGCGCCATGGGCGGCGCGGTGGAACTGCGGCTGTTTCCGGACCGAGGCCATTTGTTCATCACGGAGGACCCGCAGGCGGCGGATTCGCGCGCGGCGATCGCGGCGATCGCCGGTTTCATCCATGCCCAGGCCGCAGTCACTCCGGTCTGAACGGCGCCACGCATTTGCGCAGCCGGCGGCCCCCGCTGCGCTCATGCGGCCCTGTCCTGCCGTGGCATGCGGCTTGCACTTCACACACGCGACCTCAGGAGAGTTGGGACGATGCGCGACCGCCCTGCCACCGCAAGCCTCGACCTTTCGCGCCGCGCCTTGATCGGCACGGCCGGCGCTACCACCGCGCTCGCCCTCATGGCGCCGCGCATCGCCCGGTCGCAGACCGAAAAGATTGTCCTGACCATCGACTGGCTGCCGACCGGCGACAAGCAGGCCGGCTTCGGCGGCCTCGCCCAGGGCTTCTTCGCCGCCGAGGGGCTGGATGTGGAAATCCGCCGCGGCAGCGGCGCCGCCGACAGCCTGACCAAGGTCGCCACCGGCGCCTCGCACTTTGGATATTCCGACATCGCCAATGTCATGGCGGCGCGGCCGCAGGGGGCGATGGTGAAGGCCATCTTCTCGCTGCATGCCAAGCCGGCGCATGCCGTCATCACGCTGAACAGCAGCGGTATCAACAGCTTTGCGGATTTGCAGGGCAAGTCGCTCGGCACCGCGCCCACGGCATCCTCGAACCTGTTCTTTCCGCTGGTGATGCGCGATGCGGGGCTGGACCCGACCAAGGTGCGCATCGTGAACACGGACCCCGCGGCGCTGGGGCCGATGCTGCTGACCAAGCGCGTGGATGCCGCCATGCTGTGGCTGACCAACACCGTGCAGTTGGAGGGCCCCGCGCGCGAACAGGGGGCGGAACTGGTGGTGCTGCCCTTCGCCCTGGCGGGCTTGCGCATGTACAGCGGCGTGCTGATCGCCTCCGACGAGACGCTGGCGCGGCGCGGTGACCTGACGCGCCGCTTCCTGCGCGCCATGCGTCGCTCCCTGCTGTTTCAGCAGCAGGACCCGCTGGCCGTGGCCCGCGCCACCGCCGCGCTCAACCCCCAGCAGAATCCCGAGATCGAGGCCAGCCGCATCGAAATCATGAAACGCAGCATGCTGGAGATGGACCCGGCGCGCTTCGGCCAGTTCGACCCGGCCGTGCTGCGGGAGACCTATGGCTGGCTGGTGCGCGCGCAGAATCTGAACCCGGCGACGGACCCCGAAACCTTCGTCGATCGCAGCTTCATGCCCGCCACCGGCACATGACGCCGGCAATCCGCTTCGCCGGCGTCGGCCATGCCTATGCCGTGCGCAACGGCGCGCCGGTGCAGGCCCTGGCAGAGGTGACGTTCGACGTTGCGCCGCAGGAATTCGTCGCGGTGGTCGGCCCTTCCGGCTGCGGCAAATCGACGCTGCTGCGGATGGTGGCGGGGCTGCTGACGCCCTCTCGTGGCAGCGTGCAGGTGCGTGGCGCGGCGCCGGCGACGCAACAGGCTTCGATGGCATTGGCCTTTCAGAAGCCGACGCTGCTGCCCTGGTTCGACGTGCTGGGCAATGTGCTGTTCCCGCTGAAGCATCGCGGATTGCGCATCGGCAGCGTCGAGCGCGACCGCGCCATGGACCTGCTGGCGATGATGGGGCTGGATGACTTCGCGAAGCGCCGGCCGGACGAGCTGTCGGGCGGCATGCAGCAGCGCGTGGCGCTGTGCCGCGCGCTGGTGACGGAGCCCGAGATCCTGCTGCTGGACGAGCCCTTCTCCGCCCTGGATGCGCTGACGCGGGACGAGCTGGGCTTCGAGCTGCTGCGCCTGGGCGGCGCGCGACCACGCACCGTGGTCCTCATCACCCATTCGGTGGCGGAGGCGGTGATGCTGGCCGACCGGGTGCTGGTGATGTCGCCGCGCCCGGGCCGCATCGCCGCTGAGATCATCCCTGACCTGCCCCGCCCGCGCGGGCCGGAGGTCACCCGTTTGCCTGCCTTCCAGGAGGCCATCAACGATGTCCGGGACACCATCACTCGATCAGGCGCCGCCCGGCTTCCGGGTCTCGCTGCCTAGCCTGAAGCTCGGCTGGCTTCGGCGCTTCGGCGTCGCGGTGCTGACGCTGGCCACGCTGGTGCTGGTGTGGGAGGCGGGCGTGCGGCTGTTCGCCGTGCCGCGCTTCATCCTGCCGGCGCCGAGCGCGGTCTGGACGGAGACGATTGCCGTAGGGCCTGCGCTTTTCGTCGATCTGCGCGCCACGCTGACCACCGTGGTCGGCGGCTATGTCACGGCGATCCTGGTGGCTTTCCCCATCGCGGTCGCCATCTCCTCCTCCCGCGCCGCCTCCTCCGCCATCTATCCGCTGCTGCTGGTGAAGCAGTCGATTCCCGTGGTGGCGCTGGCGCCGATTCTGACGGTGGTGATGGGCACGGGCGAATCCGCGCGCATCACCATCACCGCGCTGATCGCCATCTTCCCGCTGGTGGTCGGCATGGCCACGGGGCTGTCCGCCGCGCCGCGCGAATTGCTGGAGCTCAGCGCTTCGATGAAGGCGTCGTGGTTCAAGCGGCTGGTCGATATCCGACTGCCCTGCGCGGTGCCTCACATTTTCGGGGCGTTGAAGGTGGCGATCGGGCTGGCGCTGATCGGCGCCGTCGTGGCCGAATTCGTCGCGGCGGAGCGCGGGCTCGGCTACCTGATCTATTCCTCCACCGCCTATTTCCGCTTGCCGGTCGCCTTCGGCGCGATGCTCGTCCTCTCCTGCATGGGGATGCTGCTGTTCCAGGCGGTGATGTTGGCCGAACGCATCTTCTTTCCCTGGGCCGTGAGCCGCGAGGAGGAACCCGCATGAGTGCCGTGCTGACACGCTTCGACAAGGCCGCGCTGGTCGCTGCGCTGGGCGATGTGCCGTGGAGCGACGCGCCGGCGCAGCTCAAGCTGAAATCGCGCGATTTCTACTGGTTCAGCCCGGTACTGGCCGAGAAGCTCGATGCCTGCCGCGCCGATCTCGTCGCCATGCCGCGCGACGAGGCGGATGTGATCCGCATCGCCGCCACCTGCGCCCGGCTGCGTGTGCCGCTGGTGGTGCGCGGTGCCGGCACCGGCAATTACGGCCAGGCGACGCCCTTCTTCGGCGGCGTAGTGATGGAGATGACGGGCCTCAACCGCCTGCGCTGGATCGAGCCCGGCCGCATCCGCGCCCAGGTCGGCATCCGCATCGCGGCGCTGGACGCGCTGGCGCGCAAGCAGGGGCAGGAGTTGCGCCACCACCCCTCCACCAAGCGGCTGTCCACCATCGGCGGCTTCTTCGCCGGCGGATCGGGCGGCGTCGGCGCGGTGACGCATGGCGGGCTGCGGGAGCCGGGCAATCTGCTGGGCGCGCGCGTCATCACGGTGGAGGAAACGCCGCGCATCATCGAGTTGCGCGGCCAGGATACCGGGCTGGTGAACCGCACCTTTGGCAGCACCGGCATCGTGACGGAAATCGAAATGCCGCTCGATCCCGTGCGGCCCTGGCAGGATGTGCTGGTCAGCTTTCCGGAGATCAACGCCGCGCTGCGCTTTGGCCGCGCGCTGGCGGAGGCGCCGGGCATCGCCAAGAAGCTGGTCAGCCTGCTCGGCGCACCCACCGTCGCGCTGATGGCGCCGCTGCGCGCCCTGGTGCCGCCGGGGCGGGACGTGGTGCCCTGCATGGTGGATGCCGGGCATCTGCCGGCGCTGCGTGATCTAGTGGCGGCGCATGGCGGTCAGATCGACCACAGTGCCGACAGCCTGGCGGCGGAGACCGATCCGGCGCGAACGCCCATCTTCGAATTCACCTATGGCCACACCACGCTGCATGCGCTGAAAAGCGACAAGGCCATCACCTATCTGCAATCGCTCTACGACATCGACCGGGCGGAAGCGCAGTGGGCCGCGGTGCAGGCGCAGTTCCCCGACCAGGTGCTGGCGCATTTCGAATTCATCGTCTGGGAAGGCCGCACCGCGCTCAGCGGCGTGCATCTGATCCGCTGGTCGACAGCGGAACATCTGCAATCGGTGATGGATTTCCACGAATCCATCGGCGCGGCCATTGCCAACCCGCATGTCTCCACCGTGGAGGATGGCAGCCGCTACAAGCTCGCCCCCGGTGACCAGCTTCGTTTCAAGGCCGAGGTCGATCCGCGTGGCCTGCTCAACCCGGGCAAGATGCGGAGCTTTGTGCCTCAGGAGGATGCCGCATGATCATCTACAAGCCGCCCGTCGCTGCCACCACCATCCCGGTGATCGACATTGCCGGCCTCGCCTCCGCCGAGCCCGCCACGCGCAAGGATGTGGCCTGGGAGATTCACAAGGCCTGCCGCGACACCGGCTTCTTCTACGCCGCCAATCACGGCATTTCGCCGAAACTGCTGGAGGGACAGTTCGCTGCGGCTCGCGCCTTCTTCGCCCTGCCGCTCGATGCCAAGATGTCGGTGCAGTTCCGCCCTGGCGCGCATAATCGCGGCTATGAGGCCATGCAGCGCCAGCGCCTGGATGAAGGCTCCCCGCCCGATCTGAAGGAGAGCTTCATGTTCGCGGGCGAGGTGCCGAACGGCCCGCCCAATCTGTGGCCGGAGGGGCTGCCGGACTTCCGCGCGCAGATGGAAGCCTACCACAACGCAGTGACCTCGCTTGCCGACCGCCTGATGCGCGCCTTCGCCCTGTCCCTCGGCCTGGCGGAAAGCTATTTCGCGGATGGCTTTGTGGGCGTGAAGCCCTCCGTCCGATTGCTGCACTATCCGCCGCATCCGAAGGACGCGGCCTTCAACCAGCTGGGCGCCGGCGCGCATACCGATTGGGGCGCGCTGACGCTGCTGCTGCAGGATGATGCGGGAGGCCTTGAGGTCTGCAATGCGGAGGGGCAGTGGATCAGCGCGAAGCCAATCCCAGGCACCTTCATCGTCAATCTCGGCGACATGGTGCGGCGCTGGACCAACGACCTGTACCAGTCCACGCCGCATCGCGTGGTGAATGCGGTCAGCGGGCGCGACCGCTATTCCTGCGCCGCCTTCTACAGCCCGCGCCGCGACTATGTGGTGCATTGCGTGCCGACCTGCCTGCCGGAGGCCGGCCCTCCGCACTACGCGCCCTGCACCACGGGCGAGCACATGGATGAGATGGTGCGGCGGACCTACGGCGGGTGACGCCCGAGACCCTGTCCATGCGCACCCGCGATGGGGTGCGGCTGGATGCGGATGTCTGGCGCCCCACCACGCCCGGCCCGCATCCCGTCCTGCTGATGCGCCAGCCCTATGGCCGGCGCATCGCCTCTACCGTCGTCTTCGCCCATCCCGCCTGGTATGCGGCCCAGGGCTATATCGTGGTGATCCAGGATGTGCGCGGCAGCGGCACCTCCGAGGGCGATTTCCTGGCCTATGACCGGGAGGCGGGGGATGGCGCGGATGCCATCGCCTGGGCCGCGGCGCTGCCGGGCGCGGATGGGCAGGTGGCCATGTATGGCTTCTCCTATCAGGGCGCCACGCAGTTGCTGGCGCTGTCGCAGGGGCCCGCCGCGCTGCGCGTGATGTCGCCGGCCATGGCGAGCTGGGACCTGTATGGCGAAAAGGCGCGGGACAAGGGCGCTTTTCTGCTGGCGGGCAATGCCTTTTGGGCGGCGCAGATGGGCGCGGCCCAGGCGCGACGCGCGGGGGATGCGGCGGCCTATGCGGAGCTGGCGGCGGCGGGGCCGGAGATGCTGGCCGGGCCAGTGCCGGCGGCGCCCGCCGTGCTGCAAAAACATGTGGGGCTGCACCACTACACCACCTGGCGCGACGCGCCGGCCGAGGACGGATATTGGCAGCGTGCCTCCCCGGCCCAGGCGTTGGGCGCGGCGCGGCCGGATGTGCCGGCGCTCTGGGTCGGCGGGTGGTTCGACTACCATCTGGACGGAACGCTGGCCGGGTATCGGGCGCTGTCGCAGGGCGGGGCGGATCACTGGCTGATGATCGGCCCCTGGCCGCATCTCGCCTGGTCGCCGGTCGGCGCCGGTACGGATTTCGGGCCGGCGGCTCTTTCCGATGTCGATGCGCTTCAGGTGGCGCTGTTCGACCATGTGCTGAAGAGCGCGCCGCTGACCGGCTGGATGGCCGAATCCCGCGTGCGGCTGTTCGACCTCGGCCTGCGCGCCTGGCGGGGATTCGCCGCGCTGCCGGAGCCCGCGATGCGGCCGCTGTTCCTGGCGGGCGATGGTCGTGCGGCGGTGCGGGATGGCGGGCTGACGGCGGCGGCGCCGGAGGCCGCGCAATGGGAATACGTCACCCACGACCCTTGGCGCCCGGTGCCGGCGCTCGGTCTGCATCACGGTGGCGCCGCCTGGCGCGATCGGGCGGAGGTGGATGCGCGCTTCGATGTGTTGACCTTCACCACGGATCCGCTGACCGCGCCGCTGGATCTGGTGGGGGAGCCGGAGCTGGTCGCGGAAATTCGCGCCAATGCGCCGGGTTTTGACGTGAACGCCACCCTGTCGCTGGTGACGGCGCAGGGGCGCAGTTTTGCTCTGTCCCAGGCGCATGCGGTGCTGACGGATGGGATGGTGCGGCTGAAGCTGCGGGCCTTGTGCATCACGCTGACGCCGGGCGACCGGCTCCGACTTTCGCTCGCCGGGGCCTGCTTCCCCGCCTATCCGGTCAATCCCGGCACCGGCACCGATCCGCGCCACGCCACGGGGGCGGAGGCGCGGCCGATCACGCTTTCGGTGTGCTGTGGCGGGGCGGCGCCGGCGCGGCTGCTACTGCCTGTATTGTCCGGCGCAGCGGTAGGGCCAGCGTGACCAGCCAGCAAGCGATCAGCATGGCGGCGGACCCGATCAGGCAGGCGGACAAGCCGCCCCATTGATACAGCAGGCCGGACAGCAGGGTGCCCGCGAAGCGGCCGACCGCATTGGCGGCGTAATAGAAGCCCACATCCTCCGCCGCCTTCTCCGACCCCGCATAGGCCAGCACGAGATAGGAGTGGATGGAGGAGTTCACCGCGAAGGCGAAGCCGAAGACGCAGAGCCCAACGACCACCAGCATGTCGCCGCGCGGCAGGTCGGACCACAGGGCGGCGAGAATCGCCAGCGGCACCAGCGCCAGCAGCAGAGACCACAGCCGCGCCGCCGGCACCTCGGTGGCCAGCCCATCCGTGCTGCGCCGGACCAGCGCCGGGGCGACGGCCTGCACAAGGCCATAGCCGATGGTCCAGATAGCCAGGAACCCGCCGACCATCGCGAAAGTCCAGCCGGAGGCGTAGAGGAAGACCGGCAGCCCGACGACGAACCAGACATCCCGCGCGCCGAACAGCACCACGCGCGCGGCGGCGAGCAGGTTGACGCCGCGGTTCTTGGCAAACAGTTCCTTCGCGGATTTCGAGGCCCTGGCCTTCCCCATCAGCGGCGGCAGCGACAGGAGCACGGCAGCCAGCACGCAGGCCAGCAGCGCCGCCATCAGCCACAGCGCCCCGCGAAAGCCCGTGATCTCCAAGAGCAATCCACCGAGGAAGAAGCCAAAGCCCTTCATCGCGTTCTTGCTGCCGGTGAACCAGGCGACCCAGCGGAACAATTGGCCCGAGGCATCGCCGGCCGTGAGCTTGATGGCGGATTTCGACGCGGTCTTCGTCAGGTCTTTCGCCACGCCGCAAATACCCTGCGCCAGCACCACCCAGGCGACGGAGGCCGCCATGCCCCAGCCCGGCGACAGCGCCGACAACAACAGAAAACCCGTGATCTGCGTGGCCAGCCCCACCGCCAGCATCCGCGCGATGCCGAAGCGCGTGGCCAGCCAGCCGCCGATCAGGTTGGCGCCAATCCCGGCCGCCTCATACAGCAGGAACAGGAAGGCCAGGGTGAAGGGCGAGAAGCCGAGGCGGAAGAAATGCAGCAGCACCAGCATCCGCAAGGCGCCATCCGTCAGCGTGAAGCCCCAATAGGCGGCTGTGACGATGGCGTAGTTGCGGGCGCCGGTATTCACAGGCCGACGCGCTCCATATGGCAGGCAAGGTCCACCATGCGGCAGGCGTAGCCCATCTCATTGTCGTACCAGGCGTAGATTTTCACCATGGTGCCGTTGGTGACCATGGTGCTCAGCCCGTCAACGATGCTGCTGCGCGTGTCCCGCGCATAGTCGATCGAAACCAGCGGTCGGGCCTCATACCCCAGAATGCCGGCGAGGGGCCCGGCGGCGGCGGCGGCGAACAGCCCGTTCAACTCCTCCACCGTCGTGGCGCGCTGCAATTCGAAGACGCAGTCGGTGAGGGAGGCATTCAGCACCGGCACACGCACCGCATGGCCGTTCAGCTTGCCCTTCAGCTCCGGATAGATCAGGGCGATGGCCGTCGCGCTGCCCGTCGTGGTGGGGGATAGCGACAGCATGGCGGAGCGCGCCCGGCGCAGATCCTTGTGCGGCGCATCGACCACGACATTGGTATTGGTCGGATCATGCAGCGTGGTGATCTGACCGTGCCGTATGCCGATCGCCTCATGCGCCACCTTCACCACCGGGGCGAGACAGTTGGTGGTGCAGGAGGCGGCGGTGACGATCGGGTGCTGCGCCGGATCATAGAGATGATCGTTCACGCCGACGACGACGTTCAGCACGCTGTCGAATTTCACGGGCGCCGCCACCACCACGCGCTTCGCGCCGCGGTCGAGATGGCCTTGCAGCGTCTCGGGCGTCAGGAACTTGCCGGTGCATTCCAGCACCACGTCGACTTCGTAATCGCCCCAGGGAATCTCGCCGGGCTTCGCATATTCCGAAAAGCCGATTCGCTTGCCCCCGATATGCAGCGCATCGGCATCCGCCATCATCGGCGCGCGCCAGCGACCCTGCACGGAATCGAATTCCAGCAGATGCGCGCAGGCCTCCGCGCCGCCCTTCACCTCATTCAGATGCACGACATCCAGGCGGTTGCCGGCGCGGGGATCCTCCGGCTGGCGCTCCGCCGCGCCCATCGCCGCGCGCAGCGCCAGCCGCCCGATGCGGCCCATGCCATTGATGCCAACCCTCATGCCTGGGCGCCCGCATGCGGCTGCGCCAGCTCATCTAGCCGCGCCTTCAGTGCCATGCGGTCCAGCGTGGAGAAGGGCAGGGCCGTGAAGATGCCGAGGCGCCGATGCAGGGCGGCGTAAAGCTCGTTCAGCAGCGTCGCGCGTTCCGCCGGGCTGCCGCTGAATTTTGCGGGGTCCGGCAGCGGCCAGGCGGCGGTCAGGGCGGTGCCGCCGAATTCCGGGCAGGCCTGGCCAGCCAGCGTGTCGCAGAGCGCGATGACGAAATCCATGCTGGGCGCCTTCGGCCCGGTGAACTCGTCCCAGCTCTTGGACCGCAGGGCGGAGGTGTCGTGCCCCAGCGCCTTGAGCTGCTGAAGAACCTCCGGCAGCGGGCCTTCCACCGAGGGATCGGAGCCGGCGGAGAAGGCCCGAAAACGCCCATGGCCGATCTTTTGCAGGATCGCTTCCGCCATGATGGAGCGCGCGGAATTGCGCGTGCAGAGGAACAGCACGTTGAAGACCGGTGGCATGTGGGGTGTCTCCGGAAGCAGGCGGTGAAGGTCGCCGCAGCGCTCGGGCGCGCCGTTGCAGCAGGCGTCTGTCAGGAAGCCGATCAAGGCACGCAGGCGGTCGATCTGTGCGGCGTAGATCAGGCTGCGGCCCTGTCGCGTGGCGGCGACAAGCCCCGCCTGTTCCAGGGCGCGCAGATGGAAGGACAGGGTGGAGCCTGGCACGGCAAGGCGTTCCGCCAGCCCGCCGGCCGCCACGCCCGAAGGCCCGGCCGCCAGCAGGGTCCGCATCAGCTCCAGCCTTGTGCCCTGGCCGAGCGCCATGAAAGCGGCGGCCGCGTCTTCGATCTCCATGCCGTGCTTATGCCCAACGCGGCGGGCCTGCGGCATGACAATTCGATGAAACTGGAATTATGGATTCAACCGATCTCAGCGACGGCAGCCCGCGCCGCGCGGGTGACGCCGGCCAGGGTGGCGGAGGCCGCGCCGGTCCAGTCGCCATAGCCGAGTAGCCAGAGGCGCGGCTCCGCCAAAGCCCGGCCGGTGGGGCTGACCCGCACGCGGCCATCGGCCTCCACCAGATCGAGCGGCGCCAGATGGTCCAGCGCCGGCCGGAAGCCGGTGCACCAGATGATGGCATCGGCCGTGACGCACGACCCGTCCGCCCAGACGGCACCGCTTGCGTCCAGCCGCTGGAATGGCGGCAGGCTGTGCAGCACGCCGCGCGCCCGGGCCTCGACCACGGGCGGGACCATGACGATGTTGCCGAGGCCGCCGAGCGGCGGGGGTGCGAGCTTGCCCTCTCGCTCCGCCTGCCAGCGGGCCGTGGCGCGTTCGAACAGCACACGGCCATCGACGTCATCGGGCAGGAAGACCGGCGGGCGCTCCGTCACCCAGGTGGCGCGCGCGGCGTGGCGCGAGACCTCCGCCAGGATCTGCGCGCCGGAATTGCCGCCACCCACGACCAGTACGGATTGCCCCGCGAAATCCTCTGGCCGGCGATATTCCGCGGAGTGGATCTGTCGGCCGGCGAAGATGTCGCGGCCCGGAGTATCGGGGGTGAAAGGCTGGCTCCAGGTGCCGGTGGCGCTGATGACGGCGCGCGCGGTCCAGGCCGCGCCATCCGCCGCTTCCACCCGAAGCCCATCCGCTGCGCGGCGCACCGCGATGACCCGCACCGGACGCTGCACGGGCAGGGCGTAGCGCGCCTCATAAGCGGTGAGATAGGCGACGACGGCGTCGCGTGGCGGATAGCCGCCGCCTGGCGTTGGTGGCATCGGCCAGCCGGGCAGGGCGCTCTGCGATGCCGGGGAGAACAGCGTCAGCGAATCCCAGCCATGCCGCCAGGCCCCACCTGGTGCCTGCCCGGCATCGAGCAGTTGGAAGGCCAGGCCGGCGCGCCGCAGGAAATAGCCCGCGGCGAGCCCCGCCTGCCCGGCGCCGATCACCAGCACATCCATCATGCGGTGGCCGGAAACCAGCGGCGCCCCAGCCGCAGCGCCACGCCGACCAGCAGGATCAGTACCGGCACTTCCACCAGCGGCCCGATCACCGTGGCGAAGGCCACGGGCGAGGCGAGGCCAAAGGCGGCGATGGCCACCGCGATGGCGAGCTCAAAGTTGTTCGAGGCGGCGGTGAAGGCGATGGCGGTGGTGCGCGGATAATCCGCCTGGATCCAGCGCCCCATGGCGAAGCTGACCACGAACATCACCACGAAATAGATCGCCAGCGGCAGGGCGATGCGCAACGCATCCAGCGGCAGCCGCACCACATCGCCGCCCTTCAACGCGAACATCGCGAAGATGGTGAAGAGCAGCGCCGCCAGCGTCACTGGCCCGATCCTCGGCAGGAATTTCTGGGAATACCAATCCTCGCCTTTGCGGCTGACCAGCACACGGCGCGTCAGATAGCCGGCAGCGAAGGGGACGCCCAGATACAGCAGCACGGCGCCCGCGATGGTGCCGAAGGCCACCGGCACCACCTGCCCCTGCAACCCCAGCAGCGGCGGCAGGACGGAGAGGAAGAACCACGCATAGGCGCCAAAGAACAGCAGTTGAAAGATGCTGTTGAAGGCGACGAGGCCCGCCACGTATTGGTTGTCACCGCGTGCCAATTGGTTCCAGACGATCACCATGGCGATGCAGCGCGCCAAGCCGATCAGGATCAGCCCGGTCATGTAGTCCGGCTGGTCGGACAGGAAGAGCACGGCCAGCGCGAACATCAGCACGGGCCCGATGACCCAGTTCTGCACCAGGGACAGCAGCAGCACTCGCCAGTCCTTGAACACCACGGGCAGCGCCTCATAGCGCACGCGGGCCAACGGCGGATACATCATCAGGATCAGGCCGAGTGCGATCGGCAGGTTGGTGCCGCCGATCGAGGCGCTGTCCAGCATGCGCGGCAAGGCCGGCAGCAGGTAGCCGGCGGCGACGCCGGCCGCCATGGCGCCAAAGATCCACAGGGTGAGGTGGCGGTCGAGGAAGGACAGGCGCGTCACAGCGCGGCCACTTCCAGCTTCAGCCGCGCCAATGCCGCGCGCCCCAGGCGGTAGCAGATGCGCGGCCCATCCACCTCGCCCTCCACCAGCCCGGCCGTCTTCAGGATGCGCAGATGCTCGGAGACGGTGGATTGCGCCAGTTCGAGATCGGCCACGATGTCGCAGCCGATGCAGCCTGCGCCCTCGGCTTCGCGGCGCGCCAGCAGCCGCAGCACGCGCACCCGCGCGGGATGCGCCAGCGCTTTGGCGAGCGCGGCGAGCTCCTCGTCGCGGGATTCCGGTGGTGGAAGCTTGCGTCGACTCATGTTTTTTCGTCCATCGTCGATCAACGATATGTGCCAATGCCCTTCACCTGGCAACCCTGTCCCAGGCTATCCTCACCGGGCATGTGGCGGGGCGTTGAGCACAAATGGATTGGAAGACCGGCTGGCGCAGCTTCTACTACCAGGGCGCCCCGGAAGCGCCGGACCCGGTGCTGGCCCACGGCCGCGTGGCGCTGCTGGTGATCGATGTCCAGAACACCTATCTCGAACGCCCCGACCCGGCGACGCTGACCGGCGAGGAGCTCGCCCGCTACCACACCTGGACGCCGTTCCATGATCGCATGCATGGCACCGTGATGCCCGCGATCAGGCACCTGCTGGCACGCTTCCGTGCCGATGGAAATCCGGTGTTCTTCGCCCGCATCGCCTGCCTGCGGCCGGATGGCGCGGACCGGTCGCTGAGCCAGAAGAAGCCCGGCTGGAACAACCTGCTGCTGCCGCATGATCGTGCCGATTCCGCCATCCATGAGTCCATCGCGCCGCTGCCCGGCGAGATCGTGGTGACGAAAACCACCGATTCCGCGCTGACCGGCACGAATCTCCGGCTGATCCTGACGAATATGGGCATCACCCATGTGGTCTGCGCCGGCATCTTCACCGACCAATGCGTCAGCTCCACCGTGCGCAGCTTGGCCGACGAAAGTTTTGATGTGATCGTGCTGGAGGATGCCTGCGCCGCCGGCAGTGAGGAGCTGCACCTGCGCGAGCTGGAAATCCTCAACCGCATCTATTGCGAGGTGATGCGGATGGAGGATCTGCTCGGCTATTTGCCCGCCTGAACCGCATCCTCCGGCGCCGCGCGCAGCAGCAGCAGCGCCAGGCAGGCGGACAGGGCCAACGCCATGGTGACGCTGAGCGCCGCCGCCACGCCGCCGCGTTCCAGCAGCAGCCCGAACAGGAAGGGCGAGGCCGCCTGAAGAAAGCGCGCCGGCGCCCCCAAAAGCCCCTGCCGTGCGCCATAGCCGGCGGGGCCGAATACCGCGAGCGGCAGTGTGCCCTTGGCGATGGTCATCACGCCATTGCCCATGCCGTGCAGCACCGCGAAGGCGGCCGCCGCCGGGCCGCCAAAGGTCAGCAGCACCGCCGCCCCCAGCGGATGCCCGAGCATCGCCAGCCGCGCCGAGACCAGCGGATGAAACCGCCGCAGCAGCCCGAATTCGGCGACACGCGCCGCCACCTGCGCCGGTCCGATCAGCGCTGCCGCGGCCACCGCGGTTGCACCCGTCGCGCCCGCCGCCTGCAACAGCGCTGGCAGATGCGCGGCCATGGCGCCGGCGATGAACCAGCTTCCGGCGAAGACGAAGGCAAGCAGTGGCATGGCAAGGCGGCTCGGCGCCGGCGGCGCTTCCTCCACCATCGCGGCCTTGCGCGCTGGCGGCGGTGCGGGCGGTACCAGGAAGCGATTCAGCGGCAGGCCCATCAGCAGATGCAGCGCCGCCCAGGCGAGGCAGGCGCCGCGCCAGCCAAACGCCTCGGCCAGAAGGGCGGAGACCGGCCAGCCCACGGTGCTGGCGAAGCCGGCGATCAGGGTGATTCCCGTGATCGGCCCGCGCGCCGCCCGACCATAGAGCCCCGCCAGCGTCGCGAAGGCCGCGTCATAAAGCCCCATCGCCATGCCGATGCCGAGCACGCACCAGGCCGCCGCCATGCTCCACGGCCCCTGCGCCAGGCCGAGCGCGACCAGCCCCAGCGCCAGCACGATGTTGGAGGCGGTGAGCATCCCCCGCCCGCCCTTCTGGTCGATCACCCGCCCCACCACCGGCCCCAGCAGCGCCGAGAGCATCAGCGAGGCGGAAAAGGCCCCGAAGACCCAGGCGGTGGAGATACCAAAATCCCGCGCCATCGGTGCCGCCAGGATCGCCGGCAGATAATAGGAGGAGGCCCAGGCCAGCGTCTGCGCCGTGCCCAGGGCGATGACGACGCGGGTTGCGCCGGCAGGTGCGGCCTCGCTCACGCGGCGCCGCAGCAGGGCGCGGTGGCGGGCAGTTCCGGCTTCGGGGCGCAGCAACTGCCCTGCGGCGTCACCGGCGTGCAGCAGGAGGAAGCCTGGGGGGCGGGGTCCAGGCTGCAGACGCCGGTCTCCGGCAGCACCAGCTCCACGCGCCGCGCGGCCTCCACATCGCCGGCCAGATGGGCGGCGATGCTGCGCACCTGTTCATGGCCGGTGGCCAGCAGGAAAGTCGGTGCGCGGCCGTAGCTCTTCATGCCGGCGATGTAGAAGCCCGTTTCGGGGTGTCGCAGCTCCGCCTCGCCATGCGGGCGCACCGTGCCGCAGCTGTGCTGGTTCGGGTCGATCAGCGGGGCCAAGGCCGGCGTCGCTTCCACGGCGGGGTCCAGCAGCAGGCGGATTTCGCGCAGGAAGCCCAGATCGGGCCGAAAGCCGGTGGCGACGATGATTCGGTCCGCCCGCACGGTCAGCGCCTGGCCGTCCTGCCGGCCGGAGATGGCCAGCGCGCCATCCTGCTCCGCGATGCGGTCGATCAGGAAGGGGGCGAGGGCGGTGACGGCGCCGCTTTCCACCAGCGCCTGCGCCCGCCCGCCCAGCGCGCCCCGCGCCGCCAGCCCATCCCGCGCGCCGCCGCCAAAATTCACCGCGCCGAGCGGTCGGCGGAAGGCCCAGAGGATGCGCGTGCCCGGCACCTGCCGCGCCAGTTCGGCGAGGTCCAGCACCGCATTCATCGCCGAATGCCCGGCGCCGACCACCAGCGTGGTGCGCCCCGCATAGGTTTCCCGGGCGGCGCCCAGCACATCCGGGATGCCGTAGGCGATGCTTGCGCTGTTCCGCGCCTCGCCCAGCGCCGGCAGGCCATGCGCGCCGGCGGGGTTCGGGGCGGACCAGGTGCCGGAGGCGTCGATCACCGAAGCGGCCTCGATCGCCTCGGCGCCCTCCGGGCCTTCGACATGCAGCACGAAGGGCGCCGCGGCGCGGTCCGCGCCATCCTGAAGCCGGCCCAGGTCGCGGCGCGCGATGCCGGTGACGCGGGTGTTCGTACGGATATCGGCGGCAAGCGCCTCGGCCAGCGGGTCCAGATACAGCGCGACCAGCTCCGCGCCAGTGGGATAGGCCTCGGGGTCCGGCGCGACCCAGCCGCGCGGGGCCAGCAAGGCGGCGGCGGCGCTGTCGATATTGTAGCGCCAGGGGGAGAACATGCGCACATGCCCCCAGTCCCGTACCGCGGCGGCGATGTGCGGCCCGGCTTCCAGCACCAGGGGGCGCAGGCCGCGTGCCCGCAGATGCGCGGCGGCGGCGAGGCCGACCGGGCCGGCACCGATGATGGCAACGGGTAGGGTCTCGGTCATGCGCAATCTCCCTTGCAGGGTTGGGCAAAGGCGCGGCCGGTATCGGTCAGCGCGGAGGTGGCTTCCATCCAGGCCTCCAGCGCCACGCGAAAGGCGGCGCGGCCGCTTTCGGTCAGGGCATAGACGCGGCGCTGGCGGCCCTGCACCACCTCCTCCGCCACGGTGACGAAGCCGCCGGCCTCGAATTCCCGCAGCACGGGGTAGATGGTGCCCTCGGTGGGGGAACAGCAGCCGCCGGTCACCCGCTCCACCGCGCGCGCCACGTCGTAGCCATGCAGCGGCTGGTCATGCAGCACCCGCAGGATGAAGAACTTTGATAATCCCATCTTGATGGTGCCGGACCAGTAGTCGCGGGCGCCGTAGTCGATGCGGGGCGGGAGGGGTCGGGGGAGGGCCATGACCGAAGGCTAATACCTTGAGGGGCGATGCATCAACCCTCTTTTTCGATTCGCCTGCGCTCAGCCAGGTTCCCATCCGGGCAGGACATGCCCTAGCCTGCAAAAACACTGGGATACAGGACCGCATCATGCTCCGCCGACAGCTTCTGGCCCTGTCCTCCCTCGCCTGTCCCAGCCTGGCATTGGCGCAGACCCGGACCGCGCCGCCGCCCAGCCGCTTCATCGTGCCCTATGGCGCCGGCAACATCACCGACCAGGTGGCGCGCGTGCTGGCGGAAGCCCTGGCGCCGCGCTGGGGCGGAAGGCTGGTGATCGACAACCAGCCAGGCGCGGCGGGCATGCTCGGCACGCTGAACCTGATCCGCGCCCCGGCCGATGGCGCCACCTTCGCCATGATTTCCGTTGCCGCTTTGGCGATCGCGCCGCATCTGGCCAAGCCGTCCCGCTACGATCCCTTCACCGACCTGACGCCGATCGCCGGCGTCTCCGTCTCCTCCGCCTTCCTCGCGGTGAATGCGGCGCTGCCGGTGCGCAGCCTGGCGGAGCTGGTGGCCTATGCGCGGGCGCGGCCGGAGAATGACCCGATCTTCTACTACTCGCCGGGCAATGCCTCCGTCCCGCATCTGAACCTGGAGGGCCTGCGCCGGGCGCTGGATTTCCCGATGCAGCACGTGCCCTACCGCACCAGCGCCGCCGGCAACACCGACCTGCTGGCCAACCGGGTGCAGGTGACGATGGACAGCTACAGCATCACCCGCCCCCATATGCAGGCTGGCACGCTGCGGCCGCTGGCCTTCAACGGCGCACGTCGCAGCCCGGAATTCCCGGACGTGCCGACCTTCGCGGAAGCGGTGCCCGATGTGCCGATGCTGAATGCCTGGCAGGGCCTGTTCTTCCCGCCCGGCACGCCGCGCCCGCTGGTGGAGCGCGCCGGCGCCGATGTGCTGTCGGTGATCTCCACCGACGATTTTGCCGCGAAACTGCCGATCGGCGTGACGCCCTTCACGCTGGGCCCGCCGGAGCTGACGGCGCAGATCCGGCGTGACAATGAAAGGCTGGGTCGGCTGGTGGCGGAGATCGGCCTGACCCAGGACTGAGTTCTACTCAATCACATACTGCGATGCAGTCGATGGAGATCAGAAAATCCGGATGCGCGAGGCGCGGGCTTTCCGTCGTCATCCGCGCCGGGCAGTTGCCCTCGGCGAAGTAGGTGCGGAAGATCGCGTCAAACTCGTAGTATTTCGTCATGTCGGTCATCGCGATGTTCATCTTCACCGCGCGGTCCAGCGAGCTGCCGGCATCCTCCAGGATGGTGCGGAGGTTCTGCATCACCTGGTGCGTCTGCGCGGCGAAGTCGCCGCGGGCGATGTCGCGCTCGCCTTTGAAGGGCGTGGTGCCGGTGGTGTAGATCAGCCCGCCCGCCTTCACGGCGTGGTTCGTCGCGCTGCGCAGCGGCGTGACGCGGGGCGAGTTGAAAATCTGGCGGTCCATGCTGGCATCCTGTTCCCGATATGACGCGCAGCTTGGCCCGCGCGCCCGCCAGGGGCAATCTCAGGCCGGCGCAGTCACCACCGGCAACGGCCGCCGCCGCTTCGCCGCCATGCGCTCAAAGGTCAGGTAGACCGCCGGCGTGGTGTAGAGCGTCAGCAGCTGGGACAGGATCAGGCCGCCGATGATGGTGATGCCCAGCGGCTGCCTCAGCTCCGCCCCCGGACCCGTGGCGATGGCCAGCGGAATGGCGCCGAACAAAGCGGCCAGCGTCGTCATCAGGATCGGGCGGAAACGCTCGCGGCAGGCTTCAAGGATCGCCACCATGCCGCCCTCGCCACCTTCGCGTTCATGGGACAGCGCGAAGTCCACCATCATGATGGCGTTCTTCTTCACGATGCCCATCAGCAGGATCACGCCGATCATGGCGATGACGCTGAACGGCGTATTGGTCGCCAGCAACGCCAGCAGCGCGCCGATTCCCGCCGTCGGCAATGTGGACAGAATGGTCAGCGGGTGGATCAGGCTTTCATACAGCACGCCCAGCACGATGTAGATGGTGACCAGCGCCGCCAGGATCAGCAGCGGCAGCCCGCTCAGGAAGGTCTGAAAGCTGCGCGCATTGCCGGCGAATTCACCGCGCACGCTGGCCGGCATCTGGATGTCGAGCGCCGCCTGTTCGACGATCCGCGTCGCCGCCCCCAGCTCCACCCCCTCGGCGAGGGAGAAGCTGATGCTGGCGGCCGGGAAGAGGCCCTGATGGGTGATCGAGCGCGGCGCCGTGGTGCGTTCCAGCCGCACCAGGGAGCCCAGCGGCACGGGCCCGTCGCGCCCAGGCACGAAGATGCCGGTGAGCTGGCCCGGATCCTCCGTCAGCCGCGGGTCGATCTCCAGGATCACGCGATACTGGTTGCGGGTGCGGTAGATGGTGGAGACCTGCCGCTGCGCGAAGGCATTGTTCAATGCGCCGCCCAGCGCCGAGATGGACACGCCAAGCCTGGCCGCCGCATCCCGGTCGATCACCAGGCGGGAGACGAGCCCGGTGCGTTCCTGGTCGGAGGAGACATCGACCACCTGCGGGATGCTGCGAAGCTGGTTCACCAGCCGCTCGCTCCAGGTGCCCAACTCATCCAGGTCCGGGCTCAGCAGCACGTATTGGTAGTTCGCATTGCCCTGGCGGCCGCCGATCATGATGTCGCTCTGCGCCCGCAGGAAGGTCTGCGCGCCGACGATGCGGCCGAGCGGCACACGCAGCCGCGCGATCACCTGCGCCGCGTTCATTCCGTCCCGCGCCGCCAGCGGCGTCAGCCCGACCTGCAGGCGGATATTGCTCGAGCCAAAGAATCCGCCGCCGCCCAGCGAGGCGGAAACGCTTTCCACCGCCGGATCGGCGCGGATGATCTCCACCACCTGTTCCTGAAAGGCCACCATCGCCTGGAAGGAGGTATCGGGCTGCGCCACCACGGCGCCACTCAGCAGATTGCTGTCCTGCTCCGGAAAGAAGGCCTTGGGCACCTGCATGTAGAGCCAGACGGTCAGCCCCACCAGGCCGACGGTGCCGGCCACCGTCAGCCGCCGCCAGCGCAGCACCGCCATCAGGCTGCGCATATAGCCGGCGATGAGCCAGTCCATCACCGCCTCGAACCCCCGCCCGAAGCGACCCGGCGGACGCGGCTTCTGGCCGGCCAGCAGCACTGCCAGCATCGGTGTGACGGTGAGGGAGATGACGGCGGAAATCGCCACCGCGATGGACAGGGTCGCGGCGAATTCGAAGAACATGCGGCCGACGATGCCGCCCATGAACAGCAGCGGGATGAAGACCGCGATCAGCGAGAGGCTCATCGAGACCACGGTGAAGCCGATCTGCCGCGCGCCCTCCAGCGCCGCCTCCCGCGGCCGCAGCCCGCGTTCGGTCATCCGCGCCATGTTCTCGATCATGATGATGGCGTCGTCGACCACGAAGCCCACCGAGATGGTCAGCGCCATGAGCGAGAAGTTGTTGAGCGAGTAGCCCACCATCCACATCACGCCCAGCGTACCGAGCAGCGATAGCGGCACGGAAATGCCGGCGGCGATGATGGCGGAGGTGCGGCGCAGGAAGACCGCCACCACCAGCACCACCAGCACGATGCTGATCAGCAGCGTGTGCTGCACCTCCGCCACGCTGGCGCGGATGGTTTCCGACCGGTCGCGCATGATGGTGATGTCGATGCCGGCGGGAATCCAGCGGCCGAGATCGGGCAACAGCGCGCGGATGCCGTCCACCACCTCCAGCACATTGGCATCGGCCTGCTTGTAGACCGTCAGGATGATGGCTGGCCGCCCGTTATAGGACCCGGCCTGGCGCCGGTCCCGCGAACCCAGATCCACCCGGGCCAGACCGGACAGGCGCACGATGGCGCCATCGGCCTGGGTGACGACGATGTCGCCAAAATCCTGGGGCGTGGTCAGCCGGTCATTCACCGCGATGGCGGCCGATTGCAGCGGCCCGTCGATCAACCCGGTCGCCTGGGTGACATTGGCGTTGGTGATCGCCGTGCGGATCTGGTCGAGCGAGACATTCGCCGCGGTGGCCGCCGCCGGGTCCACCGCCACGCGGATGGCCGGCTGTTCAGCGCCGGCGATACCCACCGTCGCGGTGCCGTTCACCTGGGCCAGCCGCGGCACCACCACGCTGTCCGCGGCATCATAGATCTCGCCGGCCGTCAGCGTGTCTGACGTCATCGCCAGGATCAGCACCGGCTGGTCGCCGGGGTTCAGCTTGCGGAAATTGGGCTGGCTGGTGAGGCCGGAGGGCAGGTCGGCCTGCGCCGCATTGATCGCCGCCTGCACATCCCGCGCGGCGGATTCGATGGAGCGCGACAGGTCGAATTGCAGGATGATCCGGGTGGAACCGAGCGAGGAGGTGGAGGTCATCTCGCTGATGCCGGGAATCTCGCCCAGCTTGCGCTCCAGCGGCGCGGCGACGGAAGACGCCATGATGGCCGGGTCTGCGCCGGACTGGCTCGCCGTCACCGCGATGGTCGGAAAATCCACCTTCGGCAGTGGCGCCACCGGCAGGTCGAAATAGGCAACCAGCCCGGCCAGCGCCAGGCCGATGGCCATCAGCGTGGTGCCGATGGGCCGCGCGATGAAGGGGGCGGAGATCGACATGCGTTACTCCGCCGGTGCCGGCGGGGCGCCGCGATGGTTCAACCGCTGGGCACGGTCGCGGATCGCCTCCATCGCCAGATAGATCACCGGCGTGGTGTAGAGCGTGATGACTTGGCTCAGCAGCAGCCCGCCGATCACCGAGACACCCAGCGGCAGCCGCAGCTCGGAGCCTGCGCCTGATCCCAGCACCAGCGGCAGCGCGCCCAGCAGGGCGGCCATGGTGGTCATCATGATCGGCCGGAAGCGCAGCAGGCAGGCCTCCCGGATCGCATCGCGCGGCGTCATGCCGTGCTCGCGCTGCGCTTCCAGCGCAAAGTCGATCATCATGATGGCGTTCTTCTTGACGATGCCCATCAGCAGCACGATGCCGATCAGCCCGACCACCGACAGGTCCAGCCCGAACAATTCCAGCCCCAGCAGCGCGCCGATACCGGCGGAGGGCAGGGTGGACAGGATGGTGATGGGGTGAATGACGCTTTCGTACAGCACGCCCAGCACGATGTAGATGACGATGACCGCGGCCAGGATCAGCCAGCCCTGGCCGGCCAGGGATCGGGTGAATTCCGCCGCGTCGCCGCCAAAGCTGCCGCGCATCGAATCCGGCAGGCCGAGCCCGGCCTGCGCCGTGCTAATCGCCTCCAGCGCGCCACCCAGCGAGGCGCCGGGGGCGAGGTTGAAGCTGAGCGTCACCGCCGGGAACTGGTCCTGCCGGGTGATGGTCAGCGGTGCGCGGCCGCGCGTGATGGTGGCGATCTCCGCCAGCGGGATCTGCGGCGCGATGGTGGCGCCGGTGGCCGATCCGGTGACGCGCAGCATGCCGATCGCGGCCGGGTCATTGGCCTGAGCCGGATCAGCTTCCAGCACCACGCGATACTGGTTGTTCTGCGCGTAGATGGTGGAGATCTGGCGCTGGCCGAAGGCGTTGTACAGCGTGTCGTCCACCGCCTGCATGGTCACGCCCAGCCGCGCCGCGCGCAGGCGATCGACCTGCACCTGCACGCGCAGCCCATCTTCCCGCTGGTCGCTGCCGACATCGCGCAGTTCCGGCAGTCCCCGCATCGCCGCCAGCATGCGCGGCGCCCATTCGGCGATCAGCGACGCGTCGCTGTCCATCAGCGTGTACTGGTACTGGGTGGAGGACGGCCGGGTGCCGATCTGGATGTCCTGCACCGGCTGCATATAGATCTCGATGCCCGGAATGGTGGTCAGCCGTGGCGACAGACGCGCCATGATGGCGGAGACATCGTCGCTGCGTTCCGCGCGCGGCCGCAGCACGGCGGTCAGGCGGCCGGTGTTCTGCGCCGCATTCACCGTGCCGGCGCCGGCGACGGAGGTGACGGCGATCACATCCGGATCGGCCTGCGCCACCTCCGCCACCTGGCGCTGCAATTCGGACATGCGGGCGAAGGAGACGTCCTGCGGCGCCTCCGTGGTGATGGTGATCAGCCCGGTATCCTGCAGCGGCAGGAAGCCCTTCGGCATCACCACATACAGGCCGATGGTGCCGACCAGCGTCAGCCCGGCCAGGATCAGCATCAGCCCCTCCCGCGCCAGGGCCCAGTCCAGCGTGCGGGCATAGCCGCGGCGCGTCGCCTCGAACCCCCGTTCGAAAAGGTCGGAGATGCGGCCAGGCTTGTCCTCCCCATGCGGGCGCAGCAGCAGCCCGCACATCATCGGGGTGAGGGTCAGGGACACCACCATGGAGACCAGCACGGAGATGGTCAGCACCATGGCGAATTCGCGGAACAGCCGGCCGACCACGCCTTCCATGAACAGCAGCGGGACGAACACCGCGATCAGCGACAAAGTGAGGGAGACGATGGTGAAGCCGATCTGCTTCGCACCCTCATAGGCGGCCTGGAGGGGCTTCTTCCCCTCCTCGATCATGCGGACGATGTTCTCGATCATGACGATCGCATCATCCACCACGAAGCCCGTCGCGATGACCAGCGCCATCAGCGAGAGGTTGTCCATGGAATAGCCCAGCAGCGCCATGATGCCGAAGGTGCCGATGATCGACAGCGGCAGCGCCACGCCCGGCACGATGGTGGCCCGCGCGGTGCGCAGGAACAGGAAGATCACCATCACCACCAGGACGATGGACAGCACCAGGGTCAACTGCACCTCATGCACCGAGGCGCGGATCGTCTCCGTCCGGTCGGAGACGACGGAAAGCTCCACCCCCGCCGGCAAGGCGCGTTGCAGCCCGTCGAGCTGGCCGCGCAGGGCTTCCACCGTGGCGACGATATTGGCGCCGGGCTGGCGCTGCACATCCAGCAGCACGGCCGGGCGGCCGTTGAACCAGGCGGCGGTCAGCGTGTTCTCCAACCCCTCCGCCGCCATGCCGACATCGCGCAGCCGCACCGGCGCCCCGTCCCGCCAGGCGATGATCAGGTCCTCGAAGCCGGCGGCGGTGGTAATCTGGTCGTTGGCCATCACGGCGGAGGCCTGCTGCGGCCCGTTCACGGACCCCTTGGCCCCGGCGACATTGCCGGCGGTGACGGCGCTGCGCACCGCCTCCATCCCGATGCCATAGGCGGCCAGCCGGCGCGGATCGACCTGCAAGCGCACCGCAGGACGCATATTGCCCTGCACGGCGACGCGGCCGACACCGCCCACCTGCGCCAGCCGCTGCGCCAGCAGCGTGTCGACGATATCCGACATGCGCGCCACCGGCAGCGTCTCGCTGGTCAGCGCCAGGGTCAGGATCGGCGGGTCCGCCGGATTCACCTTGGCGTAGGTGGGCGGGTAGGGAAGGGTGGAGGGCAGGGTGCCGCGCGCGGCATTGATCGCCGCCTGCACATCCTGCGCGGCATCGTCGATGTCCCGGTTCAGGTTGAATTGCAGCGTGATGCGGCTGACCGAGGGACCACTGACCGAGACCATCTCCGCCAGCCCGGCGATCTGCGCGAGCTGCCGTTCGAGCGAGGCGGTGACCAGCACCGCGATGGTCTCCGGCGAGGCGCCCGGCAGCTGCGTGGTCACCTGGATGGTGGGGAAATCCACCTCCGGCAGGGAGGAGACGGGCAGCCGCATATAGCCATAAAGGCCCGTCAGCAGCACCGCGATCGCCAGCAGCGCCGTGGCCACCGGCCGCGCGATGAAGGGGGCGGAGATATTCACGGCGGTGGCGCGCCCGCGCCTGGCGGCGGGCCACCCGCGCCCGGCGCACCCGGCCCACCGGCACCCGGCGGCCGCCGCCGCACCTGCCGCGGCGCCGCGGTCGGCACCACCGGATCGGCCACCTGCACCGAACTGCCGGCCACCAGCCGCAGCGCGCCGGAGGTGACAGCCCGTTCACCCGGGCGCATCCCGCGCAGCACCACGGCCTGCTGCCCGGCGATGGTGCCGAGCGTCAGTGGCCGCTGGTCCACCGTGTTGTCCTCCTTCACCACAAAGGCATAGGGCCCCTGCGGGCCGCGCTGCACCGCGACCAGCGGCAGCACCACCACGTCGCGCAGCGTGTCCACCTGGATGCGGGTATTGACGAAGGCGCCCGGCCACAGCCGCAGGTCGTCATTGGCGAATTCCGCCTTCAGCCGGATGGTGCCGGTGGTGGCATCCACCTGATTGTCCACCGTCACCAGCCGCCCGACCGGATTGGCCGGCGGTGGGCTGCCATCGGCGCGCGGCGCCGCCGATTCCGCCAGCCGTGCCTCCACCGGCACCGGGCCGGCGGCCAGCGCCTGCATCACCTGCGGCAGGGTCTGCTGCGGCAGGGTGAAATTCACTGCCACCGGGCGCAGCTGCGTCACCACCACGATGCCCGTGGTGCTGCTGGACTGCACATAATTGCCGATATCCACCTGCCGCAACCCGATGCGGCCATCGATGGGGGAACGGATGGTGGTGTCATCCATCTGCGCCTGGGCATTGGCGATGGTCGCGTCGTCGAACTGAAGCTGTGCCTCAAGCTGCGCCACCGTGGCGCGCTGGGTGTCCAGCACCTGCTGGGACGTGCCGCTGCTGCGCGCCAGCAGGGTGTAGCGTTGCAGGTCGCGCCGGGCATTGGCCAGCTGCGCCTCCCGCTGCGCCCGTGTTGCCACTGCCTGGTCCAGGGCCGCCTGGTAGCTGCGCGAATCGATGCGCACCAGGATATCGCCCGCCTTCACCTCCTGCCCCTCGCGGAACAGGATCTCGGTGATGCGGCCGGAGACCTGCGGCACGATGGTGACGGTGTTGGAGGCCTGCACGGTGCCCAGCGCATCCAGCAGGATCGGCAGGTTTTCGACCGTCGCCGTGGCGGCGGTTACCGGAATCGCCGGCGGCCCCCGCCTTGCGCTTACCGGGCCGCCCGCCGGCGCGGCGCCGGTCGCGGTCTGGGGCGTGGCGCCGAGCCAGCCCTGCCGCCATGCAACATAGCCGCCGCCCGCCGCCGCCAGCAGCACGGCCGAAAGCAGCCAGGGCCAGGCGCGGCGCCGGGCGACGGGCTTAGGTGCCGGCAGCGCCAGCACCTCCGGCGGCGCGGGCAGGGCCTTGGGGGCGGTGGAGGCCAGGGGCGGCTCCGGCTGCGGTGGGCGGGGCAGGTCGTTCATGGCAGGGGCCTTGTCGGGCCGCCGGCAGTCGGGGCGGGCTGAAGAGATGGGGTGGCGGCGGGCGGAACATAGGTCCAGCCACCGCCGAGCGCGGTGAACAGCGCCGCCGCGGCCTGCAAGCGGTCCGTCTGGGCCTGGGCCAGGGCATTGCGGGCGGTGAACAGGCTGGACTGAACGCTCAGCACCGTCAGCAGATCCACCGTGCCGGCCTGCAACTGTGCCTCCGCGATCGCATAGGCGCGCTGGGCGGAAGCTTCGCGCACCCGCTGCAATTCCACCGATTCACTGGTGCGGCGCAGGGCGGAAAGGCTGGTTTCGGTGTCCTGCAGGGCCGCCAGGATGGTGCGCTGGTACTCCGCCAGCAGTTCCTGCTGCCTCGCGTCAAACTGCTCCACCTGGGCCCGCAACGATCCGGCATTGAAGATCGGCGCGGTCAGCCCCGCCGCCATGCTGTAGACGGTGGAACCCGGCCGCAGCAGCAGGTCCAGCGCCGTGCTCTGCAAGCCGCCGGACCCGGTCAGGGCGATGGTCGGGAACAGTGCGGCGCGGGCGGCGGCGAGATTGGCATTGCCGGCCGCCAGATTGGCCTCCGCCTGCTGCACGTCCGGCCGCCGCGCCAGCACTTCCGACGGCAGGCCGGCCATGATGGCCGGCACACGGACCGCCTCCAGCCGCACGGCGCGGATGTCGATCTCCCCGGGCGCCACGCCGGTCAGGGTGCCGAGGGCGAAGCTGTTCTGCTCGGCCGTCTGTTGCAGCGGCGGGATGGCGGCGCGCTGCTGCGCCACCGTGGTTTCCTGCTGCGCCACATCCAGCCCGGTGGCGGTGCCCACCGCCACGCGCTGGCGCAGGATGGACAGGTTGCGGGTCGCCAGTTCCAGGTTGCCGCGCTGGATTTCCAGCTGCTCCTGCGCGCCGAGGACGTTGAACAAGGCGGTGGCGACGGAGGACTGGGTGCTGAGCGCGGTGACGCCAATGGCATAGCGCGCCGCGATGGCGGAGGACCGGGAACTCTCCAGGATGGCCCGGTTGCGACCCCAGAAATCCACCTCATAGCTGGCCGAGAGGCCCACCCCGAAGCTGTTGCCGGCGCTGCCGGCGGAGCCTGGATTGCGGTTGGTGCCGCGCGACCGGCCGGCCGAAAGGTCCCCATCCACCGTCGGCAGCAGCGCCGCGCCGGAAATCCGCACCTCGGCATCCGCCTGGCGCAGCCGGGCCACGGCGCCGGCCAGGTCCAGATTGCCGGCCATGGCGCCCCGCATCAGCGCATCGAGCTGGGGCGTCTCGAATTCCCGCCACCACTCGGCGTCCGGCCAACGCATCGCGGTCGGCGCCGGCTCGGCCTGGGCCATGCGGAAGGCGGCGGGCAGGCGCAGGCCGGAGCTGGCAGGGTCGATCCGCGCCGCGCAGCCGCTGGCCAGAAGGGCGAGACCGAGCAGGCCCGAGGTGCGGAGGGAGCTGGGGAGGTGGTGGCGCATGCGTCGCAATATGAACCCTGCTTGTGGCGCCGGGGAGGCGGCTGACCTTTATCTTTCTCTCTGGCCCGGCAAGACCCTGACGGCCACCGACTTTTGGCTACGAAGCGTTTCGGCCGGTAAGCGCCCCCGGTCCGGCCGCAACACGGGCTGTTGCATCGGCCGGCAATCCATACGGTCGCAGCAAGGTTAATCTTCCTTAAGCCGGACTGACCTTTGTTTGTCACATGGCGCGGATACCAAGCCGGGCATGAAAAGGCAGTCGGCGCCCGGCATCCGTGCGGACGGATCCGGCGGAACGGCGTGCCGCGATGTCCGGAGTGATGACATGAGCCTGAGCACGACCGCCAGCAACGCCCTGACCTTCGCCGAAACCGGCAGCCTGGCCCTGGCCGGCGCCGAGATCTCGGCCTTCGACGCCGGCAGCAACCGCCTTTTCGTGACGTCCAATGCCGGATTGCAGGTGGTGGACCTGTCCAACCCCACCGCGCCTGTGCTGCTGGCCACCATCGACTTCACCGATCTGGGCTTCGCCACAACCGACATCACCAGCGTCGCGGTGAAGAATGGCGTGGTCGCCGTGGCCCTGCCCAATGCCGACAAGGCGCTGCCCGGCGAGGTGGTGCTGCTGAACGCCGCCGATGGCGCGCTGCTGAGCTCGGTGACCGTCGGCGCGCTGCCCGACAGCCTGACCTTCACCCCCGATGGCACCCGCATCCTGGTGGCCAATGAAGGTGAGATGAACAGCACCGGCACCGATGGCGACGGCAGCGTCAGCATCATCGATCTGAGCGCCGGCGCCGCCAACGCCACCGTCACCACCGCCACCTTCGATGCCTTTGACGGGCAGGAGGACGCGCTGCGCGCCGCCGGCGTGCGCATCTTCGAAGGCCGCAGCGTCTCGCAGGATGTCGAGCCGGAATATGTCGCCATCTCCGCCGATGGCCTGACCGCCATGGTGACCTTGCAGGAAGCCAATGCGGTCGCCCTGCTGGACATCGCCACCGCCACCTTCACCGGCATCGTGCCGCTGGGGCTGAAGGATTTCTCCAGCCTTCTGGCCGATTACAGCGACCGTGACGGGCCGGGCAACGACCCCCTGCCGGCCAATCTGGTGAATGCGCCGGTCTTCGGCCTGTACATGCCGGACGCGATCGACAGCTACCAGTCCGGTGACCAGACCTTCTACGTCATCGCCAATGAGGGTGACGACCGCGACGATTTCATCCCGGGCGGCGAGACCATCCGGGTCGGCAACAACGGCTATGTGCTCGACCCCACCGTCTTCCCGAATGCGGCCGAGCTGAAGGACAATGACAATCTCGGCCGCCTGACCGTCTCCAACGCGCCGGGCCTGCGCGGCGACACGGACAATGACGGCGATATCGACCAGATCCTGATGTATGGTGGCCGGTCCTTCTCGATCCTGGACGCCCAGGGGAACATCGTCTTCGACAGCGGCGATGCCATCGAGCGCATCGTGGCGGAATACTTCCCGGAACTGGTCGATGACAGCCGCAGCGACAACAAGGGGCCGGAGCCGGAAGGCATCGAGATCGCCCGGATCGGCGACAGCACCTATGCCTTCGTCGCGCTGGAACGCTCCAACATCACGCTGAGCTTCGACGTGACCAACCCCGAGGCGGTGACCTATGTCGGTGCCGCCCAGATGGATGGCGCGGTGAGCCCCGAGGGCGTGCTGGTGATCTCGGCCGAGGACTCGCCGACCGGCAAGGCGCTGCTGGTGGTCAGCAACGAGGTGAGCAGCACGCTCTCCGTCTTCACCACCACCCAGACGCCGGCCTTCACCCTGCAGCTGCTGCATTTCGCCGATGCCGAGGCCGGCCTGCTGGCCGGCAGCACGGCGAAGAACCTGGCCGCGCTGGTCGATGCCTTCGACGGCACCTATGAGAACACGCTGATCCTGGCCGGCGGCGATAACTACATCCCCGGCCCCTTCCTGGCCGCCGGCACCGATGCCTCCGTCGCCGCCACCCATACCCGCGGCAACAACCCCGGCGCGGCGGATATCGAGATCCACAACCGCATCGGCGTCGAAGCCTCGACCATCGGCAACCATGAATTCGACCTTGGCACCAATGCCTTTGCCGATGCGGTGAACGACGCGGCCTTCCCCTACCTCTCCGCCAACCTCAACTTCTCCGGCGACGCGGCCCTGTCCGGCCGCTACACGGAAACGGTCGGCGTGGGCGGGCTGGAGGATGCCTCGACCCTTCGCGGCCGCATCGCGCCCTCCGCCGTGGTGGACAAGGGTGGCGAGAAGATCGGCCTGGTTGGCGTGACCACGCAGATCCTGGAATCCATCTCCTCCACCGGCGGCGTCGAGGTGAAGGGCTTTGCCGGCGACGGCAGCGAGACCAACGACATGGCGCTGCTGGCCGCCCAGCTTCAGCCGGTGATCGACGAGCTGATCGCCCAGGGCGTCAATAAGATCATCCTGATGTCCCACCTCCAGCAGATCCGCTTCGAGAAGGAGCTGGCGACCCTGCTGAACGGCGTGGACATCATCCTCGCCGCCGGCTCCAACACCCGCCTCGGCGACGAGAATGACGAGGCGGTGGCGTTCCCCGGCCATGCCGCCGACTTCGCGGATACCTACCCGCTGGTGACCAAGGGCGCCGATGGCGGCGATACGCTGATCGTCAACACGGACAATGAATTCACCTATCTCGGCCGCCTGGTGGTGGACTTCGATGCCGAGGGCCGCATCATCCTGGAGAACCTCGACAGCACCGTGAACGGCGCCTACGCCGCGACCGATGCGAATGTCGCCGAGGCCTGGGGCGTGGACGAATCCGACCTCGACACCACCGCCTTCGCCGAGGGCACCAAGGGCGCCGAGGTGGCCGAGATCACCGATGCGGTGCAGGCGGTGATCGCCGCCAAGGACGGCAACGTCTTCGGCTACACCGACGTCTATCTGGAAGGCGAACGCGCACAGGTGCGCAGCCAGGAAACCAACCTCGGCAACCTGACCGCCGATGCCAACCGGGAAGCCGCGGCCGACGCGCTGGACGACCAGCCCTTCATCTTCTCCCTGAAGAATGGCGGCGGTATCCGCGCGCAGATCGGCGCCATCGATGTGGTGAGCGGCGACAAGCTGCCGCCGATCGCCAATGACCTCGCCGGCAAGCCCTCGGGCGGCGTCTCCGAACTGGATGTCGAGAACGCGCTGCGCTTCGACAACAAGCTGATGGTGTTCGACACCACGCCGCAGGGCCTGCTGAACATCCTGAACTTCGCCGCCGGCATCGCGCCGGGCAATGGCGGCTTCATCCAGCTCGGCGGCGTGCGCTTCGCCTATGACCCGGACAATGCGGCCGGCCAGAAGGTCACCAGCGTCGCCCTGATCGACCAGACCGGCAAGGTGATCGCCCGCGTGGTGGAGAATGGCCAGGTGGTGGCCGGCGCCCCCGCGGTGATCAGCGTCGTCGCGCTGAACTTCACGGCGAATGGCGGCGATGGCTATCCGGCCAAGGCGAATGGCACCAACTTCCGCTACCTGCTGGATGACGGCACGCTGAGCGCGCCGATCGACCCGTCGCAGGACTTCACCGCCGCCGGCAATGTCCCCGCCAATGCGCTGGGCGAGCAGCAGGCGCTGGAAGACTACATGCAGGAATTCCACGGCACGCCGGAGACCGCCTTCGATCAGGCGGACACCTCGGCCGCCGAGGACACCCGCATCCAGAACCTGAACGCCAAGGCCGAGGACACGGTCTTCGAAGGCCAGGATGTCACCGGCACCGCCGGCGCCAACCGCCTCGTCGGCACCGAGGGCGACGACACGCAGAGCGGTGGCGAAGGCGATGACCGCCTGCTCGGCCGTGGCGGCGACGACCTGCTGATGGGCGATGGCGGCAACGACATGATGGTCGGCGATGCCGGCGCCGATACGCTGATGGGCGGCGCGGGCAACGACACCATGGCCGGCGGTGAGGGCGCGGATGTCATGTCCGGCGATGCCGGTAACGACCGCATGCTGGGCAATGCCGGCGACGATCGCATGTTCGGCCTTGGCGACAACGACACGATGCTCGGCGGCGCCGGCAACGATGTGCTGGAAGGCGGCGATGGCATCGACCGGATGCTGGGCGATGCGGGCAACGACACGCTGACGGGCGGCCTCGGCGCCGATATCCTGATCGGCGGCGCCGGTGCCGATATCTTCCGCTTCGGCGCCTATGAGGAAAGCCTGCGCGGCAGCTCCGACCGCATCCGCGACTTCTCGGTGGCGGAGGGCGACAAGATCGACCTGTCCTTCATCGACACCGATCTGCTGACGCCGGGCGACCAGGGCTTCGCCTTCGTCGGCAGCGATGCCTTCCTCGGCGGCGGCGCTGCCTCCATCCGGGTGCAGTACGGCATCACCGGCACGGCGGTACAGGTGGATGCCGGCGACGGCGGCGCGGCGGAGATGCTGATCCTGCTGGTCGGCCAGCCGGCTTTGCAGGCGAGCGACTTCATCCTGTAAGGCTCAGGCGGCGCCGGCGAGGTCCAGCGCGACCGGCTGATGGCCGGTCGCGGCGGTCAGCGCGGCCGCCGCTTCCGCCAGACGCTCGGCGGCACGGTTCGGCGCCTCCGCCGCGCGTTCCAGCGAGGCGCAGGTCTCCGGCAACCGTTCGGCGATCCCGGCCAGCGCCTCGGTCGCCGGGCGCAGCCGGTTGCCGGCGGCGTCCAGCATGCCGGTGGAGCTGGCAATCCGTTGCGCCGCGCTTTCCAGCAGCGGCTGCGCCGCGTGGATCGCGGTCAGATGCGCCTCCGCGATCGGCGTCAGGGTCTCCAGCCGGTTCATCTGGTGGCGCAGCGCATCGCTGGCCATCTCGATCGCATCGCGGGTCTCCGCGCCCTGCACCTCCAGCGCCGGCGCCACCAGGCCCAGGCAGGCGGCTTCCTGGCGCAACGCCTCCGTCGCATCGTCCAGCCGCTGCGCCATTTCGGCGATCCGGGCGTCGAAGGCCGGCACGGCACCGCCAAGGCGAGTCGCCTCGCCGCGCAGCGCATCGGCCGATTCCATCACCTGCGCGGCCATGGCGGCGGCCTCCTCCGCCAGTTGCGGCGCCGCGGCGCCGAGCTGCGTCGCCTCCTGCCGCAGGGTTTCCGCTGCCTCTCGCACCGCGGTCGCCATGGCGGTGGCCTGGGCCACCAGTTCCGGCGCGGTGGCGGCCAGGGCCGCGGCCTCCTGGCGCATCGCTTCGGCGGCCTCGGCGGATTGCGCGACCAGCGCGCTGGCCTGGGCGGCGAGCGCCGGGCCCAGCGCGCCGAGCTGCGCCGCCGCCTCCCGCACCACGGACAGGGTGGCGGCGCCGTCCTGTTCCAGCGCGCCGAGCCGGGTTGTCTGTTCGCGCAGCTCCGTGGCGAAGCTCTGGGCCTCGGCGGTCAGGGCCTCGGGCAGCAGGGCCACGCGGCCGGTCTCGGCGCGCAACGCCTCCGCCAGACCGGCCAGTTCAGCAACGGCATGGGCGGCCTGGGCTTCCAGCCGGGGCGCCAGCGTGGCCAGGGCGGCGGCTTCCTCCCGCAAGCTGGCGATGCCGCCGCCAAGCTGATCGGACAGCCCGGCGACCTCGGCCCGCAGCGCCGCGCCGGCGGCTTCCAGCGGGCCGGGCAGGGCTGCGGCCAGCCGTTGTTCCACATGGGCGGCGGCCTGTTCCAGCCGTGGCGGCAGGGCTTCGCCCAGGGCCAGGATCGCGGTGGCCGCGCGTTCCAGCCGCTGCGCCACCTGGGCCATCCGGCCATTCTCCTCCGGCTCGGGCCGCGCTTCCGGCCGCAGCTCCGGCTTTGCCTCCGGCATCCGGTCGAGCCGCGCCATCATCCGCCCTTCCGCCGCGACCAGCGTGGCGTCGAGCGGCCCGGCGAGCTGGGCCGCGACCTCCTGCGGCAGGCTGTCGAGCCTTGCGGCGATACCCTGCGGCAGCAAAGCGAGCGCCTGTTCGGCGCGCGCCGTCATCTGCGTCATGCGTTGCGCCTGGGTGTCGGCCAGGCCGGGCAGCAGGGCCAGGGCCTGGGCGGCGGTGGTGCTGCTTTCGGCGCTGTCCTCCAGCCGGGCGATGGCGATGCCGGCGGCTTCCGTCAGGCGGGCGGCGGTCTGCGCGGCCTCCGCCTGGATACGGGCGGTCTCGGTGCCATCGCGCTTCAGCCGCAGCATTTCCTCGGTCAGGGCGCGCAGCAGGATGGCCATGGGCTCCGACATGGCGTCGCGCTTCGGTACGGCGGGGGTGACGCCGCGGCGCCATAGCCCGGCCAGGGCCACGACCCCGCCGAGCAGTCCAAGCCCGGCGGCGGCGGGAAGCGCCCAGGGCGCATCCAGCCCGCCCGACAGCGCCGCGCCCAACAGGCCCAGCCCGGCGAGCAGCGGCAGCGCGGCCAGCATCCCATCCCGCCCCAATTCGCGGAAATTCGGCTTCGGCGCTTGCATGGATGTCTCCGTTTTCGAAGGTGCGGGCAGGTCAGACATTGCGCCTGGCCTCCCGCGCAGGGGCATGGGGCATCGGGGCCATCTCAGGCGGCCTCGGCATCCGTCGTTGCGAGGCGCGCGGGCTTGAGGAGCACGGGCGCCCCAGGCTGGAGGGCGCTGGCCAGGCCTTGCCAGAGCTGGGTCAGTTCGTTGCTCTCCCGCCGTTCCGGCAGGCCCTCGATGGCCCATCCGGTGGCAAGGTGCACAAGGCGCGGCGCGCCCAGCGCCAGAGCGGGCAGCGGCCCGCGCCATTCGCAGCGCGGGGCCAGGGGCAGTGCCTCCAGCGCCGCCACCAGCGCCGGTCTGTCGCCGGAGCGCAGGATCACGGTGGCGCAGGCCACGCCTTCCCCGGCGCAATGCGCCTGGCCGGCCATGGCAAGGATATGCGGGTGCAGCGCCGCTTCCAGCGCGGTCTGAGCCGCGGCCGGCGCCATGTCACCATGCAGCACCACATCCCATTGCTGGCGCAGGCCCTGGCGCGCCAGGGCAGTGGCCAAGGCGGATGCGCGTTCATGCAGCAGGCGGCGCAGCGCGTCTTCCGGACAGAGCGCGGCGACGGGATCGCAGGCCAGGAAGGCGCCCTGCGCGGCGGCGCGTTCCAGCCGCTGCCGCATCTTGGGCCAGGCGCGCAGCAGCGCGGGGCTGTCACGCCGTCGGAACAGCCGGCGCAGCGGGGCTTCTGCCGGCTGCACAAGCGCCACCAGGGCGGGTGCGCCGCAGTCCAGCAGGGCCACATCCTGCCCCATTCGCGCCGCGAGCTCCGCCGCGCCTGCCTCCGGCACCAGGCCGAGCCAGCGCAGCATGCGGCCTGTCGCGTCGCCGGTCCGGCCGTGCGGCATGGGGCGGGACAGAGATTGCAAGGGCCGTAATCCTGGCCTGACCGGGACCGCGCCCGGGCGCCGACCTCCATCCTGGATGTCTGGCGGGCAAGTTAGGCGCCGGCTGATGAATCAGCCGTGAAGCCGGCCGCCGGTCGGGGCGCCTCTTTTCAGGCCAGTCTTTCGGTCGAGACCTCATGCGTCGCCCGGCCGTCGCGGGCGAAGGCGGTGATATTGCCAAGGGTGGTTTCGGCGATGGCGGTCAGCGCCTCCGCCGTGAAGAAGGCCTGGTGCGCGGTGACCAGCACATTGGGGAAGGTCAGCAGCCGGGCGAAGATGTCGTCCTGCAGCATCTGGCCGGACAGATCCTCGAAGAACAGATCCGCCTCCTCCTCATAGACATCGAGGCCGAGCAGCCCGATGGCGCCGGATTTCAGCCCGGCGATCACCGCCGGCGTGTCCACGATGCCGCCGCGGCTGGTGTTGATCAGCATGGCGCCGCGCTTCATCCCGGCGATCGCCGTCGCATCGATCAGGTGCCGCGTCGCCGGTGTCAGCGGACAATGCAGGGTGACGATGTCGGACCGCGCCAGCAGATCCGTCACGGAGGTGAATTCCAGCCCCAGCGCGCGACCTTCGTCGGAGGGGTAGGGGTCATAGGCCAGCAGGCGGCAGCCGAAGCCGCGCAGGATGCGGGCCACCGCCAGGCCGATGCGGCCGGTGCCGACGATGCCGGCGGTGCGGCCGTGCATGTCGAAGCCCAGCAGCCCATCCAGCGCGAAATTCCCCTCCCGCACCCGGTGATAGGCGCGGTGGATGCGGCGGTTCAGCGACAGCATCATCGCCACGCTGTGTTCCGCCACCGATTCCGGCGAATAGGCCGGCACGCGCGCCACGGTGATGCCCAGCCGTCGCGCCGCCATCAGATCCACATTGTTGAAACCGGCCGAACGCAGCGCGATCAGCTTCACGCCCAGCCGGGCAAAGGTCTCCAGCACTGCCGCATCCGCCTGGTCGTTGACGAAGGCGCAGACCGCCTCTGCCCCCTGCGCCAGCGCCGCCGTCTCGGCGGAAAGCCGTGCTTCCAGGAAGGTCAGGCGATGCGGCGCCCCGGCGGCGGCATTGGCGGCGTCCAGGAACTGGCGGTCATAGGGCTTGGTGCTGAAGACGGCGACCTGCATGGAGTCTCCTTTGTTCCGAGGCGGCCGACGGGCGCCTTGCGGTTGCGCGCATCATCGCAGACCGGCCCGAGGCCTGGCCACAGTCAGTCGGTTTCCGTCACAGCTCTGCCCCTCGCCTCCTCGCCCTGCCTCTGGCAGGCTGTGACCATGGCAAGTCCCAAGCTGATCGTCACTCTGACGGCGAATCCCTCGATCGATCTGGCCAGCGACGCGGAATCCGTCCGGCCGGTGCGCAAGATCCGCACCCGCAACGAGCGTTATGATCCCGGCGGTGGCGGGGTGAATGTCGCCCGCGTGGTGCGGGAGCTGGGCGGGGAGGTGCTGGCGGTGCTGCTGGCCGGCGGCGTCACCGGGCGGTTCCTGGAGGAGCTGGTGGAGGAAGCCGGGCTGCCGCATCGCAGCGTGCAGATCGCCGGCCGCACCCGTATCGCCCAGATCGTGCAGGACCTATCGAGCGGCCTGGAATACCGCTTCATCCCGGAGGGCCCGGAGGTGTCCGGGGCCGAGACCCAGGCCACGCTGGACGCCCTGGCGGCGGCGGAGGGTGGCTGGCTGGTACTCAGCGGCAGCCTGCCGCGCGGCATGCCGGTGGATTTCTTCGCCCAGGCGGCGGCCCAGGCGCGGCAGCGCGGCCAGCGCGTGGTGGTGGACAGTTCCGGCCCCGCTTTGCGTGCGGCGCTGGAAGCCGGCGGGCTGGAACTGGTGAAGCCTAGCCTGGGTGAGTTCGAGTCCCTGCTCGGCCACAAGCTGCCGCATGCCGCGGATCAGGAGAGGGCGGCGCTGGAGATGGCGCGGTCCGGCGCGGCGCGGCTGGTGGCGGTGACGCTGGGCCATCGCGGCGCGGTGCTGGCCTGTGCCGAGCGGGTGTGGCGCCTGCCGGCGCCGGATGTGCCGGTGCGCGGCGCCTCCGGGGCGGGGGACAGCTTCGTCGCCGCCATGACCCTTGCCTTGGCGCGTGGCCTGGCGGCGGAGGAGGCCTTCGCCTGGGGCAGCGCCGCCGGCGGCGCGACGGTGGCGCAGCCCGGCACGGCGCATGCCCAGCGGGCCGAGGTGGAAAGCCTCTATATCCAGATGCGCCGCCTGCTGGCCTGACCTGCCGGGTCAGGGCAGCCGTGCCGCCCCTTCCGGCTCGGCGGACCAGGCCACGCGCAGCACCCGGGGCGCGGGACCGGGCAGGGAGGTTTCCTCCAGCACATAGCGCACCTCCAGCCGCAGCGCGGGCGGGCCGGGCAGGCGCCAGGCCAGGCGCAGCATGGGCAGGTCGAGGCCACGGCGCCGCTCCAGTACCATCTCCTCCTCCCCCGGCGGGCCGAGCCGCGCCAAGGCGGCGTCCCGCAGGAGCTCCCTCGGCAGGGGCTCCGGCAGGATGCGGGTAGACCAGATGGCCATCAGCGGCGCGTCGGCATCCGGCCCCGCGCTGACCAGCCGCCAGCCCGGGCAGAGCAGCCAGGCGCCGCTGGGGCTGCAGCTATCCGCGGGGGGCAGGGCCAGGCGCAGGGTGAGTCCGCCCGGCAGCGCCATCGGGTCCTGAGGCTCCAGACCCTGCTCGCGCGCCGTCGCCAGGGCCTGGCCGATGAGCATCGGCGGCAGCGGCAGGCTGGCGTCCTCCTGCGACCATGCGGGAAGGCACGGCGGCAAGAACAGGGTCAGAAGCCAGCATATGTTACGGTGACGGCTCGTCATCGTGGGAAGGTGGCGCCGAAAAACGTGCCGAAACGTGACATGAATCAACTGGACGGTTTTTGTTATCGGTGCCGGCGCCGTGGTCGGGGGTGACGACTTTTGATTGTGCCACGCTCGGCCATCCTGTCTCCTGGGGCGTGCAATTCTTAACGCTGCACGCCAGGGATGGTTGATGCCGGGGCCGATGCGCGCCAAAGTGCTCGTAACAGAGGCTTGATGGGAAGGTGTGCTGTGGCCGGGCCTGCCGCCGATTTCGGCTCCCGTGTTCTGCGCATCACGCGCCGCGCCTGCCTGATCCTGCCGCTGCCAGCCCTCGCGCACGATCTGCCCGCGCCAACCGTTTCGTCCCGTCCCGAAATTCTGCGGGATGCGCGTGACTGGGCCATCTTCTGCGAGCGGTGGCTCGACCCGAGCGGCAGGGTCGTGGATTCGGGAAATCGTGGCATCTCCCACAGTGAGGGGCAGGGCACCGGCCTCATCTTCGCGGCCCGGCACGCCGATCGCGCCAACTTCGATCGCATCCTGCGCTGGACCCGTGCGACGCTGCGGCGCCCGGGAGATATGCTGCATGCGTGGCGTTACACCCCCGGCGCCGCGATTCCCGTCGATGATCCCAACAATGCCAGCGATGGCGACCTGCTGATCGCCTGGGGCCTGCTGATCGCCCATGAACGCTGGGGCGTCGCGACCCATCGGACGGAGGCGCTGGCGATCGCGCGCGATCTGCTGCGCCTTTGCACCCTGCGGCACGGCACGCGACTGCTGCTGCTGCCTGGCGTGCACGGCTTCCGCCATGCCGATCATGTGGTGGTCAACCTGTCCTACTGGCTGTTCGGCGCGCTGCGCATGTTGGAAGCCGCGATGCCCGACCCGGCCTGGCAGGCGCTGCGCGCCACTGGGCTGGAGCTGATCCGGCAGGCCCGCTTCGGCCGCTGGGGCCTGCCGCCGGACTGGCTGCGCCTGCCGGCCGATGGCAGCAGCCCCGTGCCCGCCAGCCCCTGGCCACCGCGTTTTTCCTGGGACGCGGTGCGGGTGCCATTGCACCTGATATGGGGCGGCCATCTGCAGGAGGCGACGGTGCGCGCCGCCGCCGAATTCTGGGGCGATCCGCGCTGGCGCCAGATGCCCGCCTGGGTCGATCTCGCCAACGGCTCCATCGCCCCCTATGGCGCCACCGCCGGTATTCTGGCCGTGGCACGGCTGACGCTGGCGGCGCGGGTGGGATGGGGGCAGCATGACAGTCTGCCCTCCGTCGCCGACGCCCCGGACTACTACGCGGCCAAGCTGGTGATGATGGCCCACTACGCCTGGGATGCCTGCGGCCTGGACCTGGCGGAGGAGCCGCGCCGGCGGCTGCGGCAGTTCCAGGCACCGCCGACCGAGAGCCGGCGCTAGCAGGCTGATTCAGACTTTTCGGTGATTCCGCCCCAAGTCATCACGTTCAGGCGCCCTCCGGCGAACGCTTTCTTCATCCCGCGCCCGCCAATCTGGCGCCGCCCATGCCCGACCCCGCCCCCCGTCCGCCGGAACGCCCGGCCACCTTCGCCGAGCGCGGTTGCGCCGTGCCCTTCACCGCGCCCGATCTGACCGGCGGCCGTCTGCGCCGCCTGCCCCCCGGCCCGGCGGAACTGCTGCTGCCCGCGCCGGAGGGAAGGGGCGTGGTGGTCGTGCCCTGGTCCGAATGCCTGGGGCAGCGCGCCGCTTCGCTGCATGACCGGCAGCTTTGGGACCGCATTGTGGGGCAGGACCAGCCGACACCGGCGCGGATCCGCGCGGCGGCGCGGGAGGTGGCGCGGCTGGGCTATGCCGGCCGCCCGGCCCAGGCCGCCGCCCTGGCCGCGCAGCAGCGGCAGGCGACGGCGAAGGAGGCGCTGCGCGCGGCCCTGGTCGACATTTTTGGGGCGCAGGCGGCCGAGGGCGGCCTGCTCGGCCCGTTGCTCGCGATTCTGGGTCGGACCGGCGCCGGCCCGGCGCTGCCCGGCGGCGGCCAGCCCCTGGCGGCCATCCCACGGGAGCTTCAGGCCCTGCGGCGCCTCTGCGTCGACCTCGCCGCCTGGGGGCATACCGTTCCCGCCCAGACCGAACGCCGTGCCGCCACCCTTGCCCTCAGTGCCGCGCGGATGACCTTGCCGAAGGCCGAGGCCTGTCTTCTGGCGCTGTGGGAGGCGGTCGCGGCCCTGCCGCGCGGCCAGGCGCCGGGGTCGGAGGCTCTGCCCCGGCTGGCGGAGCTGGCGTCGCGGGTCGAATGGCTGCTCGATGGCTGGGCCTTGCCCGGCGCGCTCTGGGCCGCGGCCCCGCCGGATGCGCGCGGCGGCGTGGTCGTGGAGCTGGTGGCGCTGCTGCCCATTCTGCCGCTGGAAGCCGAGGCCTGGCCCGAGGTGTCGCGCGACCCCTCGACGCCCTGGGACACGCTGCTGCGGGCGCGCCGCGCCATGCCGCCCGCACCGCCCAGGCCGGCAGGGCTGGCGCGCAACGAGGCGCTGCGGGTGCTGGCGGCATGACCGGTTCCGCCAGCATCCCCGCGCGGCCGATCCGCCTCGCCCAGCTGCTGTTCCTGCCCCTGGAAGGGGTGATGCAGGCCGCGGCCGGCCTGCCGCATGTCCCGCGCGTTGCCATCCCAGCCATCACTGCCCTTGTCGTCCATCGCCTGCCGGCGCTGGTCGCGGAGGTGGAGGCCACGGCGCCCTGGCACGGGCTGACGGATCACGCGGTGGTCGCCGCGCTCGGCGCACGGCTTTGGCCCGCCGCGGGGCAGGCCCTGCGGGATGGCGCACCACCGGGCTGGTCCGCGCCCGGATTGCCGGAGGCGGCGGTGGCGCCCGTGCTGGCGACCGTGTCCGCGATTTTGCGGCGCGCGGTGCCGCTGTGGCAGGTGGTCATGGCCTCCGACCCGCCGGAGGATCTGCTGCACGCAGCCCTGGCGCCGCTGGCCGCCGAAGGGCCAGCGCCCCTGGCGGCCGGCCTGGCGCTGTTGATGCCCCATGCGGCCCGGCCCGGCCTTGTCGCGACGCTGACCGCCGGATTGGCACCGGAGCTGGAAGCCACGGCCGAGGCGGCGCTGGCGGAGCGGTTGGCGGCGGAGGCCCGCATGCTGGAGGAGGCTGAGGGCCCCGGCGCCCTGGCCACGGCGGCATTCCGGCTCGGCAATCTGCTGGAGGAGGCGGAGTTGAGCGCGGCGTGGGGTGTGGCGGAAGCGCGGCAGGTCATGGCCGCGGCCCTGCGCCGCCAGGCGGCCCAGGCCTGCCATGGCCATTACGCCGCGGCACTGGCGGCGCGCTTGCTCGCCCCGGTCACCCGTGCCGCGGCGGCCCCGCCGGCCAGCGATGCCGTGGTGGCGGGGCTGGAGGCGACGGCGCGGGAGCTCACCGCCCTGGAGCGGGCCGGGCGCCGGCTGGGCCAGGAAGCTGATTTCGACCGGCGACGGGAGGAGGCCTTGCGGCGCCTACTGCGCCTCGCGGCAACACCCGCCGGCCTGACCGGCATCGAGCTGGCCCGGCTGGCGGAAATCCTGGCTGGGCCGCAGGCGGCCTTGGCACTGCTGGAGGCGGCTTAGCCTCAGGCGCCGGGCGCGGTTATTAAACGCCTCAGGCGCCGGGTGGCTGGCCCTCATGCGTCTCGCTGCCGGCGCGCCAGCGATGGGTGGAGGCGCCGAAGGCCACCATCTCGCCGGCCTCATCGAAGACTTCGGTCCGCACGAAGAAGATGTTGCGGCCGCGCTGCGCCATCCGGGCCGCGGCGATGACACGGCCGCCCTTCACCTGGCCGGTGAAGCGGCAATCCAGGTCCAGCGTCACCGCCTTGCGGACATTGCCGGGCACGCTGCACCACAGCCCGGCATAGCCCGCGGCCTGGTCGACCATCGACAGGATCAGTCCGCCATGGATGATGCCGGAGCGGTTGCGATGCGCATCGCCGGCCTCGCAGGCGAGGCGGGCAAAGCCGTCCTCCCATTCGATCAGGGTAAGTCCGAGCAGCCTGTGATAGGCTGCGCCATCGGGGTCGAGATTCGGGAGCTGGGTCATGGCTTCCCGTTGCCGTTCCTGGCCGCCAAGGTCAACCGGCCGTAGGACGAACATATGCTTCCCGCGAAGGTGGACATCGACGGCGCCGGTGATGTGGCGTTGACGGCGGAGCAGGCGGCCGCCCTGCTCGGCGTGGAGCTGGCCGATTTCCTGACCGATCTGCGCGCCGGCCATGTCTATTCCGTCGTCGAGCGGGGGGAGGGCGCGGATGCCGGACGGCTGCGCCTGACTTTGCACCGCCGCGCCACCCAGCGCCGGCTGCTGGTGGAGGCCGCAACCGGCCGGGTGATCGGGGAGGGTTGACCGCAACAAACCTCGCGACAATGGTAAGGTTTTCGGGCCTAATGTGACGCTTTGAGGATCCTTTGCGGCCAAGCAACTGACAAAAAATGAGGTCGCCCGTGGACAGTGTTTTGCTGCTCGACGCGATGGCGGAGGTTCTGCCGGACTGCGCCGCCATCCGCCTCGCGCCAGACGGCCAGATCACGCATTGGAGCACGGCGGCGGTCCGGGTTCTGGGTCATGCGCCCGCCTCCGCCCTGGGGCAGCCGCTGCAATTGCTCTACCCTCCGGATGATGTCGTCACCGGCCGCCCGGCGCAGGACCTGGAACAGGCGGCGGCGCAGGGCAGCCTGGTGGTGGAGGCGCTGCGGTGCCGGGCGGACGGGTCCTGCTTCCGGGCCCGGAGCATCTTCCTGCAACGGGCAACGCCGGCGGCGGGCTTCGTGCTGCTGGTCCAGGACCTGACCGAAAGCGACCGCGCCGAACAGGCGCTGCGGACGGCGCATGACGAGCTGGAGCGCAGGGTGGCCGAACTCGCCGCGCTGCGGCGGCAGCGGCGCGGCGCTGGCGAGGCAAGGTTCCGCCAGGTGGTGGAAGCGGCGCCGAACGCCATGGTGATGATCAACGCGGCCGGGCTGATCGAGATGGTGAACGCCCAGGCGGAGCGTGTCTTCGGCTATGCGCGGGACGAAATGCTGGGCCAGCCGATCGAGATGCTGGTGCCGGCGCGCTATCGTGGCCACCATCCCGGGCTGCGCGGCGTCTTCTTCGCCGCCCCCCGATCCCGGCCGATGGGGGCGGGGCGGGACCTTTACGGGCTGCGCAAGGACGGCAGGGAATTTCCGGTCGAGATCGGCCTCAACCCGATCGAGACGGAGGAGGGCCCGATGGTCCTCTCCGCCATCCTCGACCTTTCGGCCCGGGTGCAGCTGGAGGCGCAGCTGCGCCAGGCGCAGAAGATGGAGGCGGTCGGCCGCCTGACCGCCGGCGTGGCGCATGACTTCAACAACCTGCTGCAGGCCATGTTGGGCAGCCTGGAGATGCTGCGGGACCGGGTGCAGGACGATGCGGAGAGCGACGATCTGGTGTCCGCCTCGATCGAGACGGCGATGCGCGGGGCGCGGCTGACGCATCACCTGCTCGCCTTCTCCCGGAAGCAGGTGCTGCGTCCCAGCCGGATCGGCATTGCCGAGCTGCTGCACCGGACCGTGGCGATGCTGGAACGCACCCTCGGCCCCAATATCCGCATCCAGGCGACGGAAGAGGCGGTCGGGCTGCACGCCTTCGCCGACCCGGCGCAGCTGGAGGCCTGCATCCTGAACCTGGCGATCAATGCGCGCGACGCCATGCCGCGCGGCGGCCATCTGACGATCCGCGCGCTGGGCCGACGCATCAGCGCGGCAGAGGCGACGGAGACACTGCCCGCCGGCGACTATGTGGTGCTGGAGGTGCAGGATACCGGCACCGGGATCGAGGTGGAGATCCTGGAACAGATCTTCGAGCCCTTCTTCACCACCAAGAATGTGGGGGAGGGTTCGGGCCTGGGCCTGCCCATGGTGCTCGGCTATGCGCGGCAATCCGGCGGCGATGTCAGGGTGCTCAGCACCCCGGGCCATGGCACCCGGGTGGAACTGTTCCTGCCCCGCAGCACCAGGGCCGATCCGCCCAAGTCATCGTCGCGCGCCGGCTTCCCGTCGCCACCGGCGGAAGGGCGGGTGCTGCTGGTGGATGACGTGCCGGCGGTGTTGCATACGCTGGGCGCCTTCCTGGCCGGCGCCGGCTATGAGGTGGTGCGGGCCGGCAGCGGCGAGGAGGCGCTGCGGACGGTGATCGCCGGCAGGCCGCTGGACTGCGTGGTGACGGACTACGCCATGCCTGGCCTGTCCGGGCTGGAACTGCTGCGGCGGGTGCAGGAGCTGCGGCCGGGCCTGCCGGTGCTGATGGTGACCGGCTATCCCGGGGTGGAAAGCCTGCGCGACCTGCCGCCGCATATCCAGATCCTGCGCAAGCCCTTCCTGCGGGCGGAGCTGCTGGAACGGGTGCGCGGCTTGGTGCGGGAACTGCGCAACGCGGCGGAATAGCCTGCCGGCCGATCAGCTGATCTGCAGGTTCTGCAAAGCCTCCTCCAGCTCCGCGAAGCTCGGCATGGAATGCGTGGGCGCGGTCTTGCGGCCGGCTTCCACCGCCACCTGCGGTGCATTGCCGTGCAGATGCGCCACCAGCACGGCGCGGATCACCTCATAGTATTTGCAATCCTCCTCGATCACGCCGTTCAGCCGGGTCGCCATCGGGCCCATCACGCCATAGGCCAGGAGGATGCCGAGGAAGGTGCCGACCAGCGCGCCGCCGATCATGCCGCCGAGCACCGCCGGCGGGCTGTCGATCGCCGCCATGGTCTTGATGACGCCCAGCACGGCGGCGACGATGCCGAGCGCGGGCAGCGCATCCGCGGTGTTCTGGAAGGTATGCGCCACGTGCAGCTCCTCCGCCCGCACCTTCTTCAGCTCCTTGGACATGATGTCCTCGATCTGATGCGGGTCGTCGGCGTTCATGCCGACCATGCGCAGGTAGTCGCAGATCATCGCCAGCGCGATCTTGTCCGCCATGATCTTGGGGAACTTCTGGAAGGCGATGCTCTCGGAGGGCTTCTCGATATGCGCCTCCAGCGCCATGGCGCCCTTGGTCTGCGCCAGGCGCACGAACCAGTAGAGCAGCGACAGCAGATCCACATATTCATGCTTGTGGAAGCGCTCGCCCTTGATGATCTTTCCGAAGCCACCCAGCGTGTGCTTCACGCTGTGCATGCTGTTGCCCATGACGAAGGCGCCGATGGCCGCGCCGCCGATCATCATCATCTCATAGGGCAGCGAATGCAGGATGATGCCGAACTTGCCGCCGGCGATCACATAGCCGCCGAAAACCATGGCCAGCAGGAAAACCAGGCCGCCGATCGTGGTCATCGCGCGGGACTCCTTGGTGTGCTGGGCGGGGTTGCCCTGGGCTGGGCTGGGCTGGGCTGGACTGCGCCAGGCTGGGAAGGAGCCGGCTGGACGCCGTTGGATGGGGCGCCGTTGGATTGGGGCGGCGGATCACGCAGCAGGGTGATGGAGACACGTCGGTTGCCCGCGGCATTCGGCGTCTCCGGCAGCAGCAGATCGCGCTCCGCATGGCCGGTGACGCTGCGGATGCGGCTCTCCGCCAACCCTGCCTCCATCAGCAGCCGCCGTGTGACATTGGCGCGTTCCGCCGAAAGGTCCCAGTTGGACCGTTCCACGCCACCACGGAAGGGCGTGGCATCGGTATGGCCGGCGATGGCGACGGCATTGGGCAGCCGCGCGATCGCCTGGGCGACGCGGGCCAGCAATTGCCGCGCCCGGTCATTCGGCGCGGCGCCGCCGAGGGCGAACATCGGCTGCCGGTCTGCGTCCAGAAGCTGGATGCGCAGCCCCTCCGGCACCTGTTCCACCCGCATCTGCTGGGCCAGTTCCGCCAGCGCCGGGTCCATCGCCACGGCATTGCGCAACTCCTCCGCCGCGCGTTCGAATTCGGCGCGTTCGCGGCGCTCATGCTCGACGCGCAGCGCGGCATCGGTCAGGGCGCGGAGCTCGGCCGCCTGGGCCTCCGCCTGTTCGCGCGGGTCGATATCGCCGGGCGGGGCGCTGGCGCGGGATTGCTGGGCGTTCTGCCGCTCGGCGTCATCATCCTCGCCCTCCGGCGCGTCGCGCATCGGGATGGGGCGGGCGACGGTGGGGACATCCTCCTCCACCTCCACATCCTCCAGCACCGGCAGGGGGCCGCGCTGCAGGCGGATGGCGCCGGCATTCTGGCTGAGCTGGGCGGTTTCATTGGGGGTCCGGCCGCCAAAGGGCTGGCCGCTGCCAGTGGTGCTCTGGCCCAGCACATTGGTTGGCGCGAAATAATCGGCGATGCCGCGGCGCTGCTCCTCCGTGGTCGCGTTCAGCAGCCACATCAGCAGGAAGAAGGCCATCATCGCCGTCACGAAGTCGGCATAGGCGACCTTCCAGGCCCCGCCATGGTGCCCGTGCTCGCCTTCCTCGATGCGCTTGATGACAATCGTCGCGCCGTTTTTGCCGCCCTTCGCCATGGATCTCCGCGCAATCCCATCCGCGCCCGTGTTGGGGCGGTGCGATGCCTGGGATAGCGGAGGGCGGTTAAGCGGGCGCTAAAGGGCGGTGTCGGGACATACCAGGCCGCGCTGGAAGGCCGCCCGCATATGCGCCACGCCGCCCGTGGTCAGCCCGCCATCGGCCGCGACCTCGCTGCCCGTCATGAAGGAGGCCTGATCGGAAGCGAGGAACAGCACGATGTTGGCGATCTCGTCCGGGCTGGCTTCCCGGCCCATCGGGATGGCGTGGCGATTGGCCTCGATATGGCCCGCCGGCGCGGCCTGGGTCAGCGGCGTGGCGATCGTCGCGGGATGCACGGAGTTCACCCGGATGCCCTCCGCCGCCAGTTCCAGCGCCGCGGATTTCGTCAACCCTCGCACCGCCCATTTGCTGGCGGTGTAGGAGGGATCGCCATGCGCGATGAGCCCGGCGGTGGAGGCGATGTTGACGATGGCCGAGGGCGCCGCGCGCGCCAGCAACGGCCGGCAATGCCGCATGCCGAGGAATACGCCGGTGACGTTCACCGCCATGGCCCGATCCCATTCCGTGCGGCTGGTGGTCGCCATCGGTTTGCGGATGATGAGGCCGGCATTGTTGACCAGCACGTCGAGCCGGCCGCCACGCGCCTCCATGGCCGAGGTCAGCGCCACCCAATCCGGCTCCGACGCCACATCCAGGCGGTGGAAGCTGGCGGAAAGGCCCTCGGCGCGCAGCGACGCGGCCAAAGCCTCCCCTTCGGGGATCAGCACGTCGCCCAGATGCACATGCGCGCCCGCCTGCGCGAAGCGCCGCACCAGCGCCGCCCCCAGACCGCGCGACCCGCCGGTGACGCAGACGCTTCGTCCCTGGAACATCACGCGGTCCTTATTCGGTTGACCAGTTCAGCCAGCGGCACAGCGCCTTGCCCATGACCAGCGCCAGATCCTCGCCGCGCAGCCAGGGCAGGTGGTCGGTGAACATCGTCACCGCATCCCGGTAGTCGCAGGGCAGGCGCGTGAGGTCGGAGCCCCAGAACATCCGGGCCGGCCCGAAGGCGTCGAAGCTGGCCTTCAGGAAAGGGTACAGGCTGGCGAAGGGATAGGCATCCTCCGCCGCGCAGGGCAGGGCGGAGGCCTTGATGGCGATGTTGGGCCATTGGCTCAGGCGCAGCAGGTCCGGCAGATGATCGAAGGCCGCCGGGCCACGCCGTTCCACATGTGCGCCCATATGGTCGATGATCAGGCGCAGACCGGGATGGCGTTCCGCGATCGCGGCGACAGCGGGAAAATCCTCGTTCACAAACAGCATCAACGCCAGCCCGTCGCGCTCTGCCTGACGGAAAATCCAATCCGCGGTGCCGTCGCGCAGTTGCCGGATCGCGGCGCGCCGGAAATTCAGCCGCGCGCCCAGCAGGCCGGGGAGGAAACGCCATTCGGCGAAGCGGTCGCGGCTGTCCTGCGCTTCGATCGGCAGCCGGCCCATGACGGCGAAACGGTCGGGAAAGCGCCTGGCCGCCTCCAGCGACAGGGCATTGCGGAACCCTTCCCAGGAGGGGGGAACCAGGATCGCGCGGTCGACACCCGCGCGGTCCATCTCCCCCAGCAGATCCCGCGGCAGCAGCGGGACGGGCCGCTGCACGACGGCCGGCGAAGGCTGTGGCCAAGGCTGGTCCGCGGGCTCGGCGGACCAGACATGAACCTGGGAATCGACGATCAGGATGGCCGTTATTCCGGCTGGTAGTTGACGCTGCGCAACAGCTCCGTGGCACGGGCGATCTCGTTGCCGATGAAGCGGCGGCTGTCCTCGATGCTCTCGACCACCGGCTCGATCACCTGGGTGGTCAGGCGACGGGCGATGTCCGGGTCGCGCATCGTCTCCTGGATCAGGGCATTGACCCGCTGGCAGATCTCGGGCGGCGTGCCCTTGGGGCCCCAGACGCCGTACCAGGCCTGAAACTCGAAGCCGGGCAGGCCCATCTCCGCCATCGTCGGCACATCCGGCGCGAGGCTGGAGCGTTCGGCGGTGGCGATGCCAAGGGCGCGGATGCGGCCGTCATTGCGGCTGGCGAGCAGGGCGAAGCTGGGGTCGATCAGAAGCTGGGCGCTGCCGCCCATCAGATCGGTCAGCGCCGGCTGCGTGCCGCGATAGGTCACGACATTCAGGTCCGTGCCGGTGCGCCGCATGAAGTCGATCGTCGCCAGATGCCCGGCGGAACCGAGGGCAGAGATGGCGATGTTCCAGTCGCGTGGGTTGGCCTTGGCCGAGGCCACCACCTCCGCCACCGTCCGTTCCGGCCGCGCGCCGCTGATGACCATCACCAGCGGGGCCTGGGCGGTGCGACCCATCGCGGCGAGATCCTGCTGCGGATCGAAATTGGCGCCCTTCAGCACCAGCGGCATGACCGCCGTGTTGAAGGTGGAGGCCAGCAGGGTGAATCCATCCGGTGGCGCCTGCAGCACGACATTGGTGCCGAGCAGCGCGGAGGCGCCGGGGCGGTTTTCCACAACTGCGACGGCGCCTAACTTCTCCTGAAGCCGCTGCGCCAGAAGCCGCGCCAGAAGGTCATTCGCGGCGCCAGGGGGCGTCGGGCAGATGACGCGGATCGGACGGCCCAGCGGCCAGGTGGATTGCGACCGCGCGATAGAGGGCGCGGCCAGACCCAAAGCCGCGGTGCCACAGGCCATCAGTCTTCTTCTGCTCAGCATTTTTCCCCCGGTGGAATCCTTGAATATCGGATTCCGATTATTTGTTCGGATTATCATGATGGTAGCTCCGCTCACCGTCGAGGCGAGCGGGGAGTGCTAGCCGGCGATCAGCGCAGCCTCATCCTCCGCCGAAAGCGGCAGCAGCGGTGGCCGCAACCGGCGCCAGGCCGGGTCCTCATTGCGATGCGCCAGCAGGGCCTTCAGGGACGCCATCTGCGCGAAGCGGGAGGCGCGGTTGCGCGCAGCGACGATGACCGCCTGCGCTGCCTCCACCTCCGCCGCGCGGGCGGGGTCATTCCAATGGCGGAAGACGAAGGCGAGCTCGGCGGCGACCAGGTTCGACGTGGCGGTGATGCAGCCGGCGCCGCCGCCGCGCAGCAGCGGCAGCATCAGCGGATCGGCGCCGGCCAGCACGGACAGGCCGGGGAAGCGTTCCACCAGCGCTTGCATATGCGCCAGGTCGCCGGCAGAATCCTTGATGCCCGTGAAGCTGCCGGGATAGCGGGCGCGCAGCCGCTCAATGACCGGGAAGGTGATCGGCACCGCCGACATCTGCGGGATGTGGTACAGCACGATGCGCAGCCGCGGATCGGCAATGCGCTCCACCACCTCGGCATAGGCGGCGAACAGCCCATCATCGGTGACGCCCTTGTAGTAAAAGGGCGGCAGCATGACGACGGTGGTGATGCCGAGCGACAGCGCGTGCCGCGTCAGCGCCACCGTCTCCCCCAACGCGGCCACGCCGGTGCCGGGCATCAGCCGGTCCGGTGCGATGCCGGCCGCGACCACTGCTTCCAGCAGGCCCTGGCGTTCGGCGCTGGTGAAGGAGTTCGCCTCCCCGGTCGTGCCAAGTAGCGCCAGGCCGTCGCAGCCTTCCTCCAGCAGCCGGCGGCCATGCGCGATGAAGCGGGCATGGTCGGGTGCATGGTCCGCGGTGACCGGGGTGAGGGCCGCGCAGAAGACGCCCCTGGGGTGCAGCGTGGTCATCGGACCCATTCCTCCGTCACGCGGACGTATTTGATGGCCTGGCGCCAATAGGTGTAGGTGATGTGCAGCGCCCCATCCGCGGTCTGGCAGATGGCGGGGTAGGAGAATTCCCGGTTCAGCCGGTCCTTCGAATTGTTGGTCATGCAGTAGCCATCGCCGGTTTCCAGATTCCGCCGGCGCGGCCAGCTATGTCCCCCATCCTCCGAGATCGCCAGCGTCATGGGCGCGCGCGGCGCGCCCCAGAAGGCGCTGCGCACGTCATCCGCCAGGGCGGCGGGGGCGAGATCATCGCCGCCGCCGATATCGTCATATAGCGACAGCCGCCGGTCAGTGGCCTGTTCCGCGCTGGAATGGTTGTAGACCATCGCCAGATGGCCGTTGGCCAGGCGCGTGACGAGGATGGAGGAGTTGTTGTTCGGCAGCTCCGTCGGCACCGGCGCCGACCAAGTCCGCCCACCATCGGTCGACCGGCTGACATGGACGGAATCGGCCCAGCGGCTGCGGTAGAAGGCGGCGAGTTCGCCATTGCGCAGATCGACGATGCTCATATGCACGCAGCCCGTGCTGCCCGGCACCGCATGTTCCGTCCAGCTTGCGCCGCCATCGGCCGAGATCATGACCGAACTGGTGTCGAGATGCCCGGTCCAGGCGCCGGCGGGCGGCTTGGTGCAGCGCCAGATCGGCAGCAGCCAATCGCCATTGTCCAGCACCACAATGGGACTGCGGATGAAGGTGCCGAAGCCCGGCTGCTCCTCGAACAGCGTCTCGATCGGACCCCAGCTCACCCCGCTATCGGTGGAGATGCGGCGGCGGATCAGCGCGGTGTCCTGGTTGCCCGAAATCTGCGCGGTCCAGAGCAGCCAGACAGTGCCATCCGGTGCCGGAAACAGCAGCGGATTCTGCTCCGACCGCGTGGGATCGTCCGATAGCTTCCGGGCGGGCGTCCAGCGATCCGCGCCCTTTGCCAAGCGCGAGAAATGCACCGAGATATCGGGCACGCCTTCCTGCGTGCCGCCGAACCAGACGCAGCCGAGGTCACCGCCCGGCAGCGGCATGATGAAGGAGGCGTGGTTCTGCACGCAGGGGGTCGGGATGAAGGCCTCGATCCGCGCGGCATCGTCCGGCGCGGGCGCCAGCACCTCCGGCCGTTCGATCAGCCCGTTGCTGTCCGGCATTGTGGCGTTTCCTCAGAGCGCGGCGTGGTAGAGGGCGAGGATATCCTCGCGGCTCATCGCGCGCGGGTTGTTGTCCAGCAGGCGGCGGATGGCATGGGCTTCCGTCGCCATCACGGGCAGGTCGGCCTCCGGCACGCCGAGGCGCGACAGGCGCATCTCGATGCCCAGTCCGGCGCAGAAGCCATGCCCCGCGTCGCGGATCGCGGCTTCGCCCTGCACCGCGCCAAGGCCCAGCGCTTCCAGGATCAGCGCGGTCTTGGCGGGGGCCGCGGGCGCGTTGAAGGCCAGCGTGTGCGGAAAGATCACGGCGCAGGCCAGGCCATGGGCGATGTGGTGGCGCGTGCCCAGCGGATAGGCCACGGCATGACCGGCCGTGGTGTTCACCGGGCCGAGGCAGAAGCCGCCATAGAGCGAGGCCAGCGCCAGCCCCGCCCGCGCCTCCCGGTCGCCGCCATCGGCCACAGCGCGGGCGATGAAGCGGCCCACCAGGCGAATGCCCTCCAGCGCATAGAGGTCGATCAGCGGATGCGCTTTGCGGCTGGTGAAGGCCTCCGCGCAATGGGCCAGCGCATCCACGCCGGTGGCGGCGGTGACGGCGGCCGGCACGGTCAGCGTCAGATCCGGATCGACCACGGCGAGGTCGGCCAACATGTGGCGGCTTTGCACCGCCAGCTTGTTCTGCGTCGCCGGGTCGGTCACCAGGGACCGCGTGCCGGCCTCGCTGCCGGTGCCGGAGGTGGTGGGCACCTGCACCAGCGCGCAGCGCCGCCCGGCCACACGTTCCGGCCCCACCACGTCATGGATCGACTGGCCGCTGCCGGGCAGCACGGCGACAAGCTTGGCGAGGTCCATGGCGCTGCCGCCGCCGAAGCCGATGACGAGATCGGGCTGCACCCGATCCGCCAGCGCCAGCACCTTGTCGAGGTTCGGAATATCCGGCTCCGGCTTCACCTCGCCGAAGACGGTGACATCGCCGGGCAGGGCCAGCAGGTCCACGCGCGCCGCATTGAAGGCATCCGCCACGACCAGGATACGGCCAAGCCCCTTCGCGCGGGCCCAGGCACCGACGCTGCCGACCAGGCCGGCGCCGAAGTCGATGCGCGGGGGACGGTCGATCTCGATGGGGCGCAGCAGATCGGTCATGGCGGGGTCCTCAGGACGCGCGATGCGCGGCGAGTTGTTCGGCATATTCGATGGCTTCGATCAGGCTGCGCTCGCTGGCGATGCCCTGGCCGGCGATGTCGAAGGCGGTGCCGTGATCGACGGAGGTGCGGATGATCGGCAGGCCCAGCGTGATGTTCACGCCCGACAGCGCCTCCCACTTCCCGGTCTCCGGATCGACCGAAAAGCCCAGCAGCTTCACCGGGATATGCCCCTGGTCGTGATACATCGCGACCACCGCATCATACTGTCCGGCGCGCAGCTTCACGAAGACCGTGTCACCGGGCACGGGGCCGGTGACCTGCATGCCATCCGCCACCGCCTGGGCGATGGTCGGCGCGGAGATGTCGATATCCTGCCGCCCGAACAGGCCGCCCTCCCCGGCATGCGGGTTCAGCGCGGCGACGGCGATATGCGGGCGGGCGATGCCGAGCGCCAGCAGCGCCTGATGCGTCAGGTCCAGCACCAGCCGCAGCCTTTCGGGCGTCAGCCGCTTCGGCACATCCTGCAACGCGACATGGGTGGTGACGTGGCTGACGCGCATATTGCCATGCGCCAACAGCATCACGGAGCCCTTCACCCCCGTCAGCTCCGCCAGCATCTCGGTATGGCCGGCATAGTGGTACCCGGCCTTGTTCAGCGCTTCCTTGTTCAGCGGCGCGGTGACGATGGCGCCGACCTTGCCGGTCTCCGCCAGCCGCACGCCGCGTTCCACCGCCAGATAGGCGAAGCGCCCGCCATCGGCGGTCATCACGCCGGGCGCGATCGGCGCGCCTTCCGGCCCGGCCTGCAGGAAGGCCAGCGCGGGCCAGTCCGCGGCCTCCGCCACCACTTCCGGAATTGCGATCTCCGGCGTCAGGGCGCGGCGCGCCTGTTCCAGCGCTTGGCCGCTGCCGATCACCAGCAGCTTCAGCTCCCCCGCCGCGATGCGCGGGGCCAGCGCGCGGCAGGCCTTGACGATGATCTCGGGACCGATGCCGGCCGGGTCGCCCATGGTGATCGCGAGGTGCCGCGGCGTCATGCGGGAATGCTCCGTGTGAGAAGGCCGTTATCGGCCAGAAGGTCGCGCCACAGTGTATCACCGCCGAAGGCCCCGGATTTGGAGATGACCTCGACACCGTCCCAGGCGCCACCGCGCATGATGGAGCGCGGAACGCCGGCGCTGACCAGCCCGGTCGCCTCCAGCGCCTGGGTGCCAAGGCTGTCGCAGATGGCGCGCAGGGTCTCGCCACCCGCCGCGAGCAGCGTGCCGGGTTGGGGCAGGCGGCGCAGCAGGTCGGCTGCCAGGGCAGCGATACGACGTGCGGCTTCCGCGCGATCCAGGCCTTCCGGCAGCTCCGGACGGACCAAAACGCAGCCGGTCTTTGTCAATTGGCGCGCGACGTTGGCGGCCGCGGCCTCACCGCCATCGGCCAGCCTGATCCAGTGCGGCCCGCAGGCCGCGAGCTGGCGCGCCGTGGTGGGTTGATCGGAGCCGAACAGGCCAAGCACCGGGCCGCGCAGGGTCGTGGAGGTCCGCGCCACGGTCTCGCCGGCCAGGGCGCGCGCGAGACCGCCGCTGCCGCACCACAAAACCGGCCCGGCCGCCGCGCGGCCCAGCGCCGCGATGCGCGCGAGGTCCGCATCGCTGTCGGCATCGAAAATCGAAAGGCCGGGCAGCAGCGGCGCATCGTGTCTGGCGAGGCGCGGCTGCAAGGCTTCGGCCCGCAGTGCCGCGATCAGCTCGGTGCGCACCGCGGCCCAGCCGCCCTCCGCCTGCCGCGCCAGCACCTGCCCGCCGCGCGTGATCCGCCCCTGTGCCGGGAAGGCGGGGGCCAGGATGCAATGCGCCCAGGTGCCCCCCGCGAGGCAGGCCGCCAGCTCCGCCGCCACCTGGCCGCGCAGCAGGCTGTCGATCTTCTTGAAGGCGATGTCGGCCCCGCGTAGCGCCGGGGCCCAGTCGCGCAGCCGCTTGGCCGCCGCGTCGCGCCCCGCCTCCCGCGTGCCGGTGTCGAGCGCCAGGCTGCCGTCGCGGGCGGGCGCACCGTCCCAGCGCACGGGCACAGGGCCACACAGGCCGGTCAACTCCGCCGCCGTATCCAGCGCGCCGGTCAGGTCATCGGCCAGCAGGCACAGCCGGGTCTCTCGGGGGGCCGTGGTGCTTGCGTCCGGGCTGCTCGCCATGTCCTCCGCCCTTGCACTCGGCTGTTGATCGGAATACGAACAATTGTTCGATATCTATCCGTCAGCTATCCGATGCCGGGCGCCGCCGTCAAGCGCGGCGGCGCGAGCATTCCAGTTCCTGCCGCCTCGCAAGGCTCGAAGAATGCGAAGGGTCAGACAGATGGAGCCGCTTCACCGTCTTCGTCTTCGGTGAAGCGGCAGCCATCAACCTTCGGCAGGTACCGGCGTGTTGAGCAGCTGCTGCTCCCACAGGAACGCGATGCCGCTGCCGCCGGCATGCTGGACAATCACCTCGGTCAGCTTGATGGCGGTATCCATCCGCGCCCAGTCGCGCTGCCATTCGGCCGCCAGCGCCATCCAGGTCATCATATTCGCACCGGCCGCGATCATGCGCTGGATGGCGACCTGATGGGCCTCGGCCGAGACGCCGCCCGAGGCGTCGGTGATCACGGTCACATCCCAGCCCTCTCCGAGGGCCTGGATCGTCGGCATCGCCACGCAGACTTCAGTCCATAGTCCGGCGATGATGAGCTGCTTGCGGCCCGTGGCCTTGACCGCGTCGACCACCTTGGGATCCTCCCAGGTGTTGATGAACGTGCGGTCGATCACCTCCTGCCCGGGAAACACATCGGTGATCTGGGGGAACAGCAGGCCGCCCCGTGCCGCGATCACGGTCGTCAGAATGGTGGGAACGCCGAAGGCCTTGGCGGCCTTGGCCAGCCCCGCCGTATTGTTGACCACCATCTGCGGCTCGTGACTGTTCACGTTGGCGAGCTGGTAAGGCTGGTGGTCGATGAGAACGAGGACCGAATCTTCGGGACGAAGAAGCGAAGCAAGGCCGTTGCGGAAGGTCATCAGGACTTCCTTTCTCTGCCGCTATGAACAGCGATGGTTTCACGGAGACATGCGCCAGCGGGCGACATTGTCTGGCGGGAAATTGCTGTTCCTTCGGCTGACCGGATAGTGCCGTATTCTGCCAAGCTGTGTCGCTGAACGAGGAACGCGAATTGGACATCGAGGATCTTCGGACGTTCGTGGCTGTGGCGGATGCCGGCGGCGTATCGGCAGCCGCGCGCTGGCTTGGCACCTCCAAATCCATCGTCAGTCGGCGGCTTTCGCGGATCGAGGCGGAACTCGGCGTACAGCTTCTCGCGAGGACCACGCGCGGGGCCGCGCTGACGGAAGCGGGGATCACCTTCAGGGAATACGCGGCCCGCGCCAGCGCCGAGATCGACACGGCCAGGGAAGCGATCCTCCCAACCGGAGATCTGCGTGGCCGCCTGAGGGTTGCCATGCCGCTGTCCTTCGGGCCGACCCATTTCGCGCCCGTGCTCGCGGACATGGCGCACCTGCACCCTCAGCTTCAGATCCATACCTCCTACAGCGATCGCTTTGTTGATCTGATCGCAGAGGGTTTCGACTGCGCGATCCGGGTGGGGTATCTTCAGGACTCCAACCTGATCGCCAGGCGCATCGGACCGATCCATGGACGGCTGGTGGCAAGCCCTGACTATATCAGGACGCACGGTTCACCTCAGGCGCCGGATGAAGTCGTCGCCCATCAGGCACTGATGCAGGGTACGGAAAGCTGGCACTTCATCGACGGCGACAGGATCGTCACGGTTCAGCCCCAGGGCCGGTTCAAGGCTGACAACGCCACGGCGCTTGCCGCGGCGGCGGCGGCGGGGCTCGGCATCGCCTGGCTCCCCGACTGCATTACCTATGGCTACGTGGCCAGCGGCGCGCTGGTTCCGGTCATGACGCGCTATCCGCCTCCTCCAGCCGGCGCCTATGTCGTCCGCCCGCCCGGTCAGCATCCCCAGCGGAAAGTGCGGGTTCTTACCGAGATGCTGATCAAGAACATCGAACAGAATCCTCACCTCTGGGGGATCAGCACCGAACGCGATACAAAGGCCGATCCGCGAGCAGGAGGTTGAGCTGCGCTCTGCGCTGCACCCGATCGCATCGCCCGCACTAGCTGGGCTGGATGCCCGCCGCCGCGACGACCTCCGCCCAGAGGCGCAGTACCTGCACCATCTCCTCCTGATACGTCGCGCCGGCGGTGCCATCCGGGCGGAAGCCGAGTTCCGACATGCGGTCGGCGATGGCGGGGTCGAAGGCCGCCTCGCGGAAGGCGGCGTTCAGCTTGGCCAGCGCCTCTGGCGGCGTGCCGCTCGGCGCGAACAGCCCCCATTCGGAGCCGGCGGGGAAATCCGCAAAGCCCTGCTCGGTGAAGCTCGGCACATCGGGCAGGGCCGGATTGCGACGCGGGCCAGCGGCGCCGATCGCGAGCAATTCGCCGCCGAGCACATAAGGCTTGCCGTTGCTGGCGCCGTTGAAGGTCAGCTGCACGGTGCCGTTCAGCGTATCGGTCAGCGCCAGGCCGCCGCTGCGATAGGGCACGTGCAGCAGGTTGATGCCCGCCCGCATCTTCAGCATCTCGCCGAGCAGGCGGGACCCGGTGCTGCTGGTGCCGAAGCTGACCCCGGCCGGGTCGGCCTTGGCGCGCGCCACCAGCTCCGGCAGCGTGCGCGCGCCGAATGTCGGATTGCCGTAGAGCATGATGGAGCCGACGGCAGCGCGCATCACCGGCACCAGATCCACCAACGGATCGAAGGGCATGCGCGAGCGCAGGATCTTCGCGATATAAGGGCTGGTGTCGCTGAACAGAACGATGTGGCCATCGGCCGCGGCGCGCACGACATACTCCGTGCCGATCAGGCTCTCGCCGCCGCCGCGGTTCTCGATGACGATGGCGGCGCCGAGCACACTGGCCGCCTTCGGTGCCAGCAGCCGCGCCAGGATATCGGTGCCACCGCCGGGGCCGGCGGGAATCACGACCCGCACCGTGCGATTGGGAAAGCCGGCCTGGGCCAGCGCTGGTGTGGCCAGGCCCATGACCGGTAGCGTCGCGCCGAGCTTCAGACCGGCCGCGAGAATGCTTCTCCGCTTCATCTGTCCCATCTCCTGCGATGTCGGCGCGACGCGCCATGCCTGTGGCGGAGCATCAAAGTCCGCAAATGTCGCGTCAATCGAAATGCTGGGCATCACCCATCACGCGCATCGGCATCGCTGGCGCGGGCCCTTGCGCAGGCGTTTGACAGTGCGCGGCAACGGTCCCTAGCGTAGCGCATCCGGTGAGCCCGGATGCTGCGAAGGGGATGCGCATTGCGTGACGGGATGGATGACGCGGCGGCCAGTCGGCCCCGCGTCGGTGTCGAGATCGGCGGCACCTTCACCGATCTGGTCTGGCAGCGTGCCGATGGCACGCTGGCCACCGTGAAGGTCCCGTCCACCCCCGCCGCGATTCATCAGGCGATCCTGGATGCGCTGGCGGAAGGCGGCATCGCGCTGCCGGAGATCGGGCAGATCGTGCATGGATCGACCGTCGCGACCAATGCGCTGCTGACCCGCGATGGTGCCTCCGCCGCGCTGATCACCACCGCGGGCTTCCGCGACGTGATCGAGATCGGCACCCATGCGCGCAGCGGCAATATCTACGACATCCTCTACCACAAGCCGCCATCGCCGATTCCGCGCGCGCTGACGCTGGAGGTGCCCGAACGAATCGGCGCGGATGGCAGCGTGATCCTGCCGCTGGATGAGGATGCGGCGCGCGCCGTGCTGCGCCAGCTTGCCAAGGCCGGTGTGGCAGCCATCGCCATCTCCCTGCTGCATGCCTATGCCAATCCCCGGCATGAGCAGCGCCTTATGGCGCTGGCGGCGGAGGAGGCGCCGGGCATCCCGGTTTTCGCCAGCCACATCGTTTCCCCGGAATTCCGCGAATTCGAACGCAGCATGACGACGGCGGTGAATGCCTTCGTCGGCCCGGTGGTGCGTCGCTACATCGACCGGCTGGAATCGGAACTGGCCGCGCGCGGCTATGACGGTGTGTTGCAGGTGATGCAGTCCAGCGGCGGCGTCATGCCGGCGGCGCAGGCGGGCGCCGGCGCCGTGCGCATGCTGCTCTCCGGCCCCGCCGCGGGTATGCGCGGGGCGCTGTGGTTCGCCGCGCGCAATGGCATCGCGGATATCGTGACCTTCGATATGGGCGGCACCAGCACCGATGTCGGCATCGCCAGCGACCTGAAACCGCGCCTGGTGCATGAGATCGAGATCGACCGCCTGCCCATCCGCATCCCGGCTGTCGATCTCGTCACCGTCGGCGCCGGCGGTGGCAGCATCGCCCGGGTGGATGAGGGCGGCTTCCTGGCGGTGGGGCCGAAGAGTGCCGGGGCACAGCCCGGGCCGGCGTGCTACGGGCGCGGCGGCATGCTGCCCACGGTGACGGATGCGCAGGTGATGGCCGGCGTGCTGCGACCGGCGCGGTTCTTCGGCGGCAAGCTGACGCTCGATATGGCGGCGGCGGAACGCGCGCTGGGCGCGCTGGACCAGCCCGGTGGGCTGCGCGGTGCGGCGGATGCGGTGCTGCGCATCGTCAACGCCAATATGGCGCAGGCGGTGCGGCTGGTGTCCACGGCGCGCGGCATCGACCCGCGCGGACACACGCTGGTCGCCTATGGCGGCGGCGGGCCGCTGCATGGCGCGCTGGTGGCCGCCGAGATCGGCATGCGCCGCGTGCTGGTGCCCTGGTCCCCCGGCTTGGCCAGCGCCTTCGGCCTGCTGGTGGCGGAAACCGTGATCGACATCGCCGCGACCCGGCTGCGCCCGGTCGACGAGACCAGCTTTGACGCCGCCACCGTCGCCCGCCTGCAACGGCGCGCCGCGGAGGCCGCATCGGACAGCGGCCTGCCCGAGGGAAGCTGGACCGCGGAGATCGGCCTCGACCTGCGCTATGCCGGCCAGGCCTTCGAATTGACTGTCTGGCTGCCACAGGGCCCCGCCAGCGTCGCCGATCTGCGCGCGCGCTTTGCGGCGCTGCACCTGGAACGCTACGGCTACCAGCGGGCCTCCCTGCCGCTGGAGGCGGTGAATGAGCGGCTGCGCGTGCTACGCGCCGCACCCGGCGGCATCGCGACGCCACCGCCACCAGACACGCCTGCACCCATCGCTGAACGCGCCCCGATCCGCCTGGATGGCACGGAGCTGGAGGCCAGCTTCCTGCCCCGCGCCGCGCTGCCGGCCGGCTTCGGCGTCGCCGGCCCGGCGGTGATCGAGGAGCCGACCGCCACCACCCTCGTGCCACCGGGCTGGGAGGCGCGCGTACTGCCCTCCGGCGACCTGCTGCTGGAGGCCGCGCCATGAGCGCCGATCCGATCCGCATCGCCATCCTCGCCCGGGCCTTGCAGGCCGCGGCGGCGGAGATGGGCGTGAACCTGATCCGCTCCGCCTTCTCCACCGTCGTGCGCGAAGCGCAGGACTGCTCCGCCGCGCTGCTCGATCCGGAGGGGCAGGTGGTGGCGCAGGCGGAGATGATTCCGATGCAGACCTCCGCGCTCGGGCGGTCCTTCGCCGCGGCGCGGGAACAGCTGGATCTGTCCGCCATTGGGCCGAACCACGCCATCATCATGAACGACCCCTATTCGGGCGGGCAGCACCTCAACGACATAATCATCTTCCAGCCGATCTTTCTGGATGACGAGCTGCTCGGCTGGACCGGCAATACCGCGCACCACCTGGATATCGGCGGCGGCACGGCGGGCGTGAACATCCTGGCGACGGAGCTGTTGGCCGAAGGGCTGGTGATTCCGCCGATCCTGTTCGAGCTGGGCCGCGACTGGCCCGGCGGCGCGGTGGAGCGGTTGATCTTCGCCAATACGCGCACGGCCGAGATCGGCCGCGGCGACATCGACGCCCAACTCGCCGCGAATCACCTCGGCATCCGTCGGGTGCGGGAGATGGCGGAGCGGGAGGGCGTGCCAGTGCTGCGCCAGGCGATGCGGGAGGTGCTGGACTACAGCGAACGCCGCATGCGTGCGGCGATCACGGCCTTTCCGGACGGCACATGGACCGGCGAGGCGGTGGTGGATCGCGACACGCTGTCCGAAGGGCCGATCCTGGTGCGCGCCACGGTGACGGTGCAGGGCGACAGCGTGACGGTGGATTTCGCCGGCTCCGCCCCGCAGGTGCGCGGCATGTTCAACTGCCCCGTCGCCTCCGCCAGCGCCGCCGCCTTCACCGCGCTCCGCAATGTGCTGGCGGATCACGACATGCCGGCGAATGACGGCTGCAATCGGCCGCTGACGCTGATCTTCCCCGAAGGCTCCGTGGTGAATCCGAACCGGGGTGCGCCGGTGCGGGCGCGCATGCTGGTGGCCTATCGCGCGCTGGATGCGATCCACGCCGCGCTGGCCCAGGCGGCGCCGCGGCGCGTGCCGGCGCAGGGCTTCAACACCACCACGGGTTTCTACATCGCGCAGTCGCGTCCGAACGGCGTGTGGCGCGTCTATGTCGATGTGCTGGGCGGCGGCTATGGCGCCGCGCCGAATTACGATGGGGCGGATGCGACCGATGGGCCGCTTGCCTCCTGCCGCAACACGCCGATCGAATCCATCGAGCAGGTCTATCCGCATCTGCGCATGGAATCCTACGCGCTGCTGCCGGATTCCGGCGGCGCGGGCGAATGGCGCGGCGGCCTCGGCTTCTGTCGTGCCATTCGCATCCTGGAGGAGGGCGTGTTCCTCAACCACTACAGCGACCACTACGCCTATCCGCCGCGCGGCATCGCCGGCGGCGCCGATGGCAGCTGCGGCTTCCTGCGTGTGCGGCGCGGCGACCAGTTGATCGAGCTACCGGCGGCCGCCAGCTTTCCGCTGCTGCCGGGCGACCTTGTGGAGCTCGGCGTGGGTGGCGGCGCGGGTTGGGGCGATCCGGCGCGGCGCGATCCGGCGTTGGTGCGGCGCGATCTGGAGAATGGGCGGATCACGCCGGACTACGCGGCGCGCCACCACTCAGCCGGGTAGCACAGCACTCTGCATCGCCGCGAGCAGCCCCGTCACCGTCTCCCGCGCAATGCCGCGGGTGATGAAGACGAGGCGGGAGCGGTGGTCGTCATCCGGCCAGGCGGCGAGTTCCGAGGGCGGATGCGCCAGATGCTGCACGATATGCACCACCACCGGCCCCTTCTGCCCACGGATCGCCAGCAAGCCCTTTACCCGCAGCAGGTCGGGACCGCGCAGCGTGCGCAGCGCCTCCATCGCCGCGGCGAAGCCCGCCCAATCCAGCGGCGCATCCAGCACGATGCTGAAGCTTTGTAAATCGGCGAGATGCCCGGGCGAGTCAGCGAAAAGCGTGCCGTAGCGTCGGCCGGACAGGGCCGGGGTCAGCAGTACCTCCGGCTCCACCACGCCCTGATCGGCGATGGCGACGGGGGCGGCGGGATTTGCGGCGCGCAGCGCATCCAGCGCCGCCTGCCGCGTCGCCGCATCCACCAGATCCGTCTTGGTCAGCACGAAGCGATCCGCCAGGGCCACCTGTCGCGCGACTTCCGGCGCGCGATGCAGGCTGGCCTGCAAGGTCGCGGCATCCACCACGCAGATCAGCGCCGCCAGGAAGAACACATCGCCCAAAGCGCGGTCGGTGAGAAAGGTCTGCAGGATCGGCCCGGGATCGGCGATGCCGCTGGTCTCCACCACCACGCGGCGGAAGGCGGGGATGGCGTTGCGGGCGCGGTCGATATGCAGTGCGCGCAGGGTCTGTTGCAGGTCGCTGCGCATGGCGCAGCACAGGCAGCCATTGCCGAGCAGCACGGTGGCATCGGTGCTGGCGCGCAGCAGCGCTTGGTCGATGCCAACCTCGCCGAACTCGTTCACCACCACGGCGGTGCCGGCGCCGTCCGGTGTATCGAGAAAATGCCGGATCAGCGTGGTCTTGCCGGCACCGAGAAAACCGGTGAGGACAATGACGGGAATACGGGTGCCGCCCTCTCGCGATTGAGGGCGGCCGAAGACCGTCAAAATTCCATCTCCAGCGCGTAGAGCCCACCGGCGAAGCGGTCGACGGTATAGACGATGCCGCGCTCATCCACGAAGACATCGTTCAGCGAGATGGCGCCGATGCGCGACAGCGGCGGGGCCGGCGGCAGGAAGAAGCCGCATTCCTTCGGCTGATAGGGGTTGGAGATGTCATACGCGCGCAGCCCGGCGCCGAAATAGGTGCCGATGATGATCTGGTCGGAGGACCAGGAGGTGGGCAGCGGCACATTCTCATGGATGTTGTGCGCGCCGATACGCTTGTCCGTGCGGCCATAGGCATCGGTCGGCGGCGCCGGCAGTGTGGAGAGCGGCACGAGGTTGGTCTCGTCGCGGCCATCGACCACCCAGGTCAGCTTCGGCAGGTCCGACCCATCCTCCCGCACCGCCTCATCCGTCACCACGAACAGGTCGCGGTCGAACAGCGGCAGCACGGTATGGGTGAAGCCCTGGAAGGGCGGCGAGTTGTCCCAGCGGGAGACCATCTTGGGCCGCGACATGTTGGAGATGTCGAGGATGATGACGCCGCCATCGAGATAGCCGAGATAGGCGCGGTCCGGTCGCTGCGGATAGACATTGGTGTTGTGCGCGCGAAAGCCGAGATCGGCGCCCTTCATCGTATGGCGCGTGACCGGCGGCGCATCGTCCCGCTCATCCGTGCCGGGCAGCCACCAGCGGCCGACTTCGGTCGGCTTGCTCGGGTTCTGCACGTCGAAGATGCGGTAGAACTGGTCATCCGCCTGCACACGCGGCTGGAAGTCGGGCGCGCCCGCGGCCATGTGGATGTAGCGCCCGTCGCAAAACCACAGCTGGTGCACGCCGCGTGACCGAGGGCCGGAGCAGTCGACAAAGGAGATCGACTTCGGGCTTTCGGGCACGGAGATGTCGAACAGCTCGAACCCCGCGGGTTGCAGGCCCGGCTTCTGCACCTGGTAGGCGACGGCCATGATGTCGCCCACCACCTCCAGCGAGTTGGAGCGCATATGGGTGGCCGGCAGGTCTGTCTGGGTGATCACCTTCGGCTTGCGCGGATCGGTGACATCAACGGCGGTGAAGTTCTTCGGCGCGCTTTCATGCGCCAGCCACAGGATGCGGCGGCCGTCCTTAGCTAGCTGGATGGACATGCCCTCGCCCATGCCGCCGAAGCCCTGCAGCTCGTTGTGCGAGAGCAGCTTGAAGTTCCACTGCCGGCTGGCGTCGCGCGTGGTCTCGAAATCAACGGTCATGCGGCATGCCCCTGTCTGGCCTTGCGCGACCCGAGGCCGGGCCGGCGTTGCTTGGTTTCGGCTTCATCCAGCGCCGTCAATCGTTGCAGCACGCCCTGGCGGCTGCTGTCGAGATGGCGGGTGAGTTCTGCGCTCGCGGCCGTCAGGTCACGCGCGACAAGGGCATCGACCAGGGCCTCATGATGCGCGGCCACACGGGCAAGGCGACGCAGACGTTGGTTGACGACGGAGAGGGCCAAGCGCGTTTCGGCAAGCACCACTTCGAAAGTCGCGATCAGTGTCGCATTGCCGGAAAGCCGCACGATCAGCGCATGCAATGCCAGATCCTCCTCCACCAGCATGGCGGGAGAGGCGGGCGGGCCGGCGCGATCGGCGCGGATCAGCCGGTCGCGCCAGGCGGCGATGATGCTGAAATCGGCATCGCTGCGATGCATCGCCTGAGTCAGCCCATGCTGTTCCAGCATCGCACGCACACGAAAAAGATCATCGATGCCGGCCCGCGTCAGGCTGCGCAGGAAAAAACCGCGGCGCGCCCGGAATTCGCAAAGCCCCTTACGCTCCAACAGGCGAAGGCCCTCACGCACCGGGCCGCGCGAGAGCCCCATCGCGCGAGCGATCGAGGCTTCGGACAATCGGCTGCCGGGTGGAATCCTGCCCTCGATCAGGGCGGCATAGACCTGCGCTGCCACAAGCTCGGGCAGTGTTTCGCCGGCCACAGGTGTGAAGCCCTGCTCGATGGCTACGATCGCTGCTTGACCTGCCATTAAGGTTCGCACCTAATCTGCCTGCACGTAACTGCTAGCAGTTGTCTGTTCCGGGGAGAAGTGCCGAGAATGACGGGGAAGGGGCTGGCGTCCGGCATGAGGTTCGACGGAGAGGTCGCCATCGTCACCGGCGCTGCGAGCGGCATCGGTCTCGCGACAGCACGGCGCCTTGTGGCGGAAGGCGCGCGGGTGTTGTCTGTGGATCGTGACGCGGATCGGCTGGCGGAAGCGCCCGGTCACGCCATGCTCGCCGACATGGCGGAGGATGCCACGCCCGCGGCAGTGGCGCGCGCGGCCATCGAACAATTCGGCCGGCTCGACATGCTGGTGAACAATGCCGGGGTCGGCGGGTCCAAGGCGCTGGAGTTGAGTGACGACGCGCTGATTGACCGCATGCTCGGCATCAACCTGCGCGCGGTGATGCGCATGACGCGGGAGGCGCTGCATGTGATGGCGCGGCCCGGCGGGCGTATCGTCAATGTCGCCTCGATCTATGGCGAGGTCGGCTTTCCGGGTGCTGCCGCCTATGCCGCCTCCAAGGGCGGCGTGGCGCAGTTGACGCGGCAATTGGCCGCCGATCTTTCGCCGGTGGGCATCCGCGTGAACGGCGTGTCGCCCGGCTGCATCGAAACGGCAATGACCGCGAAGCGCATCGCCACCGACGAATGGTACCAGCGGGCGCAGATCGCCACGACGCCCGCCGGCCGCATCGGGCGGCCGGAGGATGTGGCAGCGGCCATCGCCTTCCTGCTGTCCCCTGATGCCGACTTCATCGCCGGCCATATGCTCGCCGTGGATGGCGGCTGGCTGGCCGCAAGGATCAGCGCATGAGCGACCGCAGCCTTCGTATCGTCATGGATGGCGTCACTGGACGCCTCGGCACCAACCAGCACCTGATCCGCTCGCTGATGGCGATCCGCAAAGAGGGCGGGCTGCCGCTGTCGGACGGCACGCGGCTGCTGCCGGAGCCCATTCTGCTCGGCCGCAATCCCGCGAAGCTGGAAGCGCTGGCCAAGGCGCAGGGCGGGCTGGAATGGAGCACGGATCGCGCTGCCTGCCTGGCCGATGCGCGCAACGCCATCTACTTCGACGTGTCGGCCACCGGCGGCCGGCACGAACGCGCCTTGGCCGCCATCGCCGCCGGCAAGCATGTCTATCTGGAAAAGCCGATCGCCGCGACGGTGGCGGAAGCGCTGGAAATCGCGCTTGCCGCGCAGGTCGCCGGCGTGAAGCACGGCGTGGTGCAGGACAAGATCTACCTGCCCGGATTCCTCAAGCTGCGCAGCGTGATCGACACCGGCCTGCTCGGCCGCGTGCATGCGGCAAAGCTGGATTTCGGCTGGTGGATCTTCGACGGCACGCTGCATCCCTCCCAACGCTCCAGCTGGAACTACAAGCGGGCGGAAGGCGGTGGTCTCGTGCTCGATATGTTCCCGCACTGGCGCTATATCGTGGAGACGCTGCTCGGCCCGATCCGTGCCGTGTCCTGCCGCATCGCCACCCGCGTGCCGGAACGGCGCGACGAGCGTGGCCAGCCCTATGCCGTCGATGTCGAGGATGAGGCGACGGGTCAGTTTGAGCTGGAAAGCGGCGCCCTTGTGCAGGTCAGCGCTTCCTGGTCCACGCGCGTCAGTGGCGAGGACATGCTGACGGTGAAGCTGGACGGCGCGCTGGGCTCCGCCCTCTGCTCGCTACATCGTTGCCGAATCCAGCCCCTGGCGGCCACGCCGCGGCCGAGATGGGACGTGGACGTGCCAGAGGACAATCGGCACGAGGCGCATTGGCAGGAGGTGCCGGGCATGGAGCCCTATACCAACAGCTACCGCCGAGGGTGGGAGCTGTTCCTGCGCCATGTCGCGGAAGACGCGCCTTTCCCCTCGCCGCTGCTGGCCGGCGCCAAGGGATTGCAGCTGATCGATGCCTGCTACCAGTCGGACCGCGAACGCCGCTGGATCGACCTGCCGGAGCTGAGCCTTTGAACGACACGCCCGCCATCCGCGTCGCCGGGCTGCGCTTCGAATATGGTGAAGGCACGAAGCAGCGTGTGCTGACCCTGGACGGCATCGAGCTGACCATCAACCGGGGCGAGTTCGTTTCCCTGCTGGGCCCCAGCGGCTGTGGCAAGTCGACGCTGCTGTACATCATCGGCGGCTTCGTTCCGTACCGGACCGGGGAGGTGGTGGTGAATGGCCGCCGCGTCACGGGACCCGGTCCGGATCGCGGCGTGGTGTTCCAGCAGTTCGCGCTGTTCCCATGGAAGACCGTGCTGCAGAACGTGATGTATGGGCTGGAGAAGCAGCGCATGCCGCGCGCCCAGGCGCTGGACCGGGCGCGGGACCTGCTGAAGACCGCGCGGCTCGACGGCTTTGAGAGTCACTACCCCGCGCAGCTTTCCGGCGGCATGCGCCAGCGCGCCGCCATCGCCCGCACCCTGGCGGTGGACCCCGACATCCTGTTGATGGACGAGCCCTTCGGCGCGCTGGATGCGCAGACCCGCAGCGTGATGCAGGAACAGCTGAAGGAGATCTGGCGCAGCACCGGCAAGACCGTGCTCTTCGTCACCCATGATGTGCGGGAGGCGGTGTATCTGTCGGAGCGCGTCGTGCTGATGACCAAGCGGCCGGGCCGGATCAAGGAGATCGTCGATACCAGCTTCCCCAAGGAGGGGGAGATGACCGCGGATCCGCGCTTCCATGAATCGGTCGCGCATATCTGGGACCAGGTCCGCGCCGAATTCGTGACCGAACATGGGTAGCATCGCGCGCACCGCCTGGACCTATACGCCGCTGCTGCTGCTCGGGCTGCTGTGGGAAGGTATTTCGCGCGCCGGCGTCGTCTCCGCCTATGCGCTGCCACCGTTGACGACGGTGCTGGCCGCCTGGTGGGCGCTGCTGGTCGATCCGACCTTCTATCCGCATGTGTTGGCCTCGCTCAACCGCAGCATCTCCGGTCTGGCGCTCGCACTGGTGCTGGGCGTGGCATTGGGCGTGTCGTTGGCCTGGTGGCGGGGCGTGAATGCGGTGCTGGGGCCGATCGTCCAGATGTTCTATCCGCTGCCGAAATCGGCGCTGATCCCTTTGACCATCATCTGGTTCGGCATTGGCGATCGGTCGAAGATCTTCCTGATCTCCCTCGGCTGCCTGCTGCCGATCGCCACCGCCACCTTCAATGGTGTGCGCGGCATCGACCGCAACCTGATCTGGTCCGCCGCCAGCCTCGGCGCCGGCCGCTGGGCGATGATCCGCGATGTGGCCTTCATGGGCGCGGTGCCGGACATTCTGGCCGGGCTGCGCACCGCCATCGCACTGAGCTTCGTGCTGCTGGTCAGCTCCGAGCTTCTGATTTCCAACGAAGGCCTCGGCTTCCTGATCCGCACCTATGGTGATGGTAGCCAATATCCGCAGATGTTCGCTTGCAGCATGACGGTGATGGCCATCGGCTTCGCCGCGGATCAGGGCTTTCGCCGCATCTCCGCGCATCTGCTGCGGTGGCGCGGATGAGGGCGATGCGCATCTTCACCGCGCTGCTGCCGGTGCTGGCCCTCTTCGCCTTCTGGGAGATTTTTGCGCGCGCGGAGGTTCTCTCGGACTTCCTGCTGCCTCGGCTGTCGGTGGTTCTGGCGCGGATCTGGGAGGATCTGCGGGATGGGCTGTTGCTCGGCGCCGTGGGGCTCACCTTCTATCGGGCCGTCACCGGCTTCGCGATCGCGGCGGTGCTGGGTGTGACGGTCGGTGTGGCCATGGCGGGATCGCGCTGGGCGCGCTGGTTCTTCGAACCCATCGTCTCCGTGGGCTTCCCGACGCCCAAGATCGCCTTCCTGCCGATCTTCATGCTGTGGCTGGGCCTCGGCGATGCCTCGAAGGTGGCGATCTCGGCGCTGGCCTGCTTCTTCATCATCACCACCAACACCTATCTCGGCGCGGTTGGCGTGGACCGGCAGTTCCTGTGGGCCGCGCGATCCCTTGGGGCATCCCGCACGGCGGTGCTGCGCGAGATCATCCTGCCCGCCGCGACGCCGCAGGTGCTCACCGGCTTCCAGATTGCCCTGCCCATCGCCCTGATCACGACCCTGGTGGGGGAGATGATCATGGGCGGCGGTGGCCTCGGTGGGCTGTTGCTGGATTCGCAGCGCTTCGCGGATTCGGTCGGACTCTTCGCCGGGATCGTCGAGATCGCCGTGCTTGGCACATTGCTGATTCGCGGCCTCGCTTTGCTGCGCCGCCTGCTGCTGCACTGGCACGCCGAGGCCAGGCCCGTGACGTCGTGATATCCGATCAGGGAGACCATCCATGATTCAGACCACCCGCCGCACCTTGCTCGCCGCCGCCTTGACCGCCCCCGCGCTGTCCCGCGCCCATGCCGCCGACCCGGTCCGAATCCGCATCGGCTGGTCCACCATGCCGTCGCATCTGGTGCCCGCCGTTTATCAGGCGCGCACGGCGATGCGCCATTACGGCCGCAGCTATGTGGTGGAACCGATCAACTTCACCGCCAGCACGCCGCAGATCACGGCCATGGCCGCGAACCAGGTGGATATCGGCGCCTTTGCCCCCACCGCCATGGCGCTGGCCGTCATCAATGCGCGGCTCGACATGCGCGCGGTGGCCGACATGTTGCAGGACGGCGTCGGCAACTACCGGTCGCAGACGCTGTATGTGAAGGCCGATTCGCCGATCCGCACGGCGGAGGATCTGCGTGGCAAGCGCATCGGCGTGAACGGCATCGGCTCCGCCAGCTACACCGCCATCGTCGCCATGCTGCGCAAGGTGGGGCTGAATGAGCGCAGCGACGTGACCTGGGTGGAGGTCAGCTTCGCCAACCAGCTGCCCTTCATCGAGGATGGCAAGATCGACGGCACCACCATCCCGCTGCCCATGGGCAACGACCTGGTGAAGGAAGGCCGCTACCGTGCCCTGTTCACGGCGCGCGACGCGATGGGCCCGACGCAGTTCACCTTCTTCGCCGCCCGCGCCGGCTTCCTCAACGCCAACCGCGCCGCCGTTACCGATTGCCTGGAGGATTACACCCGCGCCGTGCGCTGGATGTACGATCCGGCGAACCGGGTGGAGGCGCTGCGCATCATCGCCGAAGTCTCCCGCCGCCCCGTCGCCTCGCTGCAATACATGATGACGGAGGAGGATTACTTCCGCGATCCCTTCCTGGTGCCGAACGTGCCCGGCATCCAGACCACCATCGACGTCACGCATCAGCTCGGCTTCCTGCCGCGCCGCATCGAGGTGGCGCCGAACTATGTCGACCTCAGCTTCATCGAGGAATCGAAGCGCCGCATCGAAGCCAGCGCCTGACGCGGCACGGCTTGACGCTCCGACCGGCTGGCCGCATGAGATTCGGCCAGCGGGAGTCCAGGTGATCATGTCGCAGAGCGCGTCCCCCCGGGTCCTTGTGATCGGCGCCGGCATCGTCGGCCTTGCGCTGGCGTTCCGCCTGCAACAAGGCGGGGCTGCCGTCACCGTGGTGGATGCCGCGCCGCCGGGTGAGGGCGGTGCCAGCTTCGGCAATGCGGGGGCGATCAGCGCGAGTTCCGTCGCGCCGCTGGCCATGCCCGGCCTGCTGCGCCAGGTGCCGCGCATGCTGCTGGACCCCGCCGCGCCGCTGCATGTGCCGGCCGCCTATTGGCTGCGCGCCGCACCCTGGCTCGCCCGCTTCGTCGCATCGGCACGCCAGGCTCAGGTGGCACGGGCGACCGCGGCGCTGGATGCGCTGCTGCATCTGGCGACGGAACAGCATCACGCTTTGGCGCGGGAGATCGGAGCGCCGGAATTGCTGCGGCCGCATGGGCAGCTTTACCTGTACCGGAATGCGCAGCAGCTCGCGAAGGATCAGCCGAGCTGGGACATCCGGCGCGCGCATGGCGCGCAGCTGGAACGGCTGGACCGCGCCGGCATCCTGGCGCTGGAGCCTTCGGTCGGCGAGGCCTATCAGATCGCGATGTTCCTGGCGGATCACGCGCATTGCGCCTCTCCGCTGCGCTACGCGCGGGCTGTGGCGGCGGCGTTCCAGCGCGCCGGCGGCACGATTCTTCAGGACCGCATCACGGCCTTGACGACCGCTGATGGCCGCATCAGCGGGGCGCAGGGCGAGGCGACCATGCATGCGGCGGAATCCGTGGTGCTGGCGGCCGGCGCCTGGTCGGCACGGCTGGCAGCGCCGCTCGGCTATCGCATTCCGCTGGAATCGCAGCGCGGCTATCATGTTGATCTTCAGGATGCCGGCATCTCGCTGACCCGTCCGGTCATCCCGGCGGACCGCAAGGTGTTCATCACGCCGATGGAAGGCGCCTTGCGCGTCGCCGGCACGGTGGAGTTCGGCGGCTTGGACCGCGCGCCGGACGAGGCCCGCGCGAAGCTGCTCTATGATGACCTGGCCGCGGTCTTCCCCGATGCGCGGGTGAAGCGGGCCGAAGGCTTCTGGATGGGCCATCGCCCCTGCCTGCCGGATTCCGTGCCCGTGATCGGCCCGGCGCAGCGGGTGCCCGGGCTGTTCTTCGCCTTCGGCCACGGGCATCTCGGCCTGACCGGTTCTGCGCCAACCGCGGAAATGCTCGCCCCCGCGGTGCTCGGCCGCCCGAGCAACCACGACCTGGCGCCCTATGCGGCGGAGCGTTTTTCCGGCGCCTGACGGTTCGCATCCATCAGCCCGAGCGTCGAGGGATCGAACAGATCCTCCGGCGCCAGGGGGGCGGCCACCAGCCCATCCGCCCGCGCGAAGCGGATCATGGCCGCGATCTCCTCCCGGTTGCGCCCGAAGCCGTAGGGCCAGGGGTCGCCGCCGAAGCGCGCGGTCTGCGCCGCCGCTTCCGCCGCGATCCAGGGCAGCGACACGCGCAGCACATTCACCATCGCCAACTCGGCCAGCGCCAGTGCCTTGGCCTCGGCATAGGCGTGGAACAGTGCTGCCGGCAGCCAGGGATGCGCGGCCGCCACATCCTTCCGCACCGCCATGCAATGCATCAGGGGGAAGAAGCCGGTGGCGTCGAAATAACGCTCCTCCTCCGCCCGATAATCCGGCCACAGCCGATCGACCGGTGCGCTTTGCGTGGTGAAGCAGGAGGGCGGGCGCGGGCCGATGATGGCGTCGATCTCGCCCGCCGCCAGCAAGCCGTTCAGGCTTTCGCCCGGCCCGATCGGCCGCACATCCAGCCCCGGCGGCAGGGTCAGCGCCACGCGCTCCCCGGCCCCCGGCTGCTCCAGCCCGCCTGTGCGCCAGGCGATGCCGTTTGTGTCCACGCCATAGGTCTCGCGCAGCATGCCACGCACCCACAGCGCGGCCGTCTGCTGATATTCCGGCAGTCCGATGCGTCGCCCCGCGAGATCCGCCGCGCTGCGAATGCCGCGATCCGTGCGGATATAGACCGCAGAATGCCGGAAGGAGCGGGAGGGAAAGACCGGCACCCCGATATAGGGCGCATCGCCCCGTGCCGTGGTGACCATATGGGAGGACAACGACAATTCGGTGACGCCAAAGGCCTTATCCCGCAGCGCGCGGCGGAACAGGTCCTGCGGCTCCCCCGGCTCGCGCACAAAACGCACGCCGGGGATACGGATGCGGCCATCCAGGATGGGCCGCACGCGATCGGTCTCGAAGCAGCCGAGGGTCAGCGTGATCTCCTCGGCCATGTCAGGGTGCCTGCGGTGCGGTGGCGAGGTTTTCGGGCGTGAAGGGCATCACCCGCGGCCGCACCCCCAGCGCGTCATGGATCGCATTGGCGATGGCGGCGACGGTGGGGCCGAAGGAGGGTTCGCCGGCCCCGAGCGGCGGCATTTCGGGCCGGTCGATCAACTTCACTTCCACCGCCGGCACCTCGGAGAAGCGCAGGATCGGATAGGCCTCCCAGCTGTCGCTGGTGATGCGGCGGCGGTCGAAGCGCACCGCCTCCTTCAACGCCTGGCTGGTGGCGTGGATGGCGCCGCCTTCCAGCTGGTTCGCGGCGCCATCGGGGTTCACCACCTCGCCGAGGTCGGCGGCGATCCAGATGCGGCGTACGCGGATCACCTCTTCCGCCTCGATCTCGGCGAAGACGGCGCACCAGCCGCCGAGATTCTTGTAGCGCGCCACTGCCATGCCGAGACCCACACCTTCCCGCCGCACGCGGCCTTCCCAGCCGGCCATCTCGGCGCCGGCACGCAGCACGGCGGCGGCGCGTTCGTCGTCCAGATGGCGCAGGCGGAAGGCGAGCTTGTCCTCGCCCGCCAGCCCGGCGAGTTCGTCCATCACCGATTCCAGCGCCCAGACATTCACCGGCGCGCCCAGGCCGCGCATGGCGGAGGTGCGGAAGGGCATGTCCGTCACCGTGCGCAGCGTCACGCGGAGATTGGGCATGCGATACAGCGGCACGGCATTGCGATGCGCGCTGCCGCCGCGTTCCAGACCGTGATTGATGGCGGGCGGCACGGCGAAGGGTTCGGCGAGATCGGCGGCGGCCAGCAGCGTCGGCAGCTTGCCTCGGCCGGGGCGGGAGGAGTGGCCGTTGCTGATGACATCCACCTGGAAGCCGGCAATGGCCTTTTGGGCATCCAGCGTCGCATCCACATCGACGACCATGGCGGAGGAAACCGGCGACCAGCCGAGCTCATCCGCGCGGCTCCACAGCACCCGCACCGGACGGCCTGGCGCGCCGCGCGCCGCCAAAGCGGCGTCCAAGGCCACGTCATCGGCGCCGTTATGGCCGTAGCAGCCGGCGCCTTCGACATGGCGGATCAGCACCGCCTCCTCCGGCATGCGCAGCGCCTTCGCCATGTCCATGCGCAGATTGTAGGGGCCCTGGGTATGCGACCAGATTTCCACCGTCTCCCCATGCCATTGCGAGATGGCGCAGGACGGGCCGATGGAGGCATGGGCGATGGGCGGGCGGAAGAAGCTGGCGGTGACGCGCTGGGCTGGGGCGGGCGCATCCTCCGCGCTGCGTTCCAGCGCCACGCTGTGATTGGCCTCAGCGCCGCGCAGCCATTCCGGCATCGCGCCTTCATCGGGCAGCGTGTCGCGCTCGTCCCATCGCAGCACGGCGGCGAGGCGTGTTGCCGCCGCCTCCGCCTCATGCTCGGCCTCCGCCAGCACGGCGACAAAACTGCCGTCGCGGACGATGCGGGCCCCGCCGGGCAGGGCGATCTCCGGCACGTCGCGCAGCATCGCGGCGCGGGAGGGTGGGCGAATGACGCGCGCGTGCAGCAGTCCGTCCGGCCGCATGTCGTGCAGGAATCGCGCGACCCCAAAAACCTTGTCTGGCAGGTCGCGGCGGGGGGAGGAGGTGCCGGCGATGCGGCGCGCCGTGGCGGGCTTGGCGCGGGCGCCGGGCGTCGCGTCGCTCTCCAGCAGCTGCTGCGCCGCCAGGTCCCAATAGGACCCCACGGTGCCATCCGGGCCGAAGAACTCACCATCCTCCACCCGCAGATCCTCCAGCGCCACGCCGCTACGCTGGGACGCCACCTGCAGAAAGATGGCGCGGGCCTCGGCGCAGACATGGCGCAGCGCCGCGCCGCTGTTCTGCACGGAGAGCGAGCCGGAGGTCACGCCCTCATCCGGGCTGTCCGGCGTCGTCACCGTCTGCACCTCGATGCGCGACAGCGCCACATCCAGCTCATCCGCCGCGATCTGCGACAGGGCGGTCAGGATGCCCTGGCCGATCTCCACCTTGCCGGGGCGGATCGTCACCCGCCCCTCGCCCGGAAAATCGAGCCACTGGGACAGGCGCGGATTGACCTGCAGGCTCGCCGGCAGCTTGGGCGGGTTCGCGCTCGCGCTCATGCCGGAACGGCCTCCCTCATGCGCGCGGCCGCGCGCAGCACGGCGCGGACAATGCGGTTGTGGCTGCCGCAGCGGCAGAGATGCGGATCCAGCGCCTGGCGCACCGCCGCGTCATCCGGCGAAGGATTCGCCCGCAGCAGCGCCGCGGCGGCGACCAGGATGCCGGGCAGGCAATAGCCGCATTGCCCCGCCTGTTCCTCCAGGAAGGCCGTCTGCAGCGGGTGCGGCGCCTCCGGCGTGCCGAGGCCCTCCACCGTCGTCACCGATCGGCCGGCCACAGCGCCGACCGGCAGGGCGCAGGACATGGCGGGCACGCCGTCCAGCAGCACGGCGCAGGCGCCGCAGGCCTCCACCCCACAGCCGAAATGCGGGCCGGAGAGGCCCGCCGGGCCGCGCAGCGCGGCCAGCAGCGGCACCTGCTCCGCCAGATCCAGCGCCACCGGCGCGCCGTTGAGGATGAACGAGACCATGCGGCGTCCTGTCACTGCGGTTCAATGCCGGCCAGGCGGATCCATTCCCGCCGGCGCTCGATATCGGTGCGCAGCAGCGTGTCGTATTCCGCCACGCTCATCGGGGCCATCTCCGCCCCCAGGCGCGCGAAGGCGGCCTTCATGGAGTCGGTCCCGAGGATGCGGTTGATCTCGGTGTTCAGCCGCTGCACCACGGCGGGCGGCGTGCTGACCGGCGCCATCACGCCGTTGAAGCCCACCTGTTCATAGCCCGGAACCGTCTCCGCCACTGTGGGGATGTCCGGCATCAGGGAGGAGCGGACAGGACCGGTGGTGGCCAAGGCGCGCACCCGGCCGGACTGGATCAGCGGCATCATGGTGGCGATGCCGTCGAACATCATCGGCACGGTGCCGCCGGCGATGGCGTTGCGGGCATCGCCGCTGAGGCGGAAGGGCACATGCTGCACCTGGATGCCGGCGGCATGGCGGAACACCTCGAAGGCGATGTGATACGGCGTGCCGGGGCCGGAGGAGGCATAGTCCAGCGTGCCGGGCCGCGCCTTCGCCAGCGCGATCAGCTCCGCCACGTTCCGCGCCGGGAAGTCGGCATTCACCACCAGCACCTGATAGGTGCGGTTGAGGCAGGCGACCGGGGCAAAATCCCGCATCAGCACATAGGGGCGGTTGGGCATCAGCGTCTCATTCGCCGTATGCGTCACCGTCAGCATCATCAGCGTATGGCCATCGGTGGCGCGGGCCACGGCATCGGTGCCGATGATGCCGCCGCCGCCGGGGCGGTTCTCCACCACGAAGGGCTGGCCGAAGGCCTGGCCCAGCGGCTCGGTCAGCAGGCGGGTGAAGGTGTCGGCGCCACCGCTGGCGGCGAAGGGGATGATGATGCGCACCGGCCGGTCCGGCCAGGCGGCCTGGGCGCGGGCGGAGCGCAGGGCCGGCGCGGCGAAAGCGAGGCCGGCCAGGGCGGCAAGATCTCGGCGACGATGCAGCATTCTTCGATTTCCTTCCCTTCGGAGCCCGCACGGCCTTCGCCGCGCCGGCCGGGCGACGTTGCGCCCTGGCAGTCCCCCACCAGAAAAACGACTATCTGGCTTGTATGCAAATTATATCGACAAAAATTATCGCGCAATGCGCTTGGCGAGATTTGTGCCGCGCCGCATTCTGGCGGCATGATGCCGAATCAGGCTCCCGCGGAGCCCACCACCCTCGCCACACAGGTCTATCGCCGTCTGCGCAGCGACCTCATCGACGGCATCCTGCCGCCCGGCCGCAAGCTGAAGGTCCAGGTGCTGGCCGCGGATTACGGCACCGGCGCCAGCCCGGTGCGGGAGGCGCTGAGCAGCCTGGCGGCGGAAGGGCTGGTGGAACGGCTGGACCAGCGCGGCTTCCGCGCCGCGCCCATCACCCTGGCCGATTTCGAGGAATTGCTGCGCGCCCGCTGCTGGGTGGAGGAGGTCGCGCTGCGCGAATCCATTCTGGCCGGCGATGCGCTGTGGGAGGAACGGCTGGTGGTGGCGCGCTACCGCCTGGCCAATCTGCCCCGCCGGACCGACCCTTCCAGCCCGCGCGATGACCCCGCCTGGGACGCGGCGCATATCGCCTTCCACCGCGCCCTGGTCGGCGCCTGCCCATCGCCGACCATGCTCGGCTTCTGCGAAACGCTGCGCGAGCGCGCCAGCCGCTACCGCAGCGTGGCGCTGACCGCCGCCTATCCCAGCCGCGACGTGGCCGCGGAGCATGAGGCCCTGGCGGAGGCGACGCTGGCCAGGAAGGTGCCTGAGGCCTGCGCACTGCTGGTCGAGCACTACCGCCGCACCGCCGGCTATCTGCGCCTGGCGCTGGAGCGTGCCGCGCGGGTGATTTAGGGGGCGTCCTCCTCCCGCCGCCCGCTCGCCTGTTCCAGCCCGGCCAGCAGGCGCTGCCCCGTCTCCCGCACATGGGCCAGGCTGAGGGCGGCCATCTGCTCGGCATCGCCGGCGCGGCAGGCCTCCAGGATCGCGCGGTGCTCGCGGTTCACACGGTCCACATTGCCGACCAGGGCGGAGCCCAGGCGCACATAGCGCTCCACCTGGTTGCGCAGCGTCGCCAGCACCTGGCCGGAGAAGCGCCGCCCGCCGGCCCGGCAGATGCGGTCGTGGAATTCGCGGTTGAGCAGGGAGAAGCGCAGGCCATCCTCCGCGCTCTCGATGCGGATAAGCTCCATCTGCGCCACCAACGCCTCCATGGCGCGCAGATCCTCCGCGGTCCGCTTCCGGGCGGCGTGCTCGGCCGCCTGGGCCTCCAGCACCATGCGGATGTCGAAGATCTCGGCGATCTCCGAAGGGTAGAGGCGGGCCACGACATAGCCGCGGCGGGGGCGGGAGACGACGAGGCCCTCGGCCTCCAGCTGGCGCAGCGCCTCCCGCACCGGGGGGCGGCTGACGCCAAAGCGCTGGCCGATATCCTCCTGCCGCAGCAGCGCCTCCGCCTCGATGGCCCCGGAGAGGATGGCCTCCCGCAGCCGCGCGGCGACGAAGTCGGGCAGGCCGCCCTGTTCGAGTGGGCCGGGGGGCTGGGGCGGCAGGTCGAGATAGGGCGCGCGGGTCATGGCGAGACTCTAGCGGAGATTGTCTTCAAAAACATTGACCGATCTTCGGCGTGCCAGCAGTATCCCAGTCAACCGATCCTTCAGGGACAGTGCCATGAGCCAGATCGCCGAAGTGCCGACCGGACGCGCCGGACGGCCCGTGAATGTCGAGCTGATCCTGGAAATCGCCGCCGCCTTCAACAGCCGCGATGCCGACCGGATCATGACCTACTTCACCGATGACTGCACCTTCTTCATGGCCAGCGGGCCGGAGCCGGTGGGCCGCGCCATCCGGGGCAAGGCGGCCGTCCACAAGGTGCTGGCGGACCGCTTCAAGGTGATCCCCGACATGGCCTGGACCCATGAGTATGAATACGTCGCCGGCGACCGCGCCGTCTCCGTCTGGCGCGTCACCGGCAAGTCGGCCGATGGCACGGAGCTGAACTACCAGGGCTGCGACCTGTGGGAGTTCAAGGACGGGCTGGTCCACAACAAGGACACCTACTGGAAGATCGTGCGGCCCGACTGAGCCACCGCAACGCATCGGGATCACGCGCATGAAAATCGTCGCCGCCATGTTCAAGCACGAGACGAACGCCTTCTCGCCCGTGCCAACGCGGTGGGAGGATTTCGGGCCAGGCGGCCCGATCCATGGCGAGGCCGCCTACCGCGCCTTCCGCCATTCAGGCTACAGCCTGTCCGGCCTGCTGGAGGTGGCAGAGGCGATGGGGGCGGAGGTCAGCCTGCCCATCGCCGCGCGTTGCCTGCCCTCCGGCCCCGTCCAGCGCGATGTCTTCGAACGGCTCTGCGATATCCTCTGCGCCGCGGCGCGGGGCTGCGACGCGATGATGCTCGACCTGCACGGCGCCATGGTCGCCGAGGGCGCGGAGGATGGGGAGGGCGAGCTGCTGTCGCGCATCCGCCAGATCCGGCCCGGCCTGCCGATCGGCGTCTCGCTCGATTCCCATGCCAACCTCTCGGATCTCTTCATCGAGAACTGCACGGTGATGCCGGGCTATCGTACCTTCCCGCATACCGACATGCCGGAGACCGGCCGCAAGGCCGGGCAGTTGCTGCGCGATGTGCTGGAGGGCCGGCTGAACCCCGTCACCGTCGCCGCGCGCGTGCCGATGCTGCCCGATATGGTGAAGTGCCTGACGGACCGGGAGCCGATGTCGCGGCTGATCGCGGCTGCCGATGCGGCGGAGCGCGACGGCCTGCCCAGCGTCACCGTCTTCACCGGCTTCCCGCTGGCCGATACGCAGGACACCTGCATGACGGTGCTGGCCACCGCCAACGGCGACGTGGCACGCGCCCGCGCCGCGGCGCAATCCATCGCCGACCTTGCCTGGTCGCTGCGCGAGGAATTTCGCCCCGCGCCTTTCGAGAGCCTCGACGCCGCGATGGATCGTGCGGCGGCGATGACGGACGGGCCGGTGATCCTCGCCGACTTCTCCGACAATTGCCATTCCGGCGGCACCATGGATTCCATGGCCGTCATCGCCGCCGCGCTGGACCGTGGCATGGACGGCATTCTCGCCGGGCCGATCTGCGATCCGGAGGCGGTGGCGCGGATGATCGAGGCCGGGGTGGGCGCCACCATCACCCTCGACATCGGCGCCAAGATGCCGATCCCGGCGCTGAAGGAACAGCTGGTGCCGCTGCGCCTGACCGGCACGGTGCGCACGCTGGCCATGGGCCGCTTCACGGTGGAGGGACCGATCTTCACCGGCATGCCCGTCGATCTCGGCCGCTGCGCGGTGCTGGAGACGGGGCGCCTGACGCTGCTGGTCAGCGAAGGCCGGGTGGAGGCGCTGGATCCGCTGCAATACCGCATCTTCGGGCTGGAGCCGACGCGCTTCCGCTACGTCATCCTGAAGGCGAAGACCAACCATCGCCCGGCCTTCCTGCCGCTGGCCAAGGGCCATGTCGATTGCCAGGGCCCGGGCGTCGCGACGCTGGATCTGCATTCCCTCGACTTCCGGCGTGTGCGCCGGCCGATCTTCCCGCTGGACAGGAGCAACGCATGACCCGCTTTCCATGGCGCCGCGCAGCCGTTGCGGCCGCGCTTTCCCTGACGCTCGCCGCGCCCGCCGCCGCGCAGACCACGGTGCGCTGGGGCAATAACGGTGAGGTCACGACCATGGACCCGCATGGCGTGTTCAGCACGGCCAATGCGGCGCTGCTCGGCAATATCTATGAATCCCTTGTCCGGCTCGACCGCGACCTGAAGTTCGAGCCCGGCCTCGCCACGGGGTGGGAGGTGCTGGCCCCGGACCGCTACCGCTTCACCATCCGCCAGGGCGTGCGCTTCCATGACGGCACGCCGATGACGGCGGCGGATGTCGTGGCCTCCCTCCGCCGCGCCAGCGTGCCGAATTCGCCCTACGCCTCCGTCACCCACATGATCAGCGCCGTCGAGCAGAGCGGGCCGGAGACGGTCGATGTGCAGCTGCGCGGCCCCTATCCCGTGCTGATCAACGACCTGGCCGGCGTCGCCATCCTCAGCGAGCGCTGGATGCAGCAGCATGACGCCATGTTGCCGACCGACCCGGCGCGCGGTGCGGCCAGCTACGCCAATGTGCAGACCAATGGCACTGGCCCCTTCCGCCTGGTCTCCCGCCAGCTGGATTCCGAAACGGTGCTGGAGGCCTTCCCCGAATGGTGGGACAGGCGCGAGCACAATATCGACCGCGTCTCCTTCCGCCCGGTGCCGAATGACGCGACGCGGCTGGCCGCGCTGCTGTCGGGCCAGTTGGACGTCATCACCCCGACGCCGCTGCAGGATGCGGAGCGGCTGCGTCGGGACCCGAACATCACGCTGGTCGAGACCGAAGACCTGCGCGTGATGTATTACGGCTTCAACGTGCATGAGGACCACCGCGTCGCCGGCGGCGGCGATCGCAACCCGCTGGCCGATGCCCGTGTTCGCCAGGCGATGACCATGGCGCTGGATGTGGGCGCCATCACCCGCACCGTGATGCGCGGCCTGACGCAGCCGACCCATGCGATGATCGCGCCGCAGATCACCGGCTATGACCCCGCGCAATCCGTGCAGCGCGCCAGCTACGATCCGGAAGGCGCGAAACGGCTGCTGGCGGAGGCGGGCTATCCCAACGGCTTCACCATGGACATGCAATGCCCGGTGGACCGCTTCGTGAATGTGGACCGCGTCTGCCAGGCCTCGGCCGCGATGTGGTCGCGCATCGGCGTGCGGGTGAACTACAGCGGCGTGCGCTTCGCCGCCTATATGCAGGCCTTCCAGCGGCGCGGCCAGGACATTTATGTGATGGGCTGGGCCAATACGCCGCAGCTCGATGGCTTCTCCATCCTCAACAACGTCATGCACAGCCGCACGGAACGGCGCGGCAGCTGGAATGCCGGCCGCACCTCCGACCCCGCGCTGGATGCGCTGGTGGAGCGTGTGGCGGTGGAGATGGACCCGGCCCGGCGCACGGCGATGCTGACCGAGGCCTTCGCCATCGAGCGGGCCAATTACTGGATGATCCCGCTGTATCGCGACCCGCTGCTGCTCGCCTCCCGCAAGGGCTTCGTGGTCCCGGCCTTCGCCGATGGCCGCATGCGCTTCTGGCTGGCACGCGCGCCGGGCTGAGGTGAAGCGGCGCTACCGCGCCGCCCCCGCCTTCTCCCGGAAGCGCGCGATGGCCTCGGCGGGCGTCGCTTCCGGCGTGGCGCGCAGCGTGGCGAAGATCGATTTCTTCGCCCTGGCCCGCCAGCTCACCGGCATCTCCGCCAGCACGGCGTGCAGTGCCTGATAGGCCGCCTCGGTCCAGACCCGCTCATGCGCCAGCCGTGCCGCGCCCAGGTCGAAGCGCATGGCGCCGCGGCTGGCCTCACCGGCGCGCCGCTGCGTTGTGGCCTCCGCGTCGATACCGCCATCGCGGATGATGACGCCGTAGTCGCGTTCGGCGGCCTGCGCCGTCAGGCGCCCGGACCGGACATCGGTGAGCACCGCAGCGGCCTCCCGGGTCAAGGGGTCGCCGCGCCCGCCGCCGCCAGGGGAGACGATGCGCACCACATCGCCGGGGGGCAGGTTGAACAGGTCCGTGTTGCCCAGGTTGCGCTCCGCCGGCGTGCCCGGATTCAGCGCGAAGGTGCTGGCCGCGCCGGGCCTGCCGCCCAGCGTGCCCCAGGGCTGGAAGACGGAGCGGTCGCGGTTGCGCGCGGTCACCACCGCATCCGGCGCATCGGTGGTGAATTCCAGCACGGTGGCCAGACCACCGCGATGCGCGCCGGCACCGCCGGTATCCGGCATCAGCCCGTAGCGCAGCACGCGCACCGGCGCTTCGGATTCCGTGATCTCGATCGGGCTGTTCTTGAGATAGGCGGCATCGGCGCCGGAGCCATCGGTGCCGTCGCGATGCGGCATGCCGCCGCCGCCACCCACGATCGGCGCCACCGCGACGATGGAGCGCCGCCCGGTGCGCCGGTTCTCGCCCGAGATATTGATGATGGAGGAAGACCCGGCCGGCGCGGCCGGTAGCCGTTCCGGTGCCGCCTGCACGAAGGCGCCGAAGACCAGGCTGCGCAGCCGCGCGCAGGTCAGGCTGCGCATGCCCACGGCGGCCGGATGCTGCGGGTTCACCACGCTGCCTTCCGGCAGGATGCAGGTGAAGGGCCGCGTCGTGCCGAAGTTCAGCAGGATTTTCGGGCTCAGCGCCGACAGCACGTAATAGACGCCGACCATCACCAGCGAATGCCGCTCATGGCCGCCGGTCGGCACGTTCATGGAGGACAGCGTCTGCGGATCGGTGCCCGTGAAATCCAGCACGGCGGAATCGCCCATGATGCGCAGTGTCAGCTTCAGCCGCAGCGGGTCGCCATCCGGCCCGTCCTCGTCGCAGTAATCGGCGAAGGCATAGTCGCCATCCGGCAGCCCGGCGAGCACGGCGCGCGCCTGCGCCTCCCCATAGTCGAGCAGATCCGCCATGCCATCGACCAGCGTCTCCACGCCGAAGCGGCGCACCAGATCCAGGATACGACGCTCTCCGGTGTTCACCGCGGCGATCAGCGCCTTCAGGTCGCCCCAGTTCTGGTCGGGCACGCGCACATTCGCCAGGATGACGCGCAGCAGCTTCTCGTCCAGCACGCCTTCCTGATACAGCTTGGACGGCGGCACACGGATGCCTTCCTGATGCACCTCCGTCAGCGTGCGGGACAGGCTGGCCGGCACGGCGCCGCCGACATCGACATTGTGGATATGGCCACCGGCGAAGGCGATGATGCGCCCTTCATGGAACACCGGCTTCCACATATTGGTGTCCGGCGAATGGGTCGCGAGATAGCCCGAATAGGGGTCGTTGGTCATCGCGATGTCGCCGGGCGCATAGCCGCCGGGCACCATCCCGATCGCCGCCTCGTAATCCACGCCCGGATACCAGGTGGCGCCAAGGTCCAGCGGCACCGCGCAGGTCTTGCCCTGGGCGTCGAGGAACTGGACGGTGAAATCCTCCGTCTCCTTGACGAAGGTGGAATGCGCCGTGCGGTACAGCGTGGTCGCCATGCTCTCGGCGGCGGCGCGGCAATGGTTGCGCAGCACCTGCAGCGTGATGGGGTCGGTGCGCATCAGATCGTCTCCATCACGAGGTTGCCCTGCGCATCGGCGTGCACCTGCCAGCCGGCGGGAACCAGCACCGTGCAGTCGGATTGCGTGACCACGGCGGGGCCGGTGAGCCGCGCGCCGGCGCCCAGCGCCTCCCGCCGATACAGCCCAGCATCCTGCCAGGCGCCGGCGAGGCGGAGGGATATGGCGGTCTCGGCCGCGGCTTCCGCCTCCACCACCTTGTCGTCGCGGACGGGCAAAGGCGGCGCGCGGCGCAGCGCCGCGGCGCGCAGGCCCACCACTTCCACCGGTGCGAACTCGTCGCAATGGCCGAAGGCGTCCCTGTGCGCGGCGTGGAACAGCGCGGCGAGATCGGCGGCGGTGCCGTGTTCGCGCCAGTTGGCGGGCAGCGGCACCGGCACTTCGAAGGACTGGCCCTGATAGCGCAGATCGGCGCCGAGGCTGATTTCCGACTCCCCGCTACCGCCCATCTCCACCAGCGTCGTCGCGGCCTCCGCCGCCAGCGCGTCGAAGGTTTCATGCAGCACCGGCAGCGCCGGCTCGGCCAGCGGCAAGAGCAGGCTGCGCATGGTGTCGCGGCGCAGATCGGCGGCCAGCGCGCCAAGCGCGCAGAGCGTGCCCGGCACCGCCGGCACCAGCACGCGGCGGATGCCCGCGGCCTCCGCCAGCAGCGCGCCCAGCATCGGCCCGGCGCCGCCGAAGGGCATCAGCGTCAATTCGCTGGCATGCGCGCCGGCGCGGGCCAGCAGCTTGTCGATCTCGACCAGCATGCCGCTGATGGCCACCCGCAGAACGCCTTCCGCCACCGTCGGCACATCCAGGCCGAGCCGTTCCGCGATCGGCCGCGCCGCGGCTTCCGCCAGCGCGCGATCCGGCGCGATGGCACCGAAGCCCAGCTGGCCCTGGCCCAGAATCCCGCAGATCAGCGCGGCATCCGTTACCGTGAAATGGCTGCCGCCGCGCCCGAAACAGGCGGGGCCAGGCGTCGATCCGGCGCTTTCCGGCCCGACCTGCAACACGCCCTGTGCATCGACCCGCGCGATGGAACCACCGCCCTGGCCGGAGGAGATCACCGCGACGGTCGGGATCGCCAGCGGAAACTCCCCGATCGCCTGGCCACTGCCGAAGGAGGGCGCGCCATCGACCAGCAGCGCCACATCCGCGCTGGTGCCGCCGATATCCAGCGTCAGCACCAGCTTCTCGCCCGCCGCCCGCGCCACCACGCCGGCGCCGACAACGCCGGAAGCGGTGCCGGACAGCAGCATGCCGACGCAATCACGCCGCCCCCGCTGCGCCGTCATGGTGCCGCCGGCGGAGGTGGTCAGCAGCAGCGGCGCGGAGATGCCGGCAGCGGTGAGCTGGCCCTGCACCCGCTCCAGATAGGCTTCGATGCGCGGATGCACATAGGCGTTGAGCACGGAGGTGGTGGTGCGCTCATACTCCCGGATCGCCGGCCAGACCTCGCTGCCACGGAAGATGAAAAGGTCCGGCGCGATCTCGCAGATCATGGCGGCGACCGCCTCCTCATGCGCCGCATTGCGCCAGGCATGCAGGAAGGAGACGACGACGCCTTCGCAGCCCTGCGCCAGCGCGGCGTCCAGCGCCGCGGCGACAGAAGCGCGGTCCGGCGGCGTCACGCTGCGGCCCTCGGCATCCATGCGCTCGGTGATGCCGAAGACGGATTCGCGGGGCACCAGCGGCGCGGGGCGCTCGCAGAACAGGCTGTAGGGATCGGGCATGCGCAGCCGCGCCAGCTCCAGCATGTCGGTGAAGCCGGCGGTAGTGAACAGCGCGAGCTTCGCGCCGCGGCGCTGGATGATGGTGTTCACGCCAACGGTGGTGCCGTGGACGAAGCGCTCGACCTCCGCCGGCACCAGGCCATCGGCCGCCAGGCGGCGCAGGCCGGTGGCGACATCCTGGCCGGGCTCGGACGGCGTGGTCAGCACCTTCAGCGTTTCCAGCCGCCCGGTGGAGGTTTCCAGCGCGACGAAGTCCGCGAAGGTGCCACCGATATCCACGCCGATGCGCCAAGCCATCTTATGCCTTTCCGTCACGTGGTGCCGAGGATCGGCGATGCGCTGGCCGCGAGCCAGATCGTGAATCCGGCGTCGCGGATAAGTCTGGCTTATGCGGCCTGAAAACGCCGGATCGAAAGCCCGTCGAGCGGCACATCGCTCCGCCCATCCAGCACCAGCTCGCTGAGGATCGCGCCGATGGCCGGGCCGAGCTGGAAGCCGTGGCCCGAGAAACCGAAGGCGTGGAACAGCCCCGGCGTGTTGCTGCTGGGGCCCACCACGGGGATCGCATCCGGCATCAGCCCGTCGATGCCGCTCCAGCTGCGGATGACGGAAACGCCGGCCAGCGAGGGCACGATCTCCACCGCCTTGCGCATCGCCGCCAGCGTCGCTTCGGGCGTGGCGCGGGAAAAGGGAACGTCCGGATCACCCATGCCCCGGCCACCGCCGAAGATGACGTTGCCGCGCGGGATCTGACGCAGATAGATGCCGCCGCCGGCCACGCCGATATTGGGGCGGATGAAGTACGGGATCGGCTCCGTCACGCCCATATTGGGCGTGTGCGGTTTTACGGGCACGGCCTCGCCGAACCAATCGGCCACCTGGCCACCCCAAAAACCGGCGGTGTTCACCAGCACATCGGCACGAAAAGTCTCGTCACCCGCCTCCACCACGAAATGCGCGCCGTCCTTGCGGCAGGCGGTGACGCGGACCTGTTCGCGGATGGTCGCACCCGCCTTCCGCGCCGCCTGGGCCAGCGCCGGGGAGAGCAGGCGCGGATTGGCGGAGCCATCCTCCGGCGCGTGGGAGGCGGCGATCACCGTGGGTCCGAGCCAGGGATAATCGCGATGCAGTGTCGCGCGATCGAGAAAGCGCACCGCCAGCTGATGGTCGCGCGCCACGTCGAGATAGGCGACGAGGTCCGCCTCCTCCGCCGCGCTGCGGGCCAGTTTCAGATGCCCGGTGGCGACGAATTCGCAATCCGTGCCCAGCAGCCGCGGCAGGTCCTGCCAGATGGCATGCGACCGCCGCGCAATCGGCAGCTCCGCCGGGTGGCGGCCCTGCTGGCGCACGCCGCCGTAATTGGCGCCGGAGGCCTGGGACCCGACCAGCCCACGTTCCAGCAGCACCACCTTGGCGCCCCGCAGCGCGAGGTGCAGCGCGGTGGAACAGCCGGCGCCGCCGCCGCCGATGACGAGAACCTCGGTTTCGACGATGCGGCTCATGGCGCCAGCGCCGGCATGGGCAGCGGCTTCACGGGCGCTTGGCCCCGCAGTCGGCCGACTTCCGTCACATCGCATCCCAATGCATCCGCCAGCACCTCCGCCGCCGCGGCGCCGCAGATGCGGCCCTGGCAGCGGCCCATGCCGATGCGGGTGAAAGCCTTGGCGCGATTCACTTCCGGCGCCGCGCCGGTCGCCACATCGGCGCGTGCGGCCTGGCGCAGCTCTCCCGCGCGCACCGCCTCGCAGCGGCACAGAATGGTGTCGTCGGGCATGGCGGCGGCGAGACGGGTAGGGAAGGGGAAGGCGCGGTCGAGTGCCGCGCGGAACCGCGCCTGGCCACGCAGCCGCTGTTCCAGCCGCTTCGCCCCGGCTGCATCGTTGGGCATGCCCGCATCCTCCAGCAAAGCGAGCGCCGCGCGGGCGCCGGCCAGTTCCGCCACATCCGCGCCACCGATGCCAGCGCCGTCGCCGGCGAGATAGAGGCCCGGCACCGCCGTCCGCCCCGCCGCATCGCGCTGCGGCACCCAGAGATGCGACAGCGCGTCGAAGCGCATCGCGACGCCGGCGAGATCGGCCAGCTGCGTTTCCGGCCGCACGCCCCAGCCCAGCGCGACGGCATCGCAATCCAGCCGATGCTCCGCCCCCGCCGCATCACGCCAGCGCAGCCCTGTCACGGCACTCTCGCCCTCGATGGCCAGCGGCGTCGCGCCTTCGCGGACCAGAATGCCGGCGGCGCGCAGGCGGGCGACGTACCAAGCGCCCTTGGCGAGCGTCGCCGCGCCGTCGCGCAGCCCGGCCAGCGCCTGCAGCTTGGTGCGCCAGGGGGTGGTGTCGATCACCGCGGCGACGCCGGCGCCCGATTTCATGTACTGGTAGGCGACCAGCCAGAGCAGCGGCCCGCTGCCGACGAAGGCCACGCGCCGGCCGATGGCGCAGCCCTGCGCCTTCAGCGCGATCTGTGCCGCGCCCATGGCGGTGACGCCCGGCAGGGTCCAGCCGGGCAGGGGAATCACCCGGTCCATCGCGCCGGTGCAGAGCAGGGTGGCGTCGAAGCCAACCTCCCCGATCAAACCGTCCTTCACCGTGTCGAGGCGGCCGGCCTGGATGTTCCAGACCAGCGTCTCCGGCCGCCAATCCACCTGCGGCTTCAGCGCATCCAGCGTGGCATGCAGCGCCGCGGCGCGGCCGCCTTCCCAGCCGTAGAGGGCCTTGGGTGTGCGGGTGAAGCCGGCGGGCGGACGCTGGTAGATGCGGCCTCCGCCATCTGGCGCCTCGTCGATCCAGACCGGGCGAAGGCCCGCCTGGACCAGCCGTTCCACCGCGCGCACGCCGGCGGGACCGGCACCAACCACAGCGACCCTCATGCCCGGCGCAGCCGCATGCCGGCCCGAAGCAGCGTGGTGCAGGCGCGAACACGATCGCCGCCCTCCAGCAGCACCCGGCAGTCCTGGCAGCCGCCCATCAGGCAGAAGCCGGCGCGGCGGCCGTCGCCGAATTCGCTGGTCCGCAGGAAGTCCTCGCCCCCGGCGAGGATGGCGGTCAGCAGCGTGTCGCCCTGGCGGGCGGTCATGGGCTGGCCATCCAGGGTGAAGCCGATTTCGGGGCGGTCCTGATCGACCAGTCGCACCAACCGCAAGGCCACCTCCCGCCGCATCGCTGGCGGATGGTAGTTTCTGCCAGATGGAAAGAAAAGCTTCTCATTTCCATTCTGTGGAATTATAGCGGCAGCACCCTGCTTCCGGGATGCCGCCTTGGACCGCCCTGATCCGCCCGACGAGACCACCAGCTCCGGCATCCAGGTGCTGGACCGCGTCGTGCGGCTGCTGGAACGGCTGGGCGAGGCGGGCGACGGGGGGGAACAGCTTTCGCGCCTCGCCACCAGCCTCGGCCTCTCGGCCTCCACCGTGCACCGGCTGCTGGCGGCGCTGGAACAGCATGGCTGGGTGGATCGGGAGGAGGCGACCCGCCGCCACCGCCTGGGCACGCGGCTGATCGCCCTGGCCGGACGCGCGGCGGATGGCAGCGGCCTGCGCCGGCTGTGCCGCCCCGCGCTGCTGCGCATCGCCGCGGAAACGCAGGAGACCACCTTCCTGATCGTCCGCAGCGGCTTGAACGCGCTGGTGGCCGATCGGCAGGAGGGCAGCTACGTCATCGAAAGCCTGACCCAGGGCGTTGGCGGATTGCTGCCACTCGGCATCGGCTCCGGCAGCCTGGCGATCCTCGCCTGCCAGAAGCCGGCGGAGGTGGAGGCCATCCTCGCCGCCAATGCACCGCGCTACCGCGAATACGGCACGACGGCGGAGGCGGTTCGCCAGAGCCTCGCCGGTATCCGGGAACAGGGCTTCATGCTGGCCAATGGGTCGCTGATCCAGGGCCTTTCGGTACTCGCCATGCCGATCCGCCCGGCCGGGCGCGACGTGACGGCGGCCATCGCCATCAACTTCATCACCACGCGCCTGGCCCCGGCCGATCGCCATGCCTGGCTGACCCTGCTGCGGCAGGAAGTCCAATCCATCGAAGCAGGGCTGAGCCTGCCACCGCGCCGCGCACGGCCATCCAGACAAGGAGAGACCTGACCCATGAACCGCCCCCTTCTGCCGTCGCGCCGTGGCGTGCTGACCGCTGCCCTCGCCCTGCCGGCCCTGTCCCGCACCGCCGCGGCGCAGGCCGCCTGGCCGAACCGTCCCATCCGCATCGTGGTGCCCTTCGCTGCCGGCGGTGCCACCGATGGCAGCGCGCGCATCGTGGCGCAGAAGCTGAGCGAGGGGCTCGGCCAGCCGGTGGTGGTGGAGAACCGCCCGGGCGCCGGCGGTACGACCGGGGCGGATTACGTCGCGAAGTCGGCGCCGGATGGCTACACCTTCGTCATGGCCTCGGTCTCCAACCTGGTGCTGGCGCAGGGGCTCTACAGCCGGCTGCCCTATGACCCGGTGAAGGACTTCGTGCCGGTGGCCCCCGCGGTGATGGCGCCGATCGGCATCGCCGTGCAGTCCAGCCTCGGCGTGACCACGCTGCAGGACTTCATCGCGCTGCTGAAGGCCAATCCGGGCCGCTTCCAATATGGCAGCGCGGGCAATGGCGCCTCCGGCCACATCTCCTCCGTCGCCTTCCTGCAGATGACGGGAACCCAGGCGCTGCATGTGCCCTATCGCGGCAGCGGGCCGGTGTTCAACGACCTGCTGGCGGGCGTCATCCACTTCACCGCCGATGTCCCCGGCCTGATCAAGCCGCATCATGATGCCGGCACGATCCGCGCGCTGGTGATGGCGACCGAGGCGCGCTCCTCCGTCCTGCCGGACGTGCCGACCAGCGCCGAGGCCGGTCTGCCCGGCTATCGCGCCTATTCCTGGTTCGGCCTGTTCGCGCCGGCCAATACGCCGATGCCGATCGTCGAGCGGATGGCCGCGGCGGTGGAAACGGCGCTGAGCGACGCGACCACCGCGCGGCGGCTGGATCTCGACCTCGGCCTGCCGCCGATGCGCGGCTATACGCCGACCCGCTTCGCCGACTTCCTGCAGGAGGAAATCCGCTACTGGCTGCCCGTCGTCCGCGCCAGCGGCGCCCGGCTGGATTGATCCCTACAGCGCGGCTTCGCACAGCCCGCGCATGATCTCGGCAAGCCGGTCCACCATGTCCGGATTGCCGAGCATGCGGCTGCGCAGCAGCACCACGTCGCGCGCCACCCGTGGCAGGAAGGGGCGGGCGACGACGCCGGGCGGCAGGGCGCCGCGGGCGAAGGCATCGACGATGGCGAAGCCGATACCCTCCCGCACCATGGCCACGGCCATCACCGTATTGCCGATCTCCACCGCGATCCGCCGCTCCACCCCCGCCGCGCTGAAGGCAAGGTCTAGGCTGTGGCCAAAATCCTGCCAGCCGCCGAAGCCGATCTCGGGCAGGCCGGCAAGCTGCGCCGGGCCGAGTTCCGAAGCCGCCGCCAGCGGGTGATCCGCCGGCAGCAGCACGATGCAGGGCACCTGGCCCAGCAGCGCCTGGTCCAGCCCCGGCACATCCACCGAGGTCAGCGCCAGCCCGACATCCAGGCGGCGCGCCAGCAGCGCCTCCCCCAATTCCCGCACCGGCAGCAGGTTCACCGAGATGCGTGCCTGCTTCCAGTCCTGCCGCAGCCGCGCCACCGCCTTCGGCACCAGCGAGACCCCGAGCGAGGAGGTGGTGCCCAGCCGCAGCAGCCCGCCCTGATGCCCGCCCAGGTCGCGCGCCAGGCCGCGAAAGCTGCGCAGCTCATGAAACAGCCGTTCGGCTTCCGGCCAGAGCGCGTTGGCTTCCGCCGTGGGGGTCAGGCGCCCGGCATGGCGGTGGAACAGCGCATAGCCGATGCGGTCCTCGCAATGCCGCAGCGCCTGCGACAAGGCGGGCTGGGAGACATGCAGCGACCGGGCCGCGAGGCTCAGCGACTTGCTGCGCATGATCTCGCAGAAGATCTCGATGTCGCGTGCGTTCATGGGGGCGGTGGCCGGGTGGCCCTCAGATCCCCTTGCCGAGCTCGTGCAGCAGCGCCGCGCCGGCGCGGATGCCGTTGTGGAAGCAGTCCAGCGTCATGTTCTCATCCGGCGCATGGTTCGCCGCATCCGCATTGGCGTAGTTCACCACGAAGGCCGGGATGCCCAGGATATCGGTGAAGACATAGCCCGGCAGGCTGCCGAAGCCGGAGGGATAGAGCAGCGGCTCCATCCCATAGGCAACGGTCAGCGCCCGGCGCACCGGGGCGGCGAGCGGGGAGGTGAGGGGCGTCTTGGACGGATACATGCCCTCCTCCGCCCGGACGAATTCGACCTCCGGCGCATGCTTGGCCACATGCGCCGCAATCTTGTCCAGGATGTCGGAGGGGTCCTGGGCGGCGACCAGCCGCACGTCGCATTTCGCGAAGGCCGTGTGCGGCAGCACGGTCTTCATGCCGGGCCCGCCATAGCCGCCATGCAGCCCGTTCAGCGTCAGCGTCGGGTGGAAGCTGAGCCGGTCGTAGAAGGGGCGGTCCGCCGGCATGTCCAGCCGTTCCAGGCCCAGCGAGCGCTGGAAGGCGGGCAGGTCGATCGGCAAGGCGGCGGCGGCGGCCCGTTCCTCCGCACTGGGCGGGATGATGGCGTCGTGGAAACCTTCGATAGTGATCTCGCCCGCGGCGTTCTTCATCGTGCCGAGCAGGTGCACCAGGGTCCAAAGCGGGTTCGGCACCACGCCGCCGAAATTGCCGGAATGGACATCCCGCTTCGCATGCCGCGCATGCAGTTCGAAGGCCACCACGCCGCGCGAGCCGAATTTCAGCGTGGGCTGGCCGGAGGCGTGCAGCTGCCCATCGGCGGTGACCGCCAGGTCGGCGCGCAGCAGATCGGCATGGCTGCGGATGAAGTCGGCGATATGGGGGCTGCCGACCTCCTCCTCCCCTTCCAGCAGCAGGATGACGTTGCAGGGCAGGCGGCCATGCACCTTGAGGTGGGATTCGATGGCCAGGATCTGCGCCAGATGCTGGCCCTTATTGTCCGCCACGCCGCGCGCATACATCCGGCCGTCGCGGATGCTGGGCTCGAAGGGCGGGGTGGTCCAGGCCTCCAGCGGCTCGGGCGGCTGCACGTCGTAATGGCCGTAGAGCAGCACCGTCGGCTGGCCCGGCGCGCCGTCCCAGCGGGCCACCACCATCGGATGGCCGGCGGTCTCCATCAGCTCCACCTGAAGGCCGATCTCCGTTAGCAGGGTCAACAGGCGCTCCGCCACGTCGCGGATGCCGATATCCTGGGCGCTGATGCTGGGGTGGCGCACATACTCGGCCAGGCGGTGCACGAAGGCGGCCCGCTGGTCGTCGAGATGCGCGTAAACGGCGGCGAGGTCCTGGTCCATCGGCGTCTCCGGCCCATCAGACCTTCTTTGTAGCGGGCCTCGGCAGCAGGGCAAGAAGCCGGCATGATCGCGCCAATATCGAGGGAAACGCGGTCGCCATGGACCTTCGCGAGCTGCGCAGCTTCATCCATGTCGCCCGGCTCGGCAGCATCTCCGCCGCGGCGAAGGAGCTGCGCATCGCCCAGCCCGCGCTCAGCCGCCAGATCCGCAAGCTGGAGGAGGAGCTGGGCGCGCCGCTGATGCTGCGCCGCGCCCGGGGCGTGGAGCTGACGGCGGCCGGCGCTGTGGTGCTGCGCCGGGCGGAGTTGCTGCTGCGCTCCGCCCGGCAGATCAAGGATGAGGTGGCGGAGCTGGAACGCTCCGTCTCCGGCCATGTCGTCATCGCCGTGCCGCCCACCACCGGCGCGCTGGTGATGCCCCGCTTCCTGCTGCGCATGCGGCAGGACCATCCCAATATCTCGATCCATGCGATGGAGGGGGTGAACGCCACGCTGCTGGACATGGTCACCACCGGCCGCGCTGACCTGGCGCTGATGCACGACCCGCCGGACCGTCACGCTTTGGCGCGGGAAACCCTGTTGCGGGAGGCGCTGTACCTCGTCGCCCCCGGCGGCGCCACGCCGCGCCCCGGCGCCTGCCGGGTGCGGGACCTGCAAGGGCTGAAGCTGATCCTGCCGGCGCATCCGCATGTCACCCGCCTGACCATCGAGCAGGCGGCGGCCGAGGCCGGAATCCGCCTCGACATCGTGCTGGAGGCCGATGGCGTGGCGCTGACCCGCAAGCTGGTCGCCGCCGGCTTCGGCCACGGCATCCTGACCATCGCCACGGTGCGGGAGGCGGTGGTGCGGGGCGAGGTGACGGCGACGCGGCTTCTGGCGCCCGGCCTAGGCACCGCGCTCTGCCTGGTGCGGCTGCGAGAGGGTGCGCCCGCACCGGCCCGCGCCCTGGCCGAGGACATTCTGCGGCAGGAGGTTCAGGCGGTGGCGGCGGAAGGTGCCTGGAGCTGAAGCCATGCCGGTCGTGGGTCATCCCATGCCCACATGGCATGGATAAGCATGACGAGACGGCATTTTTCAGAACCTTCCCCGCTTTGTAGGTAGCCTCTGTCGGGAGAAGGAAACGGCCATGCCGTCCAAGGGTCACATCGGCATTGTGGGTGCCGGGCTGGGCGGGCTGGCGTCCGCCACGCTGCTGCGCCGCGCCGGCTATCGCGTTACCGTCTTCGAACAGGCCCCCGCCTTCGCCCGCGTCGGCGCCGGCATCCAGATGGGCGCCAATGCCATGAAGGCACTGCGCGGCCTGGGCCTGGATGGGGAGGTGCGCCGCATCGGCTTCCGCCCCGAAAGCCTGTTGAACCGGGATTACGACACGGGCGCCGTCACCAACGAACTGCCCGGCGGCGATGCGCTGGAAGCCCGCTACGGCGCGCCGCATATGTGCCTGCACCGCGCCGACCTGCACGCCGCTTTGGCGGCCGCCGTGCCCGCCGCGGACCTGCGGCTGGGCCGCAAGCTGGCCGGCCTGGACCATGGCCCCGCCGGCGTCACGCTGCGCTTCACCGATGGCGCGGCGGAGACGGTGGATGCGGTGATCGCCGCCGATGGCGTGCATTCCGTGGTGCGGGAGGGGATGCTGGGCAAGGAGGCGCCGCGCTTCACCGGCCGCGTCGCCTATCGCACCGTCTTCCCCACCGCGCTGCTTGGCGCGCAAAGGCTGAACAATTCCCGCACCAAATGGTGGGGCCCGGACCGGCACATCGTGATGTACGACATCACCGCCGCGCGGGACGAGGTGTACTTCGTCACCAGCCAGCCGGAGGATCCCTCCTGGATGACCCCGGAATCCTGGTCCGCCCGCGGCGATGTGGAGGCGCTGCGCGCCTCCTTCGCTGATTTCCATCCGGAGGTGCGGCATGTGCTGGCGGCTTGCCCGCAGGTCTGGAAATGGGCGCTGCTGGCGCGCGACCCGCTGCCGCGCTGGGTGGAAGGCCGCGTCGCCCTGCTGGGCGATGCCTGCCACCCGATGTCGCCCTACATGGCCCAGGGCGCGGCGATGGCGCTGGAGGATGCGGTGATCCTGTCCCGCTGCCTGGCGGAAACCGATGCCGGCGGCATCGAGACCGCCTTCCGCCGCTACGAAGCCAACCGCAAGCCGCGCGCCACGGATATCCAAAGCCTCTCGGCCGAGAACACCTTCCTGCGCCGGCCGGGCGGCACCGACTGGGTCTATGGCTATGACGCGGTGACGGCGCCGCTGGATGAGCCGGGCACGCGGCGCCAGGCCGCCTGAACGGAGGAGGAAACGTCATGAACAACAAGAACAACGACACCGGCCTGACCCGGCGCCATCTGCTGGCCGGTTCCAGCCTTCTGGCCGGCGGCCTGGCGGCGCCCGCGCTGGCCCAGACCGGCGCGCTGCCCGACCGGCCGATCCGCATCGTCTGCCCGCATGGCCCGGGCGGCGCCTCCGACACCTGGGCGCGCATCATCGCGGAGCCGATGGGCGCGCTGCTCGGCCGGGCCGTGGTCATCGAGAACAAGCCGGGCGCCAGCACCATGCTGGCGGCGGAGACGGTGGCGCGGGCGCGGGCCGATGGCACGACGCTGCTGATGGGCTCCGTCACCACCCTGTCGATCAATCCGAGCCTGTTCCCGAACATCCGCTACGACGCGGCCAAGGATTTTGCGCCGCTGTCGATCGTGGCGACGGCGCCGATGGCGCTGGCGGTTCCCAACGACCTGCCGGCGCGCAATGTGGCGGAGCTGGTGGCCATGGCCAAGGCGCGGCCGGGCGCGCTGAACTATGGTTCTCCGGGCGCCGGCACCTCGCCGCACCTCACCGGCGCGCTCTTCGCCAGCATGACGGGGACGGAGGTGGTGCATGTGCCCTATCGCACCGCGGCGGAATCCGAGCTGGCGCTGATGCAAAACGAGATCCACTTCGCCTTCAGCGGCGGCTACCTGCCAGGCATCCGCGCCGGCCGGGTGCGCGGCCTGGCGATGACCAGCCTGCGCCGGTCGTCCCTGGCACCGGAACTGCCGACGGTGGCGGAGCAGGGGCTGCCGGAATTCGAATCCTCCGTCTGGAACGGCCTGCTCGCCCCTTCCGGCACGCCGGAGGAGGCGCTGCGCGCTTTGTCCCAGGCGATCCGCACCATCTGCCAGCGGCCAGAAGTGGCCCAGGCCTTCGCGCAGATCGGCGCGGAGGTGGTCGGCTCCTCGTCGCAGGATTTTGCCAGCACCATCACCGGCGAACGCGCGAAGTGGAGCCAGGTGATCCGCGACGCCGGCGTGCAGGGCAGCTGAGGCCCGCGCCGGCCGGCGACCTTGCCGCGCGCAAGCCTTCCCATATGCGAAATCGTGCCTTGCGGCGCATGCCGTTTCGTCCTTCCATCGGCCCGGCAACGCCCGGCACGGGCTGGTTTAGGGAGAGAAACAGCATGTCCATCAGGCGCCTTCTTTGGGGGCTCGCCGCGGTGCTCGTCACCGGACCGGCCCTTGCGCAAGCCCCGGCCCCCGCGCCGGTGCCCGGATGGGCCGTCGGACGGCCCGAAGGGTCCACGCTCGCCCCGCATGCGCCGCGGCTGACGGTGACGCCGCCCGCGCAGTTGCCGGTCTCGGCCATCCGCCTGCCGCAGGGCTTCCATGCCGAGGTCTATGCCCATGGCATGCCCGGCGCCCGCATGATGGCGGAAGGGCCGAACGGCACCATCTTTGTCGGCACCCGCGCCATCGGCCGCGTCTATGCCGTCAGCCGCAATGCGGATGGCACCACCCGCACGCGGACCATCGCGCAGGGCCTGGCGCAGCCGAACGGCCTCGCCGTGATCGGCGACAGCCTCTATGTGCTCGCGGTCAATCGGGTGCTGCGCTACGACAATATCGAGGCCAACCTCGACAACGTGCCGCAGCCGGTGGACCTGACCGCCGCCTTCGCTCTGCCGACGGAGCAGGAGCATGCCGGCAACCATCACTGGAAATTCGCGACGATCGGCCCGGATGGCCGGATCTATACGAATGTCGGCGTGAACTGCAACGTCTGCGAGACGGACCGCGACAAGTTCGCCTTGCTGGTCTCCTTCGCGCCCGATGGCAGTGACCGGCGGATCGAGGCGCGTGGCGTGCGCAACAGCGTCGGCATGGCACATCACCCGGTGACGCGGGAGCTGTGGGCCACCAACAATGGCCGCGACTGGGCCGGCAATGACTGGCCGAACGACACGCTGCACCGCGTCCGTCGCAGCGGCGAGGATCACGGCTTTCCCTTCTGCTCCGGCGGCAGCGCCGATCCGCAGTTCAATGCGGGGCGCAATTGCAGCGAGTTCGTGCAGCCCGCCGCGCTGCTCGGCCCGCACACCGCCTCGCTCGGCATGCGCTTCTACACCGGCACGATGTTCCCGGAGCAGTATCGCAACCAGATCTTCATCGCCCGCCGCGGTTCCTGGAACCGGGAGCAGCTGACCGGCTATGACGTTGTGGTCGCGCATCTGGATGCGCAGGGCAATGTGACGCGGCTGGAGGAATTCATGACCGGCCTGCGTGACGATGCCAATCAGCGCTTTCTGGACCGCCCGGTCGATGTGCATGTGATGCGGGACGGTTCGCTGCTGGTGGCCGGCGAGCAGATGGGTGCGATCTACCGCATCTCCTATCGCCCGTGATGCTACGTGACGTATTCGCGGCGGCCGTCATGGCCGCCGCTTTTTTCACCCTTCCCCATGCCGCGCAGGCCCAGGATGCCCGGCGCGGCGCCGAATTGGCGGATCGTTGCACCGCCTGCCACGGCGAGAACGGGCGCAGCCAGATGGAGGGCACACCCTCCCTCGCCGGACAGCAGGCGGGATTCATCACCATCCAGATGATCCTGTTCCGCGAGGGCATCCGCCATGTGCCGGTGATGGCCACAGTGGCGCAGGGCATGGCCGATCAGGATATCGAGGATCTTGCCGCGCATTTCGCCGCCTTGCCGCCCGGCCCGCCGGAAGATCGCCGGCCGCGCGATGCCGCGCTGGCGGAGGCCGGGCAGGCGCTGATCGGCCCGCGCAACTGCGCCGTCTGCCACCTGCCGAGCCTGGTGGGGCGCGAGCAGGTTCCGCGCATCACCGGACAGCGGGAGGAGTATCTGCTGCATGCCATGCAGGGCTATCGCGATGGTACCCGCGTCGGCGTCGACACCCAGATGAACGGTGCCGTCTTCGGCCTGTCGGATGCGCAGCTCACCGCGCTGGCGCATTACCTGTCCCACCGGGAGTGAGACTCAGCTGAACTCCCGATAGCGGAAGTCGACCGTCCCGGCTTCCGCCACCGCGGCGGCCAGCAGGTCGTGATGTGGCGACAGCACGCAGGCCGGGTCGGTCGCATTGGCATCGCCGGTCAGGGCAAAAGCCTGGCAGCGGCAGCCGCCCCAGTCCCGCTCCGCGCGCTCGCAGCCCCGGCAGGGCGCCGGCATCCAGGCTGTGCCACGGAAGCGGTTGAAGGCGTCGCTGTCTTCCCAGGCGGCGCGCAGCGACGTCTCGCGTACATTCGGGAAGTCGAGGCCGGTGATCGATTCCGCCGCATGGCAGGGCAGTACGCGCCCGGCCGGCGACACGCCGAGGAAGCGATTGCCCCAGCCGCCCATGCAGGATTTCGGCCGCGCCGCGTGATAGTCCGGCACGACATAGTCGATCATCAGCCGGCCACGATGCATCAGCCGCGCGGCCTCCACGATCACCGTGGCATCATCCAGCTGAGCGCGTGTCGGTAGCAGCGCATCGCGGTTTTTCAGCGCCCAACCGTAATACTGCACATGCGCCACTTCCAGCCGCCCCGCGCCCCAGGCCAGCGCGATCTCGATCAGACGCGGCAGGTTGTGCAGGTTCTGGCGATGCACCACGGCGTTCAGCGTCAGCGGCAGGCCGGACTCCTTCACCAGCCGCGCCGCCGCTTCCTTGCGCGGCATCGCGCCCTTCATGCCGCCGATGCGCTCCGCCCCCGCCGGCTCCGCGTCCTGCACCGAGAGCTGCACATGGTCGAGACCCGCCGCCACCAGCCGCGCCATCAGCGCCGCATCCAGCAGCACGCCCGCGGTGATGAGGTTGGTGTAGAGCCCGGCCTGATGCGCCGCCGCCGTGATCTCCACGATGTCGCGCCGCACCGTGGGCTCGCCGCCCGAGAGATGCACCTGAAGGCAGCCGAGCGCCGCGGCTTCCTGGAACACGCGCGTCCATTCCGCCGTCGTCAGCTCTCCGCTCGCGCGCGTCAGCTCGACGGGGTTGGAACAATAGGGGCAGCGCAGCGGGCAGCGATGCGTCAGCTCCGCCAGCAAGGCGAGGGGCGCGTTCATGGCGCCAGCGCGCCGCGCGCCACCAGGTCCTCGACCATCGCGGAGACATCCGCCGCGATGACCTCGCGCGGCGCATCGAACTTCGTGGCCAGGGCATCGATGATGGCATCAAGGTCGCGCGCGCCATCGACCAAGCGCAGCACTTCCAGCGCCGTCTCATCCGGCACGAACATGCGCTCCGGCGCCATCACCACCCAGCGCGCCCGCGCCTGGTCGTGGTGCAGGCGCACGCCGCGCGGGAAGCGCGGGGTCATGCCCCGCCGGGCCGGAAGGCGCCCGGCGGCGGCAGGGCCGGCGCCACATAGGCGAAGTGCAGCGCATCCAGCTGCGCCCAGAGCAGGTCGCATTTGAAGCGCAGCGCCGCCAGCACCTGCTGCTGCTTCTCCGCCGTATCGGCATGCTGTTTCACATAATCCAGCGCGAAGGCGACATCCTGCGGCGCCTGGGTCAGGCGCGGCGTGAAATAGGCCAGCGTCTCGGCCGTGACGAAATCATAATTGCGCAGCATGCCGGAGACGCGCTGGGAGATGATGTCGGGCGAAAACATCTCCGTCAGCGAGGAGGCGATCGCCTCCAGCAGCGACTTCTCCCGGACGAAGCGCACATAGGCATCTACCGCGAATCGCGTCGCCGGCAACATGCCCTCGAGCGAGACGACATAGGCGCGATCCAGCCCCAGCCCATCGGTCAGCGCCAGCCAGCGTTCGACACCGCCGGGATGCGTGCCGTCGCCATCATGATCCTCCAGTCGCCGGCGCCATTCGCGCCGCAGCTGCGGCGTCGGCAGCCGCGCGAGGAGGGAGGCGTCCTTGGCCGGGATCGAGGCCTGGTAGTAGTAGCGGTTCAGCGCCCAGGCCTGGATCTGCCCACGGTCGAGCTTCCCGCCATGCAGCAGGTGATGGAAGGGGTGCAGGATGTGGTAGCGCTCCTCCCCGATCCGGCGCAGCGCGGCCTCAAGCTCCTCGGGCGACAGCAGGCTCACAGGCGAATCTCCATCCCATCTTCCGCCACCTCCCAGCCCGCGGCGGCAAGCTGCGCGCGTTCCGGGCTGTCGGATAGCAGAGCGGGGTTCGTGTTGTTGATATGCACGAAGACGCGGCGGGCGACGGGGATGGTTGCGAAGGCTTCGAGCGTCGAGCCCGGGCCGGTCATCGGCATATGGCCCATGCGCCGCCCGGTCTTGGGGCCGGCGCCCAGGCGGATCATCTCCTCATCGTCGAACAGCGTGCCGTCGAACAGCACGCAATCCGCTCCGGCGAGGCGTGCGCGCAGCGCGTCCGTCATCATCGCGCAGCCGGGAATGTAGTGCAGCGTGCCGCCTCCGGCCGACAGCGCCAGGCCCACCGCCTCCCCATCCTCCGCCACGCCGGGATCACCACCGCTTTCGGCAAAGAGCGGCACCTTGCCCGGCACGGCGTAGGCGGTGACCGAAATGCCCAATACGTCAAAAGCCTGGTCGAGGCTGATGGCCCGGCGCCGCACGAAGTCCGGGTTCAACACGCCAAAAATCGGGTTCTGCGCCAACATGGCCAGCGTCGGCGCCGCGCCCAGCAGATCAAAGGCCTGGCGTTCCCGCAGGTTGAGCAGCCCGGCGACTGCATCGACTTCCGCCCCGGTCAGCAGCACGGCGCCTATCGGGGAATTGCGGAGCGTGCCTGGGCGGGGATACAGCGCGGGCGTCGCGGCGATCTGCTGGCGCAGATCCGGGCTGGCATTCACCAGCATCCAGCGCGCCCCATCGGCGGAAACCGCGATGCTGGCCTGGCTGCGCGGCAAAGCGGCGGGATCGCCCGCGCGCGCGCGAAGGCAGCCCGGGCCGGCGGAGTTCCATTGCGGAAAGCCGCCGCCGGCACCGGCGCCCAGCACGATGACCCGGAGCATGAGTCCGGCTCCGGGCCGTGGTCTCAGTCGATTTCGGCCGAGGCGTAGCTGTTGATTTCCATCGCGAGGGAAATCTCGACGATCTTGGGGGTCTTCCAGGCCATGATTGTGCTCCTCCGCAGTGCCGGCTGCATGCCAGCTTTGGGAAGATGACGCCTCAGTCATATCTCTTCAAGGCGTGATGGACGCACCGCGGCGTGATGTTCGCGGGCGTGAACGCCGCAGCGTCGCGATGTTCGCGGCGGTGAACGCGGCGGCAACGGTTCCCTCGGCCAAACCATTGACGTGAATATAAAAAGGGCAGTGGCACGGGTCTTGGGTTGGGCGGGGCCATGTCGCCCGCTCTAGCCCTCACGCTCCCGCTTGGTCTCGGCATGGCCGCGGCCTTCCTCGTCCCGATGCTGCGCGCGCCCCGCGCCGCGCCGCTGGCGGCCTTTGCCGCCGCGCTGGGGCTGGTCATCTACCTGTTCGCGGCCCCGGGCATGGACGGACCGGAAGGGCTGCGCAGCGGCTTCTGGGCGGTGCCCTCACTCGGGATCGCCGGTGGGCTGAGGCTCGATGGGCTGTCGCTGATCTTCGTGCTGCTCATCACCGGTATCGGCGCGCTGGTGCTGCTCTATGCCGGCCGCTACCTGGAAGGCGACCCTCGGCTGCCACGGCTGATCGTGCTGCTGCTGCTGTTCATGGTCTCGATGCTGGGCGCGGTGACGGCGGATGACGTCATCACCCTGTTCATCTTCTGGGAACTGACCAGCATCACCTCCTTCTTCCTGGTCGGCTACGACCATGAGAAGCCGGGGGCGCGCAAGGCGGCCTTGCAGGCGCTGCTGGTCACCGGCGGTGGCGGCCTGGCCCTGCTGGCCGGGCTCGTGCTGGTCGCGCTCGCCGCCGGCACCACCAGCCTCAGCGGCATCCTCGCGGCGCGGGATGCGGTGCTGGCGCATCCGGCGGCGGTACCGGCGATGCTGCTGATCGTGCTCGGCTGCTTCACGAAGTCGGCGCAGTTCCCGTTCCATTTCTGGCTGCCCAATGCGATGGCCGCGCCGACGCCGGTCAGCGCCTATCTGCATTCGGCGACCATGGTGAAGCTGGGCATCTATTTGCTGGCGCGCTTCAACCCGGTCTATCAGAACCAGGCCCTGTGGCAGGACCTGCTGACCTGGGCCGGCCTGGTCACCGCCGCGATCGGCGCCTTCATGGCGCTGCGCGAGACCGACCTGAAGCGCGTGCTGGCCTGGACCACGGTCACCTCGCTCGGCACGCTGACCCTGCTGATCGGCCTGGCGCCCGCGCTGTCGGCCACGGCGGCGGTCACCTTCCTGATCGTGCATGCGCTGTACAAGGCGGCACTGTTCCTCATCGCCGGCATCGTCGATCATGAGACGGGCACGCGCGATGCCAGCGCGCTGGGCGGCCTGCGCCGCGCCATGCCGATCACCGCCATCGCCGCCGTGCTCGCCGCCTTCTCCATGGCCGGGCTGCCGCCCTTCGTCGGCTTCGTGGCGAAGGAGATCGTCTATGAGGTGAAGCTCGATGCGGGCGGCATGGCCGGCGTGGTGGCGACGATGAGCTTCCTGGTGAATGCCGCCATGGTCGCCGTCGCCGGCCTGCTCTCCTGGCGCCTGTTCTTCGGCCCGCCGCGGGCAACGCCGACGAAGCCGCATGACCCGCCCATGGCCATGCTGGCCGGGCCGATCCTGCTGGCCGGCCTTGGCCTGGTGGCAGGCGTGATGCCCTCGCTGCTCGGCACGGCGCTGGTGGATGGCGCGGTGGCGGCGATTCTCGGCACGCCCGCCAACGTGGCGCTGTCGCTCTGGCACGGCTTCACGCCGGTGCTGGCGCTCAGCGCCGCCACCATCGCGCTCGGCCTGCTGCTGCTTCATCTCTGGGAACGGATGCGGCCGCGCCTGCACCGCACCGCGGCGCTGGAACGCTTCGGCCCGGCGCGTGGCTATGACAAGGCGCTGGCCGGGCTGATCGCCTGGTCCGATGCGACAACCCGCGCCGTGCAGCACGGCAGCCTGCGCGGCTATATGCGCCTGCTGCTGCTGGTCGCGGCCTTCGCGCCGCTGGCCGTGCTGCTGGCGCGCGGCGGGCTGGACCTGCCCGGCGGCGCGCCGCTGGATGCGCGCGCCGGCATCTTCGTGGTGATCGCGCTGGGCGCGGTGGCGGCGGCGATGGCGCGGGACACGCTGGCGGCGGTGATGGCCATGGGCCTGGTCGGCTTCGGCGCGGCGCTCGCCTTCCTCACCTTCGGCGCGCCCGATGTCGCGCTCACGCAGTTCACGGTGGAGGTGCTGCTGGTCGTCATCCTGGCGACCGTGCTGACGCGCCTGCCGCTGCGCACGCGGGATGCGCGGACGGGCGGCCAGCGCCGGGCGGATGCGGCCATCGCCGGCGCGCTCGGCCTGTCGGTGGCGCTGCTGCTGATGGCGGTGCTCGCCGCGCCCTTCGACCCGCGCCTGGGCGAGTGGTTCGGGGCCAACAGCGTACCCGGCGGGCATGGGCGCAATGTGGTGAACGTCATCCTCGTGGATTTCCGCGCGCTCGACACGCTCGGCGAGATCGCGGTGCTCGCCATCGCCGCCTTCGCGGTGATCGCCTTGCTGCGCAGCTCCGCGCGCGGCCTTCGGGCAGGGAGTTGAGACATGGACGCCTCACTGATCCTTCGCGTCTCGGCGCCGCTGCTGCTGTGGCTGCCCATGGTCGTGTCGCTGTACCTGCTGCTGCGCGGCCATAACGATCCCGGCGGCGGCTTCGTCGGCGGGCTGGTGGCGGCCTCCGGCCTGGTCTTCTACGCCATCGCGCGCGGCCAGGCGGCGGCGCTGCGGGCGATGCGCCTGGCGCCGGCCACTTGGTGCGGCGCGGGCGTGATCCTGGCCGCCGCCAGCGGCCTGTTCGCCTGGCTGGACCCGCAGGCGGGCTTCCTGACCCATCGCTGGTGGTTCCCCGATGTCGGCGTAACGCTGCCGCTGGGCACACCGATCCTGTTCGATGTCGGCGTCTATCTGACGGTGATCGGCACGATCACCGCCATGGTCTTCGCTTTGGTGGCGGAGGACTGAGCCGATGGACATCATCATCTGCCTCACCATCGGCGTGCTGGTCGCCGCCGCCGCCTATCTGCTGCTGGCGCGCGACCTGCCGCGCGGGCTGCTCGGCTTCGTGCTGCTGGGCACCGCCACCAATCTCATCATCTTCGCGTCCGGGCGCATCGGCACCATGACGCCGCCGCTGGTCGCCGCCGATGCGCAGGGGCTGGTGGCCACGGCGGCCAATCCGCTGCCGCAGGCGCTGGTGCTGACCGCCATCGTCATCGGCTTCGGCCTGGCCGCCTTCGCGCTGGTGCTCGTCATGCGCGCCCATGCCGTCCTCGGCACCGCCAGCGCCGAGGAGATGCAGGAGGCCGAGCCACCGGCCGCGGCGCCGCGCACCACCGTGCCGCCCATCGCCGCGCGTCCCGAAGTGCCGCCGATGCGGGAGGTGGTGTGATGCGCCAGATGCTTTTGGTTGCGCCGATCCTGATTCCGCTGCTGGCCGCCGCCATCACCGCCACGCTGTGGTCGCGCCCGGTGACGCAGCGCATCATCGGTCTTGTCGCCGCCGTCGCCCTGCTGGCCGCCACGCTGGGGCTGCTGATGGAGGTGCTGTCGGGTGGCATGGTCGTCGGCCAGATGGGCAACTGGCCCGCGCCCTTCGGCATCACGCTGGTGGTGGACCATCTGTCGGTCGCGATGCTGGTCATCACCGGGCTGATGGGCGTGGCGGTCGCCGTCTACGCCATGGGGCCGGGCGCGAAGGAACGCGACCGCGCCGGCTTCCAGCCGCTGTTCCACGCGCTGCTGGCCGGCGTCTGCGGCGCCTTCTCCACCGGCGACCTGTTCAACCTGTATGTCTGGTTCGAGGTGATGCTGATCGCCTCCTTCGGCCTGCTGGTGCTGGACCGCACGAAGGAACAGCTCGACGGCGGCATCCGCTACGTCATGCTGAACCTGGTCGGCACCACCTTCTTCCTGCTGGCGGTCGGATTGCTCTACGGCCTGACCGGCACGCTGAACCTGGCGGACCTCGCCCGCGTCGCGCCGACGGTGGAGAATCAGGGCGCGCTGGCGGCGGTGGCGATGCTGCTGCTGATTTCCTTCGGCGCCAAGGCCGCGGTCTTCCCGCTGTTCAACTGGCTGCCCGCCTCCTACCACACCGCCTCGATGCCGGTGGCGGCAATCTTCGCGGCGATGCTGACCAAGGTCGGCGTCTACGCCATCATCCGCGTCTTCACGCTGGTCTTCGCGCATGACCATGCGCTGTTCGGCCCGATCCTCGGCGGGGTCGCCATGGCGACGATGGTGGTCGGCGTGCTCGGCGCGGCCTCGCATTACGACGTGCGGCGCATCCTGAGTTTCCACATCATCAGCCAGATCGGCTACATGCTGGTGGGGCTCGCCTTGATGACGCCGCTGGCGATCGCCGGTAGCGTTCTCTACATCATTCACCACATCGTGGTGAAGGCGAACCTGTTCCTGGTCGCCGGCGCCATGCGCCAGCTCGGCGGGTCCTTCGCTTTGCTGCGGATGGGTGGCCTCTGGGCCAAATGGCCGCTGCTCGGGCTGGCCTTCCTGATCCCCGCGCTGTCGCTGGCCGGCATTCCGCCGCTCTCGGGCTTCTGGGGCAAGCTGGTCGTCATCCGCGCGAGCCTGGAGGCGGAGGCCTGGCTGCTGGCCTTCGTGGCGCTCGCGGTCGGTCTGCTGACGCTCTACTCCATGGTGAAGATCTGGAACGAGGCCTTCTGGAAGGCAGCGCCAGAGGCGGTGCCGCCGCCCGAGGAGTGGGGCCTGGGCCAGCGCGTGGCGACCTTCGCGCCGATCGTCCTGCTCTGCGGCGTCACGCTGCTGATCGGCCTCTGGACCGAGCCCTTCGCCGCCTTCTCCCTCGCCGCCGCCGAGGCGCTGCTGGACCGGCAGGGCTACATCGCCGCGGTGCTAGGCCCGCAACCCCTCCAGCTTGCGGAGACGCTGCCATGAGACTCATCCTCGCCTGGCTGCATGTCGCGCTGACCTTCGTGGTGGAACTCGCCGGCTCCACCTGGGCGACGATGCGCGCCGTGCTGGGGCGGCCGGACCGGCTGCGCCCGGCCATCCTCGCCGTGCCGCTCGATGTCCGCTCCGATGGCGGCATCGCGCTGTTCGCGGACATGGTCACGCTGACGCCGGGCACCACCAGCCTGGATGTCTCCGCCGACCGCCGCACGCTCTACGTCCATGTGCTGGACGCGCCGGATCATGCGGCCGCCATCGCCGGCATGAAATCCACCCTCGAAGCCCGAGCGCGGGAGGTTCTGCCATGAGCAACCTGATCTTCTGGGCCGCCAGCCTGGCCGGCCTTCTCGTCGCGCTCGGCCTGGTGCCGGTCGCCTGGCGGCTGCTGGTCGGCCCCTCCTCGGCGGATCGCGCCATCGCCACCGACATGCTCGGCCTGATCGGCGTCTGCGCCGCCGGGCTGACGGCGCTGCTGGCCGGGCATGCGGCCTTTCTCGACATCGCGCTGGGCATCGCGCTGGTCGGCTTCCTCGCCGCCATCTCCTTCGCGCGGCTGCTGGAACGCGCCAGCCGCAAGCAGGCGCCGGAGCCGGCGGAATGAGCGCGGTGCGGGAAATACTGGCCGCCCTGCTGCTGGTCGGTGGCGCTGGCGTGGTGGCGCTGGCCGCCCTGGGCGTGGCGCGGCTGCCGGACCCGTTCAGCCGCATGCATGCCGCCGCCAAGGCGGGCGTGGTGGGGGCCGGGCTGCTGCTGCTCGGCGCCGGCCTGGCCTTCGGCACCACCGCGGCGCTGCTGACCAGCCTCGGGGCGATGCTCTTCCTGCTCCTCACCGCCCCGCTCGCCTCCCACGCCCTGGGGCGGGCCGCCTATGTGGCCGGCGCGCCGCTGGGTCCCGACAGCGTCGCGGACGCGCTGGCCGGGGTGCTCGACCGCCATGTCTTCGACATCGATCCAGGCCGCGCGGCCCGTCCGAGGCCGCCCCGGCCACCGCTGGGGAGCCATGATGCCATGTCCACTGTTCCGGAATTCCGCCGGCCGGCCCGCACGGCCGATCTGCCCGGTCCCGTCGCCGAAGCCACGACGATCCGCCGCGTGCTGTGCTGCCTGCTGGGTGGCCCCGCGCAGGGGGAGGCGACGGCCGCCGCGCTGGATGTCGCCCGCGCCGCGGGCGCCCAACTCACCGGCCTGTCCGGCGCGGGGCTGGAACCGCGCAGCTGGCAGGGGCCGCTGCCGGTCGGCGGCGTGTTCTGGGCCGACTGGCTGGCCGCGCGCAGCCGCGCCCAGATCCGCCAGAACTGCGCCGCCGCCCTCGATGAGTTCCAGCGCCTGGCCGCCGCCGCGCCGGATCTCGACGTGGTGGCCCGGCATGAGGAGACGGAGGCCGGGGCGCTGAGCCGCCTGCTGGCCGGGCATGACCTGGCGGTGCTGCCCGCCGGCATCGGCCCGCATGGCACGGAAAGTGAGCTGGGCATGGAAATCGCGGCCTCCCTCGCCCGTGCCCGGGTGGTGCCGGTGCTGCGGGTGCGGCAGCGGCCGGAACGGGTGCGGGGCGTAGTGCTGGTGGTCGGCCATTCGGCACGCTGCGGTGGGCTCGCCGCCGGGCTGCTGCGCAGCGGCCTCTGGCCGCAGGCGGCCATCGCCATCCTGCCCGTGGCCGATGACCGCGCCGGCGTCGCCGCCATGGTCGCCGCCCAGGCGGATCTGCTGCGGGCGCATGGGCGGCGCGTGTCCGTCCGCCGCTCGGTGGATCTGGATTTCGAGGTGGATGAGCTGCGCCAGACGCTGGCGCATTTCGACCTGGCGGTGATGTCCTGCCTCTCCACCCGGCATGGCGGCTTCTTCGACAGTCTCCGCGGCTGTGCCTTCGAGACGGCGGCCGAAACGGTGCCCCTCACGCTCTTGCCCTGAGTCGCGCCGGGCGGGCAGGGTCGCCCGGCAGCAGGAGCCTTCCGCCACCGTGACCGCCGACCGTTCCGCCGCCGGCGGCGCCACGCGCCGGCCGCCCGTCCTGCCCCCGGCGCTGCGGCTGCCGGTGGCGGCGGGCGTGATGGTCTTCGCCGTGGCGGTCGGCACCACCCAGGTGGCACTGCAGGTCACCAACCGGCAGCAGGACCGGCAGTTGCGCCAGCTCGGCCAGGTCTATCTGGATGGCATCGCCGCCAGCACGCAGGCGGCGATCGAGGCCCGCGATCCCCTCCAGGTCGCCGATCGCTTCGCCCGCGCCTTCGCGGAACAGCGTGGGGTGGAGGAACGCGCGCTGTTCGCCTTCGCCCCCGACGGCACGCTGATCGCCCGCCATGGCGAGGACAGCCTGACCGAGGCAATGGCCGCTGCCCTGGGAGACGAGCTGCGGATCGATGAGGCCACCGGCACCGCCTGGGCCGGGCGGCAGGTGCGGGGCCGCGATGGGCCGGCCGGCCGGGTGGTCGCCGCGCTCGACATCGCCCCGGTGCTGGAGGCGCGGCGCCGGCTGTCCTGGATCGTCGTGCTGGTGGACCTGGCCCTGGCCGGGCTGGCGGCGCTGCTGACCTGGCTGGCCCTGCACCGGCTCGGCCGGCCGTTGCGCGCCCTGGTGACGGAGCTGTCGGGCGGCGCGCAGCGGCTGCCGATGCGCCTGCCGGAGGAGCTGATCGCGCAGGCCGACCCCCGCAGCGCGGCCGTGCTGCGCGCCTACAACCAGATGGCCGATGGGGTGCGGGAACGGGAAAGACTGACGGCGGAGCTGGCGGATCGCGAACAGGCCGCTGCGCTGGGCCGGCTGGCCGCGACCATCGCGCATGAGGTGCGCAATCCGCTCGGCGGCCTGGCCACGGCGGTCTCCACCCTGCGCCGCTTCGGCGCGGATGCCACGGTGCGGACGGAATCGCTGGACTTCCTGCAACGCGGGATCGCCGCCCTGGACCGGATCGTCACCAGCACCCTGGGCCTGTACCGGCCCGAGAAGGACCACCGCCTGACCCGCCGTGACCTGGAGGATCTGGCCCTGCTGGTCCGCCCGGCGGCGGAACGGCGCGGCGTGCGGCTGACCGTGGCGCTCGACCTGCCGGAGGGGGAGCTGGCGCCCGGTGCCTCCGGCATCCGCCAGGTGCTGCTGAACCTGCTGCTCAATGCCTGCGAGGCGACACCCCCCGGCGGCGTGGTGGAATTGCGCGTGCGCCTGACGGAGGCTGAGCTGGTCTGCGAGATCGCCGATGGCGGCAGCGGGCTGGGGGCGGCGGAGGCGGCGCGGCTGGCCGGCGGCGAGGCCGGCGCCACGCGGTCCCGCGGGCTCGGGCTGGGCGTGGTGGTCGGCCTGCTCGGCCATCTGGCGGCGCGGGCGGCGGTGGAGGAAGGCCCCGCCGGCGGCACGGTGATCCGCCTGGGCATCCCCCTGGCCAGCCCGCCCGGCAGCGGGGACAACGCCGCATGAGCGAATCCAAGCGCGTGCTGATCGTGGAGGACGACCCGCTGCTCGGCCCCGCCTTGCTGCAGCGGCTGCGGCTGGAGGGGTTTCGCCCCCGGCTCGCCACGACCGGGGAGGCAGCGTTGCGGGAGGCGGCGCAGCTGCGCCCCGATGCGGTGCTCAGCGACATCCGCCTGCCCGACCTTTCCGGCGAAGAGGTCTATCGCCGCCTGGTCGCGGAGGTCGGCGCCCTGCCCACCTTCTTCATGACGGCCTTCGCCGATGTGCCGCAGGCGGTGCGGCTGATGCGCGCCGGGGCGCGCGACTACCTGACCAAGCCTGTGGATGTGGACCGGCTGGTGGAGGCGCTGGCCGCCGCGCTGGCCTCCGCGCCCCCGGCGCAGTCGGAGGCGGCGCCGCCCGGCCTCGGCACCTCCGCCGCCATGCGGGCGGTGGAGGCGACACTGCGCAAGGCGGCGCGCGTCGATGTGCCGGTGGTGCTGACCGGGGAGACCGGCGTGGGCAAGGAGGTGGCGGCGCGCTTCCTGCACGCGGCCTCCGCCCGCGCAGCGCAGCCCTTCGTCGCGATCAACTGCGCCGCCATTCCGCGCGACCTGGCCGAGAGCACGCTGTTCGGCCATGAGCGCGGCGCCTTCACCGGCGCGGTGGCGCGCCATGCCGGCCTGGTGGAACGCGCCGGGCAAGGGACGCTGCTGCTGGACGAGGTGGCGGAGCTGCCGCCGGAGTTGCAGGCCAAGCTGCTGCGGCTGGTGCAGGAACGGGTCTTCCTGCCGGTCGGCGCCGCCGCCGAACGCCCCTTTGGCGCGCGCATCGTCTGTGCCAGCCATGCTGACCTGCCCGCCCGGGTGCGCGCGGGCGGCTTCCGGGAGGATCTGTATTTTCGCCTTGCCGTCATCACCGTCGCCGTGCCGCCGCTGCGCCGGAGGCCGGAAGATCTGGCCGGGCTGGCGCGGCTGCTGCTGGACCAGGCGGTGGCGCGCTTCGGCCTGGGTCCGCGCCGTCTGACGCCGGAGGCCCTGGCATCCCTGGCCGATCACGACTGGCCCGGCAATGTGCGCGAATTGCGCAACCGCATTGAGCGCGCCGCCGCCCTGGCCGATGCGGAGGCGCTGACGCCGATGGACCTGTTCCCGGAGCGGGAGTTGGAACCGCCGCCCGCCGTCACGGACGAATCGCTGGAAGGCGCGCTGGGCGAGGCCACACGCCGCGCCATCGAGGAGGCGCTGCGCCGCGCCGGTGGCAGCCGGTCCGAAGCCGCGCGCAGCCTCGGCGTGTCCCGCACCACGCTATGGAAGCGCATGCGGGCCTTGGGGCTGGGCGGGGAGGGGTAGAGCGCGATGACTTGAGGCGAGATCGCCGAAATGTCTGAATCGCGCGATCAAGCAAAGCTCGGAGCCGCGGTTGCCTGGCCCCGGGGAACCGGCGAAGTTACGCAGTGGCAGATAGGCTGAGTGCGGATGGCCGGGACGGTTCTGGTTTTGGGTGCGGGCATGGTGGGCGTCTCCGTCGCGCTGCACCTTCAGCGGCGGGGGCGGGATGTCCTGCTGCTCGATCGCCAGGGGCCGGGCGAGGGCGCCTCCTTCGGCAATGGCGGGCTGATCCAGCGGGAGGCGGTGTTCCCGCATCCCTTCCCGCGCCAGTTTTCGGAGATTCTGCGCGTGGCGGGCAATCGCGCCGTCGATGTCTCCTACCACCCCTCCGCGCTGCCGTCCTTCGCCTCACCCCTGCTGCGCTACTGGTGGCATTCGGAACCGGCGCGCTATGCGCGCGCCGCCGCCGCCCATGCCGCGCTGATCGAGACCTGCCTCGATGAACATCTGGCCATCGCCCGGGGCACGGAGGCGATGGCGCTGCTGCGGCCGATCGGCTGGATGCGGCTTTATGCGACGCCCGCCCAGATGGCGGCGGCGCTGGCCGAGGCCGAACTGGCGCATCGCGACCACGGCGTGAACTTCGCCGCGCTGGACAGCCAGGCGCTGGCGGCCGCCGAGCCGCATCTGCTTGTGCAACGGGAGGGGGCGATCCACTGGACCGATCCGCTGTCGGTCAGCGACCCGCATGCCCTGACGCTGAGCTACGCCGCGCAATTCACCCAGGCCGGCGGCCGCATCCTGCGCGGCGATGCGATGACGCTGGCGCGCCAGGGCGCGGGCTGGCGCGTGATCGCGGAGGAGGGCGCGGTGGAGGCGGAGGAGGTGGTGATCGCGCTCGGCGCCGCCGCGGTGAAGCTGACCTCCCGCTTCGGCTATGCGCCGCCGCTGTTCGGCAAGCGCGGCTACCACATGCACTACGGCTTGCGCGGCAATGCCGTGCTGCACCGGCCGATCCTGGACACCAAGAGCGGCTTCCTGCTGGCGCCGATGCGCGCGGGCGTCCGCCTGACCACCGGCGCGGAATTCGCCGCCACGGACGCCGACCCCACGCCGGTGCAGCTTGAACGGGCGGAGCCGGTGGCGCGCGGCCTGCTGCCGCTGGCCGACCGGGTGGAGGACACGCCATGGATGGGCGTGCGCCCCTGCATGCCGGACATGCTGCCGGTTATCGGCCGGCTGCCGGGCCATTCCCAGGCCTGGTGCGCCTTCGGCCATGCCCATCAGGGGCTGACCCTGGGTCCGACCACGGGCCGGATGCTGGCGGAGATGATGACGGGCGAAACGCCCTTCGTCGCGCCCGAACCCTACCGGGCCGAACGCTTCGCCTGACCGGGCGCCTTCGCGCCTTCGGTCATCGCGCTTCAATCCGCCTTGGCGCTGGCCTCGGAGCGGGTGGTGCCGACGCGCTGGGCGAGGGCGGCGGCCATGAAGTCGTCGATCTCGCCATCCAGCACGGCGGCGGGATTGCCCTTTTCCACACCGGTCCGCAGGTCCTTGACCATCTGGTAGGGCTGCAACACGTAGCTGCGGATCTGGTGGCCCCAGCCGATATCGGTCTTGCCGGCCTCCACCGCGTCGCTGATCGCCTCCCGCTTGCGCAGCTCCAGCTCATAGAGCCGCGCCTTCAGCATCTCCATGGCGATGGCGCGGTTCTTGTGCTGGCTGCGGTCCTGGGTGGAGGCCGCGACCACGCCGGTCGGAATATGCGTGAAGCGCACCCCCGACTCGGTCTTGTTCACGTGCTGCCCGCCGGCGCCGGACGCCCGGAAGGTGTCGGTCTTCAGGTCGGCGGGATTGATCTCGATCTCGATCCGGTCGTCGATCACCGGATAGACATAGACGCTGGCAAAGCTGGTCTGCCGGCGGGCCGCGGCGTCGAAGGGGCTGATGCGGACCAGGCGGTGCACGCCTGTCTCGGTCTTCAGCCAGCCGAAGGCATTGTCGCCGGTCACCTGGATGGTGGCGGACTTGATGCCCGCCTGCTCGCCGTCCGACTGTTCGGTGAGGGAAAGCTTGTAGCCGCGCTTTTCCGCCCAGCGCGTGTACATGCGCAACAGCATCTCGGCCCAGTCCTGGGCCTCCGTGCCGCCGGCGCCGGCATTCACTTCCAGATAGGCGTCGTTCTGGTCGGCCTCGCCCGAGAGCAGGCTTTCCGTCTCGCGATGCTTCACCTCGGCCGCATAGGTCTTGAGGTCGGCGACCGCGGCATCGGCGATGGCGACGTCGCCCTCCGCCTCCGCCAGCTCGATCATCTCCAGCGCATCGGCGACATTGCGCTCCAGCGCCTGCACGCCCTCGATCTGAGCGGCCAGGCGGTTGCGTTCCCGCATCAGCGCCTGGGCGGCATCCGCCTTGTTCCAGAGGTCGGGGTCCTCGGATTTGGCGTTCAGCTCCTCCAACCGCCGCAGCGCCTCATCCCAGTTGAGATGGGCGCGCAGCAGGGCGAGGCCCTCGGCGATCTGGGTCTTCAGGTTCTCGGCATCGGCGCGCATGGCGGGTTACCTAGGGCCGAGCCGGGCGGCTGTCGAGACGCGGCGCATCGCCGGCCCGGTCGGGCCGGCGGATTTGAACGGCTTGGACGGCGGGCGCGGGAGGCTATAACCGCGCCATGCCGGATTACAGCCACGAATCGGAATGCGGCGGCCGGGTCGCCGGGGTAGATGAGGTCGGGCGCGGTCCGCTGGCCGGGCCGGTGCTGGCCGCCGCCGTGGTCTTTGTCGGGCCGCCGGATGCCGATCTCGCGGCCCTGCTGGATGACAGCAAGAAGCTGAACCTGGCACGCCGCAACGCCGCCTATGCCGCCCTGCTGGCCGCCGCCCGGCTGGGCCGGCTGGAATATGCCATCGCCGCCGCCAGCGTGGCGGAGATCGCGCGGCTCAACATCCTGCATGCCAGCCATCTCGCCATGGCCCGCGCCCTGCGGCGCCTGCGCGCGCCCTGCGACCTGGTGCTGGTGGACGGCAATCGCGCGCCGCCCTCGCCCTGGGCGGTGCGCTGCCTGGTGGGCGGGGATTCGATCAGCCTGTCCATCGCCGCCGCGTCCATCCTCGCCAAGGTCACCCGCGACCGGGCCATGGCGCGGCTGGACCCGCGCTTTCCCGGCTGGGGTTTCGGCCGCCATATGGGCTATCCCACCGCCGAGCACCGGGACTGCCTGGCCCGTCTCGGCCCCACCCCGCATCACCGCCGGGGCTTCGCCCCGGTGGATCAGTTCTTCCTGCAACTGACCCCGCCAAGTATCTGAGTTGACGGCGCGACTCGGCGCCGCGCATCTTGCAGCTCGCGAATCGAGGGGGTGCGTGGCGTAACGATGGGGACGGGGCTCGACCTGCCGCTGGACGAGGTGCTGCTCGGCGACTGCATCTCGGTGCTGAAGCGCCTGCCGCCGGCCTCGGTGCACATGATTTTCGCCGATCCACCCTACAACCTTCAATTGAAGGGGGAGCTGCGCCGGCCGGATGACAGCCTGGTCGATGCGGTGGACGATGCCTGGGACCAGTTCGCCAGCTTCGGCGCCTATGATTCCTTCACCCGCGAATGGCTGAGCGAATGCCGCCGGGTGCTGCGCAAGGATGGCACGATCTGGGTGATCGGCAGCTACCACAACGTGTTCCGGCTGGGCTCGTCCTTGCAGGACCTCGGCTACTGGATCCTGAACGACGTAGTCTGGCGCAAGGCCAACCCGATGCCGAACTTTCGGGGCCGGCGCTTCACCAATGCGCATGAGACGATGATCTGGGCCGCGCGCGGCCCAGAGTCCCGCTACCGCTTCAACTACGCCGCCATGAAGTCGCTGAACGACGACATCCAGATGCGCAGCGACTGGTATTTTCCGCTCTGCACCGGCGGCGAACGCCTGCGCGGCGCTGATGGCGCCAAGCTGCACCCGACCCAGAAGCCGGAGGCGCTGCTGCACCGCGTGCTGCTGTCCTGCACCGCGCCGGGGGAGGTCGTGCTGGACCCCTTCTCCGGCACCGGCACCACCGCAGCCGCCGCCAAGCGGCTCGGCCGGCGCTATATCGGAATCGAGCAGGACCCGGTCTATCGCGATGCCTCGATGGAACGGCTGGACGGCATCGTGCCGATGGATGAAAGCGCCGCGCTCGCCTTGCCGAACAAGCGCGAACAGCCCCGCATCGCCTTCGGCGTGCTGGTGGAACGCGGGCTGGTGCCCGCCGGCAGCACCCTGGTGGACCGCAACCGCCGCTGGCGCGCCGTGGTCGGCGCCGATGCGACGCTGCGCTGCGGGGAAGCGGTCGGCTCCATCCACAAGGTCGGCGCGGCGCTTCAGGCGGCGCCGTCCTGCAACGGCTGGACCTTCTGGCACGTCGAAACCCGCGACGGTCGTCTGCGGCTGATCGACGAGCTGCGGCAGGAGATCGTGGCGCAGGGTGGCTGAGCGGCCGGCGCAGGCGGCGTATCGGGCCGCCTGCAACAAGGTGGCCCTCGCTTAGCGCCGGTTCAGTGCCCGCAGCAGCGCCCAGGCCAGCGCCGTCTTCACCACCGTGCCGGGCAGGAACAGCAGGAAGCCCACCTCGAAGGCGCGCGCCCAGCCGGTGAAGCCGGCCAGCCAGGCCACGCCCGGCACGAAAATCAGCAGATGCGCGGCCAGCAGCACCGCGCCCTGGCGCCACACATCCAGCCCGCGCGCGAAGCCCGACAGCCAGCCCGCCAGCAGGAAGCCCAGCAGATAGCCCGCCGTCGGCCCCGCCATCACGGCCAGCCCACCCGTACCATGGGCGAAGACCGGCAGACCCATGGCGCCCTGCGCCAGATAGGCCGCGACGGCGGCGAAACCCGCCGCCGGCCCGCCCAGCGCGCCCAGCAGCAGCACGGCGAGCGTCTGCATGGTGGCCGGCACCGGCCACATCGGCAGGCTGATCTGGGCGGAGGCCGCCAGCAGCCAGGACCCCAGCAGGGCGATCCCGGCAAAGCGCAGCATCGGGCGGGTGGGTGTCAGGGCGATGGCCATGGTCGCGGACTCCGAAGCGTTTCCGCGCCGGTTTGGCGCCGCGCGCCCAAGCTGTCCAGTCAGCTCGGCCGGACCGGAATGCGTCCCTGGGTCGCGCGAAGCTGTGCCACGGTCTGGTCGAAGGCGGCGATGCGTTCCGGCCCGGCGGGATGGCTGTCGAAGATCCCGCTCTCCCGGCGCTCGGAAAGGCGCGCCATGGTCAGCAGGAAGCCGCGCGCCGCATCCAGGTCGTAGCCGGCGCGGTACAGGATCAGCGCGCCGAGATGATCGGCCTCCCGCTCCTGCTCCCGGCTGAAGCTCAGCTGGCCGAGACGGCCGCCGAGGTGTCCCGCCCCCTCGATGTCGCGGCGATTCCGGGCGGCGGAGCTGCGCCCGCCCGCCAGGGCCCCGGCGATGACCAGGGCGCCCATCAGCGTGCCGCCAATCGTCGCGCCGACATCGCGATTGGTGGCGCTCTGCCGCACATGGTCCGCAGCGTGATGCACCATTTCATGCGCCATGACGAGCGCCACCTCATCATCGCTGCGGGCATATTCCAGCACGCCGCGATTGATCTCCACCCGCCCATCGCTGCCCGCCGCCGCGTTCAGCGATGTGCTGCGGGAGGCACGGACGAACCAGTCGCAGCGGTTCAGCCCGATCTCCCGGCACACCTCCAGCGCCGGCGGGTTCAGCCGGCGGGAGATGCGTTGCAGCGTGGCGCTGACCTCGCCGGTGGCCAGGACGCGGCGCGGCGTGACCCTGTCCTGCGCGGCCTCGGAAGCCGCCAGGGAAACCGCCTCCGCGGGCGGCAGCGGCGGTGGCAGCACCGCCCCACCGCAGCCGCAGAGCGCGGCGCCCAGACCCAGGCAGAAGAAGCGCCGTCCCGCCATCACGCACCCATAGCCAATTCGCATTGGCAGGCTGGCATGCGGGTCCGGCTTTCTTCAATCCCTCCGGAATGATGCGTTTCCGGTCAGGCCGCGCGGATCGCCGCGAGGAAGCCGGTCACCTGGCCGCGCAGCGCATCGGCCTGGCGCGACAGCCCGGCGGAGGCGTCGCGCAGCCCGCTGGTGGCGGCGGCGGTGGCCTCGGCCCCCTGCATCACCTCCGCCGTCCGGCGCGTCACCTGGTCCGTGCCGGTCGCGGCTTCCGCCACGGCGCGGCCGATTTCCTGCGTCGCGGAGGATTGCTGCTCGGCCGCCGCCGCCACCTGGGTGGCGATGTTGGACAGATCCTCGATGGTGCGGCCGATGCCGCGAATGGCCTCCACCGCGCGGCCCGTCTCGGCCTGCATGGCGCTGATCTGGGCGCCGATCTGTTCTGTCGCCTGGGCGGTCTGGGCGGCCAGGGCCTTCACCTCCCCGGCCACCACGGCGAAGCCCTTGCCGGCATCGCCGGCGCGCGCCGCCTCGATCGTGGCGTTCAGCGCCAGGAGGTTGGTCTGGCCCGCGATGGACTGGATCAGCCCCACCACATTGCCGATCCGCGCCGCCACTTCCGCCAGCCCGGCCATGGCCGCGTCGGTGGTGCGGGCATCGACGGCGGCGCGCTGGGCGATGCGGGCGCTGTCCGCCACCTGGCGCGCCACTTCCGCGATGCTGCTGGCCAGTTCCTCGGCGGAGGCGGCGACGGTCTGCACATTCTCCGACGCCGCGCCGGCGGCAATGGCCATGCCTTCCGCCTGTTCCCGTGCATCCCCGGCGGCGCGGCCCAGCCGGTCCGCGGTCTCGTCCAGCGGCGCGGCGGCGCCGGCCACGGCTTCCAGCACCGTGGCGACCTGCGCCTCGAATTGCGCCACCAGCGCCTGGGTGGCCTCGGCGCGGCGGGTCTTGGCTTCCTGCTCCGCGGCGGCGGTGGCGGCGGCCTGGCGCGCCGCTTCGGCGTTCTGGCGCAGCACCTCGATCGCTTCCGCCATGTCGCCCACCTCGTCGGCGCGGCCACGGCCGGGCACGGAGATGCTGTTGTCGCCCTGCGCCAGCGCCTGCACCGTGCCGGTCAGCCGCACCATCGGCACCACCACGCGGCGCACCAGAAGCAGGCTGAGCCCGGCGAGCAGCAGGCCGATCAGCGCGACCATGCCGAGGTTGAAGGCCAGCGTCGCCTGCGCCTCGTCCTGTTGCGCCGCGGCCAGCCCGGCGGCCTCCGCCAGCGCCGCGTCGCGCACTTCCAGCAGGATCTGCAAGGACGGCGTGGCGAAGGCGGTGAAGGCGTCGCCGTCCATCGGATAGGTACCGCCGACCCGCCCGGCCGCGATCAACTCGCGGACCTTGCCGGCCGCTTCGCCGAAGAAGCGCCGCTCGACATCGTCGATCGCCGCGGCAAGGCCGGGCGGATTGCCGACCAGGCCAGCCAGCTGTCGCACCTGGCGCCAGCCCGTCTCCAGCACCCGGCCGGCGCCGGCGATGGTTTCCAGCTCCGCCGGCGTCAGGGCGCGGGCATTGCCGCGGGCGGTGGCGATGGCGACGATCTGGCGGCTGCCCGCATCGCGCAGGTCCCAGACCATCCGCGCGGCCTGGACCAGCGTCTCCAGCCCCCCGCCGAGCATGGCGATGCCGCGATGGCTGGAATCCAGCGCCGCGGTGATCTCTGTCAGCAGGCCGTCATAGACCTGCTGCGGCCGGGCGCGGGTGGCGGCCGCGCGTTCGGCCATCGGCTGCTGCGCGGCGGCGCGGGTGGCGGCGCGCAGCGTGGCCAGGGTGGCGGGCATCGCCTCCAGCGGGCGCTTATGCGCCTCCATCGCGGCGTGGCCCGATTGGCGGAGGCCGGCCATGGCGGCGGTCAGCGCCGCATCGGTATCGGCCTCGATGGCGGTCAGGCGCGCCAGCGTGGCGGCGTCGACCGGGCCGGAATTCATGCGGATCACCCAGTTGCCGCGTTCGATGACCAGCTTCTCGGTCAGTCGCAGCAATCCGGTGGCGGCCTCGGTCAGGCCGCTCGCCTGCTCGGCGCGGAGGCTGCGCTGCCACTGGTCATACGACATGGTGCCGCCGACCACCGCGCCTACCGCTGCAATACCCAGCATCGCGAGGGTGAAAAGGGTCTTGATCCGCATGTGGACTCCGGCTCGTCTTGCATGCCGAAGCTACACACGAAGTGTTGAGGGGGGTTGAATCGTCCGGACTATATGGCCGTCCACAACGCCAGCAGCCGGTGCATCGCGCTGGGCATGGCGGCCTGGGTGGCCTGGGGGTCCATCCAGGCAAAACCCGGCGCCTCGGTCGGGCCGGGCAGGTGGGCGGTCAGCAGGGTCATGCGCAGCTCGAAATGGGTGAAGCCGTGGCGCGCCTCCCCGGGCAAGGGCTGCCACGCGAGGCCCGGCAGCGGCGCGTGTTCCAGCGCCTCCGCCATCGTCCAGGCCTCGGCGCGCCAGGCCGTGCCGGGGATTTCCAGCATGCCGCCCAGAAGCCCTTTCGCCGGACGGCGGCGCACCAGGATGGCGCCGGTCGCCTCCGTCAGCAGGAAATGCACCCCATGCCGGGTCGGCCGTGCCCGCTTCGGCGTCTTGCGCGGCAGCTCCGCCTGCACCCCGGCGGCCCGGGCGGCGCAGCCGTCGCGAAAGGGGCAGAGCGCGCAGGCCGGGTTCCGCGGGGTGCAGATGGTGGCACCCAGGTCGAACATCGCCTGAGCAAAATCACTCGGCCTGGCACGGGCGGCCGCATGCGCCATGAAGCCCTGGGCGAGCGCCGCCAGCCGCGGCTTGGCGGTGGGCAGGGGTGTTTCCTCCCGCACCAGCCGGGCCACCACCCGCTCCACATTGCCATCCGCCGGCACCACCGGCTGACCGAAGGCGATGGCGGCGACGGCGGAGGCGGTATAGGGGCCGATGCCCGGGATCGCCCGCAGCCCCTCCACCGTCCGGGGAAATCCCTGCGCCGCCAGGGCCTTGGCGCCGGCATGCAGGTTGCGGGCGCGGGCGTAGTAGCCGAGGCCAGCCCATTCCTCCGCCACCTCCTCCCACCCCGCATCGGCCAGCGCCTGGACATCGGGGAAACGGGCGAGGAATCGTGTATAACGTGGGCCAACGGCGGCCACGGTGGTCTGCTGCAGCATCACCTCCGACAGCCAGACCCGGTAGGGGTCGGGGCGGCGGGCATCGTCGCCGCGCCAGGGCAGCACCCGGCGATGGCGGTCATACCAGGCCAGCAGCAGGGCGGGATCGGGAAGGGAAGGGGTCACGGATGGCACAGGATGGCGATCAGCGGCGATTCCCGACAGCCCCCCTGCCGCTCTCTTCCCTGATTCCCCGGCTGACCCGCCCCGCCTTCCGCAAGCGCAGCCCGGCCGGGGCGCAGCTCATGGCCGATTGGCCGGATGTGGTCGGCCCGGCCCTGGCGGCCTCGACCCAGCCGTTGCGGCTGGCCTCCGGCACGCTGACCCTGGCCTGCGCCGGGCCGGTGGCGATGGAGTTGCAGCATCTGGCGACGGAGCTGATCGGCCGGATCAACGCCCATCTCGGCCGCACGGCGGTGGAACGGCTGCGCTTCGTGCAGCAGGCCCCGGCCGGCGCCGTGCCCCCCCGGCCCCGGCCGAAGCCGGTGGTGCTGCCGGAGGGGGTGGAGGCCCGGCTGGCGGAGATGCCGGCCGGCGAATTGCGCGATGCTCTGGCAAAGCTGGCCCTCGGCGTCTATCGAAAGCGCTGACCGACCCTTTTCGGAGGCTGCCTTCCCATGCCCGACCGCCGTTCACTGCTGACGCTCGCCGCCGGTGCCCTGGCCTTCGCCCCTGGCGCGGTGCTGGCGCAGGGCGCCGCCCCAGCCACGCCGCCCCCGCCGGCCCTGGCCGCCGACGACCCGCGCATGACGGAGCGCAGCCTGGGCCGCGCCGATGCGCCGGTGACCGTGATCGAGTATTTCTCCCTGACCTGCGGCCATTGCGCGGCCTTCCACCGGGAGACCTGGCCCAAGGTGAAGTCGGACCTCGTCGAGTCCGGCCGCATGCGCATGGTGTTCCGCGACTTCCCGCTGGATGGCCTGGCCCTGGCCGCCGCCGCCGTGGCCCGCAGCCTGCCGGCCGAGCGCTACGAGCCCTTCATCTCCACCCTGCTGGGCAGCCAGGACCGCTGGGCCTTCGCGCGCGGTGCCGATCCGCGGGAGGAGCTGTTCAAGGTCGCCGCTTTGGCCGGCATGCCGCGCGCCAAATATGATGAGGTGCTGGCCGACCAGTCCCTGGCCCGCGCCATCCTGGCTGCCCGCGTCGCCGGGCAGCAGGAACACAACGTCGCCTCCACCCCCACCTTCGTCTTCGGCAGCCGCGCCGTGCCGGGCAACATGCCCTTCGCCCGCTTCGCGCAGCTTGTGGGCGAGACGCGCTGATCCATGGAGTCCGTGCCGGCAGACCAGACGGGTGAAACCCCCGACGAGCCGGCGCGGACCGAGGAACAAGTCGAGGCCGCGCGCCGCGCACGGCTGACAAGGCTGCGCATCGCCGGCTTCAAATCCTTCGCCGAGGCGACGGTGGTGGAGGTGCTGCCCGGCCTGACCGGCATTGTCGGGCCGAATGGCTGCGGCAAGTCCAATGTCGTCGAGGCCCTGCGCTGGGCGATGGGCGAGACCAATGCCCGCGCCATGCGCGGCGGCGAGATGGACGACATCATCTTCGCCGGCACCTCCACCCGCCCCGGCCGCAACCTCGCCGAGGTGACGCTGACGCTGGAGGAGGCCGGCGGCCTCGCCCCGCCACCCAATGCCGAAGCCCAGGACCTGGAGATTTCGCGCAAGATCGCGCGGGGGGAGGGCAGCTCCTTCCGGGTGAATGGCCGCGAATTGCGGGCGCGGGACGTGCAGACCATGTTCGCCGATATCGGCTCCGGCGCCCGATCCTCCGCCATGGTCAGCCAGGGCCGCGTCGCCGCGCTGATCTCCGCCCGGCCGGAGGAGCGCCGCGCGGTGCTGGAGGAAGCGGCCGGCATCGCCGGCCTGCGCGCCCGCAAGCATGAGGCGGAGCTGAAACTGCGCCAGGCGGAGAACAATCTCGGCCGCGCGGAGGACCTGCTCGGCCAGATGGAATCCGGCCGCCAGAACCTGCAACGCCAGGCCCGCCAGGCCGCCCGCTACCGCAACCTGTCCGGGCTGGTGCGGGAGGCGGAGGTGGAATGGCTCGCCATTCTGCGCGCCCGCGCCCAGGCGGCGCTGACCCAGGCCCGCGGCGCCTTTGCCCAGGCCCGCCATGCGACCACCCAGGCCGAGGCTGCCGCCGAGGCAGCGGTGCGCCGCGCCTTCGCCGCCGAACAGGGCCTGCCCGCCCCGCGCGCGGCGGAGGGCAATGCCCGCACCGCCCTGGAACGCCGGCGCGTGGAGGCGGAGACGCTCGGCGCCGAGGAAGCCCGGGCGCGGGAGGCGCTGGACGGCGCCGTGCAGCGTCACGCGGCATTGGCCAAGGATCTGGACCACGCCGCGCGGGTGGAGGCCGATGCCGATACCGCCGAGGCGCGGCTGACGGCGGAGGGCGAGGAACTTGCTCAAATTGCCGCCGAATTGCCTGGCCGCAGCGCCGATGCCGAGGCCGCGGAACAGGCCGCGATCGCCGCCGTCGCCGCTGCCGTGGAGGCCGCCGACCGCGCCACCCAGATCGCCGCCGAGGCCGCCGCCCAGGCCAACGCTTTGGCCGCCGCCGAGGCCGAGGCCGCCACGCGCGCCGAACGCCTTGCCGTGCAGCACCGCAAGATCACCGCCGGCCATGCGGCAGCCGTGCAGGCCCAGATCCCCGAAGAAGCTCGCGCGGCGGCGGCGACCCGGGTGGCGGAAGCCGAAACAGCTCTGGCCGAGGCCGAGACGGCGCTCTCCACCGCCGAATCCGCCCGCGCCACCGCCCAGGCCGCGCATGAGGCGGCCCGCCGCCTGGCCTCCGAGGCGGAGGCCTCCGAATCCCGCGCCACGGCCGAACTCCAGGCCGCCGAGACCGCTGCGAGGCGCGGCGCCGAACAGCAGGCGCGCCTGACCGCCGAACGCGACGCCGCCCGTGCCGGCGCGGTGCCGGAAGCCGAGATGGCCGCCGGCCGCGCCGAGGCCGAGGCCGCGGCCGCCGCCCTGGCCGAGGCCCGCGCTGCCCTCGACACCGCCGAAAAAACCCGCGCCGCCGCCCAGACCCGCCATGAGGCGGCCCGCACCGCCGCCAGCGAGGCCGGCGCCGCCCGCGCCCGTGCCGCCGCCGAGGCCACCGCCCTCGCCGATGTGCTGCGCGCCCGCGAAGTGGGCGGCGGCGCCGAGACGGTGCTCGATCGCATCGGCGTGCCGCCCGGCCTGGAAGCCGCCCTCGGCGCGGCGATGGGGGAGGGGCTGGACGCGGCCTTGGACCCGGAGGCCCCGCGCCACTGGCGCGCGCTGCCGCCGCTCGACCCGATGCCGGCCTTGCCGGCTGGCGCCACGCCGCTGGCCCGCCTGGTGGAAGCGCCGGATGCGCTGGCCCGGGCCCTGTCGCAGGTCGGGCTGCTGCCCAAGGGCGCCGATGGCACGTCATTGCAGCCGCTGCTGAAGCCCGGCCAGTCTTTGGTGACGGAGGATGGTGCCGTCTGGCGCTGGGACGGCCAGGGGTTGTTGCCCGGCATCCCCACCCCCGGCGCCGTCCGCCTCGCCCAGCGCAATGCGCTCCGCGCCGCCACCGCCCGGCTCGACAAGGCGGAGGCCGCCGCCGGCGCCGCCGGCCAGGCCCGCGCCGAGGCCGCCGCCGCCGAACAGGAATCGCGCGGCGCCGAGGCCCGCCAGCGGGAGGCGCGTGCCACCGCCGAACGCCGCGCCAACCTGGCCGCCTCGGCGCTGGACCGGCTGACGGCGCGCGACCAGCAGGCGCAGCAGCGCCTCGCCGCCATCGCCCCCCAACTGGCGCGGCTGGAGCAGGAGGTGCAGGCGGCGACCGCGGCGCTGGAGGCCGCGCGCATCGCCCGCGCCGCCGCCCCCGATGCCGCCGCCGCCCGCCAGTCCCGCAGCGCCGCCGCCGCCGAGGAATTGTCGGCCACGCGCGCCGAGACTGCCGCGCGCGAAGCCCGGCGCGGCGCCGAATCCCGGCTGACGGCGGCGCGCGATGCGGCGCGCGGCCTCGCCGCGCGGGCGGCGGAGGCGGAGGCGCGGCTGGCCGCGCTGACCCCCGAACTCGCCCGCATCACCGCCGAGCATGAGGCCGCCGCCAAGGCTTTGGCGGAGGCCCAGGCGGCCCGTGCCGCCGCCCCCGACCTCGCCGCGCTGCGGGCGCAGGTGGAGGCGGCGCGCCTCGCTTTGTCCCAGGCCCGCGACACGGAGGCCGGTTGCCGCGACAGCCGCGCGACCCTGGCGGCCGAGACCACCCGCATCGCCCAGCGCCAGGCGGCGATCGGGCCGGAACGGGCGGAATGGGCGCGCCGCAAGGCGGAGGCCGCCGGCCGCCGCCAGGAACTCGCCCAGCGCGCCGCCGCCGCCGCAGCCGAGCGCGACGCTTTGGCCGAGGCACCGGAGACCGCTGCCGCCCAGCGCGCCGCTGCCGGCCGTGCCTTGGCCGAGGCCGAGGCCGCGCATCAGGCCGCCGCCGCGGCGCTGTCCGCCGCCGAGACCGAGGACCGGGAGGCCGCCATCGCGCGGCGCGGCGCCGATGCCGCCTTCGCCCAGGCGCGTGAGGCCCAGCTCCGCATGGAAGGCGCCGCCGGCCAGGCGGAGGCCGCCGCTTTGGCGGTGGAGGAGCGCATCGTCGAACGCCTCGGCGAGGGCCACCCGCCTCTGCCGCGGGAGGTCCCCGAACTGACCGACCAGGCGGAGGACAAGGCGCGCCGCAAGATGGAGCGGCTGACCAAGGAGCGGGAGGAGATGGGCCCGGTCAATCTCCGCGCCGAGGCCGAACTCACCGACCTGGACGCCACCCGCGCCCGGATCGAGGCGGAGCGCCAGGAAGTGGCCACCGCCATCGCCAAGCTGCGCGGCGTGATCGGGCATTTGAACCGGGAAGGCCGCGAAAGGCTGCGGGTGGTCTTCGACAAGGTCGATACCGAATTCCGCGCTTTGTTCACCCGCCTGTTTGGTGGCGGCAAGGCGCATCTGGCCCTGGTCGGGTCCGACGACCCGCTGGAGGCGGGGCTGGAGATCTTCGCCGAGCCGCCGGGCAAGAAGCTGTCCTCCCTGGCGTTGCTCTCGGGTGGGGAACAGGCGCTGACGGCGCTGTCCCTCGTCTTCGCCGTGTTCCGCTGCAACCCCGCGCCGGTCTGCGTGCTGGACGAGGTGGATGCGCCGCTGGACGACGCCAATGTGGAGCGCCTGTGTGACCTGCTGGAGGTGATGGCCGCACGCGACGACCAGGGCCGCGGCGGCACCCGCTTCCTGATCGTCACCCACCACCCGCTGACCATGGGGCGGATGCACCGGCTCTACGGCGTGACCATGCAGGAACGCGGCGTCTCCCGCCTGCTCAGCGTCGACCTGCAACGGGCGGTGGAGATGGTGGAGGGCGCCCCGAGCTGAGCCTGAGGGTGTCTTTTTTTCACGTCCGCGTGATCGTATTAACCATTTTCAGCAGATTGTGAGCGAAAATGACGCCGCGGGCGGCGGGGCCGTTCGCGCCTGCCCCACCTGCTGGATGTTCATCATGCGGCGTCGCACACTCACCCTTCTTCCGTTTCTCGGCGCCCTGGCGGGGCCCGTTCTGGCGCAGGCGCCGTCGGGCCGCGTCATCCTCAGCGTCAGCGGGCGGATCAGCGGCGCGACGCGGGATTTCGACCTGGCGGGGCTAGAGGCCCTGGGGACCGAGAGCCTGACCACGCGCAGCCCCTGGACCGGGACCGAAATTCTGCGATTCACCGGCGTGCCGCTGGCGGTGCTGCTGCGGGCGGTGGGGGCGCAGGGCGACCTGCTGCGCGCCACGGCGCTGAACGATTATTCGGTGAATGTGCCGCGCGCGGATGCCGACCGGCACGGCGCCTTCCTGGCGACGCGGCAGGACGGGGTGCCGATCCGCATCCGCGACCGCGGGCCGATCTGGCTGGTCTATCCCTGGACCGATCGGCCGGAACTCGACATCGCGATCTTCCGGGATCGCGCCATCTGGCAGCTCCGCCACATCGATGTGAGCTGAGGCCGGCATGCCTCGCCTCGGACGACTGAGGTTTCGCCACGCCGGCTGGCGCAGCGCGACGCTGCTGCTGGCGGCGGTGCTGCTGCTGGTCCTGTCGGTCGGCGCCGCCTTGCAGCGGGCGCGCGAACAGTTCCGGCTGGAAGCCGGCAGCCAGCGCGTCTCCATCTGGTTCAGCACCCAGGCGCTGGTGGAACTGCACCGCTTCGGCATGGCGCTGCATCGCTATCAGCGCGCCGAGCCCGGTTGGGACAAGGAACGGCTGCTGGAGCGCTACGAGATCATGCTCAGCCGCCTGCCGCTGCTGGGCGGGGCGGAGGAGGCGGAAACCCGCACCTTGCAGGACAATGGCGACGTCGTGCTCGGGTTGCAGGATGCGCTGGCGCAGCTGGAGCCGGACATGCTGCGGCTGCGGCCCGGCGACCAGGCCACCTTCGCGCGCATCGACGCCGTGGTGCGGGAGGCGGATATCCTTCTCACCCGCATGAACCTCGCCTTGCACACGGAACGCCGCATCGCGGTGGAGACCGCGCGCGTCAGTTCACGTCAGTTGGGCACCATCTTCGTCGCCAGCCTGGGCGGCCTGCTGCTCTCCTTCGTGCTGCTGCTGCTGCTGATCGCCCGCGGCGGCCGGCGCGCGGCGGAAGCCGAGCGCACCCTGCGCGTGCTGGTCGATGCGCTGCCCGTCGGCGTCGCGGCCTTCGACCGCGATGGCCGCATCGTGCTGATGAACGAGGCCAGCCTGGGCATCGCCCAGTTGGAGAAGGAGGACTCCGCGCTCGGTCGCACCGCCGGCGAGATCGGCGCCCCGCCGCGGGTGGAGGCGGATATCCAGCGCGTGCTGGCGACCCGCACGGCCCTGCCGACGCAGGAACACCATTTCATCCATCCGGATGGCCGCGACCGCACGCTGCTGGTCAGCACCGCCCCGGTCTTCGCGGGGGATGAGGTGGTGCGGGTGGTGCGGGTGGCGCTGGACGTGACGGAGCAGCGCGCCGCGGACCATCGCATCCGCCATCTGGCGGAGCATGACACGCTGACCGACCTGCCCAACCGCCTGATGTTCGGCACGCATCTGCAGGCGCAGCTGCTGCGTGCCGCGCCGGACCGGATGGTGGCCGTGCATTGCATCGACCTCGACCACTTCAAGGAGGTGAATGACAGCCTGGGTCATCCCGTCGGCGACCAGCTTCTGCTCGCCGTCACCGCCCGCATGCGCGGCGCGATGCGGGGCCAGGACATGCTGGCGCGGCTGAGCGGCGACGAATTCGCCGTAATCCAGCCCGGCCTGCGCAGCGAGGCGGAGGCCACGGTCTTCGCCGACCGGCTGAAGCAGGTGCTGGCGCAGCCCTACCGGCTGCTGGGCTATACCCTTCGCTCCGGTGCCAGCATCGGCATCGCCGTGGCACCGCAGCACGGCACCACGGTCGAGGCCATGCTCAGCCGCGCCGATATCGCGCTGTACCGTGCCAAGGCGGCGGGGCGTGGCCAGGCCGTGCTCTTCGCCGTGGAGCAGGAGGAAACGCTGCGCCAGCGCCGGCAGATGGAGGAGGATCTGCGCCTGGCGCTGGAGACTGGCCAGCTGCACCTGGCCTACCAGCCCAAGTTCAGCGTCGCCACCGGCGCGCTGAAGGGCTGCGAGGCGCTGCTGCGCTGGAATCACCCGGAACGTGGCGCGATCTCGCCCGGCCTGTTCATCCCGGTGGCGGAGGAAACCGGGCTGATCCAACCGATCACCCAGCGGGTGCTGGACCTGGCCTGCCGACAGGCCCTGGCCTGGCGCGCCATGGGGCTGGAGGTGCCGGTGGCGGTGAACCTCTCCGCCGGCCATTTCGGGGCGGAACAGGGGGTGCGGCTGGTGGAGGAGGCGCTCGCCGCGACTGGCTGCGATCCGGCGCTGCTGGAGGTGGAGGTGACGGAGGGCCTGTTCCTGCGCTGCGCCGAGGCGGCGCGCCAGAGCCTGGAGGCGCTGCGGGCGCTGGGCGTGCGCATCGCGCTGGATGATTTCGGCACCGGCTATTCCTCGCTCGGCTATCTCCGGCACCTGCCCTTCGATGTCATCAAGCTGGATCGCAGCTTCATCCAGGGGCTGGATGAGCAGCCCGGCGCCGATGGCTGCCCGGGCCGGCGCATCGCCGACGCCGTCATCCGGCTGGCGCATGGGCTGGGGGCGGAGGTGGTGGCGGAAGGCGTGGAAACGCCGGCCCAGCTCGCGGTGCTGCGGCAACTCGGCTGCGATCTGGCGCAGGGCTTCCTGCTGGGCCGGCCGATGCCGGCGCAGGCCCTGGCGGAAATGGCGCTGGCGGTGGTGACCGACAGCCGAAGCGTGGCCTGACCGCGCCGGCCTTCCGAACAGGCCGGTGGCGGGGCGCATGATGATCGGTCTGCAACCGCCGCTCGGTTGCCCCGCCGCCGGGCGCGTGGCAGGGTCCGCCCCGCATGCTCTCCGTCCCAGCCAGCCGCCCGAATGCCTATACAGGCAGCCCCATCGACCGCGCGGGCATCCGCCGGGACGATGCCGAGTGGATCGCCGCCACATTGGCGCATCCCGAAACCCTGTTCACCCCCGTCTGGCGCAGCCGCAGCCTGATGAAGGGCGTCGAGGAGGGTCACCCCGAAGCCGTGCTGCTGACCGGGGAGGCCGCCGGCGCGCTCCGCATGGCCGGCGGACCCTGGGCCTTCCTCGGAATCTGGGAGGACCGGCCTGTCTTCGCGGTGGACTGTTCCGCCGCCGAGGACCCACTGCCGCTGCTGCCCGAGGGGATGGGCGGCTTCACCGACCTTCGCCAGGTCGCGGGCCTGCTGCCGCCGGGAGAGGCTTCCGTCCTGGCACATGCGCGCGGGCTGATGCACTGGCGCACGCGGCACCGCTTCTGCGGCGTCTGCGGCCATGAATGCGTGCCGCGCAGCGCCGGCAACGCCATGCAATGCACCAACTGCAAGGCCCAGCATTTTCCGCGCACCGACCCGGCGGTGATCATGCTGGTGGTGCGCGACGGGCGCTGTCTGCTCGGCCATTCGCACCGTTTCCCGAATGTCGCCATGTATTCGACCCTGGCCGGCTTCGTGGAACCGGGCGAGAGCCTGGAGGAGGCGGTGCGGCGGGAGGTGATGGAGGAGGCCGGCATCCAGGTGGGTGACGTGCTGTACCATTCCTCCCAGCCCTGGCCTTTCCCGGCCAGCATCATGCTGGGCTTCCATGCCGAGGGCCTGTCGGACGAGATCCGGATCGACCCTGAGGAATTGCAGGATGCCCGCTGGTTCACCCGCGATCAGTTGCGGGACCCGGCGGCGCATGGATTTTCCCTGCCGCGGGTCGATTCCATCGCCCGGCGGTTGATCGAGGATTGGCTGGAGCAGACTCCATGAAGCTTTTGGCCCCCCGTTTTTTGACATCCGGTGTTCTCGCCCTGCTGCTGCTCGCCGGCTGCGGTGGCCGCGACCCCGCGCCCGTCCCCACGGCCGACAACCCGGCCCAGGTCGCCTGCCGGGAGGAAGCGCGGCGATCCTCCGGCGTGGCGGAGGAATCGCGCCGGGTGGTGATCGGCCTGCCCAGCAGCGAGGAGCGCTTCCTCCAGGCGCGGGCGGAGGCCGAGAACCGCGCCTTCATGGATTGCCTGCGCCGCCGTGGCCTGGTGCGGGGCGGCGGCGTCGAGCCGCTGCGCCAGCCGGGCTTCTAACCATGCGCGCGCCGATCCCGACCCAGCTCCCCGGGGCCTTTCCCCGGCCCCAGCGACACTGAGGGCAGGGCCGTGTCCGGCGCATCCCCCGCCTCGCCGCGCGGCCCGATCGGATTCCTGGACGGTCTGCGCGAAAGCCAGGTCGTGGTGGGATGGGCCGCCGATCCGCAGGACCGCGCGGCGCGTCCCATTATTCGCCTGATGCGCGGGATGGAGGTGCTGGCCGAATGCAGCGCCGATGTGACGCGGGAGGATGGCCATCCCGGCTTCCATCTCCGCGCGCCGATGCCCCTGACGCCGCTGGATTTCCTGGAGGGCCGGCTGCGCGTGCGCGCCGTGATCCCCGGCCGGCAGGCGGCGACCACCCTCGCCATGACCCGCCGGATGCGGGAGGTGCTGGAGGCTGCGGCGGGCTGGGAACCGACCACCCTGGACCCCGCCCCCAAGGCCAGCGCGCCGCCGGCCGCCGCGCCCGCGCCACGCACCCCAGCCGCGCCGGCCACCCCGGCGCCGGTCAGCCCCGCGCCGGCCGCCCGTCCGCCTGAGGCGCCGATCCCGGCCGCGCCACCGCCCCAGCCCCCCCGGGCGCCAGCGCCGCCCAAGCCGCCGGTTGCCCCGGCCGAACCCCCACCGGTCCCAGTCGCCGCGCCGCCAAAGCCGCCGCAAGTGGCGCCCAGCCCGGCGCCCGCTCCGGCACCCGTCGCCGCGCCGCCGCCGCTCGATTCGATGCTCGCTTTGGCGCGCGCCGCCCAGCTCGCCAAGGTGCCGCTGTTCCACCTGCTGCTGCCCTGCCGCGCCTCCGTGCTGGGCGCCGCGCCCGGCCCGACCCTTGCGGGGCTGGAGACGGCGGCCGCCGCGCGGCCCCTGCTGGCGGCGGATTGGGTTCCGCTGCGCCATGGCTTCGCCCGCCAGCCCAACCCCACCGCGCTGTGGCGCGAGGATGGCCGCAGCCTATCCATCGAGGGCGGCCAGGCCCTGATTCTCACTTTGCTGACGGTGCTGGGCGCCCGGCGGCCGGAGGCGTCGGCGGCCCTGGCCCGCGCCACCGTCCTGGCGCAGCGCGCCGACCTCGCCGCCCTTCCGCGCCGGGACATCCCCAGCGAGTCCGGTGCGCCCACAGGCCCCTCCTTCCTGGGCGTAGCGATGCGGGAGACGGAGCCGGATCTGACGGAGGCGATCTTCTCCGACCGGCCCACTCCCAAGCTGATCGGCGACGTCATGCCCGGGCTCGAAGCCTGGTCCACGCCATCGGCGCCGCTGCCCTGGCGGGTGGTGCTGCTGGCGGAACCCGGCCTCGGCGGCAGCGCCAGCCCGGCGCGACTCGGCTGGTGGCTGCGCTGGCTGGTGGCGGAATGCGTGCTGAGCGAGGCGCTGCATATCGCCCGGCCGGAGGCCGCGCTGGGTCCGCAGCCGGATCTGGTTCTGACGTTGGCCGCCGAACCGGCCGCCTGACCCCTAGGGCGTTGCGAGAATGACCCCCGGGGCATTGCCCCGGGCGCCCGGAAGCCCGATATTGGGGGCGGAAGGTCGGCGACGGACGTGCCCCTCGCCAACCCGGTCAGGTCCGGAAGGAAGCAGCCGTAACGAGTTCTCGCGCGGGTCGCCCGCCGATCTTCCACCTCACCTGTGGCCCTGCCATCCGGGCCCTCGCTTCCCGGACAGCGCCCCGATGACCAGCGACATCTTTGGCGATCCGATCGCCCCTGACGACGATCTTCCCGAGCCGCCGCAGGATGGCCCCGGCCTTTTCGGGGAACCGGCCCCCGCCGCACCACAGCCCGCGCCAGCCCCAGTCGTGGCGGCGCCCGCCACCACGCCCTATCGCGTCCTCGCCCGCAAATACCGCCCCGCCACCTTCGCCGACCTGATCGGCCAGGACGCGCTGGTGCGCACCCTGAAGAACGCCTTCGCCCAGGGGCGGGTGCACCACGCCTTCATGCTCACCGGCGTCCGCGGCGTGGGCAAGACAACCACGGCCCGCATCATCGCCCGTGCGCTGAACTGCATCGGCCCGGACGGCAATGGCGGGCCGACCCCCGAGCCTTGCGGCGTCTGTTCCGAATGCCGCGCCATCCTGGCCGACCGCCATCCGGACGTGCAGGAGCTGGACGCCGCCAGCAACAACGGCATCGACGATGTGCGGGAATTGCGGGAGCGCCTGCGCTTCCGCCCCGCCCAGGGCCGCTTCAAGGTCATCATCCTGGACGAGGTCCATATGATGTCCAACGCCGCCTTCAACGCCCTGCTGAAGACGCTGGAGGAGCCGCCGCCGGATGTGAAGTTCATGCTGGCGACGACGGAGCTGCGGAAGGTGCCCACCACCATCCTCTCCCGCTGCCAGACTTTTCGGCTGGCCCGCGTGCCGCAGGAAGCCCTGCGCGGCCACTTCGCCCGGATTTGCGACCTGGAGGCGGTGCCCGCCGAGCCGGAGGCGCTGGCCATGGTGGCGCGGGCGGCGGATGGGTCCGTGCGCGACGGGCTTTCGATTCTCGACCAGGCTATCGCCTTGGCCGGCGGCGGTAGCGTCACCGCCGGGCTGGTGACGGAAATGCTGGGCCTCGCCGATCGCGGCCTGGCGCTGGAACTGATGCAGGCGCTGATGGCCGGCGACACCGCCGCGGCCCTCGCCTTGACCGAATCGGCCCATGCCGGCGGCACCGACCCGGCCATCATGCTCTCCGACCTGATGGAGCTGGTGCATCTTCTGTCGCGCATGAAGACCGTGCCGGCGCTGAAGGACGACCCGGCCCTGCCGGAGGCGGAGCGGACGCGCGGCGTGGCCCTGGCCGAATCGCTCTCCATCCCCGTGCTGGCGCGGGCCTGGCAGATCCTGCTGAAGGGGTTGCAGGAGGTGGCGCAGGACGGCGTGAACCGCCGCGCCGCCGCCGAGATGGTGCTGATCCGCCTGGCCCATGTCGCCGACCTGCCGACGCCGGGCGATCTGGTGCGCCGGCTGACCGAGCAGGGTGTTTCCGCCGGCACCGCGCCCGCCACGCCCCCCGGTGGGGGCGGCGGGTTGCGCGCCATCGCCGGCGGCGGTGGCACCGCGCTGGCCATGGCCGCGGTGGCCCCGGCCCCCGCGCCGGTCGCGGCGCCGATGCCGCAGCCTTCCAGCTACCGGGAAATCGTCGCGCTCGCCTCCGGCCGGAAGCCTATGCTGCATGCGCATCTGGTGCACAGCGTCCATCCGGTGCGGGTCACGCCCGGCCGCATCGAAATCCGCCCCCGCCCCGACGCGCCGCGCGACCTGGCGCAGCAGCTCACCGCCCTTTTGCAGGACGTGACCGGCAGCCGCTGGACCGTCAGCCTGGTGAATGAAGGCGGCGAGCCGACGCTGGCCGAACAGGGCCGCGCGGCGGAGGCCGATCGCCTGACCCTGGCGGAAAGCCACCCGCTGGTGCAGGCCGTGCTGGCCGCCTTCCCCGGCGCGAAGATCGAGGCGGTGCGCGATGCCTCGGTCGATGCCTATGGCCTGGCCCCGGCCATGGCCGCCGATCTGGCCGATGGCCGTGACTTCGCCCCACCCGACGCGGAAGCGGCCGGGCTGGATGATGACCTTACGCAGGAGGACTGAGACGCCATGAAGAACCTCGGCAATATGCTGAAGCAGGCGCAGCAGATGCAGACCCGCATGCAGGAGATGCAGGCGAAGCTGGAACAGACGGAAGTCGAGGGCGGCGCCGGCGGCGGCATGGTTAAGGTGCTGCTCTCCGGCAAGGGCGACCTGCGCCGCGTCTCCATCGACCCGTCCCTGATGGTGGCGGAGGACCGGGAGGTGCTGGAGGACCTGCTGGTCGCCGCTCATGCCGACGCCAAGCAGAAGGTGGAGGCGACGATGGCCGAGGAGATGCAGAAGGCCACCGCCGGCATGAACATCCCCGGTGGGCTCGGGGGCCTGGGTGGCCTCAAGCTGCCCTTCTGATTTCCCCACCACGTTGCTGCGCAACGCGGCGGGGACCCCGGTTTGGTGTTGATCCTGGGCGGACGGTCGCCTTGCCGTGGCAAAGCCACGGCAGGTTTCGGGCGGTGGCGGAGCGGCGCGGTCGTCACGGTTTCGCAGTGCTGGAATGGGTCTGGGAATGTCTGACCGCGACCCGATCGAGCATCTGATCTCCCTGCTCTCGCGCATCCCCGGCCTTGGTCGGCGCAGCGCAAGGCGGGCGGCGTTGCGTATGCTGATGCGGCCGCAGGAGACGATGCTGCCGCTGGCCGAGGCACTGTCCGCCGCCGCCGCCGCCGTGCGCCCATGCGAGAACTGCGGCAATCTCGATTCGAACTCGCCCTGTGGCATCTGCCGCGACCCGCGGCGCGACCGGCAACTGGTCTGCGTGGTGGAGGGGGTGGCGGATCTCTGGGCGCTGGAGCGCGCCCATGCGCATCAAGGGCTGTACCATGTGCTCGGCGGCACCCTGTCGCCGCTGGCCGGGGTGGGGCCGGAGGATCTGTCCATCGCGCCCCTGATGGCTCGCATCGAGGCGGAGGGGATGGAGGAGGTGATCCTCGCCTTGCCCGCCACCGTCGATGGCATGGCCACCGCGCATTACGTCACCGATCGGCTGGCCCCCACCGGCGTGAAGGTCACCCGCCTCGCCCAGGGCGTGCCGATGGGCGGGGCGCTGGACGTGCTGGATGAGGGCACGCTGGCCGCGGCGCTGCGGTCACGCCGCCCGGTCTGATCAGCGCGCTCGCAGCACGCTGACCGCCGCCGCCACATGCGGCAGCTTCGTGCCGGTGGCCTGCCAAAAACCCTCGGCGAAGGCTTCCCTCTCCTTGGCCTCGCAATCATCCAGATAGCGCAGCAGGCGGCGTTCGGCGCGGGCGCTGCTGCCGGTCTGGCGGCGGAAGGACCGCCAGAGCATCCAGGCATTCACCGCCCAGCCATCATAGGCATGGTCCTGCAGGCGACGGCGGATGGAGGGGGGCAGGGCGTCGAAGGCGGCCCAGTCATCGCCGGGCCAACGGCGCCACAGGCGCGGGCGCTCGGTGACGTCATTGTCGGCCTGGTCCCCGGCGGGGGGCAGGATCATGGGCAGAGGCAGGGCGTCGAAAGGCATGGGGGCGCCGACATTCGGTTGGGGACAGGATATGTTATAATGTTCCATTCGCCCGACGAAAAGGGCCAGCGCGGCCCCCGTCATTCCCGCCGTGCGAATTGCGGCGCGGCCCGATCCCACACCGCCATGATCTCTGCGCCCGGCATCACATCGTAGCGCGACCGCTGCACCAGCAGCGACGCCGCGTGCAATTCGGGGTCGTGGTTCGCCACCGCATCCTCCACCACCACGGGGTAGTAGTCGTAGAAGCCGGCGTCCCGCGCGGTGGACTCGACGCAGCCCTGGGTGATGAAGCCGCAGCAGACCACGGTGCGGATGCGGTTGGCGCGCAGCAGCATGTCGAGATTGGTGCCCACGAAGGCGGAGCTGCGCCATTTCTGGACCACGATATCCGTGCCGCTGGGTTGCAGCTCGGGCACGAATTCCGCGCCCCAGCTTCCGGCCAGGCACACTTCCGGCTCCTCCATGATGCCGTTGCGCACGGTCAGGAAGCGCAGCCAGGCCGGGGAGGTGGAGCGGCCGTTGGCGAGCTTCTGGTTCTGGATGAAGAACACCGTGACCCCCGCCGCGCGCGCCGAATCCACCAGTCGCGCACAGGCCTGGATCGCGGCAGGAAATGCGGACATATCTTTGCCCGCGCGCGCAAAAATGCCGCCCTCCGCGCAGAAATCATTCTGCGGATCGATGACGACCAGCGCGGTATGCGCGGGGTCCGCCAGCTCATGCGTTTCCGTGAAAACCTGCTGGTTGTCGATGGTGATCATGGCGTGGCTCCGTGGGGTAGAAGCTGGTGCAGATGTTCCGCAATGTCGCGCCGCCTTGCGACCCAGACGGAATCGGCGCGGGCCTTCAGCGCGCGCAAAATGCCCTCCACGGCGCGGAAGCGGGCGGGGCGGCCGCAGATGCGCAGATGCAGCCCGATGTTCAGCAGCTTCGGCACGCCGCGCGCGCCTTCCTCGATCAGCTGGTCCATCGCCGCTTCGGCATAGCTGACGAAGTGTTCCGGCAGCACGAAGCCGTTCGGGTGGAAGAACTTCATGTCGTTGCAGTCCAGCGCATAGGGCAGCACCAGCATGCCACTATCCCAGTAGGGCAGGTCGTCGTCGAAGGCGTTGCTGTCGTAGCGGTAGCCATGTTTCGCCAGCAGCTTGCGCGTCCAGGCGGAGGCGCTGCCGCGGCAGAAGAAGCCAACCGGCCTTTCGCCCGTCGCGGCCTCGATCGCCGCAGCCGAGCGCAGCAGCGCCGCCTCCTCCTCCGCCTCATTCGTAAAATCGGCATGCGGGCGCCAGACCCAGCCGTGATTCGCCGCCTCATGCCCGCGCCGCACCACCTCCGCAGCGAGTTCGGGCGTGCGCTCCACGGCGCGGCCGCACATGAAGAAGCTGGCCTTCACCCCGTGCCGGTCGAAGGCTTCGAGAAACCGCGGCAGCCCCGCCCGCAGGCCATAGCCAAAGATCCCCTCCTGGCCGAGGTCGCGGCGGCCGGGCGGCACCACGCTGATGACCTCGCCGATGCGCTCATTCTCCGCATCGCCGGCTTCCACGGCCATCTCGGCGCCTTCCTCGTAATTCACCACCAGGGAGACGGCGAGTTTCGCGTCGCCGGGCCAGGCGATGCGGGGCGGGTTCAGGCCGTAGCCGACCAGGTCGCGGCGCATGGCGAAATATCCTCACTTTTGGCCCGGATGTTGCAAGCCCCATGCCGCATCCGCTGCCAGGAGACTGTCCATGCGTCGCCTTCCCCGCCATCTCGCCGCCGGTCTCTTCGCCGCCGCGGCCGCCTTTGGCCTCGGTGCTCCGGCCGAGGCGCAGACCCAGATCCCGCTGCGCGTCGCCGGGAATTTCAGCCAGAACACCAAGCATGTGGATGGCGTGGAGCGGCCCTTCTTCGCCGGCCTCGGCGCGGCCTCCGGCACCCCGCTGGCGGTCAACTACAACCCGCTCGACGTGCTCGGCATCCAGGCGGCGGACAGCCTGCGCCTGCTGCGCTCCGGCGCCTTCGACGTGATGAGCGTGCAGATCGGCATGGTCGCCCGCGACGATCCCTTCTTCGAGGGGCTGGACCTGATCGGCGTCTCCACCACGGTGCCGGAGCTGCGCCGCGCCGTGGAATCCTACCGCGCCGCCTTCGATGAGCGTTTGCAGCAGCGCTTCGGCACGCGGGTGATGACGCTCTGGCCCTTCGGCCCGCAGATCATCTACTGCAATGCGCCGATCAATTCCGTGCGCGACCTGCGCGGGTTGAAGGTGCGGTCCTTCACGCCGACCATGTCCGCCCTGTTGCAGCATCTGGGCGCGACGCCGGTGACCTTGCAGTTCAGCGAAGTCTATCCCGCCTTGCAGCGCGGCGTGGCGAGCTGCGCCATCACCTCCGCCACCTCGGGCAATACCGGCAACTGGCCGGAAGTGACCACGCATATCCTGCCGCTGGGCCTGTCCGGCGCCGTGCAAGGCCACTTCATGACCATGGCCGCCTGGCGCCGCTTCTCCCCGGAACAGCAGACCGCGCTGACGCGCGAATTCCGCCGCATGGAGGATGCGATGTGGGACATCGCGACCAATTCCAATGGCGATGCGCTGTCCTGCTCCACCGGCGGCGCCTGCACCGAGCACAAGGCGTTCCGCAACACGCTGGTGACGGTGAACGAGGCCGATGCGCAGCTGGTGCGGGAGGCGGTGAGCGCCGTGATCCTGCCGAGCTGGCGCGACACCTGCAACCGCGTCTGGGCGCAATGCACCCAGACCTGGAACGGCACGGTCGGCGCCGCGCGCGGCTTCACTATCAACTGAGCGCTTTGGCGGTGGAGCGCCTATCCAAAGCGCTCCACCGCCCCCGCCGCGATCCGGAAGGCGGCCGCGAAATCCGCCATCTCCATGGCCTCACCCGGATTGTGGCTGCCGCCATCGTTGCGGATGAACAGCATGGCGGAGGCAACGCCCTGTCCCGCAAAAGTCGCGCAATCATGTCCACCGCCGGAAGCCATGGCCAGCGTCGGAATGCCGGCCTCCGCCGCCGCCGCGCCCAGCGCCGCGCGCAGTCGCGCATCCATCAGCGCGGGCGGCACGTGCAGTGCCGGGCCGTAATCCACATCCACCCCATGGCGTGGCTTGGCCTCCGCCGCCGCATTGGCCAGCCAGGCCTCCGCGCGGCGCAGGGCGGCCACATTCTCGCTGCGGATATCCAGGGTGAAGCGCACCTCGCCGGGCACGCGCGTCGGCGCATGGCGCGTCACATCCGTGAAGAACTCGCCGATAGTGCAGACCAGATCGGTGCCGGCCGCCTCCTCTGCCGTCCAGAAGTCGTCCAGCCCGGCGACCAGCCGCGCCGCCGCGATCACGGCATCGCGACGGCTGCGCCGTGGCGCGCCGCCTGCATGGGCATCCTGCCCAATCGCGCGGCAGTTTCGGTGCCGCAGCGAACCGCGGATGCCGGTGACGATGGCGGCGGGGATGCCGGCCTCCACCAGCTCCGGCCCCTGCTCGATATGCGGCTCCAGGAACCAGGCGATGCGCCCGGCCGTCAGGCTGGCGCGTCCCTGGCGGATGAAGTCCGGGTCAAAACCCTCCTCCGCCATGTGATCGGCCAGCGTCCGGCCCGTGTCGCTCCGCCGCAGCGTGTTGGGTGCCTCCGGTGCCAGAAGGCCGAAGGCGGCGCGGCTGCCGAGGTAGTTGGCGGGGAACCACACCATCTCCTCCGCGCGGATCGCCAGCACCGTCAGGTCGCGCGGCAATTTTTGGCCGAGATGCCGCAGCCGCGCCGCCACGGCCAAGCCCATGGCAACCCCCGCCGCGCCATCGAAATTGCCGCCATGCGGCACGCTGTCCGCATGGCTGCCGATCATCCCCGCCGGCAGGCTGCGATCCGCGCCGGGCAGGGTCATGAACAGGGTGCCGATCGGGTCCACCGTCACCTCCAGCCCCAGCCCTTCCGCCGCCTCCCGCGCCAGGCGGTGCGACAGGCGCTCGCCAGGGCCGTAGGAGGCGCGGGTGACGCCGGGCGCGTCCAGGCTGCCGTCGCGGATCGCGTCCAGATAGTTTTCGGCAAGGTCCAGCGCGCGGACTTCGGCAGAACGGGTCATGGAGAACTCCGATGAGCGGTGACGGCGGCATCATCCTGACGGCGGAAGCGCTGATCGCCGGTGCCACGGATCCCGCGGCGCGGGAAGGGTTTGGTGTGCTGGTCGGCGCGGATGGCCGCATCGCGGCTATCGCGACGCCGGACGATCTGCGGGCCATGGCGCCGGGTGCGGAGCATCTGCATCTCGAAAGCTGTGTGCTGCTGCCGGGTCTGGTGAACGCGCATCAGCACGGTCGCGGGCTGACACAGCTGCAACTCGGCTTCCCGGACATGATCCTGGAGGCCTGGCAGACGACAAAGCGCCGACGCGGCTGGCTCGATCCGGCGGCGATGGTGCCGCTGGCGGCGATGCAGATGCTGGCCTCCGGCGTCACCGCCACCATCCATGCCAATACGACATGGGGCGCGGCAGGCAGGCAGCCGGATGATCTGGCGCGGACCATCGCCGCCTATGATGCCGCCGGCCTGCGGGCCTTGGTCGGCATCGGCGCGCAGGACCGCGCCAGCCTGGTCTTCCCGGCGGAGGAGCAGGCTGGCTTCGTCGCAGCCCTGCCAAGCCATCTGCGCGATTTGGTCGGAAATCCCGACCCGCCGATTTTTGCCAACACGGCCGATGAGGCGGCGGCGCTGTTCGACCGTATCGCCGCCACGCTGCCGGGCCATGGCCGCATCACCCTGGCCTTCGCGCCCGCCGGTCCGCAATGGGTCAGCGACGGGCTCTTCACCGGCATCGCCCAGGCGGCCCGCGCGCGCGGCGGCGTGCCGGTACATATGCATCTGCTGGAAAGCGTGGCCCAGGCGGCGGCGGCGCGGCGGCTCTACCCCGAAGGCACGCTGGCGCGGCTGGAGGCGCTGGGCGTGCTCAGCCCCGCCACCTCGCTGGCCCATGCGGCGCAATTGACGCCCGACGATATCGCGGTGGCGGCGCGGACCGGCACCACGCTGGTCCGCAACCCGGCGAGCAATCTGCGCCTCGGCTGCGGCACCGCGCCACTGGCCGATTACCTGTCCGCCGGGGTCGCCGTCGCGGTCGGCACGGATTGCCAGACCATGGATGACGACGAGGATCTGTGGAAGGAGCTGCGCCTCGCCGAGCGGCTCGCCACAGTGCCGTCCTGGCAGGCGGCGGGGCCACCGGATGCGGCGACGCTGTTCGGCATGGCGACCCTGCGGGGCGCGGCGGCGATGGGGCTGGCGGGCCAGATCGGCACCCTGGTGCCCGGCTTTGCGGCGGATGTCATCGCGGTGGATCTGCGACGGGTGCGCGGCGTCTATGCCGATCCCTCCGTGCCGCTGCTGGACCTGCTGCTGGCCCGTGCCGATGCGCGGGATGTGCGGCTGACCATGGTGGATGGCCGCGTGCTGTACCGCGACGGCCGCTTTCCCCACCTGGATTCGGCGGCCATCACAGCCGCCGCGGCCGAGGCCGCCACCCGCGCCCGTGCGCCCTGGGACGCCGAACGCGAAGCGGCGGTCGCCGAGTTGGTCCAGGGCGTGCGTGCGCACTACGTCACACGCTCCCCCTAGTCGAACATCAGCCCCGGCAGCCAAAGGGCAATCGACGGAAAGGCGATCAGCAGCAGGGTCAGCAGGATCATCACGCCGAGGAATGGCAGCGTGCCCTGGATGACCTCGCCGACCGATCCGCTGGTACGGATGCCCTGCACCACATAAAGGTTCATGCCGACCGGCGGCGTGATCAGCGCGATCTCACACATCACCACCAGGAAGATGCCGAACCACACCGGATCGACGCCGAGCGCCACGACGATCGGGAAGACGATAGGGATGGTGCCCACCATCATCGACAGCGTTTCCAGGAAGCAGCCCAGGATCAGGTAGAAGACGAACAGCACGAACAGGATGCCGATGGGGCCGACGCCGAGCGAAGTGACGAAGGCCGAAAGCGCCTGCGGCACGCCCAGAATGCCGAGCACGAAGTTCAGATAGAAGGCGGCGGCCACGATCAGCACGATCATGGAAGTGACGGTCACCGTCGTCTCGAAGCAGGCATGCAGCATCGAAAGCTTGAAGCGCCCGTAGAACATCGACAGCAGGAAGGCGAAGACCACACCCACCGCCGCGCTTTCCGTGGGCGTCGCCCAGCCGGCATAGATGCTGCCCATCACCACGACGAACAGCGAAACTGGCGCCGCCAGCCCTCCCAGCGCGCGCAGCCTTTCGCCCAGCGGCAGGCGCGGCTCCGGCGCTCCGGCCAGGGCCGGCTTCCATAGGCACAGCGCCGCCGTCATCGCCATGAACAGCGCCGTCAGCAGCAGCCCCGGCACCACGCCCGCGGCATAGAGCTGGCCGACCGAGGTATTGGTCATGGCGCCATAGATGATCATGTTGATCGAAGGCGGAATCAGGATGCCGAGCGTCGATCCCGCCGCGATGGTGCCCAGCACCAGCCGCGGATCGTAGCGCCGGTCCGCGAAGGTCGGCAGAGCCACCGTGCCGATGGTGGCCGCCGTGGCGACGGAGGAGCCGGAGACGGCGGCGAACAGCGCGCAGGCGCCGATATTGGTGTGCAGCAGCCCACCCGGCAGCGGGCCCAGCCAGACCGACAGCGCCTTGTACATCCGGTCCGTCGCGCCGCCCTTCACCAGCAGCTCGCCCAGCAGCACGAAGAGCGGCACGGCGAGCATGGTGAAACTGTCCGTCGCCCCCCAGAACTGCGTGCCGATGGCGTTGATCACCGGCCAGCCGAGATAAAGATCCGCCCCCAGCAGCGCGATGGCGCCCATCACCACGCCGATGGGCAGGCCGGTGAACATCAGCGCCAGCATCAGCACGAAGCCGATGGCGGCCTGGGCGATTCCGAAGCCGCTCATCGCGGGGACTCCTGGCCCGTCTCCGCCGCGATTTCCTCATCCACCGTGGGCGGGCCGTACCAGGCATTCACCTCCCGCAACCGGCCACCTATCAGCAGCGTGGCGGCATGCAAGGCGAGGATCGCGGCCACCAGCCCGAACAGCGCGAGGCCCGAGAACCAGACGCCCTGCGGAATCCACAGTGGCACCTGCAAGGGGCTGGTGGAGACCGACATGAAGTCGATGCTGTCCGCCACCTCCGCCCAGCCGCGGGTCGCGACGAAGATGGCGAAGGCAGCGATGGCGAGGGCGGCGACCACATGGGCCGCCGCCTTCGGCCAGGCCGGCAGGCGCGCCAGAAACAGATCGATGCGGGTGTGGCGGCGCAGCAGCAGCGTATGGGCGAAACCGAAGGCGCAGAGCCCCGCCAGCGTATAGCCGCCGATCTCATCGGTGCCTTGCAGCGACACGCCCAGATAGCGCCGCGCTACCAGGTCGGCGCAGACCAGCAGGCTGTAGCCCAGCAGCCACCAGCCGCAGAGCAGGGTGAAGAAGCGGGTCACCGGTGTCAGCCGCCGCGCGACCGGATTCGCGCCGACCGGAGCGGCGATGGAGGAGGAGTAGGCCATGAACACCCTGCTGCAAGGACGCCCGCGCTTTGCAACTTCGGTGCCATCGCTTGACCTCGACGCGGCCAGCGCCGAGCCTTGCGCCGCCATGCCCCGAATTGCGCTTGAATTCCGCCATCTCGAAGCCTTCCGCGCCATCATGCGCAGCGGCACGGTGACGGGTGCCGGCGCGCTGCTCGGCGTCTCCCAGCCCGCCATCAGCCGCCTTCTGGCGCAGACCGAATCCATCGCCGGCTTTCCGCTGTTCGAACGTGTGCGCGGCCGGCTCGTGCCCACGCCCTCCGCTCAGGCGCTGCATGAGGAGACGGAGCGCATCTTCACCGGCGTCGAGGAACTCGCCGCCCTGGCGCAGCGCCTGCGCCTCGGCGCGCCGCGCCGCGTGGTCATCGCCTCCCTCCCCACCGTCACGCTCGCCGTGCTGCCGGAAGCGGTGGCCGCCTGGCGCGCGGCGGGGCGGGCGGAGACGCTGTCGATCCATTCCCGTACCGCCGGCGGCGTGATCGGGCTTGTGGCATCGCGCCAGGCCGATCTCGGCATCACCATCAGCGCGCCCACCATCCCGGGCGTCCGTTCCTCCCTGCTGCTGCGCAGCCGCGCCTGGTGCGTGCTGCCGCAGGGCCATCGGTTGACGCGGAAGACAGTGGTGCGCGCGGCCGACCTGCATGGGGAGGCCTTCATCGCCTTGTCGCGGGAGGAAGGGCGGCAGGGTCTGGTGGAATCGGCGCTGCGCGACAGCGGCGCGCAGCCCATGGAGTCCGTGGAATGCCGCATGACCACGGGCGCCGTCGCCATGGTGGCGGCGGGCTGCGGCCTCACCATCGCGGATTCGCTGGCCGTCGCCCCCTTCCTCGGCCGCGGCATCGTGCTGCGGCCCTTCGAGCCGGCAGTGAGCTTCGACTACCGCCTGATCTGGCCGGAAGCCGTGCGCGACGGTTTTGGACGCGCCGCGCTGGCGCAGCGCATCCGCGAAACCGCCCGCGCGGTGCGCGACCGCGTCGCCGCGCATGTCGCCGGGGCATAAGCGCGCCGGTCCCCGTATAACGGATTGATATGGGGCGTCGCCCCGCGCGCATGCGAGGCTCCGCCGGATGAATGGACCCGACGCCATCTTCGCCCCCGGCTTCCGCGAAAGCCCCTATTGGTGGGAGGCCGCGCCGCCTGGCGCCAGCGCCGCGCCACTGCCCGATGCGGCGGAGGTCGTCATCGTCGGCGGCGGCATCGCCGGCCTGTCCACGGCGCTGGAACTCGGCCGCAACGGCATCAAGGCGCTGGTCATCGACCGCGAGACGATCGGCTGGGGCGCCTCCTCCCGCAACGGTGGCGCGCTGTCCGGCGCCGGCAGCCTCGGCAAGGTCCGTGCCGATCTGAAGGAGGCCTTTGGCGAGAGCCTGGTCAATGAGATGGTGGAGGAAGGCGAGGCCGCCTATGAGGAATTCGCCTCCCTCATCGCGCGCGAAAACCTCGACTGCGATTTCGAGCGCAGCGGCCGCTTCGTGGGCGCGCATGCGGCCAAGGCGATGGAGGGGCTGAAGCGCCGCGCCGAAATGCTGAACGCCGCAACCGGCGCGGAGGAAGCCTTCATTCTGCCGCGCTCGGCGGTGGCGGAGGAGATCGCCACCACCAAATACCATGGCGGCATGGTGATGCTGCGCGCGGGCGGGCTGCATCCCGCGAAGTATGTGCGCTCACTGGCCGAGGCCGCGACGCGGCAGGGCGCCATCCTCGTCTCTGGCGTGTCGCTGCAGTCCTACACGCGGCAGCCGGATGGCAGCTTCCTCGTCACCACCGACAAGGGCCGCATATCCGCAAAGCATCTGATGCTGGCGACCAATGGCTATACCGGCGCGGCGACGCCCTGGTTCCGCCGCCGCCTGATCCCCATTGCCAGCTACATGATCGCCACGGAGGAGCTGGGCGAGGAACGCGTGCGCCGCGCCTTGCCAAAACTGCGCGTCTATGGCGACACTAAGAAGATCCTGTACTACTTCCGCCCCTCGCCGGACCACCGCCGCATCCTGTTCGGCGGCCGCGCCAGCTTCGTGCAGACCGATCCGAAGCGCGCCGCGGCGACGCTGCATCGCTTCCTGGTGGATCTGATCCCGGATCTCGCCGGCGTGCGCATCACCCATGGCTGGAAGGGCAATGTCGCCTTCGCCTTCGACATGATGCCGCATGTCGGCATCCAGGACGGCGTGCATTACGCCATGGCCTGCAATGGCAGCGGCGTGGTCGGCATGACGCATTTCGGCCGCGTCGCCGCGCAGCAGATCCTGGGCGGTTCCAACCGCGTCTCCGCCTTCGCGCGGCTGCCCTTTCCCACGAAGCCGCTCTACAACGGTCATCCCTGGTTCATGCCGCTGGTCGGCACGGCCTATCAACTGCGCGACCGGCTGGATGGCTGGCGCGTCAAGAATGGAGGCGTCTGATGCTGCCACTTCGCAAGACCCTGTCCCGGCTGCTGGCGCTCGGCGCGATGTGCCTGCCGCTGGCCGCGCCCGCCGACGCGCAGACGCTGACCATGGCGACGCAATCGACCTTCGGCATCGATCCGCACTTCTTCTTCAACGGCCCGAACATGGCCGCCGCGCGCCACATCTACGACACCGTCATCAGCCGCGACGAGAACAGCCGCCAGGTGCCCGGCGCGGTGGAGAGCTGGCGCGCGGTGGAGCCCACGATCTGGGAGCTTAAGCTGCGCGCCGGCGTCACCTTCCATGACGGCACGCCCTTCACGGCGGAAGACATCGCCTTTTCCATCGCCCGAATCCCCAATGTGCCGGGCAATATCGGCCCCTACACGATCAACCTGCGCACCATCGACCGTGTCGAGATCGTCGATCCGCTGACCGTGCGCCTGCACACCAGCGAGCCGAATCCGCTGATCCCTGGCCAGCTCACCAATGTCTTCATCGTCTCTGCCCGCGCCGCGGCGAATGCGAGCACGGAGGATTTCAACCGCGGCCGCGCCGCCATCGGCACCGGCCCCTACCGCGTCGTCGGCAATGGCGTTTCCCCCACCGGCATGCGGCTGCAGCGCAACGATGCCTATTACGGCACTAAGCCGGCCTGGAGCGAGGTGGAGGTCCGCGTCATCGCCAATGACGCGGCGCGCCTTGCGGGCCTGCTCGCCGGTGACTACGACCTGATCGAGGACGTGCCGCTGACCGACCTGGCGCGTCTGCGGCGGGAAGGGCGGGTGAACATCGCCAGCCGGCCCACCGACCGGATCATGTATCTGTCGCTGAATGTCGCCTCCGACCCGCTGCCGCTGGTGGTCGATGGCAATGGCCAGCCGCTGCCGGTGAACCCGCTGTCGGATGTCCGCGTCCGCCGCGCGCTGTCCATGGCGATCGATCGCCGGGCGCTGGTCGAGCGCATCATGGAAGGCCAGGCGGTGGCCTCCGGCCAGCTCACGCCGGAAGGCTTCGGCGGCTATGATCCGGCGGTGCAGGTGCCGCCCGTTGATATCGCCGGCGCGCGCCGCCTGCTGACGGAGGCCGGCTTTCCGGACGGCTTCGGCCTGACCATCTCCTGTTCCAACGACCGCTATGTGAATGACGCCCGCATCTGCCAGGCGGTCGGCCAGATGCTGGCGCGTGCCGGGCTGAAGATGAATGTGGATGTCACGCCGAGCACGGTGTTCTTCCCGCGCATCCGCCCCGCCCGCGTACTGCTGCCGATGCATTTCGTCGGCCGCTCCTTCTCCTCCGGCGATGCCACCTATGTGCTCTCCACCTCATTCCACACGCGCGACGTGCCGCGGAACCTCGGCGGCGCCAATCGCAGCGGCTTCAGCGACCCGGCGGTGGATGCCGTGGTGCGGGAGGTGATGGTGCGCATGGATGACGGGCGAGAGGCCGCCGTGCGGCAGGCGATGCACCAGGTGCAGGACCTGCATGTGCAGATCCCGCTCTATGTGCAGATGTCCGCGATCGGCACGCGGCGCGGCATCAGCTACACCCCGCGAATGGATGAGCAGGTCGTCGCCGTCCACGCGCGCCCGGCGCAGTGACCATGGCCGGCCGCCCCACCCTCTACGGCACGCGCCACGCGGTCTCCGCCGGGCATTACCTGGCCACGGCCGCCGGCCATGCGGTGCTGGAAGCCGGCGGCAATGCCATCGATGCCGGCGTCGCGGCCGGCATCACCTTGGGCGTGGTGCAGTCGGACATCGTCAATGTCGCCGGCGTCGCGCCCATCATCCTGCGCACCGCATCGGGACAGGTGGAGACGATCGCCGGCCTCGGCCACTGGCCGATGGCCTTCCCCGCGGACCTGTTCCTGCGCGAGCACGGCGGCAAGATGCCGCCGGGGGTGCTGCGCACGGTGGTGCCGGCGGCGCCTGATGCCTGGATCACCGCGCTGCAACGCCACGGCAGCATGACCTTCGGCGAGGTCGCCGGCGCCGCCATCCGCCATGCGCGGGATGGCTTTGCGATGCACCCGACCATGGCGAAGAACCTGGTCCAGAAATTCGACTCCTACATGCGCTGGCCAAGCACGGCGGCGATCTACCTGCCCGGCGGGCGCGCGCCGGCGGTCGGCGAAAAATTCGTGCAGACCGATCTCGCCGCCATGCTGAGCTACATGGTGGATCAGGAAGCCGCCGCCGGCGGTGACCGCGCGGCCGGCCTCGCCGCCGCCCATGCCGCCTTCTACAAGGGGGACATCGCCGCGAAGATCGTCGCCTTCCAGCAGGACCAGGGCGGTTATCTGTCGCGCGACGACCTCGCGAATTTTCGCAGCCGCATCGAGCCCGCGGTGACGCGCCTATGGCGCGGCCATGCCATCTCCACCTGCGGCCCCTGGTGCCAGGGACCCGCGCTGCTGGAGGCGCTGCTGATCGCCGAACGCATCGGCTTTTCCGGGCTGGCGCATAACAGCGCCGAATATCTGCATGTGATCGCGGAGGCGCTGAAGGCGGCACTCGCCGATCGCGAATACCATTTTGGCGATCCGGCGATGGTGGATGTGCCGCTGGAGCAACTGCTCTCCGCTGCCCATCTTGCCGCCCGCGCCGCCGGCTTCCGGGGCGACGCCGCCTGCCCGGACATGCCGCCGCCGCTGATCGGCAATGGCACCGAACTGCCGCCGCCGATGCGCGAAAAGCCGCCGGAGGTGGAGGCCGATACCTCCTATGTCTGCGTCGTGGACCGCTGGGGCAACGCCTTCAGCGCCACGCCCTCCGACGGGTCGTGGAATTCGCCGGTGGTGCCGGGCCTCGGCATCGTGCCTTCCGCGCGCGGCTCGCAAAGCCGGGTCGATCCCGCGCATCCCTGCGGCGTCGCGCCCGGCAAGCGGCCGCGCCTCACGCCGAACCCGGCGCTGGCGGTTCTGGCCGATGGCGGCGTCATGCCCTTCGGCACGCCGGGTGGCGATGTGCAGGTGCAATCCATGCTGCAGGTGCTGCTCAACGTGCTGCACTTCGGCATGGAGGTGCAGGACGCCATCGAGGCGCCGCGCATCGCGACCTACGCCTTCCCCTCCTCCTTCGCGCCCTTCGAGTATTTCCCGCGCAAGCTGGCGGTGGAATCGCGCATCCCGGCCGAAACGCGCGCCGCGCTGACGGCGCTGGGCCATGAGATTCAGACCTGGCCCGAATGGGCCTATGCCGCCGGCAGTGTGGAGGCGATCCGCACCGATCCAACGACCGGGCTGATGGCCGCCGGCGCCGATCCGCGCCGCCCGGCCTATGCCATAGCGAGCTGAGCGGACAGGCTCAGCCGAGCGCCAGCACCAGCAGCACCCGCGCCCGCACATCGCCGAGCGAGCGGGTGCGATGCGGGCGCCTGGCGTCGAAGCGCAGCGAATCGCCGGTCTCCAGCACCAGCGTCTCCGTCTCGAACAGGATCTCCATCCGGCCGGAGAGCACATGCAGCAGCTCCTCCCCCGCATGGGTGGAGGTGTCCTCCGCCGGCCGCGCTTCCATCGGCGGCCACATCTCCAGCGCGATCAGCCTTCCGCCGGGGAATAGCGGACGCAGATGCGGCTCATCCTCCCGCGGCGGATGGCCGGGCGTGGCGCGGGCGAGCTCGGCGGTGGTGCCGGGCGCGCGCTCGCCGGCCAGCAACTGCGCCGCCGGCACGCCCAGCGCCTCCGCCACCCGGAAGACGGTGCCGATCGAGGGCTGCCCGACGCCGCGCTCGACCTTGGAGAGGTAGCCCTTGGTCAGGCCGGTGGCCTCCGCCAGCGCGGCCAGGCTCAGCCCGGCGGCCTGGCGCCGGGCGCGCAGGCGCTCGCCGAGGCCGGCGGCTTCAGGCGCTTCCATTTCTGTTGACGACACGGTTTCCTCACAGGATACTTGTTTCCACACAGGAAACCCGGACAGCCTAGCACGGGCCTAACCGGGGAGGCATCACCGACAAAGGGCTGACGAGACATGACCGATTGCAGACCGATTCCGCGCCGCAGGCTGCTGGGCGCGAGCCTGGCCGCGCCGCTTCTCGCCCCGGGCCTGGCCCGCGCCCAGGCCTATCCCAGCCGCCCGGTGCGGCTGGTGGTGCCCTTCGGGCCGGGCGGCATCACGGATCTGGTCTCCCGCATCGTGGCGGAGGGCGCGACCAGCCGGCTCGGCGTGCCGATCGTGGTGGAGAACCGGCCGGGCGCGAATGGCAATATCGCCGGCGACTTCGTCGCGAAGGCCGCGCCGGATGGCTATACGCTGCTGGTCGCCTCGGTCTCGATGTTCTCGGTCAACACCGTCATCTATCCGAACATGCCCTATGATCCGGGGCGCGATTTCGTGCCGGTGGTGGCGGTGGCCAGCACGCCGCATATCCTGGTGGCGCATCCCTCGGTGGGCGCCCGCGATCTCGCCGGGCTGATCGCCGCCGCCAAGGCGCGGCCGGAGGCGCTGACCTATGGCACCGCCGGCGCCGGCAGCTCGCCGCATCTGACGCAACTCGCCTTCCAGAACCTGACCGGAGCGAAGCTGCTGGAGGTACATTTCCGCAGTGGCTCTGCCAGCGTGCAGTCGGTGCTGGGCGGCCAGGTCTCCATGACAGCGGAGGCCACGCCGGTGATCATCGCCCATGTCCAGGCCGGCACGCTGCGCGCCTATGCGGTCGCCTCGCCGGAGCGGGTGGGGCTGATGCCGGAGGTGCCGACGGCGGCCGAGGCCGGCTTGCCAGGGCTGGAGAATGGCTCCACCTCCGGCATCGTCGCGCCGCGCGGCACGCCGGATGCGGTGCTGGCCCGGCTCAACCAGGCTTTTGGTGAGGCGCTGGCCGCGCCGGAGACGAAGGCGCGGCTGACGCAGCAGGGCACCTTGCCGCTGGGTGGCAGCGGCGCGGATTTCCGGACCCTGGTGGACCGGGAGGTGACGCGCTGGCGTCCGCTGCTGGCGGGCGTTACCGCGGGCTAGAGCGTGATGACCGAAGGTGCGAAGGCACCGGAGGTCTGAATCACGCGACAAAGCAAGGTTCAAGCGTGATGACCGAAGGTGCGAAGGCACCGAAGGTCTGAATCACGCGATCAACGCGAAAAGGGAACGCAGGTGACAGAAACATACCCGTGGCGCGGCCGGCTGATCGCCGCCCATATCGCCGAACAGGCCTCGATGGAGATGGAGGAGCTGGCGGCCGCCCATATGATCGCCGGCGTCGGCATCGAGGGCGACCGCTACGCCACCGGCCGCGGCACCTACAGCTACAAGCCGCATGAGGACCGGCAATGCACGCTGATCGAGATGGAAACGCTCGAAGGGCTGCGCCGCGACCATGGGCTGGACCTGGCGCCGCATGAAAGCCGCCGCAACCTGACGACGCAGGGCGTGCCGTTGAACCATCTGGTCGGCCGCCACTTCAAGGTGGGGGAGGTGGTGCTGTTCGGCGGCCGGCTGAATGTGCCCTGCAAATATCTGGACGACCTTCTGGGCCGGCCGCTGTTCAACCCGCTGCTCAACCGCTCCGGCCTCAACTGCCGCATCATCCAGGGCGGCGTGATCCGGCCGGGCGATGTGATCGAGCCGGTCTGAACGCCATGCGCCGGATGTCCGACCTGCGGCCGGCGTTGTTCGCCGGCCGAGCGGCCGAATGGCCGCCGCGCCCAGTGGCGCGAAGCCAAGGGCCGCGGATGCGGACCGCCCGGCGTCTGAGGGCTGAAATGCGCCAGCATTTCAGGGTTTCGATATGAAGCTGTTGATGGGGGTGGAGGTCACAAGCCGGCAGCAGGTGACGCCGCGCGTGGTGGCGCTGACCCTGCGGCCGACGAAGCGCCCAGCCTTCCCCGCCTTCCGCGGTGGTGCCCACACCATCCTGGCGCTGCCGGATGGCAAGCGGCGCCTCTACTCGCTCACCTCCGACCCCGAGCGGCCGGAGTCCTGGCAGGTGGCGGTGCTGCGGGAGGATGCGGGGCAGGGCGGCAGCGCCTGGCTGCATGCGGCCGCGCTGCCCGGCACCCGGCTTCTCGCCAGCCACCCCCAGCAGGGTTTTGCCCTGGCGGAAGGCGCGGCGCGCCATGTGCTGGTGGCGGGCGGCATCGGCATCACCCCCTTCCTGTCCATGCTGCCGGAGCTGGAGCGGTCGGGCGCCGATTTCGCGCTCCATTTCTGCGCGCGATCCCGGGCGGAAGCGCCCTTCCTCGCGGAGCTCACCGATCGGCTCGGCCCGCGCCTGCATCCCTGGATCGCGGCGGAGGGTGCACGACTCGATCTGGCCGCGCTGCTCGCCACGCCCGCGCCCGGTACCCATGCCTATGCCTGCGGTCCGGCGCGGATGCTGGAAGGCTTTGGCGCCGCCACCGCGCATTGGCCGGAAGGCACCGCGCATCTCGAACATTTTGCCGGCCTGGACCGTGAGGTGGCGCGCCAGGGCGAGGCGTTTGAGGTGGAGATCGCGTCTTCGGGCGCCGTGCTGCCGGTGCCGGTTGATCGCAGCCTGCTGGAGGTGCTGCGCGAGGCCGGCCACAATGTGGACGCGGCCTGCGAATACGGCGCCTGCGGCAGTTGCGTGGTGGGCGTGGAAGCCGGGCAGCCGGAGCATCGCGACGTGTGCCTTTCACCGGCCGTGCGACGGGGCGCGATGACGGCCTGCGTCTCGCGCGGCAGGGGGCGGCTGCGGCTGGCGCTGTGATACCAGTGCCCGAAAGATGGACCTGCGGCCGGTGAAACCGGCCGAGGCCGCGAATGCGGCCCGCCGCAAGTGCGGCGCAGCCAAGCACCCGGAGGGTGCGCCCGGCGCATGAGGGCTGGCACTGTGAGCGTATTGACCGCGCGTCGCTCGCGCGCGATTCCCACCATATGAGCTTCCATATCCTCGTCACCGCCGCCCGCCTGGAACCAGCGGGCCTCTCGCTCCTCGAAGCCGCCGGCTGCACGGTGGATTTCGTCAGCCTGGAGGGCGGGCGGGCGGAGATGGAGCGCAAGCTGGCGACCACGCCGGTGCAGGGCGTGATCTCCCGCGCCATCCCCATCACCGGGGAGGCCATGGCGAGCTGCCCGACCTTGCGCGTCATCTCCCGCGCCGCGGTGGGCTACGACCTGATCGATGTGGACGGCGCCACGGCGCGCAGCATTCCGGTGCTGACGGCGGTCGGCGCCAATGCGCAGTCGGTGGCGGAATACAGCCTCGGTTTGATGCTGGCCGTCGCGCGCAATATCCCGCGCCACACGGTCGCCACCCAGGGCGGGGCCTGGGACCGGTCCAGGATGGGGATCGAGCTGCATGGCCGGCGTCTCGGCCTGGTGGGTTATGGGCGCATCGCGCAGGGGCTGGCGCGGATGGCGCTGGCGATCGGCATGAAGGTCTCGGCCTATAGCCCCAACCTGGCACGGCGCGGCGACATCGCGCCGGTCACCGCCGCCGCCTCCCTGCACGATCTGCTGCGGCAGTCGGATGTGGTGTCGCTGCATGCGCCGATGAGCGCGCGGAACCGCCAGATGATCGGCGCCGCCGAACTCGCTCTGCTGGGGCCGGAGGCGATCCTGGTGAATACCGCGCGCGGTGGGCTGATCGACGAGGCGGCGCTGGCCGAGGTGCTGCGGGAGGGCCGGATCTACGGCGCCGGGCTCGACGTGCTCTCCACCGAGCCGCCGCTGCCGGACAATCCGCTGATCGGTGTGCCGAATGCGGTGCTGAGCCCGCATATGGGCGCCGCCACCACCGTCGCCCGCAGCGCCACCGCCGAGGCCGCCGCCACCCATGTGCTGGCGGTGCTGCAAGGGCGGCCGTTGCCGCCGGATGCCTGCGTCAATCCCAGCGTGCTGGGCTGACGCAGGGGCCGGTCAGGCCACCAGCCGATAGCCGGTCCCGGCCCGCTCCACCCGGCCGGTCGCCGGCATGGGGAAGTGGTAGCCGACCACGGGGATGCGGTCCGTTGCCAGCTGGTCCAGCAGCCGCTTCCGGGTCGCCACCGCCATGGTGGGGTCCATGTCGAACACCGGATACCATTCGGGATTCGCCATGAAGAGCGACGGCGTGGTGATGGCATCGCCGATCACCAGCAGCTGCGCCCCGCCATCGGCCAGCAGGAAGGAGACATGGCCCGGCGAATGGCCATGGCTGGCCATCGCGGTGACGCCCGGCGCCACCTGCGCCCCCGGCGCGAAGGGCGTGATCTTCCCCTGATAGGGCGCGAAGCGGCGCCGCGCATTGGCGAAGCCGGGGCGGCGCGCCGGCGTTGCGCGGCTTTCCTCCCCCTCATCCAGCCAGAAGCGCCATTCGCCTTCCGGCACCATGATCCGCGCATTGGGGAAGGCGGCGGCGCCATCGGCCGTGGTCAGCCCGCCGATATGGTCGCCGTGGAAATGGGTATGGGCGATCAGCACCACCTCCGCCGGGTCCAGGCCCGCGGCGCGCATATTGGTCAGCAGCGCCGGCGTGGCCCCGGTGCCGACATCCAGCGCCATCAGCCCGGCGGGGGTGCGCAGGATGGTGACGTTGTAGGGATTTTCGAGCGAATTGCCGGCTTGGCCGCCGGCGCGAAGGGCCACCGCCACCTGGGCGGGCTCGGCATTCATGACAAAGCCCTGGGTGGCGTCGGGCCGGGTGGCGGCGCCGTCATTCACCACGGTGACCCGCAGCGACCCCACCGCGATGTGGTGGAAGGCCGGGTTGGTGGCCCCACTGCCCTGCGCCACAGCGGGCAGGGCGGGCGAAATCGCGGCGGCGGTGCCGGCGGCGAGCAGGGTGCGACGGTCGATCATCTGCGCGCCCTCAGCCCGCCGCCGCCCAGTCGGCCGGCACGAAGCGATAGCCCTCGCCTTCCTTGGCCATGAAGCCGGTGGCGGGGAAGGGGAAGTGGTAGCCGCTGACGCGGATGCGGTCGGTCGAGACCATGTCGAAGACCCGGCGCCGCGTTGCCTCCGCCGCCGTGCCGTCGAAGTCGAAGGCGACCCGGAAATCCGGGCGACGGGCGAAGAGCTCCGGCCGGTTGGTGATGTCGGCCAGGAAGATCATCTGATCCTGGCCATCGGCGATGCGGTAGATGGTGTGGCCCGGCGTATGGCCATGGGCGGCGATGGCGGTCACGCCCGGCACAGGCTCCGCCCCATTGGCGATCTGGCGGACCTTGCCCTGATAGGGGGCGAAGCGCCGTGCCGCGTTCGCGAAGTTGCCGCGCTGGCCCTCGGGGCTGCGGCTTTCATTGCCGGTGTCGCTCCACCAGGCCCATTCCGCCTGCGGCACCACGATTTCCGCATTCGGGAAGGCGGCGCTGCCATCGGCGTTGAGCAGGCCATTCACATGGTCGCCGTGGAAATGGCTGAACACCACGGTGGTGACGCGGGCGGGGTCCAGCCCGGCGGCGCGCATATTCGCGACCAGCAGCCCGACCGGGGACCCGGCCGGCTGCGCCCCATTGCCGGTGTCGAACAGCACCAGGCCGGCCGGCGTTTCCAGGCAGGTCAGGGTGAAGGGAATGCGGAAGGTGTCCGTCGGCAGGAAGCTTTCCGCCAGCACCCGCTGCACCTCGGCCAGCGGCGTCGCCGGAACAAAACCCTGGGCGAGGGGAATGGCGCGGCTGCCGTCATGCAGCATGACCACGGTCTTGCTGCCGAGCCGGAACCGGAAAAAGCCCGGCGCCTGGGCCAGCGGGGCCGGCGCGGCGCCCTGGGCCAAGGCGGGCATGGCGCGGATCAGCGCCGGGGCGGCCAGCGCCCCCGCGGCGCCCAGCATCAGGTGACGGCGATTCATGTGGAGGCCTCCCGCATTCGCAACCTGCCGTCAGGTTGGATGCCGGCCTCCGGTTGCAAGGCCCGGAGGCCCTGCCGCGCAACGATCTTTCCTGCGCAGGGCGCTCAGGGCGCGTACAGGACGTTCAGGCTGGCAAAAGTGATCTTCTCCCCGCCGATGGTCAGGCTGCCGCTGACACCCACGGGTTCGCCGAACTGGTCGGTGAAGCTGATCTGGCCGTCGCTGACATTGATCGTGACTGAGGGGTCGTCCAGTTGCAGGCCGCTCAGCGTGTTCTGCAGCCCGACCCCCATCAGCCACAGCGTGTCGCGGCCGTCGCCGCCATCGAAGAAATCATTGCCGCTGCCCGGCTCCCAGAAGAACCGGTCATTGCCCTCGCCGCCATATAGGCTGTCCGAGGCGCCATCGGACAGGCCGGCATCCATCATGTCGTCGCCTGACCCACCGGACATCAGATCGGCGCCCGCGCCGCCATACAGGGCGTCGTCGCCGCCTTGGCCGATCAGGGTGTCGTTCCCCTCATGGCCGAAGATCATGTCCCGTCCGCTTGTGCCGCGGATGCTGTCATCGCCGCTGGTGCCACCGAAATTGTCGACGAAGCCAAAGTAAACGCCGCCGTTGACCTCATTCAGCTCATCGGGTTTCAGCTTCTTCGGGGGCATCGTCATGACAGGACTCCTCCGGGGCATTGGATCGGGGCCTTGGACGCGGCGAGGCCAATGTTAACGACGCCGCACCTGCCTGTCCCCCGCCCTGTGCCTCTCGCCGCCATAGGGCCGGCCGATCGGATCAGCGCCTGAAGCTGACCACCGATTCCAGATGCGGCGACCAGGGAAACTGGTCCACCGGCGTCGCCTGCGTCACCTTGAACCCCGCCTTCACCAGCACCCCCGCATCCCGCGCCAGCGCCACCGGGTTGCAGGAGACATAGATCACCACCGGCACCTTGCTCCGCGTGATCTGCGCCACCTGCTCCACCGCGCCATTATAGGGTGGGTCCAGCACCACGGCGCCGAAGCCGTTCAGCTCCGCCGGCAGCAGCGGGCGATAGGCCAAGTCCCGGCGGATCGCCTCCACCCGCCCGCCGGCCTTGCGCGCCCCGGCATCCAGCGCCGCGACGGCCGCCGCATCGCCCTCATAGGCCGCGACGCGCCCCTTGGCCGAAAGCGGGAAGGACAGGGTGCCGATGCCCGCATAAAGATCCGCGATCCGCGCCCGCACCGGCAGCTTCTGGGCCGCCAGCCCGGCCATCACCGCGGCGATGATCGCCGCCTCCCCCACCGGGGCGGCCTGGAGAAAGGCGCCCGGCGGTGGCGCGACAGAGATGCCCGAAAGGTCCAGCCGCACCGGGCCGGCCTGCGCGGCGTTCTCCACCGGGCCTTCCTTCAGCGCCCAGGCGATCCGCGGCAGGCCATGCGCCTGGCCGAAGGCGGCCAGCATGGCGCGCTGGGAGGCATCGAGCGGGCCATCCGTGCGCAGCAGCAGGTCCGGCCCGCTGTCCAGCAGGTTCAGCACCGCCGATGCCTCCCGCTTCAGCGCCGTCATCCGGCGCAGCAATTCCCGCAACGGACGGAACAGCGCCACCAGCACCGGGTCCAGCACATGGCAGGTGGACAGATCCGCCACCGCCGCGCTGCCGCGCTGGTGAAAGCCCAGCGCCACCGCCCCGCCCTGCAGCCGCTTCACCGCCAGGTCCGCGCGGCGCCGCGTGCCGGGCGGCGCCAGCACCACCTCCGCCACCGGCGCATCCGGCTGCCCGGCCCGGGCCAGGGCCGCCACCAGCCTCTCCCGCTTCCAGGCCGCATAGGCGGGCAGGGCCAGGTGTTGCAGGGCGCAGGCGCCGCATTCGATCAGGAAATGCGGGCAGGGCGGCTCCACCCGATCCGGGCTCGGCACCAGGATCGCCTCCACCTCCGCGGCCATGCCTTCGCCGCGCCGGGCGCCCATTCGGGCCAGCACGCGCTCCCCGGGCAGGGTGCCGGGCAGGAACAGCGGGCCGGCCGGCGTCTCCGCCACACCGTCCCCCGCCGAGCCAAGCCATGAAATCGTGACATCCGTGGCCGGTTGCGTCGCTTCCTCTCGGATGCGATTTGGGTCCGACTTTGGACGGGGCTCCATGCTCGACAAGCTGTTTTCCTTGCTGCGCGACCGGTTTCGGGCGCGGCGCGACTGGTATTATCTGGGCAATGGGATGGGTTTGACCCTGACCCACTTCGGCCGCAAGATCTACTTGCCCGGCGACGATGCCGGCATGACCCCCGACATCATCCTGCGTGGCCAGTGGGAGCCGCATGTGGAGGCGGTGCTGCGCCGCCGCCTGAAACCGGGCATGCAGGTGGCGGAGGTCGGTGCCAGCGTCGGCTTTCACACGCTGGTGATGGCCGAGGCGGTGGGCCCCACCGGCCATATCCACAGCTTCGAGCCCTATCCCAAGGTGCTGCCGCTGCTGCGCCGGACCATCGCCGCCAACCACCTTAGCGCCCGCGTGACGCTGCGGGAGGTTGCGGTCCTGCATGAGCCCGGGGAGGTGCGCTTCGCCGCCGATCCGGTGCAGACCGGCAGCGCCCATCTGGCCATCGCTGTCGCCGCCGAGAATTACAGCGACGGCTTCATCGCCCCCGCCATGCGGCTGGACGATGCCCTGGCCGATCTGCCGGCGCTCGACCTGCTGCGCATGGATTCGGAGGGGACGGAGGGCCTGGTGCTGTACGGCGCCACGGAACTGCTGGCCCGGTCCCCGCGCCTTTGCATCGTCATGGAATGGTCGCCGATCATGCTCCAGGCGCGCGGCGATGTGGCCGAACTGGCGGAGTGGATCGCGGCGCTGGGCTTCCGCTGTCAGCGGATCGAGAGGAATGGCAGCTTCACCCCGCTGACGGCGGCGCAGATGACCAGTCTCGATCATTGCGACCTCGTGCTGGATCGCGTCGCCGGGTAATACTTCCTGCGGGACGCGGGCGGCTCTATGAGTAAAGGGCTGCGGCGTGGCCTGAGGGGCGCCGGCGACAGGGGGACGCGGAGGCATGCTGCCGAGCGAGATTTCGGGCAAGTACGAGGCGCGCGGCACGCTCGGCGCCGGTGCCATGGGCACCGTGATCGACGCCTTCGACCGGATGATCGAACGCCGGGTGGCGGTGAAGCTGGTGCGCCTGCCCAGCGGCGACGATGCGGAGGCGCGGGAGGCGCATGCGCGCTTCCGGCGCGAGGCCCAGGCGGCCGGCCGCCTCTCCCACCCCAATATCGTCGGCGTCTTCGAATATGGCGAAAATGCCGACACCGCCTGGATCGTCATGGAGTTGGTCGAGGGCGGCACGCTCAAGGGCGTGATGGACCGCGGCGAACGCCTGCCGGTGCCGCAGATCGTCCGGCTGATGGACCAGATCCTGGGCGCCCTGGCCTATTCCCACGGCCGCGGCGTGGTGCACCGGGACATCAAGCCGGCGAACATCATGCTGACGGCCGAGGCGCCCGGCGGGGCGACGGGCGGGCCGCAGATCAAGATCGCGGATTTCGGCATCGCCCGGATCGAAAGCTCGACCATGACCCAGGTCGGCACGGTGATGGGCACGCCGAGCTACATGGCGCCGGAGCAGTTGCGCGGCGAGCCGGTGGATGCGCGGGCCGATATCTGGGCCGCCGGCGTGCTGCTGTACCAGATGCTGACCGGCGAGAAGCCGTTTGATGGCGGCTACAGCGCGCTGATGCACCGCGTGCTGAACACCGAGCCGCCGCCGCCGAGCCAATTGGCCGTCAGCGCCCCGCGCGCCTTCGACGCGGTGGTGGCCCGCGCCTTGGCGAAGCGCCCGGACGACCGCTTTGCCAGCGCCAGCGCCTTCGCCGAGGCGATCCGCGCCGCGGGGGCCGGGGTGGGGGCCGCGGATGCCACGGGTTTCGGCACCGCCACAGGCTTCGCCGATGCGGGGAAGCTGCCGGGGCTGGATGACGCGACCATGCTCGCCACCGGCACGCATCGGCCGGCCACCCCGCCGCCCGCACCGATCGTGCCGCCGCCGCCGGCCTCGCGCGGCGGAGGCGGGCTGAAATGGGCGCTGCTGGGCGGCGTGGCCTTGCTCGCCGCCGGGGGCGCCGCCTTCCTGCTCTGGCCCGCGCCCACGCCGGTTCCGACCATCCAGGTCGCGACTGGCGATACGCCCGCGCCCGCGCCCGCGCCAACCCCGGCGCCGGTGCCGGCACCCACGCCGACCCCCGCGCCTGCACCAACGCCCACGCCCGCTCCGGCGCCTGCGCCAACCCCGGCTCCCGCGCCCGCTCCGGCGCCCGCGCCAACCCCGGCACCCACGCCGGCTCCGATACCTGCGCCGACCCCGGCACCCGCGCCGAGCCCGGCGCCCACGCCTGCCCCGGCGCCGATCCCGACACCGGCCCCCGTGCCCAGCCCCATCCCCCCGCCGCGCCCGGCGCCCGAGCCCACCCCGCAACCGGCGCCCGCGCCAACCCCCGCACCATCACCGGCACCCGTCCCGACCCCCGCGCCGCGCCCTGACCTGCGCGCCGCCGCGGCCGCCGCGGCTTCCGCAGCGCCCTGCAGCCTGCTGGACCACAGCGCCACCGACAGCAGCCTGACCATCACCGGCATCCTGCGCCGGGGCGGGGAGGAGGCGGTGCGTCGCGCGCTGGCCGATCGGGGCGTGCCGCCCGGCACCGCGACGCTCCGCCTGCAAGCCTTCGAGGGGCCCTATTGCGGCGCGCTCGACACCATCCGCCAGGTCGCGGCCGGGGCGCAGGAGGCGCCGCTGGTCAGCATCGCCGGCACCATGCCCTTGCAGCGCGGCGACCTGCTGCGGCTGGATGTGCGGATGCCGCCCTATGCCGGGCAGCTCTATGTCAGCTACCTGATGAAATCGAACGAGATCGTGCATCTCGTTCCCTCCCAGCCGCAGCCGGCCGGCGCCAGCCTGCGCCTCGGCGAGCCCCGTCCCGGCTTCGCGGGCTGGGAGGTGGATGAGCCCTTCGGCACCGACATGATCGTCGTCTTCGCCTCCGAACGCCCGCTGTTCCCGCAGCCGCGCCCGGTGGTGGAGCCGCTCGACGACTACCTGCCGGCCCTGGCCGCCGCCCTGCGTGAGGCCCGCGCCCAGGGCAGCCGCGTCAGCGCCCGTGCCGTGCTGCTGGAGACGGTGGCGCGGCGATAGGTCTCATCGCTTCAGGCGCCGGCGGCCTCGCAAGGCGGCCCGGGCAATGCGTGGCCAAGTACCTGGGGCGGATTACTCCGCAACGCTGGCGAGTTTCGGGAATTTATCCTGCATGAACGTCCCGCACAGGTAGTCGGGGCGGCAGGCGTTGTTCACCGTGAAAAGCGCGGGATCAACATCGAAGTAATGATTCCAGGCCACCTGTTCAAAAGGGTAATTCCCGGACGCATCAGGCTTTGCGCCTGTCGCCACGGCCGTGGCCATGGCCTTGTAGATCTGGAAGGCGCCACTTTTCAGTTGGCCCTTCTGATGCTGCTTCCACATGGCAATCATCATGAACTGGATTCGGTGGGTGGACCTGCCATGGATGCTGTCCTTGAAGGCAAGATCGTCGATGGGCCTTCGCGCGCCAATATACCCAAGAAATTCAACGCTTGAGAGTTGTTTGACTGTGGTGATGACGTTGTAGTCGAACCCGTAATGCATTTCCAATTCCAGCAGTGAACTCTGGAACGAGGACACCGAACTCAAATCCAGCATGACCGAAAGTTTTTGAAGGCAGAAAGCTACATCGGCCTGATTATTGAAAAGCCGATAGATCTCCTTCATGTCGTCCTGGATGGGGGCAAGGCAGGGGAATTTATGGATCGGGTCGTCCGTATTTCCATTCCAGGGCCAACCCATGCCGCACATTCCTCTCCCGCGTCGCGGCAGCCGTCTTCGCTTTCCGTGAAACCGCTCGACGCCGAGCATGCCGGAATCCTTTCCCCGGCGTCACCCGTTTCCGATCCACAATGGCGAGAGGTCGCTTGCCCAGGTGAGCGGTTCTCAGGGCATCCCGTCCCGCATCAGCCCGCGCAGACGCTCCACCTCCGCCGCTTCCATCCCCAGATGGGCGGGGGTGAAGAAGCGTGGATCGGGGGTGTGCAGCAGATAGGCCTGGGCCTCGTCGATCATCAATTCCTCGATGCCGCTGTCATAGCCCTCCCGCGCCAGGAAATGGCGGAAGGCGGCGCGGTCGGCCTCGGTGAAGCGGCTGTGCCAGACCTGCCGGATATGGGCGGCATAGGCCGGCACGGTGCCAAAGCGGCCGTGGCTGAGCTCGTGATGCAGGATGGTGGCGCGCCCCGCCGCATCCATCGGCCCGCCGGGCGCGGCGAGCGACAGCAGCACGATCTCCTGCCCCGCCGGCACCAGGCCGCGGGCCAGGCGGAACTGCGCGTGCAGCCAGTCCTCCGCCGGGTTCAGCGCCAGCCCGTCGCGCTGGGCGAGCTGGAAGAAGCGCGCCAGGTCGGCGCCGCGATAATTATGGCCGAAATAGAAGGTGGCCGCCGTGTCCCCGGCGCGGGCGATGGCCTCCGCCATCTCGGCCTCCGTCAGCACCCGGTCGCGCGGCAGCCCGGCCTTTTCCACCAGCGCCGCCACCCGGTTCAGCGCCGCGCCCTGGGCCTCCAGCGTCGGATAGTCGATCACGAAGACGGCCGGGTTGCTGGCGAAGCGCAGCAGGACCGGCTGGTCCGCGCGATGGTCGCGGATCGCCGCCTCCTCCATCAGCGGCGGCAATGCGGCGAGGCGTGGCGTCTCCGGCACCGGTTCCGCCACCGGCGGCCCGGGCGGCAGGCCGAAAGCAGCGGGCGGGGCCGTGACAGTGGGGGCCGTGACAGTGGGGGCCGTGGCAGTCGGGGGCAGGCTGGCGGGGGGGGCGGGTGGCGCGACCATCACGATCGGCGCCGGCACATCGGGCAGGGCCGGCGCCGCGTCCTCACGCGACAGCCACCACCACCCCGCCGCGATCCCGGCAAGTCCCGCCAGCCCCGCCGCACCCAGCACCGGCCAGGGCCGGCGTCGCCGTGATGCGGGCGGCGGGGGCGCCGGGGAGCCCCATTCGACATGCGGCGCCGCCGGGCGCGGCACGATGCCCATGCGGCGGCGGATGGTGGCGTCTTCCTCTGCCGGCATCGGGCGCGTCATCCAAAGCTGGAACCGGTTGGTCCGCCCCTGGTCCGTTACAGCCCCTCGCGACCGGCGGTCTCAGCCGTCGAGGTTGATGATCTGGACGCGGCGGTTGCGCGGCTCATTCACGCCGTTGCCGGTCGGCACCAGAAGCTGGGTCTGGCCCAGCCCCACCGATTCCAGCCGGCTGCCGGACACGCCGAAGCGCTCCATCAGATAGCTCCGCACCGCGGCCGCGCGGCGTTCCGACAGCGCCTGGTTCATCGCGGCATCGCCCACGGAATCCGTATGCCCCTCGATCCGGAAGCGGAAGGGCGCCAGGTCCGGCGAGGACAAGGCGCGGCCCAGCGGTGCCAGCCGTGCCTCGGCCTCAGGCGTCAGCGTGGCGGAGCCGCTGGGGAAGGTCACGGTGATGGAGGCGGCGGCCACACCCGCCGGGGCCGTGGTGGTCGGCGCCACGGCCGCCGGGGTGGCGGGGCGCGGCGCCGCCGGGCGCTGCGGCGCCGGCACGGCGGCGGGGGCGACGGAGGAGGGCGGCGGCGTCGCATCGGCCGGCGCCGGCAGGCGGATGCCGCGCGTCGCATCGCCCGCGCGCGGCCGCAGCTGCTCGATCAGCCGCAGCGCGGCCGGGTCTGTCTGGGCCGCCGCCGGAAGCGCAGGCAGCATCGCCCAGCTTGCCAGGGCCAGCGCCGCAAGGGGGAAGGGGTGCATGGCGGAGCCTCCTCGGTTGGGGGGCGCATCATAGATCAGCGCGCGCGCCCTGCCGATGCTGAAACTATCGACCCAGATTGACGACCTGGACGCGCCGATTCCGCGGCTCCGCCATCCCGTCCGGCGTCGGCACCAGCAATTGCTGCTCGCCGAGCCCCACAACATCCACCCGGCGCGGGTCCAGGCCGTGGCGCTGCACCAGGAAGTCCCGCACAGCTTCGGCGCGGCGTTCCGACAGCGCCTGGTTCATCGCAGCATCGCCCTCCGCATCCGTATGGCCCTCGACCCGGAAGCGATAGCCGGCGAGGCGGCTGGAGCCGAGCGCCTGGCCCAGATTGTCCAGCACCCCGGTGGCGCGCGGCGACAGCGTGGCGGAGCCGGTGGCGAAGGTGACGGTCAGCGAAATGGCAGCCGCCCCATCCGGCGCCGTGGTGTTGGCAACATCGGGCACCGCGATGCCGGTGCGGGGCGGGGTCGCGGGGCTGGGCACCCCGGCATTGGGCACCGCACTGGGCGCCGCCTCCGGCGCGGCCGGCACGCGAATGCCGCGCCGGGGGCTGGTGGCGGGGTCCAGCCCGTCAATCAGGTTCATCACGCTGGGTGGCGAGGAAGGCTGGGCCAGCGCCAAGCCCGGCAGGGCCGGGCCGGCGGCCAGCGCCAGCAGCAGGGCGGCGGGGCGGATCAGGTCACGGCGGCGCATCGCGTTCCTCCTCGGCTTGGTAAAACCCTGCCATGCCGCGCCGCCTGGCATATGTCGCTCTGTGTCGCCGCTGGCTTAGATGATCCCGAGGCTCTGCCAGACCGGCCGACGCTCCCGCAGCATCTCCGCGACCTGTTCCCGCACCCCCGCCAGCACCTCCTCCGGCGGCTGGGTCCCGGGCGGCACCAGGCGGCGGATCAGCGCCTCCGCTTCGGCCTCCGGCGTCTCGGCGGCCAGGGCGGCCACGGCGAGTTCCATGGCATTCACTGCCAGTCCGCCAGCGAGCGCCGGGGTGGCCAGCGCCAGCCGCCCCGTGCCCAGGCCGTGCGGCGCCAGCCGGGCCGCGGTGACGGCGTTCAGTCGCCGCGCCGTGGCCGCGGCCTGGTCCCAGCCGGCATCGCCCGGCCGCAGCCAGAGCGGCATGGCGCTGCCGCTGCCGATTAGCATGGCCAGCGCTTCGGCCGGCGTCACATTGCCGCAGCCGGGCAGGGCCAGCAGCGCGCCCACCTGCTGCGGCCCCTGGCGCAGCGCCGCCAGCATCGGCTCCAGGATCGCCGGCGGCAGCGCCGCCTCCCCGGCCTGGGTGCGGATGGCGCGGCCGCCGCCGGCATGGGTGGTGATGGCCAGCGGAATCGCCGCCACCGCCGCATCCCGGTTCACCCGGCGCAAGCCCCGCACATAGACATCGCGGCGGAAGGCGCGGGGCGCGCAGAAGTCGAAGATCAACTGCCGCGCCGCCTCATCCGGCGCCGCCTCCCAGATCTCCCGCTGCGCCGGGCTCAGGCTCATGGAGGGGAAGTTCTCGTCCAGCGAGGCGCTGCCGACATAATCGCAGCGGGCGCTGGCCATCGCATCCTGCACATCGGCGAAGAAGCAGGGGCGCCAATGGTCGGTGATGAACTCATGCAGCATGTAGCCCTGCCGCGCCTGCGCCACCTCGCCCAGCAGCAGGGTGCGCCAGGTGGAATTGGGCAGGTTCGGCGCCTCCGCCGCCACCAGCTTCTGCACCTGGGCGCGCGCCGCCTCGATGCCCTCGGCGGTCGAGCCGGCGCTGCGCAGGAAGCCGCGCACCAGCCGCGACAGGCCCAGCGCGCCGCCGGCCCCGGGCAGGGCGTTGTAGGTCATCAGCACCACGCCGCCGGGCTTCACCTTGCGCCGCAGCAGCCGCAGGATCCCCTCCCGCACCGGATCGCCGACCCAGGACCAGACGCCATGCACCGTCACCAGGTCGAATTCCGGCAGCCGGTCCAGCTCCGCCCCATCCAGCTCCGCCAGATCGGTCGCCTCGAAGCGCGCATTGCGCAGCCCGGCGGCGGTGGCGATGGAGCGCGCCTCGGCGATATGCGCGGGGTTGTAGTCCAGGCCCAGCACCTGGGCGTTCGGATTGCCGGCGGCCAGCACATTGGCGGTGTAGCCGCTGCCGCAGCCGATCTCCGCGATCTGCATCGGCTGGTCGGGCGAGATCTCCCAGGCCGCGCCCATCAGCGCGCAGGTGGCGGCCAGGTGCCCCGGCGACTGGAAGCTGTGCCAGGAGGGCGGATAGGGCTCCGCCACCGGATAGCCGCGTGACCAGGGGGAGGGGGCGTTCATGCGGCGTCCATTCGATCGGGGGTGATCCGCGGCGCGGCGGGGCGCAGCATCGCGTCCTTCGCATCGGCGCGGCGCGGCCTTGGTGTGGTCAGCCAGCCGGTCCAGCCCAGCCGCGCGCCGCCACCCGGACCGCCGAGTTGCAAGGGCGGCACCTCATCGGCCGCCAGCACCGGGTTGAGGGCGAAATCCTGTTCCAGCCCGATCTGCAGCCGCACCAGCTCCACCAGCCTGCCATGCAGCGGACTGCCGGGCAGCAGCGCCTCGAACTCCCGCAGCTTCAGCGGGCCGAGGCGCAGCAGGAAGCGGGCGGAGGGGTCCCAGGCCTGGGCGCCGACGGCGGCATCCACGCCGAGCCCGCAATTCACCCCCGGCCGCCCGCGCCCGGCCATGCGGGACTGTTCGCCCAGCGGCAGGCGAATCCAGCCGCCGGCGAATTCCACGATTTCCACCGGCGTGCCGGTTTCCTCCGTCAGCAGCCCGCGCAACCGCTCCGCGCTGCGGGAGCGGGAGGCCAGCGCGCCCGCGTGATAGAGCAGCGCCGGCAGCGGCGTCGCCAGCCGCGCCACCAGATGCGGCGTGCCGAGGCCGGCGGCAGCGGCCAGCACCGTCTCGGCCGGCTTCGGGTCCCGCGCCGGGCGGTATTTCGTGCCCGCCTTCACGAACAGGCCGGTGAAGCGGCGCGCCAGCATGTCCATGAACTGGTGCAGGGCGGTGGAGCGTTTGCGCGCCTCCGCCCCCACTGTCGCCGTGTAGTGGCGCGGCAGCACGCCGCCGGGGCCAATCAGGCCGAAGGTGGGGGTGACGACCTCCCGCGTCTCCGGATTGGCGCTGGCCACCTCGCCCCCCGGCGCGCCCAGCCGCGCCTGGCTGCGATAGCGCAGGTCCAGCGGATCGCCGCCGAGCACGATGGCCGCCTGGTCCAGGCTGAACCGGGCGGGTTCTGCCTTCAGCCTTTCAAGCGGCGATGGGGGGACCTTCCCGCTCACAGCAAGACCCGCGTCCCGCTGCGTGCCGGCCAGCTCGCCACCGCTCCGCTGCGCCCGCGCAAAACCGCCTGGCTGCGAACAAAGCCGTTGATCGAGACCTGCAGCGCCAGGAAGCGTTCCAGCACGCCCGACAGCAGAAAAAGCCCGCCGGCGGTCCAGGCCTGGGGCTCGAAGGTCAGCGTCACCTCCAGCCCGCGCGCAAAGCTGCCGGGGCGCAGGCCGGGCAGGCGGGCCACGCCCGGCGTGGCGGTGACGCTGACCAGCCCTTCCAGCGCCATCCGCGTCTCCGGCGTGTCCCGCAGCACATGCAGGCGCAGCATCTCCTTCAAGGCGAGCGCCGCCTGCGGCCCGCCGGTGACGCCCAGATGGTTCAGCGCGAGGTGCGAGACCAGCCGCCAGCCGCTGCGTTCCCGCAGCTGCGGCCGCAGCGTGGCGGTGGGCGGGGAGAGGCATTCGGCGCTGGCCGCCGGCGTCGCCGGATCACCCAGCCGCAGCCTGGGCTGGCCGCCGCCGAAGGGCAGCAGGGAGGGCAGGTCCCGATTGCAGCACAGCGCATCGACGCCCAGCACGCCATCCGCCGGCAAGGCCGGGTCGAAATGCGGGTCGCGCAGCATCAGCCGCGTCTCGCTGCCGCCGAGCACGCCGGGCGCCGGGCGACGGGCGGCGATCCAGCTGACGCCCGTGGCCTCGGCCTCCGCCCCATCCTCGGCGCGCAGGCGGTGGAAGGCGGGCACGCGGCGGGGGCGCGGGTCCTCCGCCCGGCTCAGCCGCACCGTCTCCACCGCATAGACTTCGAGCGCCGCGGGGCGGCGGGCATCGGGCACCACCAGCCAGTCGGATTGCGTGCCATCCAGCGCGATGGGTTCGCAGATCTGCCTGAACAGGTTGATGGCCGGCGTGCAGCCCAGCGCGAAATTCTCGGCCGAGACCGCGCGTTCCAGCTCCGGCACCGCGCGGGAGAGATAGACAAAAACCTCCATCTTCGGCCCGCGCTGCACCGCGCCGCGGCGCTCCAGCCCATCGAGGTCGAGGTAGAGGAATTTCTCCGGGAAGGCGAAGTATTCGGTCAGCAGCCGATGGCCGGAAAAGGCGCGGGGCGGCCAGGGCAGGGCCGCTTCCTCCGGAGCGAAGCCGACCTGGCGCAGACATTCCCGCCCCAGCAGCACCGGCCGGGGATCGGAGGGGCCATCGGCGAGCGCGATCGACAAAGTGGAGGTGCAGAGCAGTTCCAGAAGCTGCACCGGCACCGGCCCGGCGCCGCGCAGATGCAGCCGCAGCTTGTCCAGCCCGATATCGGCGATGCCCAGCCCCGGCAGGGTGGTGGACAGGCCGAGCCGCAGCACGGCCACCGCCCCCTGCGCCTGCGGATTGGCCGGCGCCGGCAGCGGCAGGCCGGTGAGGCGCGCGGATTCCACCGCCAGCGGCCAGAGCGTGGTGTCCTGGCAGGTGCGGTAGGTCAGCGTCTCCCCGCGCACCTTCTCCGTTTCCAGCCGCGTGCCGCGTGGCACCACGGCGGGGCCGGCGGCTTCCGGCTTGGGCAGCAGCCGCACCGTGGTCAGGGAGGGGACGGGCGCCAGGAGATGCGGGCAGAGCAGTTCCAGCAGCGCATCCGTCAGCTCCGGCAGCTCGTCATCCAGCCGGTGCTGCACCCGCGCGGCGAGGAAGGCGACGCCTTCCAGCAGGCGTTCCACATGCGGGTCGTCCACCGCATCCGGCGTCATCCGCAGCCGGCCGGCGACCTTCGGATTGGCCTCGGCGAATTCCCCCGCCAGCCGCCGGATGGCGGCGAGTTCGCGGTTGTAGAAGGGGAGAAGATCGTCGGACATTCAGGGCTTGCTCGGCGATAGGGCGGCAAGGAGCCGACGCCGGATTCTGCGTCGTGGCCGGGAGGCAGGTGCAGCCGATGCTGGCTGCATCGGCAAGCCTGCCGACGCCGCCGGGGCGGACAAGACAAGTCGGATCGCGCCGTTTCCCTCGCCGAGCATGCCCTTAGCCTTCCCGCACGGTGACGTCGCGGGAGACGGGTTCGAGCAGCGTCTCGAAACTCACCGGCTCCGGCACCGGATCGGCGCGCAGCACGGCATCCACCTTCAGCCGCAGCGCGCGGCCGAGGTCGTCCTCCCCGGTGATCAGCTCGACGCGCACCGACATCAGCCGGGGCTCGAAGCGCCGGATCGTCGCCTCCACCTCCCGCGCCAAGGCCTGGCGGCGGGCCGGCACCGCATAGGCGCCGGAGGTGGCGTCGGGGATGCCGTAGTTCAGCGGCGAGACCACCAATTCCTTCAGCTCCACCGGCAGCGGACGGCGCCGGCGGCGGGCGTTCAGCACCGCTTCCAGGTCCCGCCGCACGGCGTGGTGCAGCATCTCCAGCGCCACGGCGGCGCTGGGGGGCGGTGGCTCCGGCGCCCCTGGATCGGCATCCAGCAGCCGATCCAGCAGCGGCAGCCTGGCCCGCTGCGCCGGTCCTCTGGTGCCACTCATGCTCAGTCGAAGACCAGGGAGGTGACGGTGGCGATGGCCAGCGCCTCATCCCCCGCCAGCAGCAGCCGCTGGCCGCGCCCGCGCACCGGGCCCTCATCGGGGTCGGTCCATTCGGTGACGCGGCCGAGCTTCAGCCCGTTCTGCGCTTCCTTGTCGGCGCCGAAATACAGCGCCGGCATGAAGACCACGCCCTCCGTCCCATCCTTCAGCTCGATGGCGCAGCGGCGCCAGAACAGGTCGCGCGGCCGGCGCGGCGGGTCGAAGGACAGGGATCGCACACGCTCCACCGGCACCAGCATATGGTCGCCGGCGGTGGTCAGCACCTCGAACTCCGCGGCGAACAGGTCATCCGCGTCGCGCAGATCGTCGAAGGGCGTGTCATTCGCCTGGCCGGAAACGCGGGGGCGGAGCGATTCCACCTCCGCCGCCGCCGCGATGGCCGCCTCCACCTCCCCCGCGCGCAGCAGCACCCGGGCGCGCAGCGCGGCCTGCTGGGCCGCGGTGGCATCGTCGCCCTGGTATTTGGGCGCGCGGCCCTCACCCAGCACCTGGCCGCGCACCACCTCCGCTCGCAGCAGCTTGCGGAATTCCAGCACGGCGGGGTTGGGTTCGCGCAGCGCGGCGGCGTCCAGCATGCGGTCCGCACGCTCCGCCTCCCCGGCATAGAGCATCAGCTCCGCCAGCAGCCAGCGCGCATCGGAATCGGCCGGCGCGGCCTTCACGGCGGCGGTGGCGGCGGCCAGGGCGCCGGCCAGGTCGCCGGCATGGAAAGCATCCCCTGCGGTGGTCATTTTTGGCGTGTCCCCATGGCCGCTGCGCGGCGCTGTCCTGCGATTGGCGTGGCGCGCAGCCTAGCGGCCGTCGCGCCACAGAATATTTCGTCCCGATGCGTGCCGCGTTTCGACGGTCGCATCACGCCGCTCCGCGAGCTTGGCATCGCGCCGCTCCGCGACTTTGGCATCACGCCGCTCCGCGAGCTTTGCATCATGCCGCTCCGCGACTTTGGCATCACGCCGCTCCGCGGCGAGGCGCGAATTCCGTCACCAGCCGGAACGCCGCCCCCACCTCATCCAGCTGGTGATGCGGCCGCAGATGCACGGTGCAGCCATAGACGCCGGGCTTGCCGCGCCGCTCCCGCACCTCCACCCGCGCATCCAGCAGCGGATACTTCGCCGTCACCTCCGCCCCGCCGGAGCCCAACCCGCTGACAAAGCCATCCAGCCAGCGCTGCAACTCCCGCTCCACATCCGGCGCCTCCCGCGCCGAGCCCACCATGTCGCGGCCCATCAGCTTGATGCAATGCGCGAAGCGGCTGACGCAGAGCAGCGTGTTGATCTGGGTGGACAGGCGCTGATTGGCCTCCGCGATCGCGCTGTTCATGCGCGGCGGGCGGTGCAGCGCCGGCAGGGCGCCAAAACTCGCCTCCGACAGCCCCTCCAGCGCCGAAAGCGGCACCAGCCGCGCATCGCTGAGCTGCCGTTCCTGCTCATCGGTCAGCGCGAGGTCCAGCGGCGCGCGTGGCGGCGGGCCCTGCGGGTCGGAGGCGAAGCGCTCATAGGGCAGGCCATCCAGCACGCCGCCCACCGCTTCCTCCTGCGGCTCCGCGCCACGCACCTCGCCGGGCCAGGTGAAGCGGTCGAAGGCGCGGATGGCGACCGCCGCCAGGCCATAGACCGGCGTGGTCCAGACCCGCTGTTCGGCCCCCGCCGCATGGCCGCGATAGCGGAAGCGGTCCACCCGCGCGCCGTCATCCGGCCAGGGCGGGCGGCCCAGAACGCGCGGCAGGGCGACGCAGAGGAAGCGCATATCCTCCTGCGCCGCGGCATTGCGCCAGCGCCCATGTTCCGGCCCCGCCAGCGCCGCGCCCAGGTCGAAGGCGGGCGGCGCCTCCGCGAAGCCATCCAGCCCCACCAGGGCCGGCGATGCGGCGAGCGCGATCGGCACGAAGGCCGCCGCCGCCACCCCGGCGAGTGCCGTCAGCGCGCCGACATCATCGGTCGGCTGGCCGGGGGCGGGCAGGTGGCGCAGCTCGTAATCCGCCGCGATCAGGCCGAAGGGCTCGCCGCCGGCGATGCCGAACTCCTCCTCATAGATCTTCTGGAAAAGCTGGCTCTGGTCGAATTCAATGGCGCGTTCCAGGTCGCGGCATATCTCCGCCCAGCGCGCCGTCAGCAGCTTCACGCGGATGCGCGCATTGGCGGCGGGCAGCCGGTCCACCAGCCAGGCGAGCCCGCGCCAGGACCCTTCCAGCCGGCGCAGCCGCGCCGCATGCAGCACGGCATCCAACTGCGCCGAGATCATCGCATCCAGCGTCGCGATGTCGCGGTCCAGCGCCCCGCGCAGCGCCTCCGCCGGGGCGGTATCGCGCGCGATGACCGCCAGGCGATCCTCCCCGAACCAGCCCAGCAATTGCAGGGCCGGCGCGGTTTCCACGACGAAGCCGGCGAGGTCCGCCGCCGCCGCGTCGCGGCCCAGAAAGCGCCCGGCCAGCACCGCCTCGCGCAACGGTGTGGCCGGATTTGTCACCAGATCAGGACTTCTGCGGAATCCGCGCCACCATCCGCATGGAGGTGGTCAGTTCCTCCATCTGCAACCAGGGGCGGAGATGCGCGACGGCGTTGTAGACGCCGGGCTTGCCCGGCACCTCCTTCACCTCGATCTGCGCCTCCCGCAGCGGATACTTGGCCCGCGATTCCTGGCCGGCGCCTTCCATCGGATTGACGAAGTTCTGGATCCAGCGGTTCAGCCAGATCTCGCAATCCGACGCCTCCATGAAGGAGCCGATCTTGTCCCGCGCCATCACCTTCAGGTAATGCGCGAAACGGCTCGTCGCCATCATATAGGGCAGGCGGGCGGAGATGGCGGCATTCGCCGTCGCCTCCGGCCGGTCGTACTTCTTCGGCTTCTGGGCCGACTGGCTGCCGAAGAACACGGCATAATCGGTGTTCTTGTAGTGGCAGAGCGGCAGGAAGCCGAGGCCGGAAAGTTCCGCCTCGCGCCGGTCGGTGATGCCGATTTCCGTCGGGCACTTCGCGTCGCTGTCGCCATCATCCGAGGTGAAGACGTGGTTCGGCAGGTTGGCGACCTTGCCGCCACCCTCCGCGCCCCGGATCGCGGTGCAGAAGCCGTATTGCGCGAAGGCATCCGTCAGCCGCGCCGCCTTCACATAGGCCGCGTTCATCCAGCAGTAGTCGTGATGCCCCTGCGCCTGGGCGACGCCGTTCTTGTAGGGCGCTTCCTCATAGTTGAATTCGTCGATCGGCTTGGTCGCGGCGCCATAGGGCAGGCGGGCGATGACGCGCGGCATGACCAGCGCCACGAAGCGCGCATCCTCGGTCTCGCGGAAGGAACGCCAGCTGGTGTATTCCTGCGTCTCGAAGATCTTCGCCAGGTCGCGCGGCTTGGACAATTCGCGCCAGTCCTGGAAGCCGAACATTTCGGCGCCGACGCCGGAGATGAAGGGCGCGAAGGCGCCGGCCGCGACGTTGGAGATCAGCCGCAGCGTCTCCACATCGTCCGGATGCGCGGTCCATTCATAGTCGCCGACCAGCGCGCCATAGGGCTCGCCGCCGGGGGTGCCGAACTCGTTCTCGTAGATCTTCTTGAACAGGCCGGACTGGTCGAATTCCACCGCCCGCTGCAGGTCGCGGGACAGGTCCTTCTTGCTGGCCTGCAACATGCGGATCTTCAGGCTGGTGCCCGTCTCGCTGTTCATCACCAGGTAGTTCAGCCCGCGCCAGGACCCTTCCAGCTTGGTGAAGCGCGGATGGTGCATCACCTGGTTGAGCTGTTCGGACACCTTGGCGTCGATCGCGGCGATGGCGCGGTCGAAGGTCTGCGACAGGTTGCGGCTGAAGGTGACGGTGCCCTTCAGCGCCTCCTCCGTCAGCGCCTTGATCAGTTCCTGCGCGCGGTCGCGCTCGGTCTGCTTGGTGGCGCCGATCACCTGGTCCAGCAGGCCAAGGCCACCTTCTTCCGTGGTGGTCGTGGCGCCGCCCGGCTGTGACTGGGTCGAGCTCATCGGTCAGCCCTCCCTCTTGTCGAGGCCAAGCTCCGCGGACAGCGCCTCGAGCTTCGACTTGTCGTTCAGCACCTGTTCCAGCAGGGTCTCCAACTCGTCGGAGCGGTCGACCTTGCTCATCAGGTCACGCAGCTTGGCCCGGGTTTCCAGCAGCGCCTTCAGCGCCGGAACCTGGTCCGCCACCTTCGCCGGCTCGAAATCCTCCATCGACCTGAACTTCAGGTTGACCGCCATCTGGCTGCCGTCGCCGGCCAGGGTGTTGTCCACCTTCAGGTTCAGCCCGGGCGCGATGCGGGCCATCACGTCGTTGAAATTGTCGCGATCGATCTGCACGAACTTCCGCTCGGCCAGCGGCTTCAGGGGCTCGGCCGGGTCGCCGGCATAGTCGCCCATCACGCCGACCACGAAGGGCAGTTCCCGCACGATGGCGGCACCCTCGGTCTCGACTTCGTAGGTGATGTGGACGCGGGGCTTGCGCACGCGCGCCAGCTTGTCATGGACGCTTGTCATGGCGCTTCGCGGTTCCTCATGCTGGGGGAAGTGGGGTGGGGACTCTGGTGGCCGGAAGGCGGCCAGCCTGTTTCGGGGTCGTTTCGACCTCTGTCATTGCCAGGGTGGCAGTGAACGCTTTCGATCCGGGTCGCGTCAACCATTGCGGGTGCCGGGAACGGTTTCGCCGCGTTGCGCGGGTAACAGAGGGTGCTCATTCCGGCGTCACCGGCCGGATGCCGAGCCGGGCCAGCAGCCCATGCCGTGCTTCCTCATCCGGCAGCACCTCCGCCAGCAAATCGGCCAGCGTCATGCGGCCGCGGCGCACCGCCTCCTCCAGCGTATAGGCCAGGGGGGAATGGGGTTCGGTGCGGCGGAAGAACTCGGCGATCCGGCCCAGCTCGCGCAGCGCATCCTCCCGCGTCGCGATCACCGCCGGACCGCCGGGGGCGGTCATGGCCGCGGCCGGGGCGCCGGGCGCGCCGCCGGGCGCCGGGCCGGCCGCAGCCCCCGGTTCCGGCGCGGCGCTGGCGCCACCGCCCAATTGCCCGGTCACCTCGATCAGCCGGTCGAGCAGCCGCGCGACATTGCCGGTGGAGGGTGCCTCCGACCCGAAGCGTTCCTCCGTCGCCCGCTCCATCTCGGTCCACGCCGCCTTCGCGGCCACGGCGTCCCGCGCCACGCCGGCCAGGAAGGCCATGTCCATCCGGGCTTCGGCCTTCAGCGTCGGCAGTTCCGGCACACCCGCCGCGCGCCGCGCGGCCAGGCGTTCCTCATTGACGATCGCCTGCGTTTCCTCCGCCTGGTCCCACTGGTACAGGCCGAGCGGCGTGCCGTCGGCGCGGTGGAACAGCGGCAGGCGGCGCAGGGTCTGCATCACTGTGCCGTCGGTGCCGGCGCCGGCCAGGCCGCTGATCTGCAGCGCGCGGTCTTCCATTCCATAGTCGTTCGGCTGCGGGAAGCCGGCCTCCCAGAACCGCTCGCAGAGGCCGGTGATGAGCTTCGCCCCGGCGGCGAGGCCAGCCAGCCCATCACTCCGCACCAGCGCGTCGGTCAGCCAGGCCGCGACCTGGAAATCCTTGGAGCGCCGCGCCAGCACCTCCTGCCCGACCACCAGGACCTCGCGCCAGGCTTCCGCCGGCAGGGGCGCGGCCTCACGACCGCCCTCGCCCTCCTCGGCGCCCTCCGTCACGCTGTCGAGCGCGCGTTCCCGGTTCCGGGCGGTCTTCCAGGCGTCGCTGACGCGCCGGAAAGGGGAATTGTACGAGGTGTCCTCGCGCAGGTCTTCGCCGGCCCCACCCTCGCTGTCCTCGATCGGGGCCAGCAGCGTCTCAAGCTCGATCGGATCCTCGGCCACCCCAAATCCCCCCGCCTTTGCGCGTCATGCGTGTACAGACCAACCCGCCCTGCCGCGGCCACGTTGCCGGTAGCCCAGTCTGCCGCAGCTTCAGCGCGGCGCGATAGCGCTTGCTGCATCGCACGAAACGCCGCGAAACGTCCTGAAACACGGTCCGGCGGAACCGCTGGCATTGTGGACACCTGCGCAACCGATGGTTAGCTTGCGGCACCGTTACGGTCTAGCGGGCAAGAATCATCATCAGTGCAGGTCGGGGAGCGTTGCGTCTCATGGTGGCTGTAGACCTGAAATCCGTCGTCGGTCGGCTGAGCGATCTCTGCCGCAGGCAGGTGGAAGCCGCCGCCGGGCTGACGCTGTCGCGCAGCCACTACAATGTCGAGATCGAGCATGTTCTGCTGAAGCTGGTGGAAACGCCCGGCAGCGACATCGCCCATGCGCTGCGCAAGCTGGAGGTTGATGCCGGCAAGGTGGCGGGGGATCTGACCAAGGCGCTCGACCGGCTGCGCACCGGCAATGCGCGCGCGCCCGCTCTGTCACCCGATATCGTCGCCTGGCTGCGGGAAGCCTGGCTGATCGCCTCTCTGGAAGCCAATGCCACCCGCATTCGCAGCGGCCATCTTCTGGCGGCGCTGCTGGCGGATGATGCGCTGGCGCGCACGCTGCGTGACAGTTCCGCGACGCTGGCCGCGGTGCCGGCGGATCGCGTGCGACGTAACCTTGCCGATCTCACCAGCGGCAGCGACGAGGCCGGCCAGGCCGAGACCGCCGCTTCCGCGCCGGGTGCCGCGCCCGCCGCCGGCGCGCCGCGTGGCGATGGTCCGCTCGAACAATTCTGCACCGACCTCACGGCGCAGGCGAAGGCCGGAAAGATCGACCCGATTCTCGGCCGCGATGCGGAGATCCGCCAGATGGTGGATATCCTGACCCGCCGCCGCCAGAACAACCCGATCCTCACCGGCGAGCCCGGAGTCGGCAAGACCGCGGTGGTGGAAGGCCTCGCCTTGCGCATCGCACAGGGCGACGTGCCGGCGGCGCTGCGCAACGTGAAGCTGATGTCACTGGACCTCGGCCTGTTGCAGGCGGGCGCGGGTGTGAAAGGCGAGTTCGAGAATCGTCTCAAAGGTGTCATCGACACGGTGAAGGCCTCGCCCACGCCGATTGTGATGTTCATCGATGAGGCGCATACGCTGATCGGCGCCGGCGGACAGGCCGGGCAGAACGACGCGGCCAATCTGCTGAAGCCCGCGCTGGCGCGCGGTGAGCTGCGCTGCGTCGCCGCGACCACCTGGGCCGAGTACAAGAAGTATTTCGAGAAGGACGCCGCTCTCACCCGCCGCTTCCAGGTGGTGAAGGTGGAGGAGCCGAGCGAGCCGCTGGCCATGGCCATGCTGCGCGGCCTGGTCGCGACGCTGGAAAAGCACCACGGCGTGCGCATTCTCGACGAGGCGATTACCGATGCGGTGAAACTCTCCGCGCGCTTCATCCCGTCGCGCCAATTGCCCGACAAGGGCGTGTCGCTGCTGGACACCGCCTGCGCGCGCGTGTCGATGAGCCAGGCCTCCATCCCCGCACCGATCGAGGATCGCACGCGGCGGCTGGAAATGATCGCGACGGAGTTGGGCGCGGTGGGCCGCGAATCCGCCACCGGCAGCGACCATGCCACGCGCATCGCGGCGCTGGAGGCGGAGCGCGTGAAGGCGGAGGCCGAACTGGCCGAGCTGAACACGCGATGGGAGCAGGAGAAGGCGCTCGTCGCGAAGATTCGCGATCTGCGCCTGCAGGCCGAAACCGCGGCGCTGGGCCTGACGCCCGATGCGCCGCCGGTCGATGCCGCGCAGATCAAGCAGGATCTGGCGGATGCGTCGAAGGAATTGAAGACGCTGCAAGGCGAGACGCCGCTGGTGCATCCGGTGGTCGATGGCCAGGCGGTGGCGGAAGTCGTCGCGACCTGGACCGGTATTCCGGTGGGCCGCATGGTCTCCGACGAGATCAAGACCGTGCTCAACCTGAAGCAGAAGCTGATGGAGCGCGTCGTCGGTCAGGACCATGCGCTGGATGCGATTGCCCAGGCGATCCGCACAAGCCGTGCAGGTCTGACCGATCCGCGCAAGCCGATCGGCGTCTTCCTGATGGCCGGCACCTCCGGCGTCGGCAAGACGGAAACCGCTCTGGCGGTCGCCGATCTTCTCTATGGCGGCGAGCAGAACCTCACCGTCATCAACATGAGCGAGTTCAAGGAGGAGCATAAGGTCTCGCTCCTCATGGGATCGCCGCCCGGCTATGTCGGCTATGGCGAAGGCGGCGTGCTGACGGAGGCCGTTCGCCGCCGTCCCTACAGCGTCGTGCTGCTGGATGAGATGGAAAAGGCCCATCCCGGCGTGCAGGACGTGTTCTACCAGGTCTTCGACAAGGGCCAGATGAAGGATGGCGAGGGGCGGGATATCGATTTCCGCAACTGCGTCATCATCATGACCAGCAATGCCGGCACCGACACCATCGCCAAGCTCTGCGCCGACCCGGACACCGCGCCGGACCCGGAGCCGCTGCGGGAGGCGTTGCAGCCCGACCTGCTGAAGGTGTTCAAGCCGGCCTTCCTGGGCCGCTGCAACACTGTCATCTACTATCCGCTGGCGGATGAGATCCTGAAGAAGATCTGCGTCCTGAAGCTGCGCAGCATCGGCCGCCGCATGGTCGAGAGCTACGGCGTGCCACTGGAATTCGACGATGCGGTGCCGGAGACCATCGTCTCCCGCTGCAAGGAGGTCGAATCCGGCGCGCGCAACATCGACAACATCCTCAGCCGCACCCTGCTGCCGGAGCTTTCGGCCGGCATACTGGGGCGCCTGGCGGAGGGTGGTGAGATAGGCCGGGTGCAGGTCGGCATCGATGATGCCGGCGGCTTCCGGTACGACCTCGGCTGAAAGGCCCCGCCGCCGAGGCAACGGGATTCGGGGAATGTTGGTCAACCACAGGCAAGGGACCGGACAATGGCGATCTTCATCAAGTATGGCGACCTGAAGGGCGAAGTCACCGCCGAGGGCTACAAGGACTGGATGGAGGTCAACTCCATGCAGTGGGGCGTCGGCCGCGGCATCTCCTCCGGCGTCGGCGGCGGTTCCAAGCGTGAGGCGACGGCGCCGAGCGTGTCGGAGATCGTCGTGACCAAGACCATGGACGCGATCTCCCCGCTGATGCTGAAGGAGTCGGTCGGCGGCGACGCGAAGACGGTCAAGATCGAGATGACCCAGACCGATTCCAGCGGCAAGCATATCGCCTACCAGAAGTACATCCTGACCAACACGCTGATCAGCGGCTATTCGATCAGCAGCGGCGGTGACCGCCCTTCGGAATCCCTGTCGTTCAACTTCACGAAGTTCGACAGCGAGTACCTGAAGGTGGACGACAAGTTCAAGTCGACCACCACGGGCCATGTCATCTACGACATCTCCGCCGCCAAGTCCGGCTGACGCCACCCCGCCGCGCCGGATCTCCGGCGCGGATCTGCCCGACCATCACGCCCCCGTCGCGCCGCGACGGGGGTGTTTTGCCATATGGGCGCCCGGCATGGCCGGATCAGCGCGGCACCACCGCCAGCGGGAAGCTGCGCAGGTCGCGGCTGGCACTGCGGAACACCGCATCCTGGCTGTGCCGCTTTTCCGCCGCCAGTTGCGGCACGCGCCGCGTCACCCATTCGCCGAGTGCCAGCGCGCTGACGCGCCCTTCCGCATCCGTCGCCGCGCTGCCGCCCAGCGCTTCCAGCACCGCATGGGCGAAGACGCCGTTGCGATCATTATAGCTGTCCAGCGCTTCCTGCACCGAGGTGCTGGCCGCCAGCAGGAAGCGCCCCGTCTCATTGCCCAGCGCGGAAAGCTGATCGAGGGTGAGTTGCCCGGCATGGCAGGTGTCCAGCAGCAGCAGCCCATCGCGCGCGCGGATGCGGGCGATGGCGGCGACCAGCGCGGAATCCTCGATGCCCTGGCGCCGCAACGCCGCCCAGTTGCTGGTATCGGTCGTGTCCTGCGGCAGGAACAGGAAGCGCTGGTCGGGCTCCGTGCGCAGGCCATGGCCACCGAGATACAGCACGAAGGTATCGTTGGGCTGCGTCGTCCGCGCCACCGTCTCCAGCGCCGCCATGATGCCGCGCCGCGTCGCCTGCGCATCGCGCAGCACCGTCACCTCCACGTCGCGGAACAGCCCGCCGGCGCGGCCACGCAGCGCCTGCGCCACGGAATCCGCGTCCGGCACCGCGAAGTTCAGGTTCAGCGCCGGATTGGCGTAGCGGTTGATGCCGATCGCCAGCACCACCAGCCGGCCCGCCTCCGCCGGCATGGCCTCGCCGGACCGGCGCAGATCCAGCGCCGGTCCTTCGGCGAACAGCGTGCGGTCCTCGGCGTAAAGCCGGGTGGCGATGCGGTTGCTGCCGGGGTCGAGCGGCACCTCCGCCTCCATCAACCCGGCTTGTGCCCCAACGCCCGTCTCAGCGCGGGCGGCGATGCGGTCGTTCACCAGCACATCCAGCGGGCCAAGCCCCAGCCCGCGATCGGTGGCGCCGAAGCGCAGGCGCAGCGCCGTGGCGCCGGCCGGCAGGTCGCGCGCATTCCATTCGACCGCGGTGCAGGCCTCCCCGACCACGGCGCAGGCGGATTGCGCGGTCAGTTGCGGCAGGCGCCCGACCCGATCCCGGATCGCGCCGAGCTGCGCCAGCCGTGCGCGGGCCGGCGCGCCATCGCCGGCAATGCGCCCGCGCACGGCGGCGGGCGCATAGAGCGCGCGATAGGCCTGGCGGAAACTGGCCCATTCGGGCGTCTGCGCGCGGCCGCCATTCAGATGCAGCCCCACCAGCTCCTGCCCGCCATTCGGCGCATGGTCGAACAGCCCCTCCGGCGTCCAGATCACCCAGCGGCGCGATTCCGCATGGATGAACAGCGCCGCCAGCTCGGTGATCTCCCCGGCGCCGATCCGCCACCAGCGCAGCGTGCCATCGCCCAGCGCGCCGACCGCCACATCGCCGGCCAGGGTCAGCCCCCAGACCGCGCCCGGCACCTGAAGGCTCGCCTGCGCCTGGCCCTGGGCGTCGAACAGGCGCAGGTGGTTGTCGGTGCCGAGCAGCAGCCCGGTATCGCCATCGCGCAGCGCCAGGCTGCGGGCGAATTCGCCGGCGCCGAGGGCCAGCGGCGTGCGGCCGAGGCGCGGGCGGTTGGCATTGCGCCAGTCGGTGACGACCAGCCTCGCGCTTTCGGTCCGCGCGGTGACGAAGCCCGAGCCCTCCGCCGGGCCAAGGCTGCCCGCCAGCGCGTCGAACACCAGCGGCGCCGCGCCCGGCCGCAAGGCCAGCCGCAGCCGCGTGCCGTCCGGCGACATGGCGAGCGCCGCGCCGGTCGCCCGGAAATCCGCCCCCGGCGGACGCGGCGTGATGGCCAGCCGGCCATCCGGCGCCAGCATCCCCCAGCCCGGATCGGCCGCCGCGAAAGCGAGCCCGCCACCCGGCAGGGGCAGAAGATGGGAGATGGCATCCCGCGCGGCGGGAATATCGGTGAAGGCGCCGAGGCCGTAATCGCCCCAGCGGCGGATGACGAAGTCGCGCCTTGCCTCCTCCGCCCCGCCCGGCACCGCGACGCCCCGCGCGGCGGCAGGCTGCTGGGCGCGCCGCGCATAGCCCGCCGCATGCAGTTGCACGCCGCCGCGCCCATCCATGGCCCAGCTCACCGCCGGCAGGCCCTCGCCGGCGAGGCCCGTGACATCGGGGGTGAAGACGGCGCGCAGATCGGCCGCGGCCAGCACCTCCACCCGCAGCCGGTCCTCGAATCCCACGGCCAGCAGCCCGCCATCGGGCGACCAGGCCAGGCCGAAGGGCCGCGCATTGGCCAGCGGCACACGCTCCACCAGCTTGCGGCCGCTGGCGTCATAGATCCGCAGCCGGCCATCGGCGCCGCTCGCCGCCAGCCTTGTGCCCTGCGGTTCGAAGGCCACCATGCGGGCGGGCGCGGTGAAGCCCGCATCCTCCCACAGCGGCGCGCCATTGCTGGCGTTCCAGACGCGGATGCCGGCCCGCCCGCCCAGCGCCGCGGCCAGGCGCGTGCCGTCGGCCGAGACGGCCAGATGCTGCACCGGCGCCGGCAGGCCGGGCAGGCGGGCCAGCATGCGCCCGGTGGCGGTGTCGAACAGATAGATGGCGAAGCTGCGGTCCCAGGCGGCGCCGGTATAGCCGGCGACGAAGGCGCGCCGCCCGTCCGGCGTCAGCGCCACGGCGTAAAGCTCGCCCTCCGCCTCCGGCGCGATGGGCGGGCGCAGCACGGCGCGCAGCGTGCCTTCCGGCAGGTCCCACAGCCGCAGTGTCTTGTCATCGGACACGCTGGCCAGCACGCGCCCGACCGCATCGGTGGCCAGCCGCGCGACGGGCGCCGTATGCGCCGCCGCCTCCACCCGCAGGAAGGGTTGTTGGGGCGGGTCCTGGGCGCGCGCTTGGCCTGCCGCCGCCAGCAGCAGCAGCAGGATCAGGAGAAGGGCGGCGCGCCGCCGCATATCAGCTTGCCAGCTCGAAGCCCTGGCCCTGCTGCGCCAGCCGGTCCGCCGTACCGACGCTCTCCGCGAAATTGTCGCGGCGGGCGATGTTGCTGGCCGCCAGCGACCGCACGTCGCCGCCCTCCGCCGTGGCCGGCCGGCCACCCAGGTTGCGCGCCTCCGGAAAGGCATTGGCCGGCGCATAGCCACGCAGGCCGGAGGCGGTTTCCACCTGCGCATAGCCATTGCGCCCGGGCCGCAGCGTCACACGTTCCCGCGCGGAGACGGAGACGACCTCCGGCGCGCCGGCATCCGGGCGCAGCCGCAGCTTCACCTCGCCGCGCGCGGCGGCCGGGACGGTGCGGGACGGCGCCTGCGCCATCTGCTTGGCCTCCGGTGCCACGCTGTCGATCGCCGTGTCGAATTCGGCGCCGCGGCGGCCGATCTGGCCGTTGATGGTCTGCGCCAGCCGCACATCGCCCTGGGTGCGGGCGCGCAGATTGTCCATGGCGGCCTGGGCCTGCGGGCGGGCGATGCGGCCGGCGGCGAGGTCGGCGCGGATCTGCTGGGCGGCGCGGAAGCGGCAATCCATCAGCTGGTCGAAGGCGATCTGGGTGCGGTCGAGCTGCGCATTCTCAGCCGCCAGGTCATTGGCGATAGCCTGGTTCAGGGAGGCCTGGTCCGCCGCCTGCTGCTGCCGCGCCGAAAGATAGCCCAGCGTGCCGCCGGTGACGCCGCCCGCCACCGCGCCGATGCCCGCGCCGGCGGCGATGCCGCTGCCGCGCTGGCCGGTCGCCGCCGCCAGCAGCCCGCCCAGCACCGCGCCGCTGACCGCGCCGATGGCCGCACCGCGCAGAATATCCTCGCCGAAGAAATTGCCGGTGCTGTCGAGCGCGACGAGCTGGCTGCGGCAGGCATCGCCATCATCCGCGCCGATCCGCCCCTCCCGCGTCGTGACGCAGCCGGCGAGCATCGCGCCCGCCGTCAGCAGCGCCAGGCCGCGCTTCCAGGCGGCGGGCCGCGGCCGCGCCATGGCGCCGGAGCGCGGTGAGGAGGGGAGGGATATGGCGTGGCGCATGGTGATGGCCCCGTTCGGGATTGTGCCGACAGGCTATCAGCCGCCCGCGCGGGCGAACAGGCCGCCTCGGTTCCCCAGGTTGCGTGTGCAATGCAACAGTGTTGCGGGCTGTTGCGCGCGGTGGCGCGGTCGCTTCCTCTGGGCGCCAAGCCTGTCTATCCTGGGGCATAGTCGCGTTGGCTGGCGGAAACAGGGGCCCCATCGCCCTGACAGATCCAAGGAGGGCTTGAAGGGCATGGAGCCGCCGCGACTACTCGGCATCAAGTCGCACCTGCCCGACCGCGCCCTGCTGGTCGCACGGCTCTCCGTGACGGAGGAGCTGGGCCTGCCCTATACGATTGAGGCGGAGGTTCTGGGCGAGGACCCCGACCTGATGCCCGAAGATATGCTGACCAAGGATGTCTGCATCACCGTCACCCAGCGCGGCCCCTCGCCGCTGGTGCGGCACTTCCATGGCATGGTGGCGGAATTCCGCCGCGTCGGCCCGGGCGCCGGCGGGCGCATGGTCTATCGCCTGGTGGCGGTGCCGCATCTCTGGCGTCTCGGCCTGCGCCGCAACTGCCGCATCTGGCAGGACAAGACGGTGCAGGACGTGGTGAAGTTCGTGCTGGCCGAACACGGCCTGCCCGAGCCGAAATGGAGCATGCTGCCCGGCTTCACGCCGATGCCCTACTGCACCCAGTTCAACGAGACCGACCTGCACTTCGTCTCCCGCCTGCTGGAGGAGCACGGCCTCACCTACTACTTCACGCATACGGCATCCGGCCATGAGATGGGCGTGGCCTACAGCGCCCAGGGCTTCCCGCAATTTGTCGTGGACAGCATGACGGCCGAACATGGCGCGCCGCAGCTCGACCATCTCGGCGGCTGGCGGCGGGCCAATCGCGCGCGCAGCATGTCGACGCTGCTGGACGACATGGACAGCGAGCGCTCCCGCCCCTCGGAAGTGCTGCAGGCCGCGCGCACGACCCGCACCTATGCCGAGGAGGCGCGGATGTGGGATGCGGCGGAGGTCTTCCACTGGCCCGGCGGCATGTCCACCCGCCCCGACAATGAGTCGGGGGAGGTGCTGATGGGCGCGCAGGAGGCGGCGTCGGAGGATTACAGCGCGGAGTGCCGCGACCCACGCTTCGCCCCCGGCGTGCGTCTGGCCATCGGCGTGAAGAAGGAAGATGGCAGCCTCGCCAGCCGGCAGTACCTGGTCACCGGCACGCGGCATGAGGCGCAGGACAATTCCGGCACCACCTCCGGCAGCGGCGGCACCGAACATTATGCGGGTTCGCTGCGGCTGGTCTTCACCGGCCGCGTCTGGATGCCGCAGCCGCGCCATCCGCGCCCGATGATGCCGGGCATGCATTCCGCCAAGGTCACCGGCCCCTCTGGCGAGAAGATCCATCTCGACGAATTCGGCCGGGTGAAGCTGCGCTTCCGCTGGGACCGCTGGGCGAAGGATGACGATACCTCCTCCATCTGGGTGCGCGTCATGCAGACCGCCGCCGGCGCCTGGGGCGGCACCTGGTTTCCGCCGCGGGTCGGCGATGAAGTGCTGGTCGCCTTCCTCGATGGCGATCCGGACCGGCCCATCGTCGTCGGCAGCGTCTATGGCAAGGACGCGCCACCGCCCTTCAAGCCCGGCACCAACAAGGCCCAGAGCGGCATCCTGACGCGCAGCTACAAATCCGACAGCGCGGCGGATGCGAACATGCTGCGCTTCGAGGACAAGAAGGGCAGTGAGGACATCACGCTGCACGCGCAGAAGGACCTGACGGTCGAGGTCGAGAACGATGAGAGCCGCACCATCGGCCATGACCAGACGGAGGTGGTGCAGAACGCCCGCACGGTGACGGTGAAGGATGCGGACGACAAGCTGACACTCGAAAAGGGAAACCGGACCGAAGCCATCAAGATGGGCAATGATTCACTGACCATCGACATGGGCAACCGCGATACTGTGCTGAAAATGGGAAATGACAGCACAAAGCTGCAACTTGGCAATCTCTCGATCAAATGCGATCTGGGTGCCATCACGTTGGAGGCGATGCAGTCGATCACGCTGAAGGTCGGGCAGTCCTCGCTCGTCGTTGACCAGACGGGCATCACGTTGAAGGGTCTGCTGATCAGCAGCGAAGCGCAGCTGATGCACAAGCATAAGGGGCTGATGGTCCAGGAAAAGGCCGATGTGCTTTTCCAGACCGAAGGCCTGCTGGTGATGATCAACTGATGACCGGCAACCTCCCCAAGCTGGCAGCCCCGCTGCCGCCCCTGCTGCCCCGGCTGGAGCTGGACCCGCCGGCCGCCCACGCCCTGGCCGGCGTGGCGACGGCGGCGGAAGGCATCGCCCGGCTGGAAGCCGCCGGGCTGCGCAACGAGGCCGCGCGGCTCGCCGCCCATGCCCTGCCGAAGCGGGAAGCGGTGTGGTGGGGCTGCATGTGCGCCCGCGCCATCCCCGACCCCGCCTTGCTGCCCGTGGATGCGGAGGCGCTGCTCGCCGCGGAGGCCTGGGTGCGCAAGCCGGGCGATGACGGGCTGCGCCGCGCCGCGATGGAAGCCGCGCAGCGCACCGGCTTCCGCACGCCCGAAGCCTGGGCCGCCGTCGGCGCCTTCTGGTCCAGCGGCAGCATGGCGCCCGTCGGCCAGCCGGAGGTGCCGCCGCCCGACCATCTGACCGGCGTGGCCATCAGCGGCGGCGTGGTGCTGGCGGCGGTGCGGCTGCGCCCGGAACGCGCGCAGGAACGCCTGGCCCGCTTCCTGGCCTCGGCGCGGGACATCGCCGCCGGCGGCGCCGGTCGCATCGACAAGGAGCCAGATTAGCATGGCGGGACCCCCGGCCTCGCGCATCACCGACATGCATGTCTGCCCGATGGTGACGCCGGGCGTGCCGCCCATCCCGCATGTCGGCGGGCCGGTGCTGACCGGCTCGCCCAATGTGCTGACCGGCAAGCTGCCGCAGGCGCGCATCAGCGACATGTGCATGTGCGTCGGCCCGCCGGATGTCATCGTGAAGGGCAGCATGACCGTGCTGGTGAACAAGCTGCCGGCGGCGCGGATCGGCGATATGTGCGGCCATGGCGGCGTGCTGGTCATGGGCTATCCGACCGTCATGATCGGCGGCTGAGGAGAAACGGTTTGGCCGAGATCACCCTTTCCGTCCTGCGCTGCCCTGACGCCGTGGTGCCCGGCCAGCGTCGGGCCGCGGGTGGTGAGATCAGCCTGGGCCGTGGCGCGGAATGCGACTGGCCGCTGGCCGATCCGGACCGGGTGCTGTCGAAGCGGCACTGCGTGCTGGAATTCTATGCCGGCGGCTGGCAGGTGCGCGACCTGTCCACCAACGGCACCTTCGTGAACCATGCCCAGACGCCGGTCGGGCGCGACCAGGTGCGGCCGCTGCTGGATGGCGACCGGCTGCGCCTCGGCGCCTATGAGATCGAGGTGCGGATCGCCGAGGCCACCGCGTCCGGCGCCGGACCTGGCCCAGGCTGGGGCGCGGCCCCCGACCCCTTCGCGGATGCCCCGCCGAGCCAGGGTTTTGGCGCGTCGTCGCTACCCGGCTTTGGCGCCCCTTCGACGCAGGGCTTTGGCGCCTCCCAGGGCTTTGGCGGACCGCCGGCCGCTGGCCTGGGCGGCGGCATGCTGCCGGATGATTTCGACCCCTTCGGCCAGGATTCGGCACCGATGCCGGATCACGCGCCCTCCACCGCCGAGGCCTTCATGGTCCCGCCGAGCCTGCCGGTGGGCAAGTCGCAGATCCCGGATGACTGGGACCTGGACCTGACCCCGGCGCGCCCGGCCGCACCGCCCCCGGCGCCGGCCCAGCCGGCGACACCCCCCGCGGTCGCGGCCTATCCGCCGCCGACGCCCGATCCCTTCGGCGTCCCGCCGCCCAGCTTCCCGCCGCCGGCCGACTCCTTCCCGCCACCCGCCATGCAGCCGCCGCCCGTTGCGCCGCCTGTGGCCTCCTATCCCCAGCCCACCGCGCCGCTATCGCCGCCGCGCGATCCCTTCCTGGAAGCCGGCGACCCGGCTCCGCCGCCGCTGGCCCCGCCAATCCCGGCACCCGCTCCGGCGGCGGCCCCCTCCGCGGTTCCGTCAGGAACGGGTCTCGCCGCCCTGCTCGCCGGCGCCGGCCTGCCGCCCGGCCTGGCGGCGCAGGACCCCGATGCCGCGCTGCGCGCCGCCGGCGCGGTGCTGCGCGCGGCCATCACCGGCATTCGCGCCTTGCTGATCGCCCGCGCCGATGTGAAGCGCGAATTCCGCATCGAGCAGACCATGCTGCGCGCCGCCAACAACAATCCGCTGAAATTCGCCGCCACCGAGGACCAGGCCCTGGCCGCGCTGCTCGACCCGCGCACCCCGGCCCTGGCCGCGGTGCGGGAGACGGTGGAGGATCTGACGGCGCATCAGGTGGCGACGCTGGCCGCCACCCAGGCCGCCGCGCGCGCCTTGCTGGACCGCCTCGCCCCGGCCTCGATCGAGGCGGAGGACCCCGGCGGCGGCCTGCTGCCAGGGGCGCGCGAAAAACGTCTCTGGGAAGCCTATAGGCGCCGGCACGCTCTGCTGGCAGAACAATTCGAGGATGATTTCGACAGCGCCTTCGGCAAGGCCTTTGCCAGGGCCTATGAGCAAGCCACACGCGGACACTGAACGGCGCCACTGATCGGCTTGGGGGGATGACTTACAGCGATGGTCTGGCACGACAAGGTAGTGTGGCAGGAGGGCATGTTCCTCCGCGCCCAGCACTTCCAGCAGCAGGACCGGCACTTCGAGCATCTGCTCCAGTCCCGGGCCGCGCCGCTGCGCCCGCATCCCTGGGGCGTCACCGAACTCGGCCTGGACCGGGACCTGCTGGCGGCCGGGCGCTTCGCCTTGTCCGGCGCGGCCGGGGTGATGGAGGATGGCACCCCCTTCGCCATCCCCGGCACCGCCGATGCGCCGCTGCCGCTCGACCTGCCGGAGGGCACGCGCAACGCCGTGGTCTATCTGGCCCTGCCGCTGCGCCGCGCCGGCACGCCGGAGGTGGCGAGCCCGGAGGCCGGGCCGGAAGCCACCCATGCCCGCCACACGCTGCGCGCCTTCGAGGCCTTCGACACCCATAGCGACAGCACCATGGCCGCCGAGCTGGCCATCGGAAAGCTGCGCATGCGCTACATGCTGGAAAGCGAGGAACGCGCCGGCTATGCCTGCCTCGGCCTCGCCCGGGTGGTGGAGGTGCAGGCGGATCGCCGCGTGGTGCTGGATGAGCGTTTCATCCCGCCCTGCCTGCGCGTCTCCGCCGCCTCCGTGCTCAACAACCTGGTCTCCGAACTGGTCGGCATGCTGGGCCAGCGCGGGGAAGCGCTGGCAGCGCGACTCGGCCAGCCCGGGGCGCAGGGCGTGGCGCAGGTGGCGGATTTTCTGCTGCTGCAAACCATCAACCGCTGGCAGCCGCTGATCGCGCATTGGGCCGATGCGGGCAATCTGCATCCCGAAACGCTGTTTTCCGCGCTGGTGCAGTTGGCCGGCGAACTGGCGACCTTCACCGCGCCGGACAAGCGCGCCACCGCCTATCCCGCCTATCGCCACGACGACCTGCAACGCAGCTTCGCGCCCGTGGTCGCGGACCTTCGCCGGTCGCTGTCGCAGGTGCTGGAGACCAATGCGGTGTCCATCCCTTTGCAGGACCGCAAGTTCGGCGTCCGCGTTGGCGCCATCGTCGATCGCAACCTGCTGCGCGCCAGCCAGTTCGTGCTGACCGTCGCGGCCGACGTGCCCGGCGAGCAACTTCGCCGGATCTTCCCCAACCAGGTGAAGATCGGCGCGGTGGAACATATCCGCGAACTGGTGAACGTCGCGCTGCCCGGCATCGCCATCCGGCCGCTGCCGGTCGCGCCGCGTCAGATTCCCTTCAATGCCGGCGCCACCTATTTCGAGCTCGATAGGGGCAGCCCACACTGGCAGCAGATGCAGACCTCCGGCGGCTTCGCCATCCATGTCTCCGGCGAGTTTCCGAATCTGCGCATGGAGCTCTGGGCAATCCGCGCATGAGCGACAATCCCTTCTCCGAACCCGAGGACAATGACCGCACGGTGGTGCGGGGCGCCGGTGGTGCGGTGCCGCCCCCACCGCCCCGCGCCGCCGCCGCCCCCCAGCCCGCCGCGCCGATGCAGGCCGCGCCGCGCATGGCGGGGGAGGCGGAGGCATTGCCCAAGGTCGGGCTCTCGCCCATCGCCGCCGCCGCCGCGCCCTTGCTCGACCTGCTGGCGCGGCTCGGCGCCGGGCCGCAGGCGGCGCAGGTGGCGAATCCGGAGGAGCTGCGCGAACGCGCCATGCGGGCGCTGCGCGCCTTCGAGGCCGAGTGCCGCGCCATGGAGATCCCGCCCGACCAGCTCCGCGCCGCGCATTACGCGCTCTGTGCCGCGCTGGACGATGTGGCGCTGGCCACCCCCTGGGGCCAGGCCAGCGGCTGGGCCACACGCTCCCTCGTCTCCTCCTTCCACCAGGAGGTGCGCAGCGGCGATCGCTTCTTCGATCTGCTGGCGGGCATGCAGAAGGACCCCGGCCGGTACCTGCCGGCGCTGGAGATCTGCTACCTCTGCCTCGCCTTGGGCTTCCAGGGCCGCTACCGCCTTGCCCCGCGCGGCCATGCCGAGCTGGATCGGATCCGGGAGGGTCTGTACCAGCTCCTCGTCCAGCTTCGCGGCAATTGGGAGCGGGAGCTGTCGCCGCATTGGCGCGGCGTGGACGCGCCGCATCGCGGGCCGGGCCGCTCCGTGCCGGCCTGGGTGGCGGGCGCCGTCGCCGTGGCGCTGCTGGCCTTCGGCTGGATTTTTGTCTCCGACACGGTGAATGCGGCCGGCGATGGCTTGCAGCAGCGCCTCGCCAGCCTGCCGCCCGGCGGGCTGCCCACCATCGACCGCAGCGCGCCCCCCGTGCCGCCCGCCCCGCCACCGCCGCCGCCACCCACAGCGCGGCCGGACCTGATCGAGCGGGTGCGGACCTTCCTGGCGCCGGAGATTCGCCAGAACCTGGTGGTGGTGGATGGCGATGCGCAGCGCCTGACCATCCGCATCAAGGGCCGCGGCATGTTCGGCTCCGGCAGCGCCGCGGTGGAGCCCAATTTCCGGCCATTGCTGAACCGCATCGCGGAAGCGCTGGCGGAGGAACGCGGGCGCGTCGTGCTCTATGGCCATTCGGACAGCCAGCCGATCCGCTCCGTGCGCTTCCCCTCCAACCACCATCTGTCGCTGGCCCGTGCCGAGGCCGCGATGCAGGTGATCGCCGCGGCCAGCGCCGATTCCAGCCGCTTCACCGCCGTCGGCCGCGCCGACACCGAACCGCTGGCGAGCAACGCCACGGCGGAGGGGCGCGAGGAAAACCGCCGCATCGAACTGGTGCTTTCGCGTGGGGAGAGCCGCTGAGATGAAGGCCTTCCTCACCATCCCCGCCCTCGGCGGGTTGTTCGGCGCGCTGATCCTGGCGCCGGTCATCTGGCTGTTCGCCCCGGCCCTGCTGGGCGTGGAGGCGATCTGGCTGCTGGCCCTGCTGGCCGCCCTGCCGGTGCTGATCTGGCTGGTGGTGATGCTCGTCGTGGTCCAGCGGCGCCGCAAGCGGGAGGCCGGGTTGATCGCCGGCGTCACCGAGGCCGATAGCCGCGCCGCCAAGGACAAGGCCAGCGCCGAGGCCGCGAGCGCCGAGGAACAGGCCGTCTCCGCCCGGCTGGCGGAGGCGCTGGGCGCGCTGAAACAGGCCGGCGGCGGCAAGGGCGGCTATCTGTATGAGCGCCCCTGGTACGTCATCATCGGCCCGCCGGGCTCCGGCAAGACCACGGCCATCCAGAACTCGGGCCTCGATTTTCCGCTGTCTGCCGGCCGCGTCGCCGGCGTGGGCGGCACGCGCAATTGCGACTGGTGGATCGCCGAACAGGCGGTGCTGATCGACACCGCCGGCCGCTACACCACCCAGGATTCCGACGCCCAGGCCGACAAGGCGGGTTGGGAACGCTTTCTCGACCTGCTGAAGCGCCAGCGGCCGAAGCAGCCGCTGAACGGCGTGGTGGTGGCCTTCGGCGCGGATATGATCAGCCGGCTGGATGCCGCGCAGCGCGATGCCCATGGCCAGACCGTGCGCAGCCGTATCCGGGAGCTGGAACAGCGGCTCGGCCAGCGCCTGCCCGTCTATTTCCTGGTCAGCAAGGCCGACCTCATCGTCGGCTTTTCCGAGTTCTTCGACGACCTCGACAAGGATTCGCGCAGCCAGGTCTGGGGCGTGACCTTCCCGGAACAGGCCGGGCCGGAGGGTCATGCGGCGAAACTGCCGGAGGAATTCGCGGCACTCACAAAACGTTTGCAGGACCGGCTGCTGGAACGCCTCCAGGCGGAGCGCGGACCGGAACAGCGCGCCCGAATCGGCGGCTTCCCAGCGCAATTCGCCTCGTTGGAAGCGCCGCTGGTCGCCTTCGCCCGCGCCGCCTTCGGCGGATCGAAGCTCGACCCCGCGCCCTTCCTGCGCGGCGTCTATTTCACCTCCGGCACCCAGGAAGGCACGCCGATCGACCGGCTGACCGGGGCGCTGTCCCGCGCCTTCGGGCTCGATCCGCGCCGCCCGGCCTCCGTCATGGGCCAGAAGGGCCGCAGCTATTTCCTCGGCCGACTGCTGAAGGATGTGGTGTTCGGTGAGGCGCGGCTGGCCGCGCGCGACCGTGGCCAGGCCCAGCGCGGCCGTCTGGTGCAGATCGGCGCCTGGGCCGCCGCGGTGCTGCTGCTGATCGGCGGCGGCGCCTGGGGCTATGCCGCCATCTCCGCCGAACAGGCGCGCCGCGCGAAGCTGGAAGCCGCCGTCGCCCGCGCCGAACAGGCGGCCCAGAACCTGCCGCTGGACCGCATCACGGCGGATGACGCCCTGGCCCGCGTGATCCCCTATCTCGACGCGGTGCGGGACCTGCCGCAGGCCGCCCGTGCCGATGGCGTCGGCCTCGGGCTGAGCCAGGAGCCGAAGCTGGTGGAGGCCGGTGGCCTCGCCTACGAACACGCGCTGGACCGCGTGCTGCTGCCCCGCCTGCTGGCGCGGCTGGAAAGCCAGATCCGCGCCGGCATCATGCGGCCCGAATTTCTGTACGAGGCGACGCGCATCTACCTGATGCTCGGCCGCGCCGGGCCGATGGACCGGGCGCTGGTGCAGGAATGGATGTCGCTGGACTGGCAGCAGGCTTTCCCAGGGGCTGTCGGCACGCCCACGCGGGAGGCTTTGGGCCGCCATCTGGAAGCCCTGCTCTCCACCGATTTCAGCCGCTACCCGCTGGATGGCGCGCTGGTCGATCAGGCGCGGCGCATTTTCTCCCGCCTGCCAATGGCGGAGCGCATCTACAGCCGACTGCGCACCGCCGCGACCGCCGTCCCGCCCTGGAAGCCGGGCGATGCCATGGGCGTTGCCGGCCAGCGCTGGTTCGCCACCGCCTCCGGCCGCCCCATCGCCGAACTCGCCGTGCCCGGCCTGTTCACCGTGGACGGGCTGCACAAGGCGCTGCTGCCGCAACTGCCGCGCGCCATCCTGGAAGCGGCCTCCGAAAGCTGGGTGCTGGGGCCGGAGGCGGCGACCGCCATGGCCGGCGATCCGCGCCAGCTCGAAGCCTCCGTCCTGCGCCTTTACGCGGAGGATTACGCCCGCGCATGGCAGGCCGTGCTGACCGACATCGTGCTGCCGCCCTTCCGCAGCCTGCCCCAGGCGGCGGAGGCGCTGAACCTGCTCGGCGCGCCCAATTCCCCGATGCGGGACGTGCTGCGCGGCGCCGCCCGGCAGCTTTCGCCCGGCACACCGCCGGAATCCCCCGCCGGCGCCGCCACGGATGCCGCCGCACAGGCCGCCGCCGCGGCGACCAGCAGCCGCCTCGCCGCCGCCGTGGGCGCGGCGCTGCAACCCTCCTCCGCCGCGCCGGTCGCGACCGTGGTGGAAGAACGCTTCAAGCCGCTGCGCGACGTCGCCGGCCAGCCGCTGGATGGCATCCTGGCCACGGTGAATGAGCTGTATGTGCAGGTGGCCCGCGTGGTGTCCTCCCCGCCCGGCACCGTCATCCCGCCCAGCCCCGGCCTCGACCCCGGCCAGCGCCTGGCCGCCGAGGCGCAGCGCGCGCCGGAGCCTCTGTCCCGCTGGTTGCAGACCCTGGCGCTGTCCACCGCCACCGCGCGCAGCGGCGGCGCGCGGGCGGCGATCGCGGCGGCGGGCGGCGCGGCGCTGGCGCCCTTCTGCCGGGGCCTGGAAACCCGCTTCCCCTTCCGCCAGACCACCACCGCGCCCGACACCCCCTATGACGACTTCGTGCGGCTGTTCGGCCCGGGCGGCGTCTTCGACCAGTTCTTCGCCCAGCATCTGCGCAACTTCGTCGACACCACCCAGCGCCCCTGGCGCCCGGTGGCGGCGGAAGGGCTGACGCCTCCCATCACCCCCGCTGACCTGATGCAGTTCCAGCGCGCGGCCGCCATCCGCGACGCCTTCTGGCCGGCCGGGCTGGCCGGCGCCGCGCTCGGCCTGCGCTTCGAGCTGGTGCCGATGGGCGTCGACCCCGGCGCCACCGGCGCGGTGCTGGAGGTGGAGGGCAACCGCGTGGTCCTGGCCGGGGAGGGGGCCTCCACCCGCCCGATCCCCATGCTCTGGCCTTCCCGCGCCGGCATCACCCTGACCTTCACCCCGCCGAGCTCCGCCGGGCCGCTGGCCACCGATGGCGCCTGGGCCTCCATGCGCCTGGTCGCCAGCGGACGCCTCGCCACCACCCGCGCCGCCGACCGCCTGCGCCTGACCCTGACCCAGGGCGAGCGCCGCGCGGAGTTCGAGCTGCGCGCCTCCTCCATCGTGCATCCCTTCGCCCTGCGGGAATTGCAGGATTTCCGCTGCCCCACCCTGGCGCCCTGAAACCCCGAGGAGCCGAGCCATGCGCGCGCCACCGCCTGCCCCGCCTTCCCGCCGAGGCTGAGATGCCCATCGGCCTCCTCGGCAAACTGCCGGCGCATGGCGACTTCCTGCGCCGGGCGCTGCCGGAGGATTTCTGCCTGACCTGGGACGCATGGCTCCAGGACGGGCTGACCGAGGCGCGGGAAGCGCTGGGTGAGGAGGGCTTCGCGGAAGCCTGGGAAGCCGGCCCCGCCTGGCGCTTCCTGCTGCCCGCGGGCGCCTGTGGCATCGACCGCGTGGCCGGGGTGATCCTGCCCAGCGAGGACATGGTCGGCCGCCGCTTCCCCCTGACCCTCGCCGCGACCCTGCCGCTGGAAGCTCCGCCGCCGGCCGAGGACTGGTACGCCACGCTGGAAACGGCCGGCCGCGCCGCCCGCGCCCTGGGCCAGGATGCCGACACGCTGCTCGCCGCCCTGGTCGAACCCTGGACGGATGACATCGCGCCGGAGGAGGGCTGGTGGGTGACACCCGACGCCCATTGGCCCCTGCCCGAATTGCCGCCGCCCTTGCTGTTCCGCGTGCTGGTGGAGGGCGGCGCATGAGCGGTTCCCTGACCAGCCAGGCCGCCACCCACCCCGGCACGGTGCGTCCCCGCAACGAGGACGCCTTCGTCGATCGCCCCGATATCGGCTTGTGGGCGGTGGCCGATGGCGCCGGTGGGCACGGCGCGGGCGATGTCGCCTCCGCCGCCGTCACCGCCGCGCTGCAGGACCTGCCGCCGGGCTTCTCCGCCGCCGAAATGCTGGCCCAGGTGCGGCTGCGCGTCACCGCCGTCCACGCCGATCTGCAACGCCAGGCCGCCGAGGCCGGGCCGGGGCGCATCATCGCCACCACCATCGTGGTGCTGCTGGCCCGCGGCGGCCACTTCGCCTGCCTATGGGCCGGCGACAGCCGCATCTACCTGCTGCGCCAGGGCAGCCTCACCCGCCTGACCCGCGACCACAGCCTGGTGCAGGACCTGGTGGATCAGGGCCTGTTGGCGGAGGCGGACGCCGAATCCCACCCCCAGGCCAATATCATCACCCGCGCCGTCGGCGCCGAAGGCGAACTGACGCTGGACAAGACCAGCGCCCGCCTCGCCGCCGGTGACGTCTTTCTTCTCTGCTCCGACGGGCTGTTCAAGGCGGTGCCGGAAGCCGAAATCGGCGCCCTGCTGGCCGCCGGACACGGGCCCGACGCCATTCTGGAAGCCGCGCTGGCCCATGGCGCGAGGGACAACGTCACGGCGGTGATCGTGCGGGCGGTGTAGCGTTTGAGGGGTTCAGCAGGCTGGGCAAATTTGCCTGAAAGCCCTCTCCCCCACTCATGGGGGAGAGGGTTGGGTGAGGGGGACGCGCAAGTATCTGAACTCGCTTGCGATCTCCGCGCCGCCCTTTCCGCTCTCTGTTACAGCGCGATCTTCCCATCGCCGAGCACGGCCTTGTAGCGCTCGATCTCCAGCGCCAGGAAAGCCCGGAACTCCGCACCGCGACGGCTGGCCGGGATGGTGCCGCCGCTGGTCATGATGCGCTGCATCGTCGGCGCCTGCATCGCCTGGTCCGTCACCCGGCCCAACGTCGTCACAATCTCCTCCGGCAAGCCGGCCGGGCCGAAAATCCCCACCCAACTCGCCGCATCGATCTCGCCATACCCCTGCTCCCGCAAGGTCGTCAGCTCCGGCAACACCGCGATCCGGTCCAGCGTGCCCGCCGCCAGCGGCCGCAACCGGCCATCGGCGATCATCGGCCCCACCGTGTTGATGCCCTCGATCGTCATATCCACCCGGCCCGCGATCAGATCCGCCATGGCCGGCGCACTGCCGCGATACGGCACATGGGTGAACTCCACCCCCGCCGCCTGCGCCAGCATCGAACAGGCCGTGTGATGCACCGACCCGATGCCCGCCGAACAGAAACTGACCGCCCCCGGCCGCACCTTCGCCGCCGCGATCAAATCCGCCGTGGTCCGGAACGGCGACGCCGCCGGCACCACCAGCAAATGCGGATGGACCGCGATCTGCGCCACCGGAGTCAAATCCCGCAACGGATCAAACGGCAAATTGCTGAACAAGGCCGCCGCCACCGCATTCGGCGTGGAATGCCCCAACAACAACACCGACCCATCGGCCGGCGCCTTCGCCACCGCATCCGCCGCGATGGTCCCCGACGCGCCCGACCGATTCTCCACCACGAAATTCTGACCGAGCAACGCCGTGCACTGCTCCGCCATCGCCCGCGCCACAATGTCCGCAAACCCACCCGGCGCAAAACCCACCAGGATCCGCACCGGCCGCGTCGGCCAGGGCGCCTGCGCCCGGACCCCGGACGCCATCACCGACGCCGCAACCACCCCACCCAACCCACGCCGCGTCCACATCCCGAAATCCCCCAACCGACCCGAAACCGTAACCCTGAATGCTGCGGCGCAGCAACGGGGTGGTCGCGCGGGTGATTGCGGGAGGGGCTCTGCCCCTCCCGCACCCTCCCCGCCAGGAGGCAGTGGCCTCCTGGACCTCAGGACCTTGAACGAAAAAGGAGAGGGGCCGGAAGAACCGCTTCTTCGGCGGTTCCGCTGGCCCCTCTCCTTTTTCGTTCATGAATCAAAGGGTTCCAAGGGGCCACTGCCCCTTGGCGGGAGGGTGCAGGGAGGGCGGAGCCCTCCTTGCAAGCTACCCGCGCGACACCCCCGTCTGCTTCAGCCGAAGGCGTTCAGGCCCGTCTGGGCGCGGCCGAGGATCAGGGCGTGGACGTCGTGGGTGCCTTCGTAGGTGTTGACCGTCTCGAGGTTCATGACGTGGCGGATCACGTGGTACTCGTCGACGATGCCGTTGCCGCCGTGCATGTCGCGGGACATGCGGGCGATCTCCAGGGATTTGCCGCAGTTGTTGCGCTTGACCAGGGAGATCATTTCCGGCGCGACCTTGTGTTCGTCGAACAGGCGGCCGACGCGGAGCACGGCGTGCAGGCCGAGGGTGATTTCGGTCTGCATATCGGCCAGCTTCTTCTGGATGAGCTGGGTCTGGGCCAGGGGCTTGCCGAACATCTTGCGGCCCATGGTGTAGTCACGCGCGGCGTGCCAGCAGAATTCGGCGGCGCCGAGGGCGCCCCAGGCGATGCCGTAGCGGGCGCGGTTGAGGCAGGAGAAGGGGCCGGCGAGGGACTTCACGCCCGGCAGCTTGTTTTCCTCGGGGACGAAGACCTCGTCCATCATGATCATGCCGGTGACGCTGGCGCGCAGGCTGAACTTGCCCTCGATCTTGGGGAAGGACAGGCCCTTCATGCCACGTTCCAGCAGGAAGCCGCGCAGGATGCCCTCATCGTCCTTGGCCCAGACCACGGCGACGTCGGCGATGGGGGAATTGGTGATCCAGGTCTTGGAACCGGAGACCAGGTAGCCGCCATCGACCTTCTTGGCGCGGGTGCGCATGGAGGAGGGGTCGGAACCGGCATCGGGCTCGGTCAGGCCGAAGCAGCCGACCCATTCGCCCGTGCGCAGCTTCGGCAGGAACTTCTGCTTCTGCTCCTCGGAGCCAAAGGCGTGGATCGGATACATGACGAGCGAGGACTGGACGCTGAAGGCGGAGCGATAGCCGCTGTCGACGCGCTCCACTTCCCGCGACATCAGGCCGTAGGAGACGTAGTTCACGCCGGCGCAGCCATAGCCGTCGAGGGTGGCGCCCAGGAAGCCCATCTCGCCGAACTCGTTCATGATCTCCCGGTCGAAATGCTCGTTCCGGTTGGCCATGAGGACCCGCGGCATCAGCTTTTCCTGGCAGAAGTCGCGCGCGGCGTCGCGGATCATCCGCTCATCCTCGCTCAGCGCCTGGTCGAGCAGCAGGGGGTCGTCCCAGGTGAAGGCGGACTGGCTGGTCTTGGCGGCCTGGGCGGGCACCGGGGTGACGACGTTCATGGCTTCCTCCTCGCGGGGCGGGCGATAGAGCGTGATGGATGGAAGCATCACGCGATCAAGCAAGGCTGGAGATGGGGGGGATGCGCGCAGATGCACGCCCCGCGATAGCCAGCCCGTGGTCGGCAATCTGGCGCGGCTGCCGTCATCCGGCAACCGCGCGCGGGTCCGTCAGGCGGCTTCGGCTTCCGACGCCTGGTCCCGGCGGGGCCGGGGCAGGGGCAGCAGCATGAAGGCAGGCACGGTGTCGCCGAAGCCGAGTGGCGAGGGGCCGGCCTCACGGTCTTCGCGGCGTTCGCGGCGGAATTCCTCGCGCCGCGCTTCCATGGATTGCGGGGCCTCACGCGGGCCGGGGTCGCGGCGCGTGCTGGGGCGGCGGTCGTCGCGGGCGGGCGGCGGCGCGGCATCCCGGCGCGGACCACGATCGTCGCGCGGTGCGCGATCCTCCCGCGGCGCACGCTCCTCGCGGGGCGCACGTTCCTCGCGGGGCGGGCGCGCGGCTTCCGCCTCACGCGGCGGCGGCGGGGCGCCGTCGCGGCGCGGGGCCTCGCCACGGCGGGGGCGCTCGTCGCGTCCGCCGCGACCGCGGCCGGCATCGCGGGCCGGGGGGGCGCCGCGGCCACCGCGGCCGCGCTTGGCCTTGGCGCCTTCCTCGATTTCCTCGGCCGTCACGGGGTCGATACCTTCGACCTCCATGCGCGGGATCGGCATGCCGGTCAGCTTCTCGATCGCGGCGACCGAGCGTGCATCCTCCGGCGATGCCAGCGAATAGGCATGGCCCTCGCGCCCGGCGCGGCCGGTGCGGCCGATGCGGTGCACGTAGTCCTCCGCGTGGAAGGGCACGTCAAAATTGAAGACGTGCGAAAGGCCGCCGATGTCGAGGCCGCGCGCCGCCACGTCGCTGCACACCAGCAGCTGGATCTCATTCGCCTTGAAGCGGTTGAGCGTGGCGAAGCGGGTCGACTGGTCCAGGTCCCCATGCAGCGCGCCGACCGAGAAGCCGTGCTTCTTCAGCGACTTGTAGAGGATGTCGACCTCGACCTTGCGGTTGCAGAAGATCAGCGCGTTCTGCACCGCTTCCTTGTTCAGCATCCGCCGCAGGGCTTCCCGCTTGTCGTGTTCCCGCACCCAGACCAGGCCCGTGGTGATGGTCTTGGCGACGGTGGCGGGGGCGGAGACCGTGATCTCCTTTGGGTTCTGCAGGAAGGCATCCGCCAGGCGGCGGATTTCCGGCGCCATGGTGGCGGAGAAGAACAGCGTCTGGCGCAGCTTCGGCAGGAAGGAGACGATGCGCTCGACATCCGGGATGAAGCCCATGTCGAGCATGCGATCGGCCTCGTCGATGACGAGCACCTTGCAATCGGCCAGCAGGATGCGGCCACGATCGAACAGGTCGAGCAGCCGGCCCGGCGTGGCGATCAGCACGTCGACGCCCTTTTCCAGGACGTCGCGCTGGTCGTTCATGCTTTCCCCGCCGATCAGCAGGGCGTGGTTCAGGTTCAGGTACTTGCCGTATTTGACGAAGTTCTCGGCGACCTGAAGCGCCAGTTCCCGGGTGGGTTCCAGGATCAGGCTGCGCGGCATGCGTGCCTTGGCGCGGGACCCGGCCAGGATGTCGAGCATCGGCAGGGTGAAGCCGGCGGTCTTGCCGGTGCCGGTCTGGGCGCAGCCCAGCACGTCCCGGCCCATCAGCACGATCGGGATCGCCTGTTCCTGGATCGGGGTCGGGTGCAGGTAGCCGGTATCGGCCACGGCGCGCAGGATCGGCTCCGACAGCCCGAGATCGGCGAAGGTGACGCGGGGCGCTTCCTCGGCGGCCCAGCTGGCGGCTTCTTCCGCCGCCTGCGACTCGGCCTCGGTCGGCTCCGGCGCCGCTTCCGCGACGGCTTCGACCGCCGCTTCCGCGACGGCTTCGACCGCCGCTTCCGCGACAGGCTCGGCGACGATTTCGGCGACGGCCTCAGGTGCCGTTTCGGCAACGGCTTCCGGCGCCGCTTCCATCACAGGTGCCGCTTCCACGACCGGCTCAACAGCCGCCACGGCCTCCGGCTCCGCCTGAGGCAGCAATTCCGGTTCGGCCGCCGGCTTGGCGGCCTTGGCGCGCGTGCGCGGCTTGGGCTTCGGCTTGGCCGGGGCCTCCGCGGCAGCGTCCTCGGTGGCGACAGGCTTGGTCTTCGCGGCCGGCGCGCGCCGCTTGCGCGGGGCGGGCGCGGCCTTCCCCACGGCCTCGGCTCCCGCAGGGATGCCGGCTGTCGCGGCGTCGTTCTGGTCGGTATCGGCCGCGCGCGGGGCCGTAGCGTCGCTATGATCGCTCAACGTGCTTGGTTCTCTGCTTGCCTCGGACCTGCCCGCCACCTGCACGACTCCTGGTGAACCAGGAGGCGCATCCGGCGGGGGCGCCCCGCAGGCGCAAGACTGGACGCTTCGCGGGACCGGGCGGGATGGACGCCATATGCGCCGCTATGGCACGGAAATCAAGGCAAGATGCCGCCTCTCCCGCGCTGGACGGCACGGTTTCGCCGCCCTAGCACCACGGCATGTCCCTCCCCACGACACTTCTGCTGCTTCCCGGCCTGCTCTGCGATGCGCGTCTGTGGCGCGATCAGGTGGCGGCCTTGCCGGCGGGCCTCGACCACCGGGTGGCGGACCTGACGCAGGACGACACGATGTCCGCCATGGCCGCCCGCGCCCTGGCCCTGGTGCCGGAGGCCTCGCCCATCGCGCTCGTCGGCCTGTCCATGGGTGGCTATGTGGCGCTGGAGGTGATGCGCCAGGCGCCGCACCGCATCGCCCGCCTGGCGCTGATCGACACCTCCGCGCGGCCGGACACGCCGGAACAGGCCCGCCGCCGGCGTGGTCTGCTGACCCTGTCGCGCGCCGGCGAGTTCCGCGGCGTCACCCCCCGGCTGCTGCCGCAATTGCTGCACCCCGACCACCTGGACGGCCCCTTGGGGCAGGAAGTGCAACAGATGGCGGAGCGTGTGGGCCGGGAGGCCTTCGCCCGCCAGCAGCGCGCCATCCTGGCCCGCCCCGACAGCCGGCCGGACCTGCCCACCATCCGTGTGCCCACCTTGGTGGCGGTGGGTGAGGCCGATCTGCTGACGCCGCCCGAACTGGCGGTGGAGATGGCGGCGCTGATTCCCGGCGCCAGGCTGCATATCCTGCCCGGCTGCGCCCATCTGTCGCCGATGGAAGACCCCGCCGCCGTGACCGCCCTGCTGCTCGACTGGCTTGATACCGCCATCATCCCCCCGCAGCATGAATATCCCTGAGAGGATTGCCGATGGCCGAGACCGATATCCTGGTGACGCGCGAAACCAAGCGCTCCTTCGGCCTGGTCCGGGGCGGGCTGGCCGTGCTGATGCTGGGCCTGCCCTTCCTCGGCCGCCAGCGAATCCGCGTGACGACGGAGCGCGTCATCATCGAACAGGGTTTCTGGACCAAGCTGCGCGACGACGTGGAGGTGTTCCGCATCCGCGACGTGGTCTCGAAACAGGCGATCTGGCATCGCATGCTCGGCATCGGCGATGTGGTCATCAAGGCGACCGAGGGCCGCACGGATGAGTCCCACGTGCTGCGCGGCGTGCCCGACCCGGTGGCGGTGAGCGAGGCAATCCGCGCGGCGTGGAACGCCAGCGCGCGGCCGAGGACGAGTACGAATCTGGATTGAGGGCGCGGGGGAGGGCTTTTTTCTTCTCCCTCCCCCGCGGAGCGGGGGAGGGTCGGGGTGGGGGCCTCCGCCCCAACCCCCCTCTTCACACCACCTGATTCACCAGCTTCTCCCCCGCCCGCAGCCGCGGCAGGTTCGCCTCCAGCAGGTCCAGCACATTCCCCTCATAGGCCCGCGTCTCACCGCCGGTATGCGGCGTGATGAAGACGTTCGGCATGGCCCAGAGCGGGCTGGCCGCCGCCAGCGGCTCCTCCGTCGTCACATCCAGCGCGGCATTGCCGATCTGGCCGGAGGCGAGTGCCGCGATCAGCGCCGCCTCGTCGCAGACCGCGCCGCGCGCCACATTCACCAGCGTCGCGCCTGGCTTCATGGCGGCGAAGGCGGCGGCGTTCATCAGGCCGCGCGTCTCCGGCGTCAGCGCGCAGGTCAGCGCCACGATATCGGCGCGGCCGAGCTGGGCATGCAGCTGGTCCATGCCATGGATCTCATCCGCCCCCTCGCTGCCCTTGGACGGGTCCTGCCGCAGACCCACCACCTTCATGTCGAAGGCCTTGGCCAGCCGGGCCAACCGCCCGCCGATGCGGCCGATGCCGACCACCAGCAGGGTCTTGCCGCCCAGTTCATCCTCGCGGCGGCTCAGATCGCCGATCATGCCGCGCCAATGCTGCTTCGCCTGGTTGTCGCGGGCTTCCGGCAGGCGGCGGGTGATGGCCAGGATCAGCGAGATCGCATGCTCCGACACCGCATTGGCATTGGCGCCCTGGGCGGAGGCGAGGCGGATGCCCGCGCCGCCGAGCACCGCCTTGTCATATTGGTCGACGCCGGCGCTGATCGACTGGATGAACTTCAGCCGCGGCGCTTTGGCGGCCAAGTGATTGCGCCACATGCCGGAGACCAGCAGCACATCGGCCTCCGGCAGCCTCGCCTCCAGCTCCTCCAGGCTGCGGACCTCGAAATGCTTCAGCTTGCCGCCGCGCGCCGCGTAGCTCTCGCCGAAACGGTAGGCGACATGGGCGAAGCAGAGGGTGAGCTGGTCATCGGGGGGCAGCATGGCGCGTTTCTCCTGGATTGAGGGCGCGACAAAACCCGCCTCAGGCCGGGGGCGCAACCCCGTCTGCCTGCCCGCGCGCCAATAGCGCGCGCGCCAGCCGGTCGAATTCAGCGATGTCCAGCGTCTCCGCCCGGCGGTCCCCGGCGATTCCGGCGGCCTCCAGCAGCGCTTCCGCATTCCCGAGCGTCTTCAGCGCCCCGCGCAGCATCTTGCGGCGCTGGCCGAAGGCGGCGGCGGTGGTGCGTTCCATGGCGGCGAACAGCGCCGGTCCGGGGTCCTCGGCATGCGGGGTCAGCCCGACCACCGCAGAGTACACCTTGGGCGGCGGGGTGAAGGCGCCGGGCGGCAGGCTGAGCAGGAAGGTCGCGCGGCAGCGCCACTGCGCCAGCACGCCGAGTCGGCCATAGGCATCGCTGCCCGGCGCGGCGCAGATGCGCTCCGCCACCTCCTGCTGGAACATCAGGGTCATGCCCTCGATGCCCGAGGCCTGGCGCAGCCAGCCGACCAGCAAAGGGGTGGCGACGTTATAGGGCAGGTTGGCGATGATGCGGCGCGGCGCCGGCATCTCGGCCAGCGCATCGATCTCCAGCGCATCCGCCTCCCGCACCGTCAGGCGTCCGGGGTGATGCGCGGCCAGCGCCTGCTGCGCCGCGATCGCCCGCCGGTCCAACTCCACCGCCAGCACATGGGCGGCCGGCGTCGCCAGCAGCGCGCGCGTCAGCCCGCCGGGTCCCGGCCCCACCTCCAGCACCTGCCGTCCCGTGAGGTCACCGGCCAAGGCGGCGATGCGGGCGCAGACCGCCGGGTCCAGCAGGAAGTGCTGGCCGAGCGACTTCCGGGCATCCAGCCCGTACTCCCGGACGGTGTCGCGCAGGGAGGGAAGGGGTGGCAGGCCCGAAGGGGGCAGGGGATCGGAGGAGGTGGTCGTCATGGAAAAAGGGCCACGCTGCTCTGTGGGGATGATCCGGCCGAAGGCACGCTTCTGCGCCGCGCGGCGGCCCCGGACAAGGTTTTCAGCCCAGCGCCCGCCAGCCGATGTCGCGCCGCCCAAAACCCTCGGGCCAGTCGATGGCATCCACCGCCCGATAGGCGGCGTCCCGCGCGGCGGCCAGCGTCGCGCCGCTGGCCTGCACCGCCAGCACCCGCCCGCCATTGGCCCGCACCACGCCCGCCGCGTCCCGCACCGTGCCGGCATGGAACACCCGCGCGCCGGGGATCGCGGCCGCGCGGTCCAGGCCGCGGATTTCGGTGCCCCGGCGCGGTGTGCCGGGATAGCCCTCGGCGGCCAGGATCACGACCAGGCTATGCGCCGACTCCCAGTCCAGCGCGGTGCGCGCCAGGCTGCCGCTGGCGGCGGCCAGCAGCACGGGCAGCAGGTCGCTGCGCAGCAAAGGCAGCAGGGTCTCGCATTCCGGATCGCCGAAGCGGACGTTGTATTCGATGAGTTTTGGGCCGCTGGCGGTCAGCATCAGCCCGGCAAACAGCACGCCCCGGAAGGGCGCGCCCCGCTTCGCCATTTCGGACAAGGTGGGTCGGATGAAGCGGGCCATCACCTCGTCCCGCAGGGCGTCGGTAAAAGACGGGGCGGGGGAATAGGCGCCCATGCCGCCGGTATTGGGGCCGGTATCGCCATCGCCGACGCGCTTATGGTCCTGCGCCGCGCCGAAGGCCACCGCTTCCGTGCCATCGCAAAGCGCGAAGAAGGAAACCTCCTCGCCCTCCAGAAATTCCTCGATCACCACGGCGGCGCCGGCGCTGCCATGGATGCGGTCCTCCATGATGGCGGCGATGGCGGCCTCGGCCTCCGCCATGGTCATGGCCACCACCACGCCCTTGCCGGCCGCCAGCCCATCCGCCTTCACCACGATCGGCGCGCCCTTGTCGCGCAGGTAAGCGCGGGCGGCATCGGCATCCTCGAAGCGGGCCCAGGCGGCGGTCGGCACGCCGGCGGCATCGGCCACCTGCTTGCAGAAGGCCTTGCTGCCTTCCAGCTGGGCGGCGGCGGCGGAGGGGCCGAAGCAGGGAATGCCCAGCGCGGCGCAGGCATCGGCGAGGCCCAGCGTCAGCGGCGCCTCCGGCCCCGCCACCACCAGGTCGATGTTCTGGGACGCGGCAAAGGCGGCGAGCGCCGAACTGTCCTCCGCGCCGATGGCGACACATTCCGCCACTTCGGCGATGCCCGGATTGCCGGGGGCGCAGAACAGCTTGCCCAGACGCGGCGATTTGGCGATCGCCCAGCACAGCGCATGTTCCCGGCCACCGCCGCCCACCACCAGCACCCGCATCACGATATCCCCGCCCGGCTTTCGCGTCGGGGGCCTCCTAGCATAGGGTCCGCCGATGAACACGACGCCCGAGGCCCCCCCCAGCAACATCCCCGAATATGCGGTGGCGGAGATCGCCGGCGCGGTGCGCCGCACCCTGGAAGGCGCCTTCGGCCGCGTCCGGGTGCGCGGCGAGGTGTGCGAGGCCAAGCGCTACCCCTCCGGCCACTGGTACCTCTCGCTGAAGGATGAGAATGCGAAGCTGGAGGCGGTGATCTGGAAGACCGCCGTGCCGCGCCTGGCGATCCAGCCGGAGAATGGGGTGGAGGTCATCGCCACCGGCCGCATCACCACCTATGCGGACCGTTCCAAATACCAGCTGGTGATCGACCGCCTGGAATTCGCCGGCGAAGGCGCGCTGCTCGCCCGCATCGAGATGCTGCGCAAGAAGCTGCTGGCCGAGGGGCTGTTCGAGGACGACCGGAAACGGCCCCTGCCGCGCCTGCCGCTGGTCATCGGCGTGGTCACCAGCGAATCCGGCGCGGTGATCCAGGACATCCGCACCACCATCCTGCGCCGCTTCCCGCGCCGGATCATCCTGTGGCCGGTGCCGGTGCAGGGGCAGGGCGCGGCGGAGAAGATCGCCGCCGCCATTCGCGGTTTTGGGGCGCTGCCGGAAGGCGGGCCGATTCCCCGGCCGGATGTCATCATCGTGGCGCGCGGCGGCGGCAGCCTGGAAGACCTGATGGCCTTCAATGAGGAGGTGGTGGTGCGCGCCGCCGCGGCCTCCCCCATCCCACTGATCTCGGCCGTGGGGCATGAGACCGACACCACGCTGATCGATTTTGCCTCCGACCGTCGCGCGCCCACGCCCACCGCGGCGGCGGAACTCGCGGTCCCGGCGCGGCTCGACCTGCTGGCCGACCTGGCGCAGCGGGAGGCGCGGCTGCGCGGCGCCATGACGCGGCAGTTGCGTGCGGCGGAGACGGTGCTGCTGCGGCTGGAACGCCGCCTGCCGGACGTGCCCGCCCGCGTGACCGACCTGCGCCGCCGCCTGGACGAGGCCGGGGAGGGGCTCGCCCCCGCCTTGCGCCATTTCCTGGACCGGCGGCGGGATTCGCTGGCCCGCCTGCCCATGCCAAACCCCCGCGCCGGCATCGCCGCCCGCCGCGCCACCCTGGCGCTGCTGGAAGGCCGCAAGGGCGCGGCCTTCGCCCGGCTGGTGCAGCGCGCCCAGGGCGCCCGCGCCTTGCAGGCCTTCTCCGCCGCGCCGCTCGCCGCCCTGCTGCGGGAAAAGGCGGCGCGGCTGGCCGGGGCCTCGGCGCGGCTGGAGGCCGGGTCCTACCAATCCGTGCTGGCGCGCGGCTTTTCGTTGGTGCGCGACGCGCAGGGGCAGGCGCTGACCCGGGCGGCCCAGGTGGCGCCGGGGGCGAAACTCTCGATCGCCTTCGCCGATGGAGAGGTGGGCGCCACGGCCGGTGGCGAGGCGCCGAAACGCAGCCGCGCGCCCAAGGCCCCGCCGACGCAGGAGACATTGCTGTGATTGCACGTCGTTTTCTTCTGGCAGCCCCCGCTGTGCTGCTGGCGCGTCAGGCTGCAGCGCAGGCGCTGACCTGGAACGGCGTCCCGGCGCAGGGCGGGCTGCTGCGCGGCCAGGCGCCGGCCAATACGCGGCTGATGCTGGATGGGCGCGCCGTGAGGGTCTCGCCCGAGGGCTATTTCGCGCTCGGCTTCGGCCGCGACCACGACCCCAGTGCCACCCTGTCCATCACCTACCCCGATGGGCGGCGGGAGGAGATGCGCCTGCCGGTGGCCAAGCGGGACTGGGACGTGCAGCGCATCACCGGCCTGCCAGGCGCCATGGTGACGCCGGATCAGTCCTCCCTGCCGCGCATCACGGCGGAACGCGCCCAACTCGCCGCCGCGCGGGCGCTGGACACGGCGGGTACCGGCTTCATGGCGCCAATGGCCTGGCCGGCGCGCGGCCGCATCAGCGGCGTCTTCGGCAGCCAGCGCATCCTGAACGGCCAGCCGCGCCAGCCGCATTACGGGCTGGACGTGGCGGCGCCCACCGGCTCGCCCATCACGGCCGCGCTGCCGGGCCGTGTGACACTTTCCGGCGACTTCTATTTTGCGGGGCAGATCCTGGTGCTGGATCATGGGCACGGCGTGAACACGCTCTATATGCATCTCTCGCAGCGTATCGCGCGGGAGGGCGACGTGGTGGCGCAAGGTGACCGGATCGCCCTGATGGGTGCGACCGGCCGCGTCACCGGGCCGCATCTGCATTTCTCGCTGTCCTGGTATCAGACCTTCCTCGACCCGCAGCCGCTTCTGCCGCGTGAACAAGGATGACCCGCATGATCTTCGCGACCTATCCGTCGCTGGCCGGCAAGGTTGTGCTGGTAACGGGCGGCGCCTCCGGCATCGGGGCGGAGGTGGTGGCGCAATTCGCCGCCCAGCAGGCGCGCGTCGCCTTCCTGGATTTCGACGATGCCGGCGGCCAACGCGTGGCGGCGGAAACCGGCGCGCTGTTCGTCCATTGCGACCTGCGCGACATCGAAGCGCTGCGGGCCGCCATGGCCCATGTCGCGAATCTGCTCGGCCCGGTGCAGGTGCTGGTGAACAACGCCGCGCGCGACGACCGCCACGGTCTGGAAACCGTGGAGCCCGACTATTGGGACGAGCGCATGGCGACCAATCTGCGCCACATGTTCTTCTGCGCCCAGGCCGTGGCGCCGGCCATGCGCAAGGCGGGGGCGGGGTCCATCATCAATATGGGCAGCGTGAGCTGGATGGGCGCCCAGGGCGGCATGCCCGCCTATACGGCCGCGAAATCCGCCGTGCGCGGCCTGACCCGCGGCCTGGCGCGCGACCTCGGCGTGGACGGCATCCGGGTGAATGAGGTGGTGCCCGGCTGGGTCTTCACGGAACGCCAGGAGGCGCTCTGGGCGACGCCGGAGGCGGTGGAACGGCACATGGCGAAGCAGTGCCTGAAGCGAAAGGTGATGCCGCCGGATCTCGCGCGGATGGTGCTGTGGCTGGCGGCGGATGACAGCGCCATGGTCACGGCGCAGTATTTCGTGGTGGATGGCGGCGGGGTCTAGAATCCGCCGCCATCCATTGTCAGCGCAACGGCAGCGCGTAGATCAACCCGCCTTCGGTCCAGAGCCGGTTCGGCCCGCGCGGCAGGTTCACCGGCGTGCTCGGACCGAAGTGGCGGTCATACAGCTCCCCATAATTGCCCAGTGCGCGCACCACATTATAGGCCCAGGCTGGGTCCAGCTTCAGCGACTGGCCGAGTTCCGGAGTCACGCCCAACAACCGGCGCGTATTGGGGTTCACGCTGGTGCGGCGCATCTGTTCCGCATTGGCGCGCGTCACGCCCTGCTCCTCCGCCTCGATCACCGCATAGGTGAACCAGCGCACCAGGTCGAACCATTCGTCATCGCCGCGCCGCAGATAGGCGCCATAGGGCTCCTTCGAGAAGCGCTCATCCAGGATGGTCCAATCCGCCGGGCGCGGCATGGCGGAGCGCACGCCGGCGAGCTGGGAGGCATCGGTGCCGAAGGCGTCGCAGCGCCCGGCCTGCAAGGCGGCGGCGGCCTGGTCGGTGCGTTCATACAGCACCGGGCTGAAGGGCACGTTGATGCTGCGGAAGTAATCCGCCGTCACCTGCTCATTCGTCGTGCCCTGGATCAGGCAGATGGTGGCGCCGCGCATCTCCGACACCTTGGAGACGCCGAGGTTGTTGCGCACCATGAAGCCGTGGCCGTCATAGAAATAGGTGACGGCATGGCGCAGGCCGAGCGTGACGTCGCGCAGCATGGTCTGGGTGGAGGTGCGGAACAGCACATCCACCTCCCCCGAGCCCAGCGCCGTGAAGCGGGTGGAGGAAGACAGCGCGACGAAGCGCACCTTGGTGGGATCGTTGAAGATCGCCACCGCGACACCGCGGCAGAGATCCGCATCCATGCCCTGCCATTCGCCGCGGCTGTCCGGCAGCGCGAAGCCGGCGACGCCGGTATGGATGCCGCAGACCAGCAGCCCGCGCGCGCGGATCGCGTCCAGCGTTGGCCCGGCGGCAGCCGGTGCGGGTTGGAAGAAGGTCGCGCAAGCGGCGACCAACGCGGCCGAAAGGCCCCGTGCCCAAGACATTGATTGAAGCCCCCATTTTTATGCGATGGCGGATCGTCACGCCGCCCGGGGAGTCCTGTCAATTGGCAAAGAAAAACCCCGGCGGATCGCTCCGCCGGGGCCTTTTGGCATGGGTGATGTGGCGTCGCCGCCTTGAGGCTAGTGACTCGCCCCCGCTGTGGCGGTGGCAATGATCCAGCCCGCGGACCCGGCGCCCGCCTGCATTCCATGAGACACTGGATCACCTCCTTTCGGTTGTTGACGACTGTGGAAAGCTTGCCTTGCGGCGCTGCCGCGCCGCAAGGGAAAAATCACACCGCGCCTTCACGCGCCTGCGTGCGCAGGATGTGCTTCTGGATCTTGCCGGTGCTGGTCTTCGGCAGTTCGGCGAAGACCACGTGGCGCGGCACCTTGAAGCTGGCGAGGTGATCCTTGCACCAGCCGATCAGATCCTCCGCCGTCGCCGTCGCGCCCGGCTTCAGCTCGATGAAGGCGCAGGGCGTCTCGCCCCATTTCGCATCGGGCCTTGCCACCACAGCGGCGACGGCAACGGCCGGGTGCTTGTAGAGCGCATCCTCCACCTCGATGGAGGAGATGTTTTCGCCGCCGGAGATGATGATGTCCTTGGACCGATCCTTGAGCTGGATGTAGCCATCCGGATAGGTCACCGCGAGATCGCCCGTGTGGAACCAGCCGCCGGCAAAAGCCTTCTCGGTGGCGGCGGCGTCCTTCAGATAGCCTTTCATCACCACATTGCCGCGCATCATCACCTCGCCCATCGTCACGCCATCGGCGGGGATCGGCGCCATCGTGTCGGGGTCCATCACCGTCAGACCCTCCAGCGCGATGTAGCGCACGCCCTGGCGCGCCATCAGCGCCGCCTGCTCCTGGGCGGATTTCGCGTCCCAGGCATGGTTCCATTCATTCACCACGGAGGGGCCGTAGCATTCGGTCAGGCCATAGACATGGCAGACGGCGAAACCGGATTCCTTCATCGCGCCCAGCACGGCTTCGGGCGGCGGCGCGCCGGCGGTGACGAACTGCACCTGATGCGGCAGGGGCTTCTTTTCGGCCTCGGCGGTCGCCAGCAGTGTCGCCATGACGATCGGCGCGCCGCACATATGCGTCACGCCCTCGCTCGCCATCAGCGCCCACATCGCATTGCCGCGCACCGCGCGCAGGCAGACATGCGTGCCGGCCTGGGCGGTGATCGACCAGGGGAAGCACCAGCCATTGCAATGGAACATCGGCAGCGTCCAGAGATAGACCGGATGCTTGCCGATGCCGGCGGACAGCATATTGCCGATCGCCAGCAGCTGCGCGCCGCGATGGTGATAGACCACGCCCTTCGGCCGCCCCGTGGTGCCGGAGGTGTAGTTAAGCGAGATCGCATCCCACTCGTCGCCCGGCAGCTTCCACGCGAAATCCGCCGAGCCTTCCGCCACCAGCGATTCATAATCGACGGCACCCTCCAGGTGGTTGGCCCGGGCGGCGGCGCTGGCCTCCGGGTCATCGACCTCCACCAGCAGCGGCTTCACCGCGCATTGGGTCAGCGCCATGCGGGCCAGTGGCGCGAATTCGCGGTCCACCACCAGCACCTTCGCCTCCCCGTGGTCGAGGCAATAGGCGATGGTGCCGGCGTCCAGCCGTGTGTTCAGCGTGTTCAGCACGGCGCCGGCCATCGGCACGCCGTAATGGCATTCCAGCATCGCGGGGATATTCGGCAGCAGCACGGCCACCGTGTCGCCCCGCGTCACGCCCCGCTTGGTCAGCGCATCGGCCAGCGCCACGCAGCGCGCGCGCAGGTCGCGATAATTGCGCCGCGTCGCGCCATGCACCACCGCCAGGTGATCCGGGAAGGTCAGGGCGGCGCGTTCCAGGAACAGCAGCGGCGTCAGCGGCTGGTGGTTCGCCGGGGTGCGGGGCAGGGCGTCGTAATCGGTGGCAGCCATTCTCGGATTCCTCGGGATTTTCGTGGGCGCGGGGCGGATCAGGCCACCCAAAGAACAGGAGGACGCGCCGGCAGGACAATGATCCACGGCAACTCAGCGATCCCAGACGGGCTTCCGCTTACCGAGGAAGGCGCCGATACCCTCCTCCGCATCCGCCGCCATCAGGTTTTCCGTCATCACCGCCGCGCAATGGACATAGGCCTCCGCCAGGGGCAGTTCCCGCTGGTGGTAGAAGGCGGCCTTGCCGAGGCGCACCGCATGGGCGCTGCGATCGGCGATGTGCCGCGCCAGCGCCATGACGGCGTCCGACAATTCCGCCGCCGGCACCACGCGGTTCACCAGCCCGATCCGATGGGCCTCCGCCGCCGGCACCATGGCCCCGGTCAGCAGCATCTCCATCGCCGGCTTGGTCGCCACGGCGCGGGACAGGGCGACGGCCGGGGTGGAGCAGAACAGGCCGATATCGACCCCCGGCGTGCAGAAGGCGGCCGCCTCGCTGGCCACCGCCAGGTCGCAGGTGGCCACAAGCTGGCAGCCGGCGGCGGTGGCCACCCCCTGCACCTCCGCGATCACAGGCTGGGGCAGGGCGGTGATGACCTGCATCACCTCCGCGCAGCGGCGCATGGCGGCGTCGAAGAAGGCGCGGCCGGCATCCTCGTCATTGCGATGGGCGGTGATCTCCCGCAGGTCATGGCCGGCGCAGAAGACCGGGCCGGCGGCGGCCAGCACCAGCACACAGACGCGCGGGTCCTGGGCGATCTCCTCCAGCGCCTGGCGCAGCGCGCCGAGCATGGCGAAGGACAGGCTGTTGCGGCTGTCCGGCCGGTTCAGGGTCAGGCGGGCGACGCCCCCCTCGCAATCCTGGCGCAGCAGAAGGGGGGCGGTGCCGTCCGGCATGGCTCAGGCCCCGCCGGGGCGGCGGCGCGGTGCAGCTGCGCGGCTGATCGGCATGGTTTGGATGTCCCCCTCTACGGCATGGCGCCGACCGGCAGCCTGCGCTTCGCCCGGCGTGTCGTGCAACTCTGCCATCGCTGGCCGGCGGCCGGGAACCCCGCCCGAAACGGGAAGCGCCGGCGGGTTGCCCCGCCGGCGCCATTCAGACCGGTGCGGAAGCCCCGGTCAGCGCCGCAGCGCCGCCGCGTCCCGCGCCGCGCGGGCGTCGTTCTCGGTCGCGAAGATGTCCCGGTCCTTGGTCTCCGGCACGAAGAAGGCGCCGATGACCACCGTGATCAGCGCGATCACCACCGGGTACCAGAGTCCGTAATACACGTCGCCGGTCTGCGCGATCATGGCGAAGCTGGTCGCCGGCAGCAGCCCGCCGAACCAGCCATTGCCGATATGGTAGGGCAGGGACATGGAGGTGTAGCGGATTCGCGTCGGGAACAGCTCCACCAAGGCCGCGGCGATCGGGCCGTAGACCATGGTCACGTAGATCACGAGCAGCGTCAGGATGCCGATCAGCACCGCCGGCTGTTCCCGGAAGATGTCGACCGCGCTCGACATCCGCACCACGGAGGGGTTGGACGCCGCCGGATAGCCCGCCGCCGTGAGCGCCGCGCCGAGATCCCGCGCGAAGGTCGGGCTGTTCGCCATGATCGGCGTCGCGCCCTGGATGCGCACGCCGGCAACCGTGCCGGGGGCCGCTTCCTCCACCGTGTAATTGACCGAGGCGCGGGCCAGCGCCGCCTTGGCCACGTCGCAGGGCTGGGTGAAGCGGGCGGTGCCGGTCGGGTTGAACTGGAAGGAGCAGCTCGCCTTGTCCACCACCACCTGGACCGAGATCGTCTGGTGCGCGCGGGCGAGGTCCGGATTGGCCTCCGCGCTCATCAGCTTGAACAGCGGGAAATAGGTCAGCGCCGCGATCAGGCAGCCGCCCAGGATGATCGGCTTGCGGCCGATCTTGTCGGACAGCCAGCCGAAGAAGATGAAGCCGCCGGAGCCCAGCAGCAGCGACCAGGCGATCAGCATGTTGGTGGTGAAGGGGTCCACCTTCAGCACCTGGCCCATGAAGAACAGCGCGTAGAACTGGCCCGTGTACCAGACCACCGCCTGGCCCATCACCAGCCCGAGCAGGGCCAGCAGCGCGACCTTGGCGTTCTTCCACTGGCCGAAGGCCTCGCTGATCGGCGCCTTGGAGCCCGAGCCCTCCTCCTTCATCTTCCGGAAGGCGGGGCTTTCCTCCATCTGCAACCGGATCCAGACGGACACGCCGAGCAGCAGGATCGAGACCAGGAACGGCACGCGCCAACCCCAGGCGCGGAAGGCCTCGTCGCCCACCGCGGTCTGCGTGGCCAGGATGACCAGCAGCGACAGGAACAGGCCGGCCGTCGCCGTCACCTGGATGAAGCTGGTGTAGAAGCCGCGCTTGCCGTGCGGCGAATGCTCCGCGACGTAGGTGGCGGCACCGCCGTATTCGCCACCCAGCGCCAGGCCCTGCAACATGCGCAGGATGATCAGGATGATCGGCGCCAGGATGCCGATCTGGTCGGAGGTGGGCAGGATGCCGACGATGAAGGTGGAGGCACCCATGATCACGATGGTGATCAGGAAGGTGTATTTGCGCCCCACCAGGTCACCCAGCCGGCCGAAGACCAGGGCGCCGAAGGGTCGCACCAGGAAGCCCGCGGCGAAGGCGAGCAGCGCGAAGATGTTGCGCGTGCCTTCCGGGTACTGGCTGAAGAAGTTGGCGCCGATGACGGCGGCCAGGGATCCGTAGAGGTAGAAGTCGTACCATTCGAAGACGGTACCGAGCGAGGAGGCGACGATGACCTTTCGCTCCTCAGGTGACATTGGTCGCGCGGCCTCGCTGGCCGCAGCGCTTGATGCAGACATCCCCCATCCTTCCCGCGCGGACACCGCCGCCCGCCATTCGTTATTGTTGCGTCACTAAGCAAGGCCCGCGCCCGGGTCGAACCCGGCCGGTCTCGAGCTTACCGATGGCAAGCGTATACAGGTCAAGCGGGGTGAAGGTTAATTCGCATCCATAAAGACAAAACTGGAAGACGACATCGTAACGTATTGCTCTTTATTCATTTTTGCGTTGCGGTATCAGGCGGCGAGCAACCGTTGCGTCAGCATCGCCGGATCGAAGCCGCGCTCCATCTCCTGCTGCGTCGAGACGATGTGGAAGCGCAGCGCGCCGCGGATCGAGGGCGTCTCCCCCACCCGCTGATCGGGGTGAATCGGCAGGGTGGCCAGCAAGGGCGCTTCGGCCAGAAGCGGCAGACGGTCCGCGCTGGCGGGCGGGCTGTCCTGCCGCGCGGCGAGGTGGCGGGCCAGGCCGGCGGCCTCCGCATCCAGCGCCGCGCGCTCGGCGGCCGGAACCTCCGCCCGGGCCAGTATGTCGCCGCCGATCCGGGCGAGGGCCTCGGCCAGCCTGGGTTCCGCGCCGGGTGCGTGGGGGCGCAGCCAGGCCTCGGCCAGGGCCGTCACATCGCCCACCGTGGCGGCGAAGGTCTGCCAGCGGCAGTGGCTCAGCGCTGCTTGGAAATCCGGGTCGGCGAAGGTCTGGCGCTCGTTCCGGCCGGATTTGACCCGGCAGTAATCGATCACCGTCTTCTGCGCGACGAAGGCCGCCTGGCGTTCCAGGAACCGGGCGAAACCGTCCGGATCATCCGACGGCACCGCCGCCAGGCGTTGTCGCAGCCATGCCAGCACCGGTCTTTCTCCTCCCTGAAACGCAACGATGTTGCATGACGGACCAGACACGTGATAGCCGATTTAACAACGAAAAATTCACGCCCGCGCCTGGGCGTCGTACCAAGTTGTCACCGGGATGGCCGGAGACATGACGGGGAGAGAGCGGATGCCGTTGGTGGAGGATGTCGAGATTCGGCAAGGCGCCCGGGTGGCAGCCACCGATCGCGTGAATGGTGAAGCCTACTGGAAAAAGACGTCGGCCCTGATGTGGACCGTGATGGGGATCTGGTTCATCGCCGGATTCGCGGTTCATTTCTTTGCCACCGCCTTGAACCCGATCCATATCCTGGGCTTCCCGCTGGGCTTCTACTTTGCCGCGCAGGGTAGCCTCATCATTTTCGTCGTCGGCCTCTTCTGGTTCGCCAAGCGACAGAACGAGATCGACGAGGAATTCGGCGTGCAGGAGGACTGAGGCCATGTCCACCAGCACGGGGGGCAAGGACCCCTTCATCTCCAGCCTCGGCAAGATCTACGCCGGCTATACCGGCGGCTTCGCCGTCTTCGTCATCCTGCTCGCGATCCTCGAGCAGATGGGCGTGCCGGACAAGATCATCGGCTACCTCTTCGTCGTCCTGACCATCGGCGTCTACGCCTATATCGGCATCATCAGCCGCACCGCGGCGGTGGCCGAATACTACGTGGCCGGGCGGCGGGTGCCGGCGATCTACAACGGCATGGCGACGGGGTCCGACTGGATGTCCGCCGCCAGCTTCATCGGCATGGCGGGCAGCCTCTACGCGCTCGGCTATGGCGGCCTCGCCTTTATCCTGGGCTGGACCGGCGGCTACATGCTGGTGGCCATCCTGCTGGCGCCCTATCTGCGCAAGTTCGGCCAGTACACCGTGCCGGATTTTCTCGGCGCGCGTTTTGGCGGGAATATCGCGCGGTCGCTGGGCGTGATCGTGCTGCTCACCGCCTCCTTCGTCTATGTCGTGGCGCAGATCGTCGGCGTGGGCATCATCACCCAGCGCTTCCTGGAAGTGTCCTTCCTCACGGCGGTGTTCCTGGGCCTCGCCGGCATCCTGGTCTGCTCCATGCTCGGCGGCATGCGCGCGGTCACCTGGACGCAGGTGGCGCAGTACATCATCCTGATCATCGCCTATCTGCTGCCGGCGGTGCTGATGTCCGTGAAGGTCACGGGCGTGCCGGTGCCGCAGCTGATGTACGGCTTCGCGCTGGAACGGATCGAGGGGCTGGAACAGGGCTTCCGCGCCGCGGGGATGATCCCGCCGCCCGGGGTCACGGGCTGGCACACGGCGCCCTTCATCGGCGCCAACGGCGCCTTCTCCTGGTCCGCCGCCTTCAACTTCTTCGCGCTGGTCTTCTGCCTGATGGTCGGCACCGCCGCCCTGCCGCATATCCTGATGCGCTACTTCACCACGCCTTCGGTGCGTGAGGCGCGGCAGAGCGTGGCCTGGTCGCTGTTCTTCATCTTCCTGCTGTACTTCACCGCCCCCGCCTATGCGGCCTTCGGCAAGCTCGAGATCTACCAGACCGTCATCGGCCAGCCGATCGCGGCGCTGCCGGAGTGGATCAGGAACTGGCAGATCGTCTCGCCCTATGGCGTGCCGTGGGTGAACATCGTCGACGTCAACCGCGACGGCATCGTGCAATGGGGCGAATTCCGCATCCATCCGGACGTGGTCGTGCTGGCGACGCCAGAGATCGCGGGCCTGCCCTATGTGATCGCGGGGCTGGTGGCCGCCGGTGGCCTGGCGGCCGCGCTCTCCACCGCCGACGGGCTTTTGCTGGCGCTCGCCAATGCGCTGTCGCATGACGTCTACTACAAGATGATCGACCGCAATGCGCCGACCGCGAAGCGGCTCATCATCTCCCGCGTGCTGCTCATCCTGGTGGCGATCCTGGCCGCCTGGACGGCGGGCAATGCGGGGGCGGACATCCTGTTCCTGGTCGCCTGGGCCTTCTCCATCGCCGCCGCCGGCCTGTTCGCCGCGCTGGTGATGGGCGTCTGGTACAAGCGCACCACGAATGCCGCCGCCTGCTGGGGCATGGCGGTGGGCTATGGCTTCACCGTCGGCTACCTGATCTGGACGGAGTTCTACGGCCTGTCCTTCGTCGAGGTCTTCGGCTCGAAGGAGGCGATCCTGGCCGCGGCCCGGCAGACCGCGGCGCTGCCCGCAGCCGATCCGGAGCTGAAAGCCTATGCCGCCGCGCTGGTGGCGAATGCCGGCCAGATCACGGATGGCGTCCTGTCCTGGTTCGGCCAGCTGATCCTGACGACGGACAGCCTGGTTCTGCGCGGCCGGACGGTGGCGCGGCTCTGGACGCTGAACAACATCTCGGGCGGCATCGTCGGCGTGCCGCTCTCCTTCCTCACCATCTGGCTGGTGTCCAAGTTCACCACGGCGCCGAGCCAGGCGATGCAGGACTTCATCGACGACATCCGCATTCCGAAGGGCGGTGTTCGCCTGGTGGACCGGCGGGAAGCCGTCGAGTAACGCTGGGGTTCCGGCGTCGAGACCCAGGGGCGGCCGCGGCAACGTGGCCGCCCTTCCTGTATCAAGCCCTTTGGCCCGAGGACCATTGCTGCCGATGCAGCCTTTCATCACCGACCATCTCGGCTTCTGGATTCCGCTCTATGTCCTGGCGCTGACCGCCTGGGCTTGCCTCGCGCGCTTCATGATGCAGGTCATCGTGCCGGAGGACAGCGCGAACTACATCTGGCGCGGCTTCCGGCTGCTGACGGGCTGGGCCGTCTGGCTGGCACGCCGCGCCGTGCCCTCCTATGTCCATGCGCGTTTCCTGCCGCTGGTCGCCGCCTGCTGGCTGTTCGGCATTCGCCTGGTGGCCGGCGTGCTGATGCTCTCCGCCGGCCTCGGCCCGCGCATCACCCCGCCCGGCTGATCGCGATGACCCCGCAGAACCTTTTCGTCGCCGTGGTCGGGCTGTGCCTGATGAATGGCCTGGTCAGCCCGGCGCTGCCGGTGATGATGGCGCTGCATCCGGTCTGGCTGCCGGAACTGCTGCCGCCGACCAATGAAATCGTCTTCTACGGCGCCAGCCTGATGGTCTCGACCGCCACGCTGCTCCTGGCGGCGCTGCCGGCCGCCATCACGGAACGGCTCGGCGCCTCGCTGCCCACCGCCATGCTGGTCTGGCTCGGCGGCGCGGGTGTGCTGCTGCTGCTCGGCCTGGGGTGAGGGGCCGCCCGGCCCCTCATCGCAGCGATCAACGCCAGACGAAGCTGTTGAGGCTGCAGGTCTCCTGCCGCCGCCGCTCGAAGGCGCGGCCGTCCACATAGACCACGCGCATATCCACCGCGCAGGTCACGCCCGCCGGCAGCCGCACCGAAACCTGCTGGCCCGGCTGCATCACCTGCGCGCCAAGCCGGTCCGGCCCCCAGCCGCCATCGGTGGACAGCGAGACATACAACTCCCGGATCGTCACATTCGTGCCGTTGACGAAGTTGAAGGAGGGATTCATCCCCGCCGGCCGGCCTGGGCTGACCTGCGCCCCGGTGCCCGCCCCGCCGCCGCCGCCGCCGAAGACCACCTGGCTCAGCCCGCAGGCATTCACCTGCATGCGCGTCGCCTCGCCGCCGCCCTGATAGGTGACGCGGATATCGAGGATGCAATCCCCGAAGGCCGGCACCACCCAGACCCTTTCGCGATTGGGCAGCACCGAAGTGCCGAGGATGTCCGGCCCCCAATCCTGCACGCGGGAGGATGAGACATAGGCACGCTCGATGGTGCGGCCTGTGTCATTGACCAGCCAGAAGCGATTCTGTGCCTCCGCCGCCCCGGCGGCCAGAAGGCCCGCGAGCAGCGCGAAAAGGGCGAGGACGGGGCGGCGCATTGGCATTCTACTCCCTGGGTGTCGATTGAAGCGGGACATGTAACAGCGGGATTTATGGGCGAGGGGTGAAAGCCCCGTCACAATATTTCGACATATGGCGTCTTCCGCCACCTGCTGACCCCAGCCATCACTCCCTGCTGCCCCGCTACCATCACCAATGCTGCTCCGCAGCGGGCGCCTTCTGGCGGAGCGCCGGATTTGCCTGCTAGGCTCCCGCCATGATGTGGTCCGTCCCGCCCCGCCGTGCCCTCCTCCTCGCGGCCGCGCTGCTGTCCGGCTGTGCCGCCGCCGGCACGCCCGGCCCCGCCACCACCCCCGCCGCGGCGGCGGAAGCGGAGCCGGAGGGCGTTTTCGGCAACTACCTCGCCGGCCGCTTCGCCCAGACCGAGACGGACACCCGCATCGCCGCCGACCGGCTGCTGGAGGCGCTGCGGCGGGAGCCGAACCAGCCCGAGGTGCTGAACCGCGCCTTCGCCGCCGCCCTGCTGGATGGGCGGCCGGAGGCACTGCGCCTGGCCCGCCGCCTGCCCAGCAACCAGGCCGCCGCCCTGCTGCTGGTGGGCGCCGAGGCCACCGCCGGGCGCTGGGACCGCGCCGAGCAGCGGGTCCGCGCCTTGCCCAACCAGGGGCCCTCTCAGCTCCTGAAGCCGCTGCTGCTCGCCTGGGTGCAGCAGGGCCAGGGCCAGACCGATGCGGCGCTGGCCACCCTGCGCCCGCTGACGGAGGCGGGCGCCCTGCGCGGCCTGCATCTGCTGCACGTGGCCCTGATCGCCGATCTCGCCGGCCGGCCGCAGGAAGCCGAGCGCGCCATCCGCCTCGCCATGGCGGAAACCCCCGAACCCTCGCTGCGCCTGCTGCAACTCGCCACCTCCATCCTCGCCCGCAATGGGCGGGAGGCGGAGTCGATGGCGCTGGTCGATGGCCTGGCCCGAGGCCTGGGCGACTACGCTTTGGCCGCCGCCACCCCCGTCGGCCGCCGCGCGCTGATGGAAACGCGCGCCGTATCCTCCCCGGTGGAGGGCATCGCCGAAGCCTATCTCGCGCTGGCCGCCGCGCTGCGCCAGCAGGGGGCCGGCGATGCGGCGCTGATCCTCGCCCGGCTGTCGCTGCGGCTGCGCCCGAATTTCAGCCCGGCCCTGCTGCTGATCGCCGAGAACTATGCCGAGGAACGGCACCCGGAAACGGCGCTGGCGGTGCTGGAAGGCATCCCCGGCAACGACCTCATGGCCCCGGTGGTCGCGCTGCGCCGCGCCGCGCTGTTCGACCGCATGGACCGTGTGCCGGAAGCCGAGGCGGCGCTGCGCGGGTTGGCGCAGACCCTGCCGCAATCGCCGCAGCCGCTGGCGCGCCTCGGCGACCTGCTGCGCTCCCGCAGCCGCTTCCCGGAGGCTGCCACGGCCTATGACGGCGCCCTGTCGCGCATCGCCAACCCCACTGCCGCTGACTGGCCGCTGTTCTACGCCCGCGGCATCGCCCGGGAACGCGCCGGCGACTGGGCGCGGGGTGAGGCGGACTTCCAGCGGGCGCTCGAGCTGGCGCCGGAACAGCCCTATGTCCTGAACTACCTGGCCTATACCTGGGTCGAGCAGGGCAACCGGTTGGTCGAGGCGCGCGCCATGCTGGAACGCGCGGTGCAGCTGCGGCCGGAGGATGGCAACATCGTCGACAGCCTCGGCTGGGCGCTCTACCGCATGGGCGACTTCCCCGCCGCCATCCGCACGCTGGAACGCGCGGTGGAGCTGGAGCCGCGCAACTCCGTCATCAACGACCATCTGGGCGACGCCTATTGGGCCGCCGGCCGGCAGCAGGAGGCCCGCTTCCAATGGCGCCGCGCCTTGGGGCTGGAGCCGGAGCCGGAGGACCTCGCCAAGATCACCACCAAGCTGCGCGACGGCCTGCCGGACCCGCCGGCCTCCACGGCGCAGCGCCGCGATTGAGCGCCGCCGATCCGGGCTTCGCCCCGGCGAAGGTGAACCTGTATCTGCGCGTCACCGGGCGGCGCGCCGACGGTTTTCACCTGCTGGACAGTCTCGCGGTGTTTGCCGGGGTGGGTGATCGCGTCACCGCCACGGTTTCGGACGCGCTGGAACTGACGCTGGCGGGGCCGGAGGCGGGGGCGCTGGCGGCGGAGCCCGACAACCTGGTGCTGCGCGCCGCCCGCGCTTTGGCGCAAGCCACCGGCGTGACCCGGGGCGCGGCGCTGCGCCTGGAAAAGCACCTGCCCGTGGCCTCCGGCATCGGCGGCGGCTCGGCCGATGCGGCCGCCGCGCTGCGGGTGCTGGCGGCGCTCTGGGGCGTCTCGGCCGACCTGCCGGCGCTGGCGGCCGGGCTCGGCGCCGATGTGCCGGTCTGCGTCACCGGCCAGCCTGCGCGGATGCGGGGGGTGGGGGAGGTGTTGTCCCCCGTGCCGACTTTGCCCCCCTGCGGGTTGTTGCTGGCCAATCCCCGCCTGCCCCTCGCCACCCCCGCCGTCTTCCGCGCCCGCCAGGGCGGCTTCGCGCCGGAAGCCCGCCTGCCCAGCGGCTGGGCCGATGCTGCCGATCTGGCGGACTGGCTGCGCCCTCTGGGCAACGACCTTCAGGACGCCGCCATCAGCTTGTGCCCGCCTGTGGCGGAGGTGCTCGCCGCCATCGCCGCCCAGCCGGGCTGCCTGCTGGCCCGCATGAGCGGTTCGGGCGCCACCTGTTTTGGGATTTTCGCGACCGCGGAGGCGGCATCGCAAGCGGCGGCCACGCTGCCGGAGGACTGGTGGCGATGGGGTGGGCGGCTGCTCAGCTGAGGGGGAAGGATTGGGTGGGGGCTCCCGTCAGCGCCCCAGCCAGGCCTTCAACCGCCCCGGCGCCTGGACCATCGCCGCCTCCGCCCCGCAATAGCTGAAGCGCAGAAACCGCCCGCCACGCTCCCGGTCGAAATCGACGCCGGCCGAGGCCGCGATGCCCGCCCCCTCCAGCATCCGGGCGCAGAATTCCAGGCTGTCATTGGTCAGGTGCCCGACATCGCACCACAGGTAAAAGGCGCCATCGGCGGCGGCGATCCGGTCGAAGCCGGCCTCCGGCAGGCCCGCCAGCAGCGCCGCCCGCGCACGGGCATAGCCGGCCTTGTTGGCCTCCAGCTCCTCCGCGCAGTCAAACGCCGCCTCGGCCGCCACCTGGGCGATATGCGGCGCGCTGATGAACATGTTCTGGGCCAGGCATTCCACCGGGCGGATCAGATCCTCCGGCAGCACCAGCCAGCCGATGCGCCAGCCCGTCATCGAGAAGTACTTCGAGAAACTGTTCACCACGATGGCGCTGCCCGAGAACGCCGCCGCGGTGCTCTCCGCCACGGTGCCATAGGACAGGCCGTGATAGATCTCGTCGGAGACCAGCCGCACCCCATTGGCATGGCACCAGCGGGCGATCGCGGCCAATTCCTCCGGCGCCAGCATGGTGCCGGCGGGGTTGCAGGGGCTGGCGACGATCAGCCCGTCCGGCCGCGGGTCCAGCTTTTCCAGCATGTCCAGCGTCGGCTGAAAGCGGGTCGAAGCGTCGCAGGGCAGCATCTGCGGCACCATGCCGAGCGCGGTCAGGATATTCGCATAGGGCGGGTAGAAGGGCGCCGCCATGGCGATCCGGTCGCCGACATCGAAGGCCGCCAGGAACGCCAGCGGAAAGGCGCCGGAGGCGCCCACCGTCACCGCGATCCGGCTCGCCGGCACCGCCACCCCGTACTTCGTCGCATAATGCGCGGCGATGCGGGCGCGCAGGGAGGGCAGGCCGAAGGCCTCCGTATAGCCCATGGGATTCGCGGCCTGCAGCGCGCGGATCGCCGCCTCAGCCGCGCCGCGCGGGGCGCCGCTGCCGGGCTGGCCGACCTCCATGCGCAGGATGCCGGGGGCGCCGGGCGGCAGCGTCGCGGCGCGCGCATTGGCGGCCGCGATCACATCCATCACCAGGAAGGGCGGCGCCTCCGCCCCCCGGCCCGTCTTCAACGCCATCAGCGGTCCACGGCACCCAAGGCGAGGCCGGCGCCGCGCGGATCGGTCAGGCCCTGGCAGCTATTGGCGTCGCCCGGCAGGTAGCGCGGGCAGGCCATCAGCTGGGTGCGCGCGGGCTCCGGCGCCGAACCCACCGCGGAGGCCGCGTCAGCGCCGGACAGGATGCGGGCCAGCGGCAGTGCCACCGCCAGCGGCGCCCCCTGCTGGCCGCTGCCGGCCGCCATGGCGCGGAAGGACCGAAGGTTCGGGCTGTGCACCAGCCCGGCGGAGAGCAGCGCCGGCCGCACCTGGCCGATGCCCGGCGCGGCCGCCATCAGAATGCCGGTGCCGGGCGCCATGCGGCCGGTGCCGAACAGGTTGTTCATGCTGAAGGCGCAGGTCACCGCCATGCCGTCCCGATCGAGCACCGTCAGCCCGGTGGAGGCCGGCAGCACGCCAAGGCCGCCGCCCGGCAGGCTGGTGGCGGAAAGCAGGGTCATCGCATCGCCGCCCCGCGCCCGCCAGGCCGCCGCCGTGGCCTCCCCCCGCGCCGCCGCCGCATCCGGCGCGGCGCCGGATTGCAGCGCCGCGAAGGCCGCCGCCGCCGCCAGACCGCCATCGGCGGGCGGCGGCAGGAAGGACACCAGGTCGTTGCCGGCGCGCAGCTGCACGGGGGCCACCACCTGCGGCACCGCCACGCGCAGCTCCTCCACCGTCAGCCCGCCCCCCGCGGCTCGGGAGGTTTCCTCCAGCCGCCGGGCCAGCCCGCCCTGGTGCAGGTCGCCGACACCGGCAGTGCGCAGCGTGGCGAGCGTGGCGCCCAGATCGGCCTGGGTCATCCGCTCCCCGGCCCGCAGCGGCCGGCCGCCGGCGGAGAAGGCCGCGGCCACCTGCGGGTCCTGGAACAGCGGGCCGGAGACGGCGGCGAGGTCGGCGGCGAAGGTGCGGCTGACCTCGGTGCCGAAGCGGGCGGCCTGCTCGGCCGGGACGACCAGCTCCTCGAAGGGCCGGCGGCCGGCGCGGGCATGCAGGGCGAACAGGCCGCGCGCCATCAGCGGCACGGCGGCCGGGCGGTCGGCGCCGGCCGGCACGGCGGTCCGCGCGCCGGCGGGGAAGACGATCGCCTCCACCTCATTGCGGCTGGGCGTGTAGACCAGGCAGGCGCCACCGCCGCCAAGCCCGGCGCGGGAGGGTTGGGTGACGCTGAGCATCAGCGCCGCCGCCACCGCGGCATCGGCGGCGGACCCGCCGGCGGAGAGCACATTGCGCCCGGTGAGGGCCGCGCGCGGCTCCTCCGTCGCGATGCCGCCCAGGAAGCCGCGCACGAAGCCTTCCTCGCCGGCCTGCGCCCCGCCGCCCGATTCGGGCAGCCCGCCGCAGGCCGCCAGCGCCGGCAGCAGGGCCAGCGCGAAGGCCGCCCGGCCGGCGCCCCGCCATGCGGGGTGGGAAGGGGGCACCGATCGCGCTAGGCTGGCGCCCATGTCGCGCCCCCTGACCTTGTCGATCGCCGGCACCAAGCTGGTCGTCATGCTGGTCGTCCTCGCCCTTCTCGCCGTGCTGGTCGTCCCTGGACAGGCCGCGGCGCAATCGGCGTCCCAGCGCATCGTCACCATCCGGGATGCGGAAACCGAAAACCTGATCCGGCGCCTGTCCCACCCGCTGTTCCGCACCGCGGGGGTGGATCCGGGACTGGTTCGGATCACGCTGATCCAGAACCGGGCCATAAACGCCTTCGTCAGCACCGGCAACCGGCTGTTCATCCATACCGGCCTGATCCAGCAGGCCGGATCGGTGCGGGAATTGATCGGCGTGCTGGCGCATGAGACCGGCCATATCGCCGGCGGCCACCTGGCCCGCATGCCGGATGAGATGCGCGCGGCCATGCTGCGCTCCGTCGCCGCCATGCTGCTGGGCGGCGCGGCGGCGGCGGCCTCCGGCCAGTCGGGCGCGCTGGCGGCGGGCATGCTGGGCGGCCAGGCCAGCGCGATGGGGGAGTTCTACGCCTTCACCCGCAGCCAGGAACAGGCGGCGGACCAGGCCGGCGTCACCTATCTCGACCGCCTCGGCTGGTCCGCCCGAGGCATGGAATCGCTGCTGGAAAAGCTTCTGGAACAGGAGCTTCTGGCCGTCGGCCGGCAGGACCCCTACTTCCGCACCCATCCCCTGTCGCGCGACCGGCTGGAATTCACCCGCGAGCATATCGCCCGGTCCCGCTTCTCCGACGCGCCCCTGCCGGCGGGGTTCGAGGAGGAATTCACCATGGTGCGGGCGAAGCTGGATGCCTTCATCGATCCGCCCTCCGTCACCTGGCGCCGCTACGCGCCGGGCAACAATGCCCGCCCCGCCCGCTATGCCCGCGCCATCGCCCAGTTCCGCTCCGGCCGCATCGCGGAGGCGGTGGCGCTGGTCGATGAATTGATCGCCGAATCGCCGCGCATCCCCTGGCTGCATGAGCTGAAGGGCCAGATCCTGTTCGAGGGCCATCGCCCGGCGGAGGCCCTGGCCCCCTATGACATGGCCAGCCGACTCGCCCCGGATGAGGCGATGATCCGTCTCAGCCATGCCCGCGTGCTGATCGAGCTGGGCCAGCCCGCCCAGCTTCGCCAGGCGCTGGAGGAATTGGAGGCCACTTTGCGGACCGAGCGCGAAAGCCCCTTCGTCTGGCGCCAGGTGGCCATCGCCCAGGGCCGGCTGGGCCAGATGCCGCTGGCCGATCTGGCTTTGGCCGAGGAGGCGCTGCTACAGGGCGAGAACAGCACCGCCCGCATGCTGGCCCGCCGCGCCGAGGCCGCGCTGCCGGCCGGCCCGCAGCGGCTGCGCGCGCAGGACCTGCGCAACGCCGCCGAGGTCGAGAACACGCCGCGGAGCGGCCGATGAGGAATCCCATGCGCAAGATGCTCCGCAGTGCCGCCGTGATCCTGGCCTTGGCGGTGCCCGTCACCGTCTGGGCCCAGACCTTCACCCCCGCCCAGCGCGCCGAGATCGTCGAGATCCTGCGCCAGGCGCTGCGGGAGGACCCGACCATCCTGCGGGATGCCATTGGCGGGCTGGAGGCGGCGGACCAGCAGGCCCGCGCGGAGGCGCAGCGCGGCGCCATCGCCGCCCAGGCCGCCGCCCTGTTTCAGGATGCTGGCGACCCGGTGAAGGGCAATCCGCGCGGCGACGTGACCATGGTGGAGTTCTTCGACGCCCGCTGCGGCTACTGCAAGCAGCTGCACCCGACCATGGAGGCGCTGATCCGCAGCGACCCCAATCTGCGGGTGGTGATGAAGGACCTGCCGATCCTGGGTCCGAACAGCGTCCTCGCCTCCCGCGCTCTGCTCGCCGCGCAGCGCCAGGGCGGCTACGGCCGGCTCTATGACGCGCTGATGGCGCTGCGCACCGAACCGACGGAGCCGGTGCTGCGCCAGCAGGCGGAACGCGCCGGGCTCGACTGGTCCCGCCTGCGGCGCGACATGGAGGACCCGGCGGTGCAGGCCCGCATCCAGACCAATCTCGCTTTGGCCCAGACCCTGGGCATCGAGGGCACGCCCGCCTTGGTCATCGGCCAGACCCTGGTGCCCGGCGCGGTGGACCTGCCCACCCTGCAACGGCTGGTGGCGGAAGCCCGCGCGGCGCGTTGAGGCCGCGCGCCAAGCCCGCCGCCGCCCGGCGCGCTTGACCCCCCTTGGCCGGCAGGCTTCCGTCCTGCCGTAAGCAAGATTGGGGGAACCACATGTCCAAACTGACGCGCCGCGCCGCCCTGGCGCTCGGCCTGCTGCTGGCCGCCAGCCCCGCTGTGCTGGCCCCCGCCGTGGTGGCCCAGGAAGCCTATCCGTCGCGCCCCATCCAGATGATCGTGCCCTATCCGCCCGGCGGGAACACGGACCTGATGGCGCGCGCCTTGCAGACCGAACTCAGCCAGGCGCTGGGCCAGGCGGTGGTGGTGGCCAATCGTGGCGGGGCGGCGGGCACCATCGGCGACGCCGCCTTGGCCCGCTCGGCGCCGGATGGCTACACGATCGGCATGTCGCCGAACAATCCGCTGACGGCGCAGCCGCATCTGCAAAGCCTGTCCTATTCCATCGACAGCTTCCGCTTCCTCTGCCTGGTCTATGACAACCCGCAGGTGCTGGTCGGCGGCCGCGGCGCGCCCTTCCAGGATTTCGCCGGCATGATCGCCCATGCGAAATCGGGGCGGGAGGCGCTGGTCTATGGCTCCCCCGGCCAGGGCAGCACCCAGCACATCCTGATGGCGGCCCTGCTGAAGGCCGCCGGAGTCGACGGGCTGCACGTGCCCTTCACCGGAGCCGGGCCGATGGCCACCGCGGCGCTCGGCGGGCAGATCCAGGTCTTCGTCGAAAGCCCCTCCATCCCCACCAGTTCCGGCCTGCCCATGCTGGGCGTCTTCGGCCGCGAACGCATGCCGGCCCTGCCGCAGGTGCCGACGGTGGCGGAGCTGGGCTACCCGATCGATGGCAGCTCCGCCGGCGGCCTCGTCGGCCCGGCCAATATGCCGGACGCGGCGGCGGCGGCCATCGAGCGTGCCTGCGCCACCGCGGTCGCCAGCCCCGCCTTCAAGCTGGCGGCGGAGCGGCTGAACGCCGTGCCGCGCTACCTGCCCGGCGCCGCCTTCCGCAGCCGCTTCGCCGAGGAAAGCGACATGAACCGCACCGTGCTGCGGGAACTTGGCCTGGCGCAATAGACGAAGCCGAGCCGCGATTTGCCGCCATCCCACCGCCGTATAGACTGCGGTGCGGGAGATTCACGAATGGCGGCGGAACAGGCGGTCGCGATGCTGGACCGGCTGGTGGGCTTCGACACCACCAGCGCGCGCAGCAATCTCGACCTGGTGCATTTCGTGCGGGATGACCTCGCCCGGCAGGGCGTGGAGAGCCGGCTCGTCTTCGACCCGGAAGGGCGGAAGGCGGCACTGCATGCGGTGCTCGGACCGCGCGTCGCGGGTGGCGTGGCGCTTTCCGCCCATAGCGACTGCGTGCCGGTGGAGGGCCAGGCCTGGGCGGCCGACCCCTTTGGCCTGCGCCGCGACCACGGCCGCCTGACCGGCCGCGGCACCGTCGACATGAAGGGCTTTTGGGCCTGCGTCATGGCCGCCGTCCCCGGCCTGCTGGCCAAACCCCTGGCGCGGCCGATCCACCTCTGCCTGTCCTTTGACGAGGAAACCACTTTTGCTGGCGCGCCCCTGCTGGTGGACAGCCTGGCCGAAGGCGGCCCGCCGCCGGCGCTCTGCATCGTCGGCGAGCCCAGCCTGATGGCGCCGGTGGTGGCCCATAAGGGCTATGCCTCCTGGGAAGTGGAGGTGACGGGGCGCACCGGCCATTCCTCCCAGGCGCATCGCACCGCCAATGCGCTGGAGGCGGCGGCGGAGGCCGTGGTGTTTCTCAAACACGCCGCCCGCCGTTTCGCCACCGAAGGCCGCCGGGCCGAGGGCTTCGTCCCGCCCTATACCACCGTCCATACCGGCACCTTCCGCGCCGGCAGCATCCTGAACATCGTGCCCGACCTGGCCGAATTCGTTTTCGAGGTGCGCGCCGTGCCCGGCGATTCGGCGGAGGCCGTGCGCGATTCGCTGCTGGCCTTCGCGCGCGAAACCCTGCTGCCGGACCTCCAGGCCAGGGCGCCGGAGGCCGAATTCCGCCTGCGCCCGCGCTGCCACGCCCCGCCGCTCAGCCTCGACCCGGCGCATCCGCTCTTCGCCCTGGCGGTGGGCTGCGGCGCGGTGGGCGGCGCGGCGCGGATGCCCTTCGCGACGGAAGCGGGCGTGTTCCAGAATGCCGGTATCGCCACGCTGGTCTGCGGCCCGGGCGACGTGGCGCAGGCGCATCAGCCGGAGGAATGGATCGCCTTATCCGAACTGGCGGCCTGCTGCGCCTTCCTCGACCGGCTCGGCGACAGGATGGCCGCGTGATTCATCCCTTGCCGCCCCTGGGCGATATCGGCCTGCCCTCGCTGAAGGTGGGGCTGCCGCTGCCTTCGCTCGCGCGCTGGCGGGCGGGCAATGCCGGCCTGCCGGGCGTGTGGCGCTTCGCCGCGGCGGAGCCGGGGCCGCATCTGGTGATCTGTGGCGCCGTGCATGGCAACGAGATCGCCGGCGCGCTGCTGCTGCAGCGCTGGCTGCGGGAGGGGGTGCGACCGCGGCGCGGCACGCTGACCCTGGTTTTCGCCAATCTGGCGGCGCTCGACCGCTTCGACCCCGCCGACCCCACCGCCAGCCGCTTCGTCGAGGAGGATCTGAACCGCGTCTGGGCGCCCGAACTGCTGGCCGGGCCGCGCCGTTCGGTGGAGCTGGACCGGGCGCGGGCGCTGGTGCCGGTGGTGCAGCAGGCGGACGTGCTGCTGGACCTGCATTCGATGCTCTGGCCCTCCGACCCGCTCTACCTCTCAGGCCCCGGCGCGGCGGCCCGCGCCTTGGGCCAGGCGATGGGCACGCCGCCGCTGGTGGTGGCCGATGACGGCCATGCGGCGGGCACGCGCCTGATCGACCACGCCCGCTTCAAGGACGGCGCCAGCGCCCTGCTGCTGGAAGCCGGCCCGCATTGGCAGCCCGAAACCCTCGCCTTGATGGAACAGGCCGCCGCCCGCCTGCTGCGCCGCCTGGGCATGGCCGAGCCCGGCGCGGCCCTGCCGCCCGAGGAACCACTCCCCCCCGGCCGCCTGGCCCGCGTGACCCGCACCGTCACCGCGACCACCAGCGGCTTCGCCTTCCTGCGCGATTTCCGGGGCGGCGAGGTGGTGCCGCAGCGGAACACGCTGATCGCCCTGGACGGGGAGATCGAGGTGCGGACCCCACACGATTCGTGTCTGCTGGTGATGCCGAGCCCGCGGGTGATGCGGGGGCATACGGCGGTCAGGCTGGCGAAGTTTGAGGGGTAGGGCCGTGGCCCGCCCCCTCAAAAACCCTTCAGCTACGCATCTCAATCTGCGCCCGCCGCCGGAGATCCCGCTGCACCTGCCGTGACAACAGCTCGGCGCGGTCGCGCACAAGCTGCGCGCGGGCCGCGTCCGGCGTCAGCTCGGCCTGGTTCCGGGTTTCGCGGGTGCACACCATGATCACGGCGACGCCGTCCGGGGCGATCACCGGCTGGCTGGCGCGGCCCGGCTGCAGGCTGCCGATCAGCTGGCGCAGCGGCGGCGGCTGAACGCCTTCCAGCCGCACCTCGCCCGGGTCCGGATCGCGGCCGCTATTCGCGGCGCGGCCGGCGGCTTCCACCGCCTCGCAGGTCCGGGCGGAGCTGGCCAGCGCGCGGGCGCGCTCCACCGTCTGGATCTGCTGCTGCGTCGGGTTGTTGGGGTCGAGCGGGGAGGAGAAGGGGAAGAAGGCCTGGCGCAGCGTCAGCATGGTCGCCATGTCGCGCCCCACCTCCCGCCGCTGGCGCAGGGCGATGATCTGGAAGCCGCCGGGCACGCGGATCGGGTTGGCGATGGCGCCGGGCGGCATCTGCCGCACCACATCCGCCACTTCCCGGTCCAGCGCCTCCGCCCCCACCCAGCCCAGGTCGCCGCCCTGCAAGGCGGTCTGGGACTGGCTGAACTGCGTGGCGGCGACGGGGAAGGGCACACCGCGGCGAAGCTGGGCCACGACCTCATCGACGAAGGTCCGGACCTCGGCCTCCTCCGACGGGTTGTCGATCGGCACGAAGATCTCGCTGACCAGGAATTCCGGCTGGCCCGTGCGGGCGCGCTGGCCGGCGATCAGCTCCGCCACCTCGGCCTCGCCGGGCTCGGCCTGCGGGCCGAGCAGCTGGCGCACCAGCCGGGCCCAGCCGATCTGCACGCGCAGCTGGTCGTACAGCACGCGGGGCTCCACCCCGGCGCGGCGCAGCTGGGCCACCAGGGCGCCGGCGGGCAGGCCGTTGCGGCGTTCCAGCTCCGCCACCGCGCTGGCGATGTCGTTGTCGGTGACGGGGATGCGGCGGCGCTGCACCTCCTGCATGCGCAGACGCTCATCCACCAGCAGGCGGGTCACCTGCGGGGTGAGGCGTTCCAGCACCTCCGGCGTGATGTTCAGCCCGGCATTCAGCGCGAACAGGCGCCGCCGGCCATCGACATCGGCGCGGGTCACGATGTCCCCGTTGATGACGGCGACGATGCGGTTGGCCTGCGGACCGGCGGCCTGGGCGACGGCGCGCGGCGCCGCCCCCTGGGCCGCGGCGAGCCCGGGCAGGAGAAGGAGGGGGGCGCTGGCCAGGGCGGACAGCAGCAGGGCGCGGAAGGTGGGACGCATGGCGCTTTCCTAGAGCATTCCCCGGGCCGGCGAAATCACCTGACCGAGCGCATTTCGGGCCCGTCCCGAAAAGCCGGGCGGCCAAAGGCCAGGGTCAACCCCTGTCAGACCACCCAAAAACCCTCTCCACCCGAAGGGGGGCGAGGGCAGGGTGAGGGCGGCTTCTAAAATACTGAACACCCTCAACGCCTTGCGCCCCGCCGATGGGCTGGCAGCGCCGGCATCTCGGTCAAAGCGCCCGCAGGCCGAAATCGCCCACGGTCTTCAGGCCGATGCGGAACAGCAGCAGCGTGCCGCCGGTATAATCCGCCCGGGTCGTCGGATCTTCCGCCCAGCTTCGCACGAATCGCGTCTCGAAGATGAAGCACTCATCCTCATAGGTGGCGGAGGCCTGGGCGGCCACCGGGCGGTCGAGGCCGATGTCGTAGCGGCCGAACAGCCCCACCCGCCAGTTCTCGTTCACCCGCAGCGTGCCGCCGAGGGAGAATTCCTCCCGCTTGCGGGTGGTCACATTCGGCGCCGGATTGGTCAGCAAATAGCCGCCGGAGAGGCTGAAGGGGCCGCCGAAGACGGTGGCGGTGCCGTCCCAAAGCCGGCCCTCGCCGGTTTCCCGGTCCAGCCGCGCCCGGCCCACCATCTCCAGCCAGGAGACAGGCGCGAGCCGCAGCCGCCCGACCCAGTCGGAGGAGCGGTTTTCCAGGCCGGAGCCATCGGCGAAGGTCTCGTCGGTGGCCATGCGGACGGAACGGCCCGCCAGGCCCTCCAACTGCCCGCCATTGGGGAACAGCCAGGCGCCGCGCAGCGCGGCGTCCACCCGCGTGCCGCCCTCGAAGCGGTCGCGGCCGGCGAAGCGGTTCAGGCTGAACAGGTTCGCATCGGTGAATTCGAAGTCGAGGCTGTCCTCATTCGGGAAGCGCAGCTGCGCGCCGGTGGCCGGGCCGGTCACCAGCTGCACCCGCGGCTCGATCACCTGCGCGCCATATTCGCCGGCGCTGCGCAGGAAGGGCATGCGCCAGTCCACGGCGGTGCGGACATGGCCGCGGCCATAGAAGCCGTCGCCACTGGCATTGCCGTAGGTCGGCGCCAGGGCCAGCCCATCGACCCAGCCGCCGACGATGTCGGCCTGGGTGCGGAAGGTCCAGATCTCGCCGAGGTCGCCCACCAGCGGCAATTCGTAATTGCCGCGCGTGGCGACGCGCCGTGTATCCGTGCCGCTGCTGCGGAACAGGCTGAAGGCGGAGGCATCGACGGTGAAGCGCCCGCCCAGGCTGTCCGTCGGGAAGACGTAGTCGGCATAGCCGCGCGGCAGCACGAAGGGCGTCTGGTCGGAGGAATTGGCCGCGTCCAGCCCCTGGTAGAGCATGGTATCGACGCGGGCATAGCCCTCCGGCCCCCAGAACCCCTCGGCGTAGGCCGTGGTGGTCAGCACCCGCGGGGCCCCGTAGCGCCAGGCCTGGAGATATTCGCGGGAGGAGGCGCGGTTCACCGCGAAGCCGGCGCGCCAGTTCTCATCCAGGGTGAAGCGGCCCTGGGAGAAGATGTGCCCGCCAATGCCATCCGCATTGGTGTCGTCCAGGCTGCCGACCGAGCCCTCGAAGGTCACTTCGCCGTAATTGAAGCGGCGGCGATAGGCGCCACCCAGATTCGGCACCTGCTTGGTGGAGGCGGTGACGGCGATGGTCGCGTCCGAATGGTCGTCGATCGCCCAGTAATAGGGCAGCTCCATGAAGCCGCCGAGGAAGTTGGTCTGGCCCAAGGTGGGCGAGAGGAAGCCGGAAGCGCGCGGCGCATCCGGCGAGGCATGGCTGAAATAGGGGGCGTAGAGCAGCGGCACCCCGCCGAACTGCACCGCCGCGTCGCGGTAGCGCACCCGCTGTTCGGTGCTGTCCAGCGTCGCGATGCGGGCGCGCAACTGCCACAGCGGCGGCCGCGTCGGGTCCTCCGGGCAGAGGTCGCAGGAGGAATAGATCACCCGCGCCATGTCGGTCACGGTGCCGCCGGTGCGCCGGCCACCCGCCGCCGCCAGCCGGGCGTTGGAGGCGAGCAGGCCGCGAATGCCCTCGATGGCCGCGTCGCGCATGCCGTCGCTCAGCACCACGCGCTCGGCGAACAGGGTCTGACCGTCCGGCTCGACCAGGGCGACATTGCCGGTGGCGGTGGCGACGCCGGTGTCGCGGGCATAGGTGAATTCATCGGCGCGCAGCACCCGGTCGCCCTGCCAGGCCTCCACCCGGCCGCGCGCGGTGACGACGTTGTTGACCTGGTCGTATTCGACCTCCTCCGCCGTGAAGGTCACCGGGCCGTCATTGGTGCCGCGATTGCCGATTCCCATCAGCCCCTGCTGGGCGCCGGGGCCGGTCGGGGACAGCACCAGCCCGAGCGCGGTCAGCGCGGCGAGGCCGGCCAGCCGCCAGGATGGCGGTTCCCGCGATGGGTCGGGCAGCGGGGGCTCCGGTACCGGCAGGGGCGGCACCGGCCGGATCGGTGGCGGCAGCTTGCGGCGGCGAGGAGGGGCGGTGCCGGCGGGCCGGGGGGTCGGCGGCATCATCCATCCTCCAGATGCAGCAACAGGGCGAGTGCCAGCAATAGCCCGGCCAGCGTCGGCGCCCAGGCCGCCAGGATCACCGGCAGCGACCCGGCCTCACCCATTTCATTGCTCACCCGGTCCAGGACGAACAGGGCGAAGCCGGCGGCGACGCCGCCGCCGATCATCTGCGCCACGCCGCCGCGCCGGGTCTGGCGCATGGAAAAACCGGCGGCCAGCAGCGCCATGCCCAGCGCCAGCGCCGGCATGGCCAGCAGCGACTGGAACTGGATGCGGTGGCGCACGGCGGAAAAGCCCGCCTCCTCCAGCACGGCGATGAAGCTGGGCAGGGACCAGAAATCCAGGGTCTCGGGGGAGGCGAAGCTGTCCTGGATGCGGTCCGGGGTCAGCTCCGTCGGCAGGCTGATGCGGCTGGGCGGGCTGGCCCGGCGATCGGCGCCGAAGCTCACCGCATCCTCCAGCACCCAGGCGCCGGAGATCAGCCGGGCGCGCGGCGCCTCCAGCCGCGCCAGCGGGCGGTCATCGGCCGACAGGCGCCAGACGGTCACATCCTGCAATTCGAAGCGCGGCTGCCGGCGCGGCACCGGGGAGGCTTCCTCCCGCATCGCCACCGGGCGGCCGGACAGGATGGCGACCCCCTGCGGCTCCAGCCCCCGATCCGCCTGCCGCAGCCAGAGCCGGCCGCCGGCCAGGGAGGTAAGCCCGCCGCCGCTGCGCAGATAGGTCGAATCCAGCCGCTCCGCCCGCGACAGAAGGGCGGAGGAGATGGGGGAGATGGCGAAGGTGCCCAGCATGCCCAGCAGCACCGCCACCACCAGCGGCCCGGTCAGGAAGCCCCAGGCGGAAATGCCGGCCGCCCGCGCCACGATCAGCTCGGAAGACCGGGTCAGGCGCCAGAAGGCGATGATGCCGCCCAGCAGGATGGCGAAGGGCATGATCTGCATGGCCACGAAGGGCAGCCGCATCGCCGCGATCTGCAGGGGGATGCCGAAATCCACATCCGGCCGGGTGGCGGCGCGGCGCAGCAGCTCGATGAAGTCGAACAGCGCCACCAGCCCGATCAGGGCCGCCATCACCAGCAGCGTCGCCAGCAGGAAGCCGCGGGCCACATACAGCGACAGGGTAGGGGTCAGGACCATGGGGCTCAGCCGGCCGGCATCGGGGCGGGGCGGAAGCGCGGCAGGCCCGGCGCGCCCACCAGCCACCAGGCGGCGATCACGCCGGGCAGGGTGGCATGCGCCCAGATCAGCCAGACGAAGCTGTTGTCCCGGGTGGCGAGGTTGCCGATGGTCAGCCCGATCGCCAGCAGCCCGACCACCAGCCCGACGCCGATGGCCAGCCGCAGCCCGCCGCCATGGCGGCGGAACTGCCCGGTCAGCGCCACCGCCATGCCGACCAGCGCGAAGGTCAGGGCGGTCAGCGGCGCGGACATGCGCTGATGCGCCTCGCCCACGAAGCGGGCCAGGTCGCGCGGGCGAAGCTGTTCGGCGGGGTCGGGGTGCAGCAGCTCGGCGATGCCGCGTTCCCGCGAATCGCGGAAACGCACCTCCTCCTGCCGCGTGGCGCGGGCCAGGTCGACGCTGTTCTCATTGAAGCTCAGCACCGAGAGCCGCATGGTGGAGGGGGTTCCTGGCGGGGAGCCGGCAGGCGGCGGCACCCGTTCCATCTGTTGGCGCACGCCGTTCTGCAGTGTCACGCGGGGGCCATGGGGGCCGTTCGAGATGCGCCCGACCTCGGCCAGGATGGTGGCCGGGGCGCCGGCCTCCCGCGCATCATGCACCAGGATGCCGCGCAGCGTGCCGTCGCGGTCGCGCAGCCGGGCATAGACGGTCAGGTCGCCGCCGACCGAGGAGAACACGCCTTCCTGCACCAGGATCGCCGCCATCTCGTTGCGGATTTCATATTGCCAGATGCGGAAGGCGGTGTGGGACATCGGCACCAGCCACAGGTTCAGCACATAGCCCAGGCCGACCGCGGCCGTGGCCAGCACCAGCGCCGGCCGGGCGAGGCGCAGCTGCGACAGGCCGGCGGCGCGCATCACCACCAGCTCCCGGTCCGTGTTCATACGTACGTAGACGAACAGCACCACCACGAAGGTGGTGATGGGCAGGATCACCGCGACGAAGCCGGGCAGCATCAGCCCGGTGAGCTGCACGAAGACCACCAGCGACAGGCCGCGATCCAGCACCAGCTCCATGAAGCGCAGCGACTGCGTCAGCCAGACCAGCGCGGCGAGGCCGCAGGTCACGGCCAGCAGGCCGCCCAGAAGCTGGCGCAGGATGTAGCGGTCGATCCGTGTCATCCGCCTGCTTCTAGCAGTGCGGAAGGGGCGGCGGCAAAGCACCTGCCGGGGGAGTCACAAACTTGGTCACGGGGCGGTGCTACGCGCGACGAAACGGGCGATCACGGCGGCCGGCACCAGCCGGGTGCGCGGCGCGCCCGCCTCCGCGCCCGTCGGGTCGTCGCGATGGCTGACCAGCCCGGCCAGGCAGCCCGACGCGGCCTCGAACACCGCGCCGCCCGAGTCGCCCGGGGCCAGGGTCTCCGGAATTTCGAGATAGGCGCCGAAGCGCGGATCGGGGTCGGCCACCGGCGCCAGCAGCCGCGTCCGCTGCGACCGGCGCGGCGTGACCAGCAAGGCCGGGGTGCCCGGGGCGGGCGGCGCGGCGCAGAGCGTGGCGGTGCCGAGGCTGGGCAGCGGCCCGGTGGCGCGCAGCAGGGCCACATCCTCCCCTTCCAGATAGCGCTGGCCGATGCCGCGATCGACCCGGTCCTGCCCGGCGCGGATCAGCCGCGCCGGCGCCGGATTGCCCGCGACCGCCAGCACCAGCGGCCCCGCCCCGGCCGGGCAGACCCCGCGCGGGCGCTGCGCCGAGCCATCCACCACATGCGCCGCCGTCACGAACTGCCCGCCGCCGAGATGGATCGCCGCCCCGCTGGCCAGGCAGCGCGGCGATTCGCCGGATCGCACCTGCGCCACCGCGCCCGCCGCGACCAGCGCCGGGTCGGGCGGCCGCGCCGGCGGCGGCGCCGTGCAGCCCGCCAGCAAGGCCAGCGGCAGGGCCAGCCGGCGGATCAGGGAAAGACCTTGCCCGGATTCATCAGGCCCCAGGGGTCGAGCGCCGCCTTGATGCGCCGCATCGTGTCCAGCTCCGCCCCGCCGCGCCAATCCGGCATCATGTCGGTCTTCAGCCGCCCGATGCCGTGCTCGGCGCTGAAGGACCCGTCCATCTCCCGCACCACGGCGTTCACGCAATCCATGATGTCGTGGCTGCGGGCCAGGAAGGCGGCCGGGTCCATGCCGGGCGGCTGTTCCAGGTTCATGTGGATATTGCCGTCGCCGATATGGCCGAAGGGCACCGGCCGGCTGCCCGGAATCAGCTTCTGCAATTCCGCCGAGCAGCGGCGGATCATCTCCGGCACGCGGGAGACGGGGACGGAGACGTCGTTCTTCACCGAGGCGCCCTCGCGCTTCTGCGCCTCCGGATGCTCCTCCCGGATCTTCCACAGCTTCTGGGCCTGGGCCTCGGATTCGGCCAGGACGGCGTCCAGAACTTCCCCGGCCTCCATCGCCTCCGCCAGCAGGGATTCCGCCATGTCGCGCAGCCCGGCATCGGGCCGGGGGGAGGCGAGGTCGACCAGGACGTAATGGTCGGCGCGCGTTTCCACCGGCAGCGTCACCCCCTCGATGTGCTTCAGGCAGAAATCGACGCCGGCGCCGGACATGTATTCGAAGGCGCGCACCGCGCTCTCATCCCGGTCGCGGAAGCGGCGGAACAGGGCCAGCGCCGCATCCTCATCGGCCACGGCGCAGAAGGCCAGCGCGGTGTCGCGCGGTCGGGGATACATGCGCAGCACGGCGGCGGTGATGAAGCCCAAAGTGCCCTCCGCCCCCACGAACAGGTGGCGCAGCGCATAGCCGGTATTGTCCTTGCGCAGTCGGCGCAGCCCGTCCCAGATCTGGCCGTCCGGCAGCACCACCTCCAGCCCCAGCATCAATTCGCGGGCATTTCCGTAGCGCACCGTGGTGTTGCCGCCGGCATTGGTGGACAGCACGCCGCCGATCGTGGCCGTGCCCTCCGCGCCGAGGCTCAGCGGGAACAGGCAGCCGGAATCGGCCGCCGCGTTCTGCGCCGCCTTCAGCACCACCCCGGCCTCCGCCGTCATGGTCATGTCCACCGGGTCGATGGCGCGGATGCGGTTCAGCCGGGCCAGGCTGACCACCATCTGGCGCCCGGATTCATCCGGCGTCGCGCCGCCGACCATGGAGGTATTGCCCCCCTGTGGCACCAGCGGCACCCCGGCCGCGGCACAGAGCTTCACCGCCGCCGCCAGCTCCGCCGTATCGGCCGGGCGGATCACGCAGGGGGTGGCGCCCCGGTACAGGGCGCGCCAATCGGCCAGATGCGGTTCCAGATCCTCTGGCGCCGTCAGCAGGCCGCGCGGGCCGAGCAGGGCAGCCAGGGCATCGAGCAGGCCGGGCGGGGTCAGCGGGGGCAAGGTATCGGGCATGGTCAGGCCTCCTACAGGAACGTCGGCTAGAGGAAAACCGCGCCCATCAGCGCGCCGGCCGCCAGCACCCAGAGCGGCGAGAATTCCGTCCGCCAGACGAACAGGGTGGAGCCGACCGTCACCACCACGGCCATCCAATGCACCGCCGCCGCCTGGGCCAGGATGATGCCGGAGGAGAAGATGAGCCCGACCGCGATCGGCACCAGCCCCTTTTCCGTCATCCGCAGCCAGCCAGCCCCGGCCAGCCGCTTGCGCATGCGGGAAAAGCCGAAGGCCAGCAGCCCGGCCGGGCCGGTCATCGCCAGGGTGGCCACCAGCATGCCGGTCAGCCCGGCGACCTGCCAGCCGATCAGCCCCACCACCAGCACATTCGGCCCCGGCGCCGCCTGGGCCAGGGCGAAAAGCTGGGCGAAGCGCTCATTGCTCATCCAGCCATGCACATCGACCGCCAGCCGGTTCATCTCCGGCACCACGGCGATGCCGCCGCCCACCGCGATCAGGGAGATCGCCAGGAAGCCGAAGGCGAGCTGGCTCAGCACATCCTCGCCATCGCTCATGGCCGAACACGATCCCTCATGGTCCACCAGGCGGCCAGGATGCCGACGGGCGCCAGGCCGAGCACGATCCAGGGCAGGGGCAGGCGCAGCACCGAACCGCCCAGCAGCGCGGCGACGCCCACCGCCAGGATCGGCCAGGCCGGCTTCAGATTGGTGGTGATCTTGGCGGCGGTGCCGAGCACCATGCCGGCCGCCGCCGCCGCCGTGCCGGCCAGCACCGCCTGCACCATCGGCACATCGCCATAGGCGTCATGCAGCAAGGCCAGCCCGATCAGCACCACCAGCGGCCCGCCGAACAGGCCGACACTGGTGGCCAGCGCGCCCCAGCCGCCGCCGAAGCGGTCGCCCAGATGGATCGCCACGTTCAGCGCATTCGGCCCCGGCAGCACCTGGCCCAGGCCGAGCACCTCGGCATATTCCTGCTCCGTCACCCAGCGCTTTTCCTCCACCAGCACGCGCCGCGCCCAGGCATTGACGCCGCCGAAGCCGACCAGCCCGATCTTGAGATAGGTGAGGAACAGCGCCGCGACGCTGGGGCGCGGCCGGGCCGGGGGATCTGACATGCCCCCAAGGGACAGCGCGCGGCGCCGCGGATCAAGCCCCCAGGCAAGCATCTTGCGAGCAGCCCAGCCTTGCGCCGACAAGGATTGCGAAAGACCGCCCTGAACATGGTAGATGCGCCGCAACGCATACGAGGATCTGCCATGCTCGACCGTCGCACGCTGCTCACCGCCAGCCTTGGCGCGCCCCTTCTGGCCGCTCGCCCCGCCGCCGCGCAGGAGCCCTATCCCAGCCGCCCGGTCCGCCTGCTGCTGGCCTTCGCCCCCGGCGGCGGCACGGACCTGATCGCCCGCACCCTGGGCGGCGCCATGACGCCGACCCTCGGCCAGACCGTCGTCGTGGAAAACCGCCCCGGCGCCGGCGGCAATATCGCGACCGAGCAGGTCGCCAGCGCCCGGCCGGATGGCTACACGCTGCTGATGGGCAATCACGGCCCGATGAGCGTCAACGTCTCCCTGTTCCGCAACATGCGCGTGAACCCGGAAACGGCGCTGGAGCCGATCGGCCTGGTCGCCGACGCGCCGCTGATCGTGGTGGTCGGCCCGGCCTCCAAGGCCACCACCCTGCCGGAGCTGCTGGCCGAAATCCGCGCCGCCAATGGCCGCACCAACTACGCCAGCGCCTCCAACGGCTCCGCCAGCCATCTCGCGGCGGCGCTGATGCTGCAGATGGCGGGGCTGGAGGCGGAGCACGTGCCCTTCCGCGGCGCCGCCCCGGCGCTGACCGATGTGGTCGCCGGCCATCTGCACTTCATGGTCACCACCCTGCCTTCCGTGGTCGGGCTGATGAACAGCAATGCGGTGCGGCCCCTCGCGGTGACCGGCGATGCCCGCATGTCGCTGTTCCCGAACATCCCGACCGTCGCCGAGACCATCCCGACCTACAAGGCGACCGCCTGGTACGGCATCCTGGCGCCGAAGGGCACGCCGGAGCCGATCCGCGCCCATATCTACGCCTCGATGCGCGCCGCTCTGTCCAACCCGGACGTGGTGCGCCGCCTGCGGGATGAGGGCGCCGAGCCCTCCTCCATGGACGGCGCCGGCTTCGCCGAGCTGATCAAGTGGGAGCGGGAGCGCTGGGCGACCGTGGTGCGCCAGGCTGGCATCACGGCGGATTGATTGGCGCAGGCCGGCCGCGGGGCGTCAGCCCCGCGCGTCCAGCACCGCCTGCCCCAGCGCCACCATCTCCCCGGCCGAGACGGCGGGCAGGTCACCGAGGTCGATCCCGGCATTGCGCTTCAGGGCGCGCTCGTCGGTGATCGCCCGGCGGTGCACCATCAGCAGGTCCAGCCGCGGCAGCCCCAGGATGAACTGCCCGTAGTGACCGGAGGCGAGGAAGGCCCCCTGCCAGTCCGGCGCCTCGCTGTGCATCGGCAGCCACCAGTAATAGCCATAGCCCATGCCGCGACCGGCGAAGCGGCCCTGCATGTCCTCCGGCCGCACATGCGGCGCCACACTGTCCCGCACCCAGGCTTCCGGCACCACCTGCCGCCCGGCCCAGCGCCCGCCCCGCAGCGCCAGCAGCCCGACCCGCGCCATGTCCCGGCCCGAGAGGAACATGTGGTAGGCGAGGAAGCGCGACCGGTCCGGATAGCCCAGCATGCGTTGGCGGGCGCGATCGAAATCCTCGAAGCCGAGCGGGATGGCGAGCTGGTCGCGCAGCGCGTCATGCACGGCGATGCCGGTCAGCTGCTCGAAGATCGCGCCGGCGACGTTGAAATCCCAGTTGTTGTAGTGGAAGCGCGTGCCCGGCGGATGGGCGCCACGGGCCGGCGTGCCGGCATCGTCGCCGCCCGGGCTGCCCGCCGGGGCATAGACGCCGGACCGGCTGGTCAGGATGTCGCGGATCGTCGTCTGCCGCTCCTGCGGCAGCAGGCCCTGCACATCGTCGATGCCGAGCTGTTCCAGCGTCAGCGACAGGTCGATCCGCCCCGCTTCCACATGCGGCCCATAGAGCAGGGACAGGATGCTTTTGCGGGTCGAGGCCAGGTAGCTGACCTCCGCGACATCGCCATACCGGTAGGCCACGCGGCCGCCGGAGACCACCATGAAGGAGGTGGTGGTCAGCCCGCGCAGGCGTTCGGTGAAGCGCGCCAGCGCTGCCGGGTCGAAGCCCGCCGCCGCGGCCTCCACATCCGCCCAGCCGGCGGCGGGAAAGGTCTCCTCGGCGCGGCTCATGGCGCGGCCCGCCGCACGTCCTTGGCCAGCGTCCGCTCATCCAGCCGCGGTTCGTAGGTCAGGCCGCGGCGCAGCGCCCAGCTGTTGGTCTGGTGGTACAGCGGGATGATGGCGGCATCCTCCATCGCCATGGTCGTGGCCTCGCGCAGCAACGCCTCCCGCTCCGGATCCGCAAAAGTGCCGGCGGCGCGCGCCACCAGGCTGTCCAGCGCCGGATTGCTGTAGCCGGTCGTGTTGCCGGCGCCGATGCCGCGCGCCTGGTCCGGCGTGCCGAGCACGTTCACCAGCATGGAGGAGGCATCGAAGGTCGCATTCCCCAGCCCCACGACATGCACCGCGAAGCTGTCGCGCTGCGTCGCATAGGCGCTCCAGGGCAGGGAGGCGACGCTGGTGCGCACGCCGATCCGCGTCCACATCTGCGCCACGGCCTGGGCGACGGAGGTGGCACCCGGATAGCGATCCGTCGGCACATGCAGGGTGAGGCGGAAGCCGCCCGGATAGCCGGCCGAGGCGAGCAGCGCGCGGGCGCGGTCCGCCGCCGCCTCACCCACCGTCAGCCCCGGCACGGCGGAGAAGGTGCCCTGCGGCAGGATCTGCACGGTCGGCGCCGCGGTGCCTTCCAGCACGCGCTCCGCCAAGCCGGTGCGGTTGACGGCCAGCGACAGCGCCTGCCGCACCTCCCGCCGCGCCAGCGGATTACTGGGCAGGGCGCTGCCATCCGCCGCGGTGACGAAGGGCGCCGGCACCGCCGCGCCATGCCGGGGAGCGAGGTAGATCACGCGCAGCCCCGGCGCCTCCACCAGCACCACCTGGGCCGAGCCGCGAAGCCGCGGCAGGTCGGAGGCGCTGGGCATCTCGATCATGTCGACATCGCCCGACAGCAGCGCGGCGGTGCGGCCGGCCGGGTTCGGCATCATGCGGTAGCTCGCCCCCTCCCAGGTCACCTGCGCACCCCACCAGGCGGGGTTGCGCTCCAGCTCGATCCGGTCGCCCGGGCGGAAGCTGCGCAGGCGGAAGGCGCCGGTGCCGATGGCGGCGCGGCCGGCATTGAAGTCCGCGGTGGTCGCATCCTCCGCCGCATGGCGCGCGATCACCGCGACATTCACCAGATCGCCCGGCAGGCCGGGGGAGGGGCCGCGCGTCTCGATCCGCAGCGTGGTCGCATCCACCCCCGTGACGCTGGCGATATTGCGCAGGAAGCCGCCGAAGCCGCCGGGGCTGTTCGGCACGTTGCGCGCGCGGGTGAAGCTGAAGGCGATGTCGTCGGCGGTCAGCGGGCGGCCGTCATGCCAGGTCACGCCCGGGCGCAGGCGGAATTCCCAGACGGTCTCGGACACCGGGCGCCAGGATTCGGCGAGCCCCGGCGCCAGCGCCCCATTGGCGCCGCGCTCCACCAGCCGATCGAAGATCTGCATGGCGATGCTGTTGTTGGGGGAGGCGTTGTAGAAATGCGGGTCCACCGAGGTGACGGCACCGGCCATGCCGATGCTCAGCGTCTGGGCCCCGGCCGGGCCGGCGGCCATCGCCGCGAGACAGGCGAGGCCCGCCAGGGCCCGCCGGGCGGCGCGCCGACCTCCACTCCGATCATGCAGCATGGCGAGGCATCCCTTTCGCATCCAGGCGAAGGCAAGTGTCACGGTCCCCAAGCCCATCGGTCAAATCGATGCTAGACATTCAACCCATGCACCGGACGAATGACGCCAAAGCCATCCAGTCGCTGCGGGCGCTGGATCTCAACCTGCTGAAGGTGCTGGACGCGCTGTGGAAATGCCGTGGCATCACCGCGGCCGGCCGGATGATCGGCCTTTCGCAGCCGGCGGTGAGCCACGCCCTGCAACGCCTGCGACTGGCCTTCGCGGACGAGCTGTTCGTGCGCGGCCCGGGCGTGCTGGTGCCGACGCCGCGCGGCACCGAATTGTGCCGCGCCGCCGTCGCGGCGCTGGCGGCGCTGGAGCAGGCCATCCTGCCCTCGGCGCCGTTCCGGCCGGAGGCCAGCGAAAGGCGCTTCCGCATCGGCATGAACGACTATGTCTCCGCCACGCTGCTGCCGCTCATGCTCCAGGCGCTCGGCGGCGCCGCGCCGGCGGTGTCGCTGGAGGTGATCCACCTGCCGCGCGGCCAGAACCAGGATGGCCCTGTCCTGCCCCGGCTGCTGGATGAGGGGCAGGTGGAACTGGCGCTCGGCCAGACCGACACGCTGCCGCCCCGCATCCGGCGGCAGCCGCTGCGCCAGGACCCCCATGTCTGCGTTCTGGCGGAGGCGGCCTCGGACCCGGCGGAGGGCTTCGACATGGCGGCCTTCCTGGCGCGCCGCCATGTCCGCGTCTCCTCCTTCCCCGGGCGGCTGAGCTGGATGGACCAAGCGCTGGAGGCGCGGGGGCTGCGGCGACAAATCGCCGTCACGGTGCCGCATTTCCAGGCGGCGCTGCATATCGTCGCCGCGACCGATCTGGTGACCACCCTGCCGCTCGGTGCCGTCGCGCCCTTCGCCAAGGCGCTGGGTCTGCGCATCCTGCCTTCGCCCTTGCCGGAGCGTCTGCACGGCCTCGACATGGCCTGGCTGAAGGCGATGGATGGCGATGCGGGCCTCGCCTGGCTGCGCGGCATCGTGCTGAGCGCCGCCGAGCCCGCAGGGACGAAATCCCCCGCCGATCCGCCCGGCGGGTGCTTGGCGGATCACGGCGCCGCGTGATCCACTCCGCGCATTCCGGCACGACCGGGACTCGAGGGAGTGAGACCATGCACAAGACCATCCTCGCCATGGCGCTGGCCGCCGTGGTGGCGGGCCCGGCCATGCCGGCGCGCGCGCAGCAGGCCGCTGGTACGCCGCAGCCCGCCAGCGCCCAGCCGCCCGTCGCCCTGCAAAGCTGGGGCAGCTTCCATGTCGGGGGGCGGGAGGTGGTGGTCTCCGGCCAGCCGGTGCGGGAAGTGCTGTTCACCCCCGGCGGCGTGCCCGCCCGCGTCGATCCGAACGGCACCTATCTGATGGGCGGCATGTATGCCCAGTACATGATCCCTGCCAATCCGCGCGGCCAGGCGCCGCTGCTGATGTGGCATGGCGGCGGGCTGACCGGCGTGACCTGGGAGACGACGCCGGATGGCCGCGAGGGCTGGCAGAGCTTCTTCCTGCGCCGCGGCTGGCCCACCTATGTCTCCGACGCCGTCGAGCGCGGCCGCGCCGGCTGGGGCATGATCCCGGAGCAGACCGGCGGCACGGCCGTGGTCCTGTCGGTCGACAATCCCTTCGAGCGCTTCCGCATCGGCGCCGGCCAGGGCAGCTACCAGCGGGGCGAGGTGCTGCCCGGCAACCAGTTCCCGTCGGACCGCGAGAGCTACCTGAACTTCATCCGGCAGAACGTGCCGCGCTTCACCACCACGGACAATCTGACGCTGGAAGCCTATCTGGCGCTGCTCGACCGCGTCGGCCCCTCGGTCGTCGTGGCGCATAGCCAGGCCGGGCTCTTCGGCTGGCGCGCGGCGCAGGAACGCCCCGACAAGGTGCGCGCTCTGGTGCTGATCGAGCCGGCGGCGATCGGCGACATCGCCAAGGTGGCGGCGCTGCGGAACATCCCGGTGCTGATGGTCTATGGCGACTACATTGCCCAGGACAGCCGCTGGCCCACCATCCGTGGCAATGGCGTGCGCTTCGCGGAAGCGGTGCGGGCGGCCGGCGGCAGCGTCGATGTGGTGGACCTGCCGGAGCGTGGCATTCGCGGCAACAGTCACATGATCATGATGGATCGCAACAGCGACACGGTCGCCCAACTGGTGCAGGATTGGCTGGCCAGCAAGGGGCTTTGGCAGTAGCCTTAACAACTGTAACGATAGTGCCGCGCGAGGATCGGGCGGCACGATGCCAGGGTCTAGGCCGGAAAATCCGACCTACCCGATGATGTAATGTTTCGCGCTGGACGGCAATTCGTAAGGGGCAGCGTCATCAAGAATTGGTGATGCCCCTGTGGTCCCGCCATGGCACGCCATGTGAGTCACGTATGCCACCCGCCGGCATTCCGCCGGCGGGGTCAGGAGGCTCCACGATGGAGATTTCGGGCGTGGGCGGCACCGGAGGTGCCGCCCTGCTTCAACAGGTACGAGGTCGGCGGCCGCAACCGTCGGAGGCGGCAGAAGCTGCCGGGTCGTCCTCGGCAGGGCTTGCCCAGGCGTCGGCAGGATCTGCCGCCGATGGCACACGGCTGGCCCTCGGCACAGCCGAAGACCTGCCCCGGGCCAGCCTCAGCGGGGCCATGCTGAACATCCTGTTCAGCGCCCAGGCCGAGGCGGGATCGGGCGACGCAACGCCGGAAGCGCAGGTAGAAGTCGCAACACGGCTGACCGCCATGCTGCAACGTGCCCTGACGGCCTATCAGCCGGAAGACGCCTCGGCCGCAGGGACCGGGCGATCGGTGAGTATCTGATCGGTGAGTATCTAGGGACCAGCCTTTCGGACCCGCACAAGACGTGATTTAGGCGCAAAATGCGCCACATCCTTCCGTCAGTCCCGCGGCGCCGCCGCCCGCGCCAGGCGATCCAGGATCGCCTCCCCCAACCCCTCCGCCGGTACCGGCATCGCGGCGATACCCGCCAGCCCCAGGCGTTGCCCTTCCGCATCCAGCCAGCGCAGGCCTGAAAACAGCCGCGCCGCCGCCTCCGCCACATCGCCGCCGGGCGACAGATTCCACAGCGCCCCCGCCCCGGGCAGCGGCTTCGGACCGAAGGCCAGCAGCGCCTCATCCGCGCCCACCACCTTGGCCTCCAGCCGCAATGGCAGGGACGGGGCGTAATGGGACAGCAGCATCCCCGGGCTGCGCAGGCTGCGCGTGGCCTCGGCGGCCGAGAGCGGCAGGGGGCGCCCGACCGGCCCGATCACCGCCTCGATCGCCGCCGCCGGCACCCCGCCCGGCCGCAGTAGCACCGCCCCCGCGCCGGTCAGGTCGAGCACCGTGCTCTCCACCCCCACCGGGCAATCGCCACCCTCCAGCACCGCCGCGATGCGTCCCCCCAGCCCCGCCAGCACATGCGCGGAGCTGGTCGGGCTGACCTGGCCGGAGCGATTGGCGGAAGGCCCGGCGATGGGCCGCGCCACCTGCCGCAGCATCTCCAGCGTCACCGCATGCGCCGGCACCCGCACCGCCAGCGTGTCGAGCCCCGCACCCGCCAGCAGGTCCACCCGGCAGGATGGCCGGCGCGGCAGCACCAGGGTCAGAGGCCCCGGCCAGAATGCCTGGGCCAGCGCCACCGCGCGGGCATCCGCCACCACCTCGGCAAAGGCCGCCTCGGAACTCGCAAAATGGCAGATCAGCGGGTTGAAATGCGGCCTGCCTTTGGCCGTGAACACGGCGGCCACCGCGGTGCCGTTCCAGGCATCGGCGCCCAGCCCGTAGACGGTTTCGCTTGGGAAGGCGACCAACTCGCCCGCGCAAAGCAGCGCGGCGGCCTCGGCCGGATCGGTCAGCAACCGGGTCATGCGCGCCCCTCCGCCAGGAAGCCGGGATTGCGCCAGCCGGGCTTGCCATAGCGCAGCGCCACCCCGTCCCAATCCGCCATGCGTCCCCCCGCCGCGATCAGCACCGCCTCCGGCGCCGCCGTGTCCCATTCCATGGTCGGGCCGCGACGCGGATAGAGGTCCGCCGCCCCCTCCGCCACCCGGCACAGCTTGGCCGCCGAGCCCAGCGGCACCAGCTGCGCCACGCCGCGATCGGCCAGGAAATCGACGATGCGCGGGTCCCGTCCGTGCCGGCGGCTGACCATCGCCACCGGGTCCCGCGCCAGCGCCCGCGCCAGGATCGGCCGCCTTTCGCCCGCCGCCAGCTTCCAGGCGCCGCGCCCGACAACCCCCGAAAATACCTCGCCAAAGGCCGGCAAAGCGACGGCGCCCAGCACCGGCCGCCCGTTTGCCACCAGCCCGATATTCACCGCATAGCCGTCCAGCCCCTCGGCAAAGTCCCGCGTGCCGTCCAGCGGATCGACCAGCCAGAAGCGGCCCTGCGGCACCGCCACCGCGCTGGCCTCATGCGCTTCCTCCGCCACCACCGGGATGCCGGGCGCGGCTTCCAGCAGCCCCTCGACGATCAGCGCCTCCGCGATCCGGTCGGCCACCGTCACCGGCGAATGGTCGCGCTTGCGCTCCACCACGAAGCCCGCCGCGCGCACCGCCATGATCGCCGCCGCCGCCTGCGCGGCCAGGCGCTCCGCCAGCGCCAGAAGCTCGTCCTCATCCATGCCCTAGCCTCTAGCCGCGCGATGCGACGCAAGCGAGGCCCCGGTTGCGACGAAGGCGGCGCGAAGTGATAGGCTGCGTGTCATAAAAACTCGTCGGATCACGTCCCCATGCCCGATATCGCCTTCGCGAAGCCCACCCTGCCGCGCTCCGCCACCCTGGTGCTGCCGCTTCCCGAAGCCGAGACCCCAGCCGCCGGCCTCCACGCCGAGGCCGATGCCGCGACCGGCGGCGCCCTGACCCGGGCGCTGGAAGCCGCCGGCTTCAAGGGCCGAAAGGGCCAGACCACCACCATCTGGGCGCCCGGCGGCGGCCTCTCCAAGGTCGTCGCCATCGGCCTCGGCAAGCTCGCCGACCTGACCCCCCAGGCGGCCGAAGCCGCCGGCGGCAGCATGATCCCCGCCTTGGCCCAGGACCGGGAGGCGACCATCGCCGCCGATACCCTGCCGCCGGCCCTCGCGGCATCCCTCGCCATGGGCGCTCTGCTGCGCGCCTGGCGTTTCGACCGCTACCGCACGAAGGAGAAGGAGGAAGACAAGCCGAAGCTCGAACGCCTCGCCTTCGCCACCTCCGACACCAGCGCCGCCAAGCAGGCCTTTTCCCCCATGCGCGCGGTTGCGGACGGCGTGTTCCTGACCCGCGAACTCGTCAGCGAACCACCGAACATCCTGCACCCCACCGAATTCGCCGACCGCTGCAGGGCGCTCGAAAAGCTCGGCGTCGAGGTCGAAATCCTCGGCCCGAAGGAGATGAAGCGCCTCGGCTTCGGCGCCCTGCTCGGCGTCTCCATGGGCAGCGCCCAGGAACCGCGCCTGGTCGTCATGCAATGGAAGGGCGCGCCCAAGTCCAAGAAGGCCAAGCCCCTCGCCTTCATCGGCAAGGGCGTCACCTTCGACACCGGCGGCATCTCCATCAAGCCCGCCGGCGGCATGGAAGACATGAAGTGGGACATGGCCGGCGCCGGCACCGTCGTCGGCCTGATGGCGGCGCTGGCCGGCCGCAAGGCCAAGGTCGATGTCGTCGGCCTGATCGGCCTGGTCGAGAACATGCCCTCCGGCACCGCCCAGCGCCCCGGGGACGTGGTGAAATCCTATTCCGGCCAGACCATCGAAGTCATCAACACCGACGCCGAAGGCCGTCTCGTCCTCGCCGACGTGCTCTGGTACTGCCAGGAACGCTTCGAACCGCGCTGCATGATCGACCTGGCGACGCTGACCGGTGCCATCATCGTAGCACTCGGCCACGAACACGCCGGCCTGTTCTCCAACGACGACGACCTCGCCCAGCGCATCCTCGCCGCCGGCCAACTCACCGGGGAAGCCGCCTGGCGCATGCCCCTCGGCGACGCCTACGACAAAGCCATCCGCTCCGACATCGCCGATATGAAAAACGTCGGCGGCCGCCCCGGCGGCGCCATCACCGCCGCCCAATTCATCCAACGCTTTATCAACACCAAACACGGCCCCATGCCCTGGGCCCACCTCGACATCGCCGGCACCGCCTGGACCAACAAAGACCACCCCACCATCCCCAAGGGCGCCACAGCCTACGGGGTACGCCTCCTGGACCGGCTGGTGGCGGATTGGGACGAGGGCTGAGCGATGACGGCTGCGCGGGTGGTCTTGCAGGGAGGGCTCCGCCCTCCCTGCACCCTCCCGCGAAGGGGCAGTGGCCCCTTCGAACCCATGGATGAGGGGCAGGAAGGAGGAGGGGCCGGCGCGCGCGCTGAACCCGCGGCCCCGCCATGCCCCTCCTCCTTCCTGCCCCTTAACGGGATCCCAAAGGGACCACTGTCCCTTTGGCGGGGGTGCAGGGGGCAGCGCCCCCTGCAAATCACCCGCACACCCTCATGCTGAAGCTTCGTTTCAAGCGCCCCCCAGCCGATCCGGCGCATCCCGTGGCTTGGCCCTTGGAGGGTGGTGGCGGGTCTGTGCCGGTGGGGCGGCGGGCGTGGGAGGAGGCGGGGGCGGGCGCGGCGGCGCGGGTGTTGGAGCGGCCGCAGGTGCGGGTGGGGTTGGAGGGAGCGGCGCCGGGGGATGTGGCGGCGTTCGTGGCGGGGATGGTGCTGCGGGCCTGGCGGTTCGAGGGGTATCGGACGCGGGTGAGGCCGGGGTTGGAGCGGGTGACGGTGCTGGTCGATGACCCGGCGGCGTGCCGGGAGGCTTGGGAGGGGGTTGAGGCGGGGGTTCGGGGGTGTCTGTTCGCTCGGGACCTGGTGGCGGAGCCGGCCAATCATTTGACCACGCGGAGCTTCGCGAAGCGGTTGGAGGGTTTGGCCGAGTTCGGGATTCATGTGGATGTCTGGGGTCGCAAGCGGCTGACGCGGGCGGGGTTCGGGGCTTTGCTGGCGGTGGGGGGTGGCAGTGCCAGCCCGCCTCGCATGGCGATTCTGCGCTGGCGCGGCAGTTTCGATGCGCCGCCGGTGGTGCTGGTCGGCAAGGGGCTGGTGTTCGACACCGGCGGCATTTCGATCAAGCCGGCCAAGGGCATGGAGTCGATGCGGGCCGATATGGCGGGGGCGGCGGCCTGCGCGGGGGCGATGCTGGCTTTGGCGTTGAGGCGCTCGCCGGCGCCGGCGGTGGCGGTGCTGGCGATCGCGGAGAATGCGACGGGGGCGGAGTCCTACCGGCCGGGCGATGTGCTGCGCACCGCCTCGGGCCGGACGGTGGAGGTGGTGGACACGGATGCGGAGGGGCGGCTGGTGCTGGCGGATGCGCTGCATCACGCGGTGACGGCGCTGCGGCCGCGGGTGGTGGTTGATGCGGCGACGCTGACCGGCGCGATCGTCACGGCGCTGGGCCATCACCGCGCCGGCCTGTTCGGCAATGACGCGGCGCTGCTGGCGGCCCTGGCGGCGGCGGGGGAGGAGGTGGGGGAGCATCTCTGGCCCATGCCGATCGGCGCGCGGCATCGGGAGGATTTGCGCTCCGACATCGCCGATATCCGCCAATGCATGCCGGCGGGGATTCGCTTCCAGCCGGATGCCAGCCATGCGGCGGCCTTCCTGGAGACGTTCGTGGGCCAGGCCACGCCCTGGGCGCATCTGGACATCGCGGGTGTGGAGACGCGGGACAAGGCCGATGCGCTGGGCCCGGCGGGGCCGACGGGCTTCGGCGTGCGGCTGCTGGATCGGCTGGTCGCGGCGCAGTATGAGGAGCCACCGGAACCAGTTGGTGGCCGCCCCTGATGGCCGATTACGGATTCTACCACCTCACCCGCAGCCCGCTGGAACAGGTCCTGCCGAAACTGCTCGGCCGGGTCCTGGCGGGCGGTGGCCGGGCCATGGTCCGCATGGCGGAGCCGGCGCGGCTGGAGGCTTTGGACGCCGCGCTCTGGACCTCCCAGGACCCGGACTGGCTGCCGCATGGCACGCCGAGGATCGGCCATGCGCCGTTGCAGCCGATCTGGCTGACCACGGAGGATGCGGGGCCGGAGGGTGCGCCCAATGGCGCGAAATTCCTGTTTCTGCTGGAGGGCACGGAGAGCGCCCGGCTGGCGGCCTTCGACCGCGTGCTGGACCTGTTCGATGGCGGCGATGACCAGGCGGTGGCCGCGGCGCGGGCCCGCTGGCGGGCGGCCAAGGCGGCCGGCCATGCCCTGACCTATTGGCAGCAGGGGGCGCGGGGCTGGGAGAAAAAAGCCTAGGAATTTCGACCTTCTTCGGTCTATGTTCTTGTAATGTTCTCTAGAGAGCAGGATGAACAGCCATGCAGATCGAAGCCCACCGCCTGCGCGACACCCTGTTTGAGCCCACCGAGCATATGGGGCCGGAGATCACGCCCCGCTTCCTGGTGATGCACTACACCGCCGGCGGATCGGCGCGGAATTCGGTGCGGGCGATCCAGGATCGCGGGCTTTCGGCGCATATCTTCGTCGATCGCGACGGCACGGTGATCCAGACGGTGCCCTTCAATCGCCTCGCCTATCATGCGGGTGCCTCCCACTGGCGCGGGCATGACGGGCTGAACACCAGCTCCATCGGCATCGAGATCGCCAATCTCGGCTGGCTCGACCGGAAGGAGGGCGCCGGCTGGACCCGCGCCGGCCTCAACCGGGTGCTACCGGCGGAGGAGGTGGTGGTCGCCGCGCATCGGAATGGCGGGCCGATCATGGGATGGGAAGCCTATCCCGAGGCACAGTTGAAGGCGGTGGAGGCGCTGACCCGCGCCATCCTCACGGCCTATCCGACCATCCAGGAGGTGGTCGGCCATGACGACATCTCCCCCGGCCGCAAACAGGACCCCGGCCCGGCCTTCCCCATGGCACGCTTCCAGAACCTGCGCAGCGCCCTGGCGGCGAACGACCTCGGCGCCTTCGAGGTGGCGTCGCGGGACACGCTGAACCTGCGCGGCGGCCCCGGCACCGGTTTTGCCGTCCTGCGCAAGCTGCCGCCCGGCACCATGCTGCGCGTGCTGCGGGAGGATGGGGATTGGCGCCTGGTGGACCTGCAAGGCGACGCCGTCCCCGACGGCTTCGTCCACGGCGCCTTCCTGCGGCGGATGGGGGCCTAGCCCCTCGCGCAACAGACCCCTCTCCCCCCGACGGGGGGAGAGGCAGGGTGAGGGGCTTGGCAGACGATCCGCCCGTTGGATTACGGGCGTCTGTTCAACATTGGTGCAGCTGGTGGCATGGCCCCCCTCACCCAACCCCCTCCCCCTGCGGGTGGAGAGGGCCCCCCCCCTCAATCCTCCAGCTTCACCCCGGTCAGCTCCACCATCTCCGCCCAGCGCGACACTTCCTGGCGCTGAAACGCCGCAAATTCCGCCGGCCGCAGCGGGTCGATGGTGAAGCCCGCGGCGGCCAGCCGGCGCTGCGCATCGGCATTCTCCATCGCGCCCAGGAAGGCGCTCGCCAGGCGCTCCGCCAGCGGCGCGGGCAGGCCAGCCGGGCCGAACAGGCCGAACCAGGCATCCACCGCCATGAAGGGCACGCCCGCCTCGGCCGCCGTCGGCACATCCGGGAAATCCGCCAGCCGCGCCGGCGCGCCCACCTGCAGCGCCCGCAGCCGCCCATCGCGGATCAGCGCCGCCACGGTGGGGAAGGTGGAGGTGTAGAAATCCACGATGCCCGAGACCGTGTCCGTCGCCGCCGGCGCCGCCCCGCGATAGGGCACATGGGTCGCGTTCATGTTCGACCGGCGGACGAAGGTCTCCGAGATCACATGGCTGGCCGAGCCGGCCTGGGAGGAGGCATAGGTCACCCGCCCGCCATCCCGGCCCATCGCCGCGAGCTCGGCCATGCTGCGCGCCCGGGAATTGGCCGGCACCACCGTCGCGTGATGCACCGTCCCCATCTTGGCGATCGGCGTGAAGCCCTCCACCACATGGAAGGGCAGGCGGGCCATCATCGACTGGTTGGAGGCATGGGTCTGGTTGTGCCCGACCATGATGGTCAGCCCATCCGGCGCGGCGCGCGTCGTCAGCTCCGCCCCGATCACCCCGCCCGCGCCGGCGCGGTTATCCACCACGATCAACTGGCCCAGCGTGGCGGAGGCGCGTTCGGCGGTGACCCGGGCCAGGATGTCGGTCGGCCCGCCGGGCGGGGCCGGAACCACAAGCCGGATCTGGCCACCGCCCTGCGCCAGGGCCGGCGCGGACAGGCCAGCGGCCATCAGGGGAAGGGCAAGGACGCTGCGGCGGCGGATCATGGGCGTTCTCCCGGGCTTTGCTGCCGTGTCGCAACCGCGTCCCGGGGCGTCAAGGGCCGATCACCTCCGCGGCACGGATGCGGGGTTTCTGTTGCGCGCGGTGGGGCGCGCGGTCAGGATGCAGCCAAGCGAGATTTTTCAACCAGAAGGTGAGGCCCATGCAAGCCGAACCCCCCATCCTGCTCCCCAGGACCCCCGCCGAGCCCTGCACCCAGCGGGCGCTCTGGCCGACCTTCCTGCGCCGGACCCTGGCGGAGGAGGAGGTCGTGCCCGCCGTCAGGCCGCGTCCAACTGCTCCGACAGCTTCAGCCATTCCTCCTCCAGCGCCGCGGTCTGACGGGCAATGACCACCTGGCGGGTATTGGCCCAGGTGATGTCCTCCGGCTTGCGCTTGGCATAGGTCGCGGGGTCGGACAGGCGCTTCTCGATCAGCCTGCGCTCCAGCGCCAGTTTTTCGATGTCCTTCTCGATCTCCCGCAGGCGGGTCCGCATGGGGGCGAGGGCGGCGCGACTTGTGGCGGATTTCCGGCGTTCACCCGCCTTGCCGCCGGCCTCGGCCTCCCGCCCGCCGCCGCTGCCGCCCCGGGCGCGCTCGGCCAGCAGGGCGCGGTATTCGTCCATGTCGCCGTCGAAGTTGCGCACGGTGCCATCCGTCACCAGCCACAGCCGGTCGGCCACCAGCTCCACCAGATGCGGGTCATGGGTGATGATCAGCACGGCGCCGCCGTAATCGGCCAGGGCGCGCACCATCGCCTCCCGCGCATCGATGTCCAGGTGGTTGGTCGGCTCGTCCAGGATCAGCAATTGCGGCGCGTCGCGGGTACACAGCGCGAGCAGCAGCCGCGCCTTCTCCCCGCCCGAGCAATTGGCGATCTTCGTCTCCGCCCGCTCCACCGTCAGGCCGAACCGCGCCAACTGGCTGCGGCACTGGCTGATGGTGGCATTGGGCAGCGCCGACTGCATGTGGGACAGCGGCGTGCCGGTGGCGTCCAGATCCTCCGACTGATGCTGCGCGAAGAAGCCGACGCGCAGCCGCGGCGCCCGCTTCACCGTGCCGCGCGACGGCCCCAGCCGCCCGGCCAGCAGCTTGGCCAGCGTGGACTTGCCGTTGCCGTTCGCGCCGAGCAAGGCGATGCGGTCGTCCTGGTCGATGCGCAGGTCGAGGCCCTTCAGGATCGGCGGGCCGCCATAGCCGACATCGACCTGTTCCAGGGCGAGCACGGGGGGCGCCAGCTCCTCCGGCTCGGGGAAGTTGAAGGTGCTGGCGGCGTCCTCGACCACCGCCTCGATCACCGGCAGCTTCTCCAGCGCCTTGATGCGGGACTGCGCCTGCTTCGCCTTGGTCGCCTTGGCGCGGAAGCGGTCCACGAAGGACTGCATATGCGCCCGCTGCGCCGCGATCTTGCCGCGCTGCGCCTCCACCTGCGCCGCGCGTTCCGTGCGGATGCGGACGAAGCGTTCGTAATTGCCGGGGTAGTAGAGGATCTTGCCGCGATCGAGATGCGCGATCCCATCCACCGCCCGGTCCAGCAACCCGCGATCATGGCTGACGATGATGGCCGCGCCGGCGAAGCGGCTGAGCCACCCCTCCAGCCACAGCGTCGCCTCCAGGTCGAGGTGGTTGGTCGGCTCGTCCAGCAGCAGCAGGTCCGGCTCCAGGAACAGCGCGCGGGCGAGTGCCACGCGCATGCGCCAGCCGCCGGAGAAGGAATTCAGCGGCCGCGCCTGCGCCGCCGCGTCGAAGCCGAGGCCGGCCAGCACCGTCGCCGCGCGGGCCGGCGCCGCATCGGCCTGGATCGCCATCAGCCGCTCATGGATTTCCGCCACGCGATGCGCCTGGTCGTCGCGTTCCAGCGCCGCCAGCAGTTCGGCACGCTCCGTATCCGCCTCCAGCACCGCTTCCAGCAGGCTGGACTCACCCCCCGGCGCCTCCTGCGCCACCACGCCCATGCGGGCGCGTGCGGCCAGGCGGATCTCGCCGCCATCCGGGATCAGCTCCTTGGTGATGGCCTTGAGCAAGGTGGACTTGCCGGCACCGTTGCGGCCGACGAGGCCGACCTTGTGGCCGGTGTCGAGCGTCAGCTCGGCCCCGTTGAGCAATTCCCGCCCGCCAAAGCGGATGGTGAGGTCGCGGATGATGAGAACGGTCATGGGACGGCTTCATAGCCGGCCTTCCCCGCAAGGCGTAGGGGCTTCAGTTCCGTGATGGCGGGACCCGCAGGTTGTGCGGGACCATCGTTGGCACGCGGATCGGCTCCACACGGAAGCCCGCGGCGCGGAGCAGGGCCGGAAGGCTCTCGCGGCCGCCGAAATGCGCGGCACCCGCGGTGACGATCAGGCTTTCGTGCCGCAACCGCGGCGCCAGCCGGTCCGCCATCACGCGGTTGCGCGCATCGAGGATGTAGGCGCCGGCCACCCGGGCGTCCTCGCCTTCTCCGAAAAGGATCGCCAGGAACAGGGCGGCCACCGTCTCGAAATCGCCGTCGAGCTTCACCTGCAGCAGCCGTGCAGGGAGTGTCTCCGGGTCCAGGCCAGCGATCACGGCAGGGTCTTCCAGGATCATGTCCACGTCACGGGCAACGATCCGCAGCATGACCGGGCTGGGAATGGCTGCCCAATGACCCATGCCCTCGGCCGATGTCTCCAGCCCGCTGAGCGGCAGCCCCAGATGTTGCGCAATGGCCCTGAACCAGGGATCGCCACCCGAGGCATTGGGGCCATCCACGACCCGCGGCGCAAGCTGTGTCGGCGCGCCCCTCGCTGCCGTGAAGGCCGGGCAGGCCGCCGGATCGCGCGCCGTGGCCGTGCCCACTCGGTCCAGCAGCAGCCAAAGCCCAAAGGCGTTGTTGCGGCTCAGCGGCGTGCCGGCGGATCGTGTGCATTGCAGGGCGGCTTCGAGCAACGCCATCTGCCGAGGGCTGAACTGGGCCGCGAGATCAAGCGGCTGCCTGGCCAGGACGAGATCCAGCGAGAAATTGCCTGCCTCGATGGTCTCAAGAACCACGCCGTCCCGCCCCTGGAAGACCGAGAGATGGGGCGGGAGAATGCCCGTCATCATCCTGTGCGCGCCGGGTATCAGGATCGATTCCGGCCCATCACCCTGCGCCGGCGTCACGCGGAAGGCCGCCAGGCTCTCCGGCAAAGGCGGGCGTTCCGCTGGCGATGCCGCGACCAGAAGGAGGCCTGCCATGGCCAGCAGGGTGCGGCGCCTCATGCCGTCTCGCTCCACACTCGGCGCGTTCCTGCGCCAACCGTTTCATATCCGGCCTTTCCCCCCGCGCGTAGGGGCTTCAAGCTGCCGCCTCCTCCAGACAGGCCCTGACCCATGACCGACGAGACCTTCATGCGCCGCGCCATCGCGCTTTCAGCCCAGGCCGCCGCGACGCCCGGCGCGCAGCCCTTTGGGGCCGTGGTGGTGAAGGACGGGCAGGTGGTGGGGGAGGGGTTCAACCAGGCGATCGGCAAGCTCGACCCGACCTCCCACGGGGAGACGGAGGCGATGCGCGATGCCTGCAACCGGCTCGGCACGCTGGATTTGAGCGGCTGCACCGTCTTCACCAGCTGCGAGCCCTGCGCGCTGTGCGTCGCCGCGATGCAGATCGCGAAGGTGGAAGCGGTGGTCTACGCCGCCGCCATGGCCGACAGCGCCCGGGTGCTGGCCGATGTCGGCCCGGCGCGCCGCGTGCGCGTGGACAGCGTGGCGCTGCGCCTCGAAGCCTCCGCCCCCATCGGCACCCATCGGATGAAGGCGCGGCGGGCCTTGGTGGCGGAGGCGGTGGGGGTGCTGGAGGCCTGGGCCGCGCAGCCGTAACAGCGGCAACCCTTGCGCAGTCGTGAAACCCCGCCTATCCGGCGCGCCACCAACCAAGGATCACCATTATGGCCATCGAGCGCACCTTCAGCATCCTCAAGCCCGACGCCACCCGGCGCAACCTGACCGGCAAGATCAATGCCGTGTTCGAGGAGGCAGGCCTGCGCATCGTCGCCCAGAAGCGCATCCAGATGTCCCGCGCCCAGGCCGAGAGCTTCTACGGCGTGCACAAGGAGCGTGGCTTCTTCAACGACCTGGTGACCTTCATGATCTCCGGCCCGGTCGTCGTGCAGGTGCTGGAAGGCGAGAACGCCGTTGCCAAGCACCGCGACGTGATGGGCGCCACCAACCCGGCGAACGCCGCCGAGGGCACCGTCCGCAAGCTGTTCGCGGAGAGCATCGAGGCGAATTCCGTCCACGGCTCCGACAGCCTGGAGAACGCCGCGATCGAGATCGCCTACTTCTTCGCCGGCACCGAAATCGTCGGCTGATTTTTTGCTAAAGCCCTCTCCCCCCGACGGGGGGAGAGGGTTGGGTGAGGGGGGGCTTCACCCCGGCAGCAGCCGGTCCAGGATCGCCTCCACGGTCAGCGCCGAAATCCGCTCGGCCTCCGCATCCTCCAGCCGGCACACATCCTTCAGCGCCAGCCAGGCTTCGACCCCCGTCGCGCCCGACAGGGCATGCACCAGCGTGGCGATATCCGCCGGGGCCATCCGCCCGCGCAGCGGCGCCAGCGCCAGCTCATACATTGGCAGCCGCCGCCCGCCGCGAAGCTGCGGCACCGCGCCGGCCTCCGCCTGGGCAGAGGCCTCCAGCGCCTTGGCGAGAAACAGCCGGAAGGCGCGTTCCTGCGCCCGCGTCGCCGCGAACAGGTAGCGATGCACGCGGCGCACCCGCTCCCGCACCTCCGTCGCATCCCCCACCACCTCCGCCGGGCTGGCAAAGGTGCCGTCGAGCGCCGCTTCCATGGTCAGCGTCTCGGCGGCGGTGAAATAGCGATAGGCGCTGGCCTTGGAGATTCCCGCCTCCGCCGCCGCCGCCGCGACGGTCACCGGCGCGCCACGCGCCATCAGGGCGCGGGCGGCGGCCAGCAGAGCCTGGCGGGTGCGCAGCTTCTGGGCGCTGCGGCCGGATTCCAGCGAGGTGGACAAGTCTCATTCCTTATAAGACACTTGTCTCGTAACGAGACTGATGTCTAATATGCCGCCGGCCCCATCCCGTCGCAAGGAGATCCGCCATGGCGGAGTCCCAGAGCTACCATCTGTTCGGCAATATCCTGACCTTCCGCACCCGCCCCTCCCAGGGCGCGCCCTTCCTGCTCAGCGAATGCCGCTCCGCGCCCGGCGCCGGCGCGCCGCCGAACCGGCATGCGGGGGATGAGGAGGCGTTCCGGATTCTGTCCGGGACCTATGAATTCAGCGTGGATGGGGAGGTGCGGGTGGTGGGGCCGGGCGACTGGGTGCCGATCCCGACCGGCGCGCCGCATCATTTCCGCAATATCGGCGCGGGGGAGGCCAGCATGCTGGTCCTCAACTGGCCGGGCCACCAGCACGAGGCCTTCTTCAGCACGCTCGGCCAGCCGATCGCGGCCGAGGCCACGCCCGAAACCCCGCCTGGCCCGCCGCCCGAGGCGGTGCTGGCCGAACTGCGCCGCGCCTCGGCGGCCTGCGGGGTGGAATTGCTGCTGTAGAAATGGGGGCGCCTGCGCGCCCCCGCCTCATCAAACCAGGAAAATCCACATCAGCACGAGGATGGCGGCGGTGATGCCGATGCCCCAGACGGTGGCGCGCAGGAAGCCCGCATAGAGGCCCTCGCGCTCGGCCATGATGTCCTCGGCCTTCACTTCGATCATCTCGTAGGTCGGCGCCTGTTCGGCCATGGGGGATCCTCGTGCGGGTCAGCTTGTGGGGGAGGTTGTAGAAACCGGGGCCGGGCCGGGCAAGGGGTTGGCGAGGGCGCCGGTGGCCGCCGGGGCCGTCACCCGCACCACATCACCCTCCACCCGCACCAGCCCGGAGGCCAACCAGGCTATCGCGGCCGGGTAAATGCGATGTTCCTGTTCCAGCACCCGCGCCGCCAGTGACGCCTCGTCGTCGTCGGGCAGCACGGGCACTGCGGCCTGGGCCAGGATCGGCCCCTCATCCACGCCGAAGCGCACCAGATGCACGCTGCAGCCATGCAGCTTCACCCCGGCCTCCAGCGCGCGGGCATGGGTGTCGAGCCCCTTGAAGAGCGGCAGCAAAGCGGGGTGGATATTCACCAGCCGGTCCCGCCAGCGCTCCACGAAACCCTCCGTCAGCACCCGCATGAAGCCGGCCAGCGCCACCAGCTGCACCCCGTGGCGGGCGAGCTCCACCTCCATTGCCGCCTCGAACCCCGCGCGGTCACCCTTGAAGGGGCGGCTTTCCACCACGGCGGTCGGCACGCCCGCTGCCTGCGCCACCGCCAGCCCGGCCGCATCGGCGCGGTTCGACAGCACCAGCGCGATGGTCGCCGGATAGCCCGGTACCGCGGCCGCCCGCAGCAGCGCCGCCATGTTGCTGCCGCGGCCGGAAATCAGGATGGCGACGCGCATGGTCACCCCGGCCAGCCAGCCCGCAGATTGTCGATCCGCACGCCGGCCTTGCCCTCCCCGGCCTCCAGCACGCCGATCCGGAATACCGTCTCCCCGGCCGCCTGAAGCTGGGCGGTGGCGGCCTCGGCATCGCCCTCCGCCACCACCAGCACCATGCCCAGCCCGCAATTGAAGACGCGCAGCATCTCCTCCGCCGCGACATTCCCGGTCCGCGCCAGCCAGCCGAAGACCGGCGGCAGGGTCCAGGCGCCGGCATCCAGCGCGGCGACTACGCCCTCCGGCAGCACCCGAGGCAGATTGCCCGGCAGGCCGCCGCCGGTGATGTGCGCGGCCGCCTTCAGCAGCCCGGCCTTGTGCAGGGCCAGCACCGGCTTCACGTAGATCCGCGTCGGCACCAGCAGCGCCTCCGCCACTGTGCCGCCGCCGGCGAAGGGGGCGGGGGCGGACATGGTCAGGTTGGTGCCTTCCAGGATGCGCCGCACCAGCGAGAACCCGTTGGAATGCACGCCGGAACTGGCCAGCCCCAGCAGCACGTCGCCCGGCCCGACATCCGGCTTCGGCAGCAGCGCGTCCCGCTCCGCCGCGCCCACCGTGAAGCCGGCCAGGTCGTAATCGCCGCCCTTGTAGAGCCCCGGCATCTCCGCCGTCTCACCGCCCACCAGGGCGCAGCCGGCGATGCGGCAGCCTTCCGCGATGCCGCCCACCACCGCGGCGGCCTGCGCCACCTCCAGCTTGCCGGTCGCGAAGTAATCGAGGAAAAACAGCGGCTCCGCGCCCTGCACCACCAGGTCGTTGACGCACATCGCCACCAGATCCTGGCCGACGAAGCCATGGATGCCGCTGTCGATCGCCAGCTTCAGCTTGGTCCCCACCCCATCGGTGGAGGAAACCAGCACCGGGTCCCGGAACCCCGCCGCCTTCAGATCGAACAGGGCCCCGAAACCGCCGAGCCCGCCCATCGTTCCGCTACGGTCGGTGCTGCGCGCCAGGGGCTTGATGGCCTCCACCAGCGCGTCGCCGGCTTCGATATCCACCCCCGCGTCACGGTAGGTCAGGCTGGTCATGGCGGCCCCCGATCGGGTATGCGGCTGAGAACGGAAAAGGATGGCGAGATGCCGGTCACCCGGATGATGCCGGCCCGCCAGGGGCAGGGCCAGCGGCGCGGAAACAACCACGCGCGCGTGGCCTTCGCAATGCGCGCCCTTGGACTGCTGTTCCTTCTTCTCATGGCCCCCATGGCCCAGGCGCAGGACGACCCGCTGGTGCAGCGCGGCGTGCCGGCCGAGGCCACGGCCGAAACCGCCGTGCTGGCGCGCGAACAGGCGCTGAATGCCGGCCAGCGCCTGGCCTATGAGCGGATGGCCAATGCCCTCGGCCTCAGCCCCACCGCCTCCGCCGCCCAGATCGATTCCATGGTCCGCTCCCTGGTCATCGAATCGGAGCGGATTTCGGCCCGCACCTACACCGCCCGCATCACCGTGAACTTCAACCCGCAGCGCGTCGCCGCCGCCGGCGGCCGCGTGCCCTCCAGCCCCGACGCGCCGCCCGCCGTCTCCCCGGGCGGTGGGCCGGAGGCGCCGGTCCCCCCCGCCGCCACCGGCCCGACCGTGGCCACGGTGGAGGCGCTGGCCAGCTATCGCGGCTTCGCCGAATGGGTGGAGATCACCCGCCGCCTGAACGCCGCCGGCCCGGTGGCGCGGGTGGAGGTGGTGACGGTGGCCGGCAACCAGGCAAGGCTGCGCCTGGGCCTGCGCAGCCAGGCGCCGCAGGCGGCGTCGGATCTCGCCGCCACCGGCCTCTATCTGTCCCCGGCACCGATGGACCCGCGCCCCGTCGCCCCCGGCCAGCCGTCGCCGCAAGGTCTTGGCGAGGGATGGCGCCTCAGCCTTGCCGGGGCGCGCTGACACGCCGCAGCCGCCGCCGCCGCCCGCCCCCGATGGCGGGCTGTTCACGCTGCCCAATGCGATCACCTTCGCCCGGCTCTGCGCGGTGCCCGGCGCCATCTGGCTGATGTTGCAGCATCGCCTGGACGTCGCCTTCTGGGTCTTCGTCGCCGCCGGCATCTCCGATGGGCTGGATGGCTGGCTGGCGCGGGTGCGCAACAGCCGCTCCGCCCTCGGCGCGCTGATGGACCCGGTGGCGGACAAGGCGCTGCTGGTCTCGGTCTATGTCACGCTGGCGGTGCTGGGCGTGCTGCCGGACTGGCTCGCGATCCTGGTGGTCTTCCGCGATCTGCTGATCGTCGGCGGCGTCCTGGTATTGTATGTGCTTGGGCAGCCCCCGCTGATCCAACCGCTCTGGATATCCAAGCTGAACACCGCGCTTCAGATCGGCCTCGCGGCCCTCGCCTTGTTCCTGGCCGGCCACGGGCTCGGCGCCCAGGGGCTACTCGATGTCGCCATCCTGCTGGTGGCCGGCACCACTCTGGCCTCTGGCGCGGCCTATGTGGTGCAGGCGGCGCGGCGCGGCGGATGAGCGGCTACCGCCCCCCCGGCCTGCCGCCGCCCGTGCCGATGCCGGCCGGCGAGCTGCCAAAGCCGCGCCCCGGCCCGGCGCCGCTGCCGCCCCCCGTGCAGCCCGGCCGCGTCGCCACCCGGGCGGAGCGCTGGACCCTGGTGATCGGTGGCCTGACGGCGCTGTTCTTCGCCATCTGGCTGTTCTCCGCCATCCTGACGCCCTTCGTCCTGGCCGGCTGCATCGCCTATTTCCTCGACCCGCCGACGACGCGGCTCGCCCGGCTCGGCGTGCCGCGCTCCATCGCCGCCTTCCTGCTGGTGCTGGGGCTGACGGCGCTGGCGCTGCTGGCGCTGCTGCTGCTGTATCCGCTGCTGGTGGCGCAGATCGGCGTGCTGGTGGTGCGCATGCCCGCCTATGTCGCCGGCATCGGCCAGGCGGTGCGCCAGGCGCTGGAGGCAGCCCAGAACGCCTTTGGGCCGGAGGTGGTGGATTCCCAACTGCGGGACCTGGTGATCGGCCAGGCGGGGCAGGTGGTGACCTTCCTCGGCACCGCCGTGGCGCGTCTGATCGGCGGCGGCGTGGCGCTGTTCAATGTCTTCACCCTGCTGGTGGTGACACCGATCGTCGGCTTCTACCTGCTGCGCGACTGGCAGCGGGTGATGACGCGCATCGACAGTTGGCTGCCGCGCAAATCCGCCCAGACCCTGCGCCAACTGGCCTTCGACACGGACCGCGTGCTGTCCGCCTGGCTGCGCGGCCAGCTGATGTGCTGCGCCATCCTGGCCGCCTTCTACGCCGCCGGGCTTTCGGCGGTGGGGCTGGAGCTGGGGCTGACCGTGGGGCTGATGGCGGGGCTGCTGTCCTTCATCCCCTATGTCGGATCGATGACAGGCTTCGTCACCGCGGTGGTGCTGGCCATGGCGCAGTTCGGGACCTGGAACGAGGTGGGGCTGGTGGTCGCCGTCTTCGTCATTGGCCAGATCGTCGAGGGCTATGTGATCTACCCCCGCCTGCTGGGCGACCGGGTGGAGCTGCATGCCGTCTGGGTGATTTTCGCGCTGTTCGCCGGCGGCGTGGCCTTCGGCTTTCTGGGCGTGCTGCTGGCAGTGCCGATGGCCGCCGCCATCGGCGTGATCGCCCGCTACTGGCTGCGACGCTACCTCGAAAGCCCGCTCTACCTGGACCCGCCGCGGACCGGCAGCGGCTAAGGGCTTTCGCGCGGGATGCCGCCAGCCGCTAACGGATGTTGCGGGAGGCGCAGTTCTCCACGCTGACGAAGACCTGCTCCATCGTCGTGCCCTGCATGCGGAAGGGAAAGCTCGTCCCCGCCACATCGACCACCAGCTCGCCGCGAAGCTGCATGAACTTCGCCGCGTCGGGGCCATTCAACGGAATGATGGTCCGCCCCCCATCGCTTCTGCCGCGCGCCTGGATGAGCCCGCCCGGCGTGCGGATTCGCACGGTCTTGTCCCCCGGCGGGTTCACGCCCGGAACCGTCAGGATGTAGTCGCGCCCGACCGCCCAGAACAGCCGCGCGCCAAGCTGGTGGCCCGGGACCATGCCGTAGCAGCGATCGAAGCGATGGCCCTCGAACACCCGCACGATCCGGACATTGCCGCTGCGCCCCACCTCCTCATCCCGCCGCTGCGCCTCGGCGGGGCCGGCGAAGCCGAGCAGGGCCGCGCCCAGGGCCAGGGGGGCCAGGTGTCGAAGGATCATGTCGCCTGCCGCACGCCGACCCCTCGGCCGACGCTCCGTCCGTTATCGGGCGGAGCATAGCGAGACACGCGGAGTGGACAATCCTCCGGATTACGGAACGTTGCGACATGGTTCTGCGCTTGCGTCGAGGGAGGGCAGGGAAAGCCCGCCCTTCACCTCACCCCTGGATATTCTCGACGTGGCTGCTCATTTGAGTGTAGGAATTGCTCAAAGGAGCTGAGCTGATGTCCGCCACCGGCGCGACCCGCCTCTACGGCACCCTCTACCGGGCCCCCGCCATGGAACGTATCCGCCTGATGACGGATGGCGTGCCGGCGGCTGACGCCAAGCGCTGGCTGGACATCGCGGAACTGGGGCGCAGCAGCACCCTCAAGGCCCTGGACCTGCCGGCCGCCACCTTCAACCGGAAGGTCAAGGCGAATGCGCGGCTGTCGCCGGCGGAAAGCGAAAGGGTCATCGGCTTCGCGCGCCTCGTCGGCCAGGTGGAGGCCCTGTTGGAGGAGGCCGGCGCCCCGGCCGATTTCGATGCCCGCGCCTGGCTGGCGCGCTGGCTCACGGAGCCCCTGCCGGCGCTCGGCCATGCACGGCCGATCGACTTCATGAATACGATGGAAGGCCAGGCCCTGGTCGCCCAAAAGCTCGCGCAGATCGGCGGCGGCGCCTACGCGTGACCCAGGTGGTATGGCGGATCGCCGCCGACACCGCGCGTTACCCGGCCGAGGATCTTTCGGGCACCGGGGCCAAGATGACGGGCGGGCGCTGGAACGCACCGGACCACCCGGTGGTCTACGCCTCCATGACGCGAGCCCTGGCCTGCCTGGAAACCGTGGTGCATCTGAATGCCGGCGGGCTGCCGCTGAACCGCTACCTGGTCGAGATCACCATCCCCGATCCGGTCTGGGCTGCCGCGCGGCACGAAACCGACCAAAGCCTGCCGGTCGGCTGGGACGCCGAGCCGGCCAGCCTGACCAGCACCGGCTTCGGCACGGACTGGCTGCGAGGCGGCAGCAGCGCCCTGCTGGTCGTGCCGTCGGTGATCGTGCCGGAGGAGTTCAACGTGCTGCTGAATCCGGAGCACCCGGATGCTGGCGCGGTGACCTGCCGCAAGCTGCGCAAATGGCTTTATGATCCGCGGCTGGTGCGGTGACCCAGATGCCCAGGGACCACCATCTGGCGATCATTCGGGAAGGCGATGCCTTCCGTATCGCCAAGGACGCCCTGCCACCCGAGGAAGGCCAGGCGCTCTGGGCCGAATTCGACGTGGAGATGGACCGCCTCTACGCCATCATGAACGGAATTGTGCAGCAAGCATGCCTGGGCGTATCGTGCTTTCTTGCTTGCTTCGGGCTATCGTGGCGCCTCCCGCGAGGAGAAGACCATGGCCGACCAAGTTCTCCCCGCGCTGGTTAAGCGCCGCGCCGAGATGCTCGGGGATTTGGAGAAGGCCCAAGGCCTTGTGCAGCAGCTTCACCGGATCTGGCCAGCCTCGACGCGGCAATCCGCCAGTTCGATCCCGAATACCCCGTGGGGAACCTTCGGCCGCGCTACCGGCGCGCGCAGACGCCTGCCGAGACGGGTGCGATGAGCCGAGCGGTTCTGGACGCCTTGCGCGTTGCCGGTGAGTCGCTGTCGGCTGCTGAGGTGGCGAAGCGCATCATCGCGGAGCGCGGGTTGGACGCGAGCGACAAGGGGCTGCGCGCTACTCATGGTGAAGCGCGTGGGGCTGGCGCTTCGGTATCAGCGGACGAATGGGATGGTGGATGAGATTGTTGCAGCAGAGGGGCAGCGTTGGACCGTAAGGTAACCAGTCCAAGGCCTCGCTACTTTCGCTTATTTGCCGAACAACCCAGATCGTAAGGTGAAAAAATTCCAGATTTTAGAACTCGCTCGAGTGCGCATTGTCTCAAAGAGCGAGTTGCCGCGTCGGTGAACGTAATTACATTCTCTTTCCGTCGCTGCGGAACTGGCTCGTGTGGAGGAAGAGCTAGTTTCATCTGTCCGTTAGCGTCACGCTGATGTGCCATTTCAAGCGCCCTCAGTACCCAAAGCCGCTGTCGATAACGACGCATCCTGCTCTTTTTGCGTCAGGTCCACAATCACTTTCGCTTCATAGTCAGAAGGCGCATCGAGTTGTATGCGAAAAACAGGATCTGCCTGCTTGGCCAGCGTGCGATATAAATGACCATTTTTTTTGCGATCCGAGCCGGATCTGAACAATCTGAGGAAATTTCTTGGGGCCACCCCCTCGAATTGGCGGAAAATAACTTTGTCTTTCACCTCTGGGTCTTCGCTGATTGCGTCTGAATGAAGCACAATCGCAAGACTCTTTAGATACGGCTCAATATAAAACACGCTGCTTATGCCCGAGGCTACAATATGACGTGCGCAATTATGGCACGGATACGTATTTGTGTAAAGAGTGGCTCCAACTAAAGAATGCTTTCCTTCCCGCGCAATGGCAAGAATCGCCTCCATTTCGGCATGAATGGAACGAGAGTATTCGATCAAAGAGTCGATCGAAGAGCCTGCGAGCGCGGCTTTCACTTGCGGTGCGGTCACTCCTTTGCGCAAAAGACCTTTACTAACCAGCTTTGCGGCCAGATCATCAACTATCTTGATTCGGCGGGTTTCATTGTGGCAGATGCAGCCTCCCCACTTAAAGCAGCGATTATCACCATCAACAATCACGCGCTTCTCTGTGTCAAACTGCGATTGGTCATCCTCTGTATAAAGTCCGCCTCGGAATTTTGGAACATCGTTCCACCCGACGGATATTAATTCCCCATCTTTCGAAACTATCGCTGCGCCAACCTGCCTCGACATGCACGCTGAGTTTGCAGCGCTCGAACTCGCCTCATACATGGCGGATTCTGCGCGTGTTGGGGTGTGAATATGAGTGTCAAATATTAATTCAAGATATCTAACCAAGCGGTTTCGCAAATCCTCCTTTTTTCGATCATTGCACAGAAAAAAATCAGCCATTACAAATAGTTTTCTGGTTTTCTGCCCAAAGGTGGCTACCTCGCTTTGATCTCGATCCATGAGTGATCTGGTCGATTCCTGAACCGCTCCTGCATGAATTAATCGCTGCTCTCGCTGTCCGTCCGGCGCGAAGACGCCGAAGATGCAGAGAGTTTCTCCATATATTTTTTTTAGTAAATCAAGCTCTTCGGTATTTTTCAAAGAATCTACGACGTACGCCCGCCTGCCTGGGAGCGGCGTTATACCGTCTGGGGCATAGCCGCCGCCTTCGGCGCGATATCTACAAATGCGCTCAACAATCTTTTCTGCCAGATAGTCGCCACCAAACATTTCACGCAGCTTATTTCCTGCGTTTTGCATGCTGGCTATATATTCGTTTAATTCTACTCGTGACCCAATCGTCATGCCCACCCTATGACATTCTGCCTTGATTATGTCACTGGGCTTGATAATTGGGAAAACTCGATAACCGTAAGTTCCCTCAAGTATCTCATTTATAAATGACGCGGATGTGGATACTCCTGACCCAACCGGGCCAACAAAAGCAATGATTAGCTCCTGCGAAAGCCTGTCTGAAATCGTCCTGGCAAGCGCGGGCTGGGATGGAGGTGAAAGTAGGTCTGCGGCAGTGATTCCAGCCAAGGTTTTTTTCGCTCCCGATTCTTCGGGCATCCTTACGGAGGCGTGAGGAGTTGTCGAGAGTGAATAGTGGTCTAACGCTGCCAGTAGCCGGCCCAGACGCGTGACACGGGATGCGAAAGGGCCGCAGCGGTCGCTATCCCATGCAAGGCACCGTTCGAGCGGGAAGTGCTGACCCACGACGCGCCTCAACGATTTCCGTTGACATCGCTTGTGTCCGTGGAATGAGGTAATGTCAACGTATTTCGTTGGCTTCTGGGCGGTTTTCGACTATGCGCGTCCTCATGCTTGCACCCGAACAAAGCCGCGCCGCGCGCGGCTGGCTGGACTGGAGCCAGGAAGAGTTGGCGAAGCGCGCCAACGTCTCCCTGTCGACCGTACGCGACTTCGAGAAGGGGAGGCGCATCCCCATCGCGAATAACCTCGCGGCGATCCGCTCTGCACTGGAGGGTGCAGGTGTGCGGCCTGTCTTCAGGGAGGGGCTTGCCATCGGGGTCGACGGATCCGCGTCAGCCTAGTTTTCGGAGCCCGGCAAGCTGAATAGGTCTGGCGTCCCGTCCGTTCCTAGTGGGCGAGCGGCGGGGAATGCCTTGTAGAAGGCCCGATCGAACTGTTCCTTGGTGGACACTGACTGGCCGATGCCAACCGTCTTCCAAATGTGCTTGCGAAGCTCAGCGAGGCCGACTTCTTCGCTAAGAAATTGCCAAAGCTTGTACCGGCGGCCACCATTCGCGTAGACAACCGGATTTCGAAGATCCAACTCTTGCAGTATAGCGCCGCTACTGTTGGCGAGAGGCTCGTAGACATACTTCCGCAGAACCTTTGGAAAAAACTTCGGGTGCTTCGTGCTCTTTGGATCAAACCGCTTTAGGTTGTAGAGTTTGTAAATAAGATTGAACAATTCTTCCGGAAACTCGGCTTCCTTCCACTGCGCCGCCTCTTCCAGAACAAACGCTTGCCAAAGTTCTCGGTACTCCTCGCGCCGCTTGTCTTCGATGAAGCCGGTGGCCTCATCAATCAGCGCGATGATGCCAACCTTGGCCGCCGCCCGGATGATTGTCTCCGCCTGCTGCGCCAGAAACGCCTGTTGCTCCCCAAGCTTGCCGCGCAGCCGCATCAGAACATCGCAGACTTCGATTAGAACTGAAGCCTCGTACCCGTGGGCCGGATCCCCAACTAATGGCTTGAAAATAATGGGATTTTCGATCTTCAACCACAACTCCGGCGGGATTGCGGATCCGATGGTTTTGCCGCTGAGCGTCTTCATGAAGGCGTTGCCGCCCTCCGACTTGAGACCGATGGCGCGGGCCATGGCCCGCTTCGCAACCAGCCTTCGCCGATCTTTGAGCACATACACTTCGACCATTGTATCGCCGATCGGGAGCGTGCCCTGGCTAGATGCCTCGGGCATCTGGCCGAGGACTTCCGGCTTTGCCCATCGCTGCCTCGCCCCCGAGGCAGCGATGGCTGAACGCTCTTGCGGCGTTAGGCGCAGCGCACGCGCTTTGCCGCCCCGGCTCTGCTTGCTCGGCTCCGGGGGATCTTGAGGTTCGTCGTCAGCCATAGGCGCCTCCTGCTTGCTAGAGAGGCATCATGCATCCTTGCTAGCTCGCATGCAAGCAGGATCTAGTTTTTGCCTAGGTGTGCTTGCTACATAATCCCGATCATGGATGAGGGGCTGGAGCCGGATACGGGCGCCTGACTCACGGGGTGGGGGCAGGCGAAGGGCCCTACCTTCCCAGCCGTCCCCGCCCTCACTCCCGCAAATGCGCCGGCAGCCCCACCAGCCCGTTCGCCGTCGCCAAATCCCCCGGCCGGCCGAGCAGGTAGCCCTGGCCCTGGGACACGCCCAGCGCCTCCAGCGTCATGAACTCCGCCTCCGTCTCGATCCCCTCCGCCACGATCTGGCAGCCCGTCTCCCGCGCGAAATGGCACAGCGCCGCGGCCAAGGCGCGCTTGGCCGGGTCGCGGTCCACGTCGCGGGTCAGGGCCATGTCCAGCTTGATCAGGTCCGGGCGAAGCTGAAGGATGTGGCGCAGCCCGGCATAGCCGGCGCCCACATCATCCACCGCCAGCCGCAGCCCGGCCTTGCGCAGCGGCGCCAGCGCCACGCGCAGCGCGCCGGCATCCTCCACCTGCGCATGTTCCGAAACCTCCACCACCAGCCGGTCCAGCGGCAGGCCGGCGAAGATCTCGGGCAGCCTGCCGCCCAGGATGGTGGCCGGGGAGGCATTGACCGCGACGAAGGTGGGATAGGGCAGGCGGTTCACCGCCTTTGCGGCCTGGCGCAGCATGGCGCATTCCAGCGCTTCCCCCAGCCCCACCGCATGGGCGGTGGCGAACCACAGGTCGGGGCTGCGATAGGGTTCGGTGGCGAAGCGGCTCAGCGCCTCGAAACCCACCACCTGGAAGGGCTGGATCGCCAGGATGGGCTGGAAGCGGAAGGTGAACATGCCGTCGCGGATCACCGCCTCCACCTCCGTCAACTGGGTGGCGCGCGTCTCGGCCTCCGCCAACTCGCGGGCGATCTCCTTCGCCGCCAGCTCGGCGAAAACCCGCATCACCGCCAGGTCACGGGCGTTCAGCGTCGGGTTGGGGTGGGAATCGAGGCAGCAGAACATGCCGAAGGCCTCGCCATTCGGCAGGCGGATCGGCACGCCGATATGGGCGCGCACCGGCAGCGCGGCGGTGATCGGCAGGCTGGACGCCAGGGGGTGCAGCGCGGTGTCCGGAATCAGCTCCGGCAGCGCGCCGGTCAGGATGGCGCGGCAGTAGTCCTCGGCGAAGGGCTGGGACTTGCCGGGCCGGATCGTCGCCTCCCGGCCCGGCGCGTCCACCTCCCGCACCAGGGTGCGGCCCTCGATGAACTGCGCGATATAGGCGACCTCCATGCCGAGGTGCCGCCGCACAGAGGCCAGGCCGCGCTGCAGGGTGCCGCCATTGGGCGCGCCAGGTGTCATCAGGCCGTCGAACATGCCGTATCGTCTCCGCCTGCGGGGGCAGGCTGCGGAAGGGGATGCGGCATCTTGCGGCGCTCCGGCGGGGCCGGTGGCGCCATTTGGAAGGCCTGGGGTGAAGGAGTGGTTGACGCCCGGCCGATGTTCTGATCGCGATTTCGTGAGTATGGGCTGTCGCCCGCGGGATCATCTCGCCGGCAAAATGCGGCGCGCCCTTCGCAGGAGGTCCCCGGATCGCCTATCTCCCCGGGACGCATGATCCAGCTTCCCTTGCCCCTGCCTTTGCAGGACTCCACCGACGCGGCGGATTTGGTCCCCGACGTCTCCAATGCCGAGGCCATGGCCTGGCTGGAGGCGCCGGAGGGCTGGCCGCTGCGCCGCCTGGCGCTGCATGGGCCGGAGGGGGTGGGCAAGACCCATATGCTGCGCGCCACCGCCGCCGGCCTGGGCTGGCGCTGCTTCGCCGGCGCGGCGCTGAACATGGACCTCGCCTTGGCCGATGTGGCCGGCACGGCGCTGGACGATGCGGACCGGGCGCCGGAGCCCGCGCTGTTCCACCTGATCAACCACGCGGCGGAATCCGGCGTGCCGCTGCTGCTGGCCGCCCGCGCCCCCCCGGCCCGCTGGGCGACGCGGCTGCCCGACCTCGCCAGCCGGCTGCGCGCCACCCAGGCGGTGGCGATCCAGCCGCCCTCGGATGCGCTGCTGGCCGTGCTGCTGGCCAAGCAGTTGGCGGACCGGCAGTTGCGGGTGGAACCCGGCGTGCAGAGCTTCCTGCTGGCCCGCCTGCCGCGCAGCGCGGCGGCGCTGGCGCAGGCGGTGGCCCGGCTGGATGCGGCGGCGCTGGCCGGCGGCAGCCCCATCACCCGGCCGCTGGCGCGGCAGATCCTGGCGCTGGATGACCGTTCCGAGACGATATCTCAAACCGCCTCCCCGAACGACCCGGCGCTGGGCTAGTCTCACCTCATGGACACGCTGCCCACGACTCCCCCCGCCCCCGCCGCCGCGAGCACCCCGAAACCCGGGGCGCCGGTGGGCGCCGTGCGGCCGCCCGCGATCGCCGCCGACAGCCCGGCCCGCTTCATCAACCGGGAGCTGTCCTGGCTCGCCTTCAACACGAGGGTGCTGGAGGAAGCGGCCAATCCGCGCCATCCGTTGCTGGAACGGCTGCGCTTCGTCGCCATCTCCGCCTCCAACCTCGATGAATTCTATTCGGTGCGCGTCGCCGGGCTGATCGGCCAGGACCGCGCCGGCATCTCCACCCCCTCGCCGGATGGCCTGACCCCGGCGCAGCAGCTCGCCGCCGTGAATGCCGCCGCCCAGGCGCTGATCGAGGGCCAGCAATCCGCCTGGCATGAGCTGCGCGGCCTGCTGGCCGAGGCCGGCGTCTCCGTCTGCAAGCCCGGGGAACTGTCCGACGCGGATCGCAGCTGGCTGGAGGGCTGGTTCATGGACCGCGTCTTCGCGGTGCTGACGCCACTCGCCGTGGACCCCGCCCACCCCTTCCCCTTCATCGCCAACCTGGCGCTCTGCATGGTGCTGAAGCTGGTGCGGGAGGAGGATGGCGGCACCATGCGCGCCCTGCTGCCGCTGCCGCCGCAGATCGAGCGCTTCATCCGCCTGCCCGCCGGCCTCGCCCCGCCGGGCGAACGCGCCCCGATCCGCTTCGTGATGCTGGAGGACCTGATCGTCCTGTTCCTGCATCGCCTCTTCCCCGGCTTCATCGCCGCCGAGCACGGCCTGTTCCGCCTGATCCGCGACACCGATGTGGAATTCGAGGAGGAGGCCGAGGATCTCGTCCGCTCCTACGAAACCGCGCTGAAGCGCCGCCGCCGCGGCCAGGCCATCCTGCTGTCGGTCGACAGCCGCATGGCCGCCGACATGGTGCATCTGGTGGCGGAGGAGCTGGATTCGGACCGCGCCGGGGTGGTGAAGCTGGACGGGCTGATCGGCATCGCCGACATCAAGCAGCTAATCGTGGACGACCGCCCCGACCTGCTCTTCACCCCCTACACCCCGCGCTTCCCCGAACGCATCCTGGATTTCGGCGGCGACTGCTTCGCCGCCATCGCCGCCAAGGACATCGTCGTCCACCACCCCTATGAGAGCTTCGACGTGGTGGTGCAGTTCCTGCGCCAGGCCGCGCGCGACCCCAACGTCGTCGCCATCAAGCAGACCCTGTACCGCACCAGCCGCGACAGCCCCATCGCCCGCGCCCTGATCGAGGCGGCCGAGGCCGGCAAATCCGTCACCGGCATCGTCGAGATCAAGGCCCGCTTCGATGAGGAGCGGAACATCGCCCTTGCCCGCGAGTTGGAAGCCGCCGGCGTCCAGGTCGTCTTCGGCTTCGTGGAGTTGAAGACCCACGCCAAGGTGTCCCTGGTGGTCCGCCGCGAGCGCGACATCCTGCGCAGCTACGCCCATTTCGGCACCGGCAACTACCATCCCATCACCGCCCGCATCTACACCGACCTGTCCTTCTTCACCGCCGACCCGGCCCTGACCCGCGACGCGGCCAAGCTGTTCAACTACATGACTGGCTATGCCCGGCCGGAGACGATGGAAGGCCTCGCCTTCGCCCCGCTGACCATCCGCCCCTCCCTGCTCGGCCTGATCGAGCGCGAAATCGCCTTCGCGAAGGAAGGCAAGCCCGCCGGCATCTGGCTGAAGATGAACTCCCTGGTCGATGAGCAGATCATCGATGCCCTCTACCGCGCCAGCCAGGCCGGGGTGCGCGTGGAATGCGTCGTCCGCGGCATCTGCTGCCTGCGCCCCGGCGTGCCCGGCCTGTCGGAGCATATCCGCGTCAAATCCATCGTCGGCCGGTTCCTGGAACACAGCCGCGTCTATGTCTTCGGCAACGGCCACCGCCTGCCGTCCCGCCGCGCCCGCGTCTTCATCAGCAGCGCCGACATGATGGCCCGCAACATGGACTGGCGGGTGGAGACGATGGTCCCGATCGAGAACCCCACCGTCCACACGCAAATCCTCGACCAGGTGATGGCGGTGAATTTGCAGGATACGATGCAGTCCTGGCAGCTGCGCGCCGATGGCACCTATCGCCGCATGGCCCCCGGCGCCAAGCCGGTCTCGGCGCATGAGTATTTCATGACCAACCCGTCTCTTTCCGGCCGCGGCAGCGCCCTGCAACGCCCGGCCACCGCCACCCGCCGCCGTCAGGACCGCGTGTTGCAGGACTGAAGTGGCGGTGCAGCCGTTGACGCGCCCCTCGCTTTTCGTCACGCAGCGGCATCCTGTCCGGACATTGCACCGCACCATGCCCCGCAGCCGCATCATCGAAGCACCGCCCCGCCTGGCGGTGGTGGACCTCGGCTCCAACTCCGTGCGCCTGGTGGTGTTCGAGGGTCTGACCCGCAACCCTTTGACCATCTTCAACGAAAAGGCCGTGCTCGGCCTCGGCCGAGGCCTGCAGAACACCGGCCTGCTGAATGAGGAGGCAATCGGCCCGGCCCTGACCGTCATGGGCCGCTACGCCGCCGTCGCCCAGGCCATGGGCGCGGAACGGGTGGAGGTTCTGGCCACCGCCGCGGCGCGGGATGCCGAGAACGGCCCCGACTTCATCGCCGCCCTGCGCGACCGCCACCCGGACCTGTCCGTCCGCGTGCTGACGGGGCAGGAGGAGGCGATGTTCTCCGCCGATGGCGTGCTGCTCGGCTTCCCCGGCGCCGATGGCATCCTGGGGGATATCGGCGGCGGGTCGCTGGAGCTGGTGGAGCTGGATCGCGGCCGCGCCACCAACGCCGTCTCCCTGCCCATCGGCGCCATCCGCCTGGCCGACCGCGCGGGCGGCGACCCGAGCAAGGCCCGCGCCATCGTCGAATCCGACCTCGCCCGCGTGCCCTGGCTGAAGCGCGGGGAGGGGCGGGACCTCTACCTGGTCGGCGGCGCCTGGCGCGCCTTGGCCCGGATGCACATCGCCCAGACCAGCTACCCGCTTTCCATCGTCCACCACTACGTGCTGCGGCGGGAGGAGGCGCGGGACCTGGCCGGCGTCGTCGCCAAGGCCGACCGCAAGATGCTGGCCAGCATGCCGGGCGCGCCCGCCAAGCGACTGGGCGACATGGCCTATGCCGCCGTGGTGCTGCGCCGGTTGCTGCGCGCCACCGGCGCCCGCCGCGTGGTGTTTTCCGCCAATGGATTGCGGGAGGGCTGGTACAGCCGCCTGCTGACCGAGCAGGTGCGGCAGGAGGAGCCGATGCTGGCCGCCGGCCGCGAGCTCGCCCAGCATTGGGGCCGCGACCCCGACCTGCCCCGCGCCCTGCAAGCCTGGACCGAGGGCTTGTTCGAGGAGGAAACCGCCGAACAGGCCGCGATGCGGGAGGCGTCCTGCTGGATCGCCGACAGCGGCAGCCACGACCACCCCGACTACCGGTCCGAACACGCCTTCTTCCGCGTGCTGCGCCAGCCCGGCGTGGGCCTGGACCACCACCAGCGCGCCTTCCTGGCGATGGTGGTCGCCCTTCGCTACGAGGCCGACACCAACGCCCCCTTCCTGGACACGGCCAAGCAACTGCTCGACCCCTCCGCGGTGAAGCGCGCCGAAACCCTGGGTGCCGCCCTGCGCCTGGCCTTTACCCTTTCGGGCGGCACCCCGGTCCTGCTGGCCGGCACCGCGCTCCGCCGCCGCGGCGGCGAATTGCAGCTGCGGCTGGTCGAAGGCAGCGGCGTTTTTGCGGGGGAGAGCGTGCAGCGCCGGTTGGATTCGCTGGCCGCTGCGCTTGGGTTGGTGCCGAGCGTCGAGGTGGCGGCGCTATAGCGGCAGGCGGCATAATGAAAATGATAATTAAATCAGCACTGTGGCGATTTAAATATTAGAATTTCCCTTAGGCGAAATCCCATTCTTTGCTAGAAAATTGGCATAGAGAACACCCAGATTTGCTATGTCCCACAAAGCAAACCCAAAAAGAACAATGGACCAGGCCTGTACAACAAAAAAGTAACTATAAAAACTCTCATAATTAAATAAATTTTGAAGGGTGATGGTGTTTCCGGCAAAAATGTAGATAAACACCACAAGTAAGAGAGAAAAATAATGCGCTGCGGCGCATTGATAAAATGACAGAATTAGATTCTGGAACGGATTTATTATTTTTGAGTTGATTTTGCGCTCTTCGGCCAAAAATTGTATAAAGGCCTGCGATGGTATTGCTATGACAAGAGTCATTGACGCTAAACTCAGACTAAGAACCAGTGCATTATACGTTAAAATTATACTGGCAAAATCTTTACTTTCAACAACCGAAATTGCCAATGGCCTGATGAAATAACAAAAAATTTGGAATGCGGCAAAGAATGCCGCAAAATGACGGCAAAAAATAATGCCTGCCGTCGATTTGGCAACCGTCTTTGAGATGGCGTTCATTTTTTAAAGCGCGGGCGTCAATTTTTTCTTCCATTCTGTGACCCGAACATAGGCAGCGTTGCTGCCACAAAGCCTCTTCTGTAGAGGCCTTCGTTTTCTGTAATAGGTAGAGAAACTACTTGTTTGGCGACAGATTTTTCTGAGCTAATGCGTGTTTCACCAGCGTCGCCAGGACGTTTGCCCTCTACAACAACACTAGACATCGGGGTTGTTCCGGATTTGATCGAATCGGTTATAAATTCAAGAATACCTTTAGTCTTTTTGATGGATCCGCTGCGAGGTGCCGTAAGTACGACTTCTCTTCTGGCGTCACCTGAGCCCTCAATGGCATCGGCTAAAATACCGATATCCCCCCAGCCTGGATTTGGGCGCTCAAATACAACCCGAACCTGCCTAATGCGCTCAAAACTCTTTATTTCACTAAGAAAACTTTTTCCAATTACTGGGGTTAAGGCAAAGTGCGTGCCTTTTTTTTGAGTGATCTTGAAGGCTTCTTGGGAGAGTATTTCGGAAAAATCAATAGATTTTGGCCCATTGTGGACGTACTCAATGCAGCAAGTTCGAGTTTTAATATTAAATACCGCGCATGTTCTGGTTGCAAAGCTCTTTTCTGCGCGAGGTACGACGAAGGTTGGTTTGTCGTTTGGCTGAGGTTGAGCGCTGACCTCGAGCACGTCAAGTCGTTCAATAATATTGTAGAGTTCAATAATCCAAACAGAATCCATCATTTCGACATAGGTAACGCGAACTTTTTTTTGAAAAGAGGCGGTGCTTTCGAATGGCGACTTCTTCTTAAGATTTAAGAAAACTTCCTCGTACGGGCCGGCGCCTTTTTCTGTGGAAGAGGCGAAATTAAAAATATCGACGCGGCGCTGTAGCTTGTTTTTAGTTGCCATTTTCTCGCTCGGACGATCTGAGGTGTGGATAGCATTTGTCTGGCGAGCAATAAAGCAAGTCCATCCCAAACGCAACCGTAACATGTCGCGCGTTGTGGGAAAAACACCTATGGCGATTTTGGCGTCGTGGTTCGTCTGGCCATACCGGGGAGGCTACGCCGGAAAACAACTCCGCGCATACATCATATTGAACAGCGGCGCCGGCGGATGGCTCAGCTTCACCTTCGCCTCCCCGATATCGTTCACGATGGTGATCCGATGGCTGCCCGTCGCCGCGTTCAGCGCCTTCATCATGCGCTTGAAGGCGGAGGCGGAGCCGGTGATGCGGGCAGATTTCTGGTCCCAGTCATCGCCGACCAGGATGCAGCCATGGCTGTGTTCTGCGACATTGCCGACATGGATGCGCACGCCCGTGTACTCCGGCACCCCATCCAGAAGCGGCACGATCCGGCCCAGCCCCTTCTTCTCATAGCTTTCGGTGAAGCGGGGGCTTTCGGTCATCAGCACCGGATAGATGCCGGCCGGGATCGCGGTTTTCCCCCAGACCTTCGTGTCACGGATCACGTCTTCCAGCGTGTAGCAGGTGAAGTCGCCGATGGTCATGGTGCCGATCGTGGCATCCCCGACCGCCACATGGCGGCGCAGATTGATTTCCATGGTGCTCTCCGTGACAGGGGGACGCTGGTGAGCGGAGGGTAGGGCCCGCACCACGGCGGGGGATGTTGCGGGCGTTTCGTCCGGTTTCGCCCGTGTTGCGGCGGCGGCGAGCGGACCGCGTACAGGAAGAAATGCTTGCATGGATGGGAGACAATGTTCCTATAAGGCCCTGCACCCTTCCCGCGAGGCCCCCATGAAACCCCCGCTCACCTACGCCCTCCGTCCCACCGCCCCCCATGCCTGGGTCCCCATGACCGATGCCGAATGGGCCGCCCTGTCCCACTACCTCCCCATCGGCCGTGGCCGCCCACCAAAGGACCGCCGCAGGATCTGGGATGCCATCTTCTGGGTCGCCTGCGGCACGGACCCCTGGGCGGCGCTGCCCAAAGACTTCTGCGACTACGGCACGGCGCATAGCGCGCTGATGTATCAGGCCCGCAACGGCACGCTGGACCGGCTGCTGCTCGCCGTCTCCCGCCACCCCTTTTCGGACCCGGCGATGGACAGCATGGAATGGCGCATCGTCCGCGCCTTCCGGCGCGCCGCGCGGCAGCTTACGCCCTACAGCCTGTTCATGGCGCGGGGCCTGGGGCTGCTCAGCGCGCTGCCCTTCGATCCCGCCCTGCTGCCGGAGGTGCCGCCGCACGAGCCCGGCATGCCGCTGCCACCCCTGGGCTATGAGGCGATGCCCCGCATCCCCCGCCGCACCCTGCGCGGCCTGCCGCCGCCGCGCCTGCATGTGCCGGAACTGCCCCGGCTGGTGGTGAAGGCGCCGCGCCGCGGCCGCCATCTGGTGCTGCGCAGCCAAAGGCGGGTGTGAAGCCCGCCACAAAGCCGCCTCAATTGGCCCGGATCGGCGCCAAGGCTATTTCCCACAAACCAGCGCCGGCGGAGGCCATGAAAAAGGCCGGGGCCCAGCTTCCGCTGGCCCCCGGCCCTCGCCACCGCCATAGGGGCGGCATCGATGAAAATCGGAAATGGCCCCGGACGACCCCGGCGCCGCCCCGCTCAGTCCGGGCTGATCGGGGTGATCTTGGTCCCGTTGATCGCCAGCGCGGCCATCAGGCCTTCCTGGGCGAAGGTCACGGCGTAGACCGGCTCGCGCAGCGTCGTGGCCGTCACATTCGCCTGCACGCCGCGGTCCAGCGCCACCACGGACGGGCCGGTGCCAATCTCCCAGCCATCGGCCGCCTGAAGCGCGCGCAGCGCCTCGTCGGTCATGAAGAACATGGCCAGCCCGGCCACCTGCGCACCGGCCTGCAGGCCGAAGGAAGCGCCGGCGATGCGGTAATAGGCCTGGCGCTGGTTGCCACGATACAGCGCGCCCTCGCCATACTGCCCGCCGATGATGAGGCCGCCGGAGACGATGCGCGGGAAGATCAGCACCGCCTGGGCACGCTCGAACAGCGGCGCGGTGTTGGACTGGGCGCGCAGCGTCGCCATGGCGGCCGCCACCTGTGCGTCGATCTCGGCGCGGGTCGCCGCATGGGCGACGACCGGCAGGGTGGAGAGCAGGCTGCCGCCGGTCAGGGCGATGGCGGCGTGGCGGGCGAGGGTGCGGCGGTCGATGGGCATGGTGCAGCTCCAGGGGTCGGGTTGCAGCCAAGAACGTTGGCGGTCCATGGCGGTTGCAGACCGGGCGAAATATCGCTGGGGAGCTGGGCGGTGCGGGTGGGTGAGCGGTACCTAGTACTGCGGCGCCCCCCCCCTCACCCAACCCTCTCCCCCCGTTGGGGGAAGAGGGTTGGGTGAGGGGGGACGAGGAATGTATGCGCAAGTTCATATACTTGCGCGCCCCACTCACCTCGGACGCATGCGTGAACCCAGGCCGGGGGAGACACCTTCCCCCCCCGAACCCCTAACTGCGGATCAGCCGCACCTTCCGCCCATCCACGCCCATCGCCACGCGCCCGGCGCGCAAATCCAGCGCCGCCTCGCCAAACACCTCGCGCCGCCAGCCCTGCAGGGCGGCCAGCTCCGTCTCCCCGGCCGCCAGCCGTTCCAGCTCCTCGGAATTGGCCAGCAGGCGAGGCGCCACCTGGTGCTCCTCGCTTTTCGCCGCCAGCAGCACCTTCAGCAGCGCGACCAAGGCAGGGGAGGGGTTGGCACCGCCGCCCCGCTCCTTCGGCGCTTCCGGCAGTTCGGACTCCGGCAGCGCCTTCGCCGCCTCCAGCGCCAGAAGAAGGGAGGCGCCGGACTTGCCCTTGGCAAAGCCTTCCGAAATGCCGCGCGCGCGGGCCAACTCATTGACATTGCTGGGCGCGGTGGCGGCGATTTCCAGCAGCGTCTCGTCCTTCACCAGGCGCTGGCGGGGGATGTTGACGCGCTGCGCCTCCCGCTCCCGCCAGGCCGTCGCGGCGCGCAGCAGGCCGAGGAAGCGGCGGTTGTTGCTGCGCGGGCGCAGCTTTTCCCAGGCCGTTTCGGGGTCCTGGAGGTAGGTGGCGGGTTCCGCCAGCGCCGCCATTTCCTCCGCCACCCAGGCGGTGCGGCCCTCCCGCTCCAGCTTGCTGGTCAGGGCGGTGTAGATGCGGCGCAGATGGGTGACGTCGGCGGCGGCATAGGCGATCTGCGCCGGCGACAGCGGGCGGGCGGCCCAGTCGCTGAAGCGATGCGCCTTGTCGATCTGCGCATTGGCGAGCGACCGGGCCAGCTGGTCATAGCTCACCTGGTCGCCAAAACCGGCGACGGTGGCGGCGATCTGCGTGTCGAAGATCGGCGTGGGCACCGCGTGGAAGCGCAGCAGGAAGATTTCCACATCCTGCCGGGCGGCGTGGAACACCTTCATCACCGCCGTATCGGCCAGCAATTCGCCCAGCGGCGTCAGGTCGATATCGGGCGCCAGGGCGTCCACCACCGCGACCTCATTGTCGCCGGCGAGCTGAACCACGCAGAGCTCGGGCCAGTAGGTCCGCTCCCGCATGAATTCCGTATCCACCGTCACGAAGCGCTCGGCGCGGAGCCGGGTGCACAGGGCGGCGAGCGCCGCGGTGTCGGTGACGAGGTATGGCGCCGCTTCGGCGCCCGGGGTGCGGCGACTCATGGGATGTCTGTAGCGCCCGCCGGGCCCCGGCGGAAGGCGTCGCCCTTGACATCGCGGGCGCGGTCGGGCGGTTTGCCGCTTCAGCACATCACCGCCAGGCCAATTCACCATGCACGCCTACCGCACCCATCATTGCGGCGCGCTCCGCGCCGCCGACGCCGGCAAGACCGTCCGCCTTTCGGGCTGGGTGCACCGCAAGCGCGACCATGGCGGGCTGCTGTTTGTCGACCTGCGCGACCATTATGGGCTGACCCAATGCGTGGTGGCCCAGGGCAGCGACGCCTTCGCGACGCTGGACGGCGCCCGGCCCGAATCGGTGGTGACCGTGACCGGGCAGGTGGTGCCGCGGGAAGGCGCGACCATCAACACCAAGCTGCCGACCGGCGAGATCGAGCTGCGGGTGGCCGAGGTCACCGTGCAGTCGGCCGCCGAGGTCCTGCCGATCCAGGTGGCGGGGGAACAGGAATTCCCCGAGGATCTGCGCCTGCGCTACCGCTTCATCGACCTGCGCCGGGACCGCCAGCACCGCAACCTGATGCTGCGCAGCGCCGTCATCGCCAGCATCCGCCGCCGCATGATCGACCAGGGTTTTACGGAATTCCAGACGCCGATCCTGACGGCCAGCAGCCCCGAAGGTGCGCGGGACTTCCTGGTGCCGGCGCGCAATCATCCCGGCAAGTTCTACGCCCTGCCGCAGGCGCCGCAGCAGTTCAAGCAGCTCGCCATGGTCGCGGGCTTCGACCGTTACTTCCAGATCGCGCCGTGTTTCCGGGATGAGGCGTCCCGCGCCGACCGCAGCCCGGGCGAGTTCTACCAGCTCGACTTCGAGATGAGCTTCGTGACACAGGAAGACGTTTTTGCCGCCATCGAGCCGGTGCTGTCGGGGGTGTTCGAGGAGTTTTCGTCCTTCTCCGGCACCAAGCGGTCCGTGACGCCGGCGCCCTTCCCGCGCATCCCCTATGACCAGTCCATGCTCGAATTCGGCTCCGACAAGCCGGACCTGCGCAACCCGATCCGCATCGCCGATGTGACGGAGCATTTTGCGGGCGGCGGCTTCGGGCTGTTTGCCCGGGCGGTGGACAAAGGCGCGGTGGTGCGCGCCATCCCGGCGCCGGGGGCGGCCGGCAATCCGCGCAGCTTCTTCGACAAGATGAACGAATGGGCCCGCGAACAGGGCGCCGGCGGCCTCGGTTACATCACCTTCGCCAATGGAGAGGCCGGCGGCCCGATCGCCAAGAACCTCCAGCCGGAGCGTGTGGCGGCCATCAAGGCGGCCTGCGGTCTGGCGGATGGGGATGCGGTGTTCTTCGCCGCCGACAAGGTGGACGTCGCCGCCAAGCTGGCCGGGCAAGCACGCACGCGGCTCGGCAATGAACTGGGGCTGATCGAGAAGGACACCTACAAGTTCTGCTGGGTCACCGATTTCCCCATGTATGAATTGAACGAGGATACCGGCCAGATCGACTTCAGCCACAACCCCTTCTCCATGCCGCAGGGGGAGCTGGAGGCGCTGAATACAATGGATCCTCTGAAGATCAAGGCGTATCAGTACGACATCGTCTGCAACGGTATTGAGCTGTCTTCGGGCGCCATCCGCAACCACCGCCCCGACGTCATGGTCCGCGCCTTCGAAATCGCCGGCTATACGGCCCAGACAGTGGAAGACCGCTTCGGCGGCATGCTGAACGCCTTCCGCTACGGCGCTCCCCCCCACGGTGGCTCCGCCCCCGGCATCGACCGCATTGTTATGCTATTGGCTGATGAACCGAATATTCGCGAAGTCATTCTCTTCCCGATGAATCAACAGGCGGAAGACTTGATGATGGGCGCGCCGGCGCCGGTCGATGCCGCGCGGTTGAAGGAATTGTCCATCAAGCTGGACCTGCCGCCGCCGAAGGGTGGTGCGGGCGGCCCCAAGGCTTCCTAGATGCAGCGCAGCACGCATTCCGGAGTCCCCATGCCTCAGACCCGCCGCCTGAGCCTTCTCGCCGCCCTGTGCTGCCTCGCTCTGCCCGCGGCGGCCCAGCCGGCGATCACCGCCGGCCCGCGCGCCGGCGTGTCGGCGGAGGCGCTGGCGGCCGGCATCGCCCGCATGGCGCCGCATCGCGCGGCCTATCGGCTGGACCTCGGCGAGGGCCGCAGTTCCGGGATTGCCGCGGTGCGCGGCGCCATGGTCTTCGACGTGGCCGATGCCTGCGAGGGCTGGGCCACGCGTCAGCGCATGACCATGACGGTGACGGACCGGGACGGGCGGGATATCGAGACCGTCTCCGACTACGCGACCTATGAGGCGAAGGACAATTCCAGCCTCCGGTTCTCCCTGACCCAGACGACGGAGGGCGCGGTCAGCCAGCGCATCTCCGGCGAGGCGACGTTGCAGCCCGACGGTTCCGGCACCGTCCGCTTCGCGGAGCCCGCGGGGCAGGAGGAGACATTGCCGCCCGGCACGCTGCTGCCGATGCGCCACACCGTGCTCGCGGTGGAAGCCGCCCGCGCCGGCAAGCGCATCCTGACCGCGCCGCTGTTCGATGGCACTTCGGATGAGGGCGCGCAGGATACCACCACGGTGATCCCGAGCTGGGTGCAGGCGGCCGGCGACGCGCGCTTCCCGCTGCTGGCGGGCGCGGCCTCCGGCCATATGCGCATCGCCTTCTTCGAGCGCGGCGCGGCCTCCGGCGGCGCGTCTCAGCCCGATTACGAGGTCGGGCTGCGCTATTACGACAATGGCGTGGCCGATGAGATCGTCATGGATTTCGGCGAGTTCTCGGTCACCGGCCGGGCGCTGGAACTCTCCCCGCTGCCCGGCGGCTGCTGAGCGGGATCAGATCAGCGGGCCGGTCGCTGGACCGGCCCGAACGACCCCCGCCCGACAATTGATCACGCGGCGTCGAACAACGCCGCGATCTCCGCCCGATTCTTGGTCCGCGTCAGCGCCAGCATCAGCAGGATGCGCGCCTTCTGCGGGTTAAGGTTGTCGGCATTGATGAAGCCCTCCTCCCCATAGCGCTTCGTCGGGAAGGTCCGCCCCGATCCGGCGCGGGAGGACAGCACCACGGTGCAGCCCTGGGTGATCGCCTCCACCATGGCGCCGCGCTCGGCGGGCGTCAGGAAGCCGGGGGCGAGGGCCGCGCCGACCAGCCCGGCGGCGCCGGCGGCCAGGAAGGCATGCACGGCGACGCCATCGCCGCCTGCCACCGAATACACCACATCGACGCGGGGCGGCTGTTCCAGACCGAGGATATCGAAGCGGTCTGCCACGGGCAGAACCCGGGTGGGGCGGCGCCAGAAGGTGTTGCGGTCGGCATCGACATGGCCGAGCACGCCGACATCCGGGCTGCGGAAGGTCTGCATGCGGCCGGTGGAGGTCTTGGTCACCTCCCGCGCCGCCTGGATCTCGTCATTCAGCACCACCAGCACGCCGAGCCCGCGCGCCTGCGGGTCCGCCGCCACGCGCACCGCCGCCACCAGGTTCATCTGCGCGTCGGAGGACAGGCCCGTGAAGGGCCGCTGCGCGCCAGTGACCACCACGGGCAGGTCAGTGGGCAGGGTGAGGGACAGGAAATAGGCCGTCTCCTCCAGCGTCGCGGTGCCATGGGTGATGACGACGCCGGCGAGGTCGGGATGCGCCGCCTCCAGCTCCACGATCTTCGCCACCAAAGCGCGCCAGTCGGACCAGCCGATGGCGGTGGAGGGGATGGCGGTGAAGGGCACGGCGAAGACATCGGCGACGCGCGCCAGGTCCGGCACGCCGGCGACCAGCGCCGCGGCATCCAGGATCGGCCGGCCGGAGGAGGCATAGTCCTGCACATCCAGCGGATGCAGCCCCTGGGAGGCGATGGTGCCGCCGGTGCCGATCACGGCGACTTTCGGTTTGCTCATGGGGTGGTCGTTCTCCAGTTCGGGCACGAGGAAAGGCCGTCCGCCCCGCGTTTGACGGCCCAGCAGGCCATCACGCATCCACCACGGCGCAGGTGAGGCGGGAGACGCAGGCGAGCTTGCCGTCGGCGCGGCGGATCTCGGTCTGCCAGACATGGGTGCGGGCACCGGTGTGCAGCGGGCGGCAGATGGCGGTCACCACCTCGCCGCGCTTCACGCCGGCCATGTGGTTGGCGTTCACCTCGATGCCCACGGCGCGCTGGTGGCCGGGCAGGGTCATGATGCAGGCCAAGGTGCCGAGCGTCTCGCTCAGCACCACGCTGGCGCCGCCATGCAGCAGGCCGAAGGGCTGCGCGTGGCGGGCATCCACCGGCATGGTGGCGTGCAGCGCATCCGGCGCGATCTCCGTCACCGTGATTCCAAGCAGGCCGGACATGTTTTCGGCCATGCGGGCATTGATCTGGTCCGGGGTCCAGTCGCGCTTCCACAAGGACATGCCAGCCTCCACGAGTTCCTCGCCAGTCATCCCAGCCGGCGGCGCAGCGTCAAGCCACCGCTGGCGGAAAGCCGCATCCAGCGGGCCAGCATCATGCCGGCCACCAGGAACAGCCCGGCGGAAAGCCCGATCCACAGCCCGATCGGCCCGAATCCCCCCGGCAGGGCCAGCAGCAGCCCCAGCGGCAGGCCGATGATCCAATAGCCCAGCCCGGCCAGCAGCATCGGCACCCGCGTGTCCTTCAGCCCGCGCAACGCGCCGGAGGCCACGGCCTGCACCCCGTCGGAGAGCTGGAACAGCCCGGCCAGCACCAGCATGGTCGCGGCCAGCGCCGCGGTTTCCGCCGCGCCGGGATTGTCGGGGGTGAGGAACAGCCAGGCGATCGACCCGGCCAGCGCCACCAGCATCGTCGCCGACAGCGCCATGAAACCGGCCCCCAGCGCGATGCCGATCCAGCCCGCGCGCGCCGCCGCCGTGGCCCGTCCCGCGCCGGTCATCAGCCCGACGCGCGCCGTCGCCGCCTGGGCGATACCCATGGGCACCATGAAGGTGGCGGAGGCGATCTGCACCGCGATGGCATGGGCGGCCACCGCGACGGCGCCGAACCAGCCCATGGCGATGGCGGCGAAGGCGAAGACGGATATCTCCAGCGCCATCGACCCGGCGATGGGCAGGCCGATCTGCGCCACCTCCCGCAGCCGGGCCAGGTCGTAGCGCCACAGCCGGCCGAACAGGTGGTAGCGGCGCAGATGCCGGTCCCAGGCGATGAAGCTCACCAGACCGGCGAACATCACCAGGTTGCACAGCGCGGAGGCGATGCCGGCGCCGAACACGCCGAGCGGCGGGATGCCGGCGCCGCCATGGATGAGCCAGTAGTTCAAAGGCACATTCACCGCGACGCCCAGGAAGGACACCACCAGGGCCGAGATCGGACGCTGCTCGGCGGAGAGGAAGCCGCGCAACACGACAAAGCCGCAGAACAGCGGCATGCCCCACATCAGCGCGCCGACATATTCGGCCGCGAGCGCCGCCAGAACCGGGTCCTGGCCCAGGCCGCGCAGCAGCGCTTCCGTATGCCACAGCGCCAGCCAGACCGGGATGGTGGCCGCCGCGCAGGCCCAGAAGGCGGCCCGTACATCCCGCCGCATGCCGCGCAGATGGCCGCGCCCCCGGCCGCGCGTCTGCGCGCACATGGGGCCTGCGGCCAAAGCCAGTCCGAAGGCCGGGGAAAGTGCGGCAAAGTACAGGTTGCCGCCCAGCGTCGCGGCCGCCAGGGCTTCGGTGGACACCCGGCCGAGGAACAGCGCGTCGGTCAGCGACAGGGCGAATTGCGAGAGGTTCGTCAGCACCAGAGGCCAGGCGAGGGCGAGCGTGGTCCAGACTTCCGGTCCCCAGGCGCCGAGCCTGCCGGTGGTGGTGCTTGTTGTGTGTGACATGGCTGGCGAGGGCATAGCCCGGATCGCCGCCGCCGTCCCGTGACCTTCGCGCGCGCGGCCCTTGGGGGCGGACGATGCCAGGGCTACATTGGCGGCCACAGACGTCCGGAGCCTGGTTCATGAAGCGACGCCACATCCTCGCCGCGCCCGCTTTGGCCGCATTGGCCACCGCTTTGCCAGGTGCCGCGCGCGCCCAGGCCGCGCCGCAGATTGTCACCGAGGAGTTCATGGTGCCGAGCGGTGAGGGCATCGAGGTGTTCCTGCGCAACAAGCGGCCGGAAGGCGCCACGTCCGGCGCCAGCCGCACCCTGCTGATGGTGCATGGGGCGGGCTTTGGCGCCTCCTCCTCCTTCGACCTGCCCTTCGGTGGCGTGTCCTGGATGGACTACATTGCCGGGCGCGGCTTCGATGTCTGGACGCTGGACGTGCGCGGCTTCGGCCGTTCCACCCGCCCCGCCGCCCTGTCCCAGCCTGCCGACCAGAACCCGCCGGTGGCGCGCGGCGAACAGGCGCTGGCCGATCTGGCGGCCGCGGTGGCCTTCATCCGGCAGCGCCGGTCGCTCGAAAAGCTGTCGCTGCTGGGCCATAGCTGGGGCACCAAGCTGGTCGGGCGCTTCGCCGCCGAGCAGCCCGCGCAGGTGGAACGCCTGGTGCTGTTCGCGCCGCCCTGGCTGCGTGACGGGCCGAGCCGGACGGACCCCGGTGGCGGGCCGCTCGGTGCGTGGCGGCCGCTGACCCAGCGCGCGCTGCGGGAAGGCATCCTGGCCCAGGCGCCGGAAGCCCAGCGCGCCGGGCTGATCCCGCCCGGCTGGTTCGAGCATTTTGCCGGCGTCACCTGGGCACTCGACCCCGATGGCATCCGCGCCAACCCCTCCGTCCTTCGCGTGCCGAACGGGCCGGTGGCGGATGGGCGGGAGTTCTGGAATGCGGGCAAGCCGTGGTGGGAGCCCGGCAAGGTCACCGCGCCCTGCCTGATCGTGGTCGGCGAATGGGACCGCACCACGCCCGCGCCGCTCGGCTTCGCCATCTTCGGCCTGATGACGCAGTCCCCCGGCAAGCGCATGACCGTGCTGGCGGAAGGCACCCACAACATGTGGATGGAGCGCAATCGAGGCGCGCTGTTCCAGGCGGTGCAGGGCTTCCTGGAGGAAGCGGCGGCCTGATTTCGGCGCCGCGAATTCGCCCCGAGGGCGCCTTCGTTTCGGCTCCGTTGTTGCCCCACGATCCCCCTGTCCTCGCCGCTTCCGGTGGGACAGGGAGTTTCGAAAATGGCTTTCTTCCGGCGCGTCCTTCCGCTCGTCGTCGCGGCCAGCCTTGGCCTGGCCGGCAGCGCCCTGGCGCAGGACCCGTCCTTCCGGCTGAACAACCGGACCGGCGGCACGATCAGCGAGGTCTATGTCTCCTCGGCCAATGAAAATGGCTGGGGCCCTGACCGGCTCGGCGCGAATGTGCTGGCATCCGGCCAGTCGCTGACCATCCGTCTGCCGGGCGGCCAATGCGTGAACGACATCAAGGTGGTCTATGGCAATGGCCGTTCGCAGGAATGGCGCCAGCGCAACACCTGCCAGCTGACGGACTTCAACATCCAGTAGCGGGTCAGGCGGGGCGCGGCAGCCGCACCACCAAGGCGGCCCCGCCCCCCGCCGCTGTTTCCACCCCGATGCTGCCGCCATGCGCCTTGGCGATGGTGCGGCACAGAGCGAGGCCGACGCCGGTGCCCTGGCCCTGCGGCTTGGTGGTGAAGAAGGGGTCGAAGACGCGCTCGCGCAGCGCTTCCGGAATCCCCGGGCCATTATCCTCCACCCGCAACTCCACGGCCTCCGGCAAGGCGCGCAGCCGGACGACGATATGGGGCGCGCGCCCCTCCGGCATGGCATGGCCTGCCAGGGCCGCGCGGGCATTGCCCACCAGATTGCCGACCAGATGCGCCAATTGTACCGCATCGCCCAGAACACCTGGCAACTCGGCCGGCAACTCCGTCATCACCGCCACGGCCTCTCCGGCCGCCGGCTCCGCCAGATCGAGCCCGGCCTCGACCACCCGCGCCAGATCGACCCTGTCGCGCTTCGGCGGCTGCTGCCGGGCGGAGGCGAGCAGGCTGGTGACGATGCGGCCACAGCGCTCGGCGGCGAGGCGCACCTTCTCCGCCCGCTGCGCCAGGGGCGTGCCCTCCGCCTCCTCCGCCAGCAGCAGGGCCTGGGCGGCGACGACGGCGAGGGGGTTGTTGATTTCATGCGCCACGCCGCCGAGCAGGGAGGCGATGGCGGACAGCCGCTCGTTCCGGCGCATCGCCTCCCGGTTCGCGCGGCGGGCGCGCTCGGCCTCCCGCTGCAGGGTCAGGTCGCTATAGGTGTTGACCAGCGTGCCATCGGCGAGACGGGTGGTGCGCAGTTCGATGATGCTGCCATCGGGGCGGATCTCCTCCTGCCGACCTGGCGGGCGGATCATGATGTCGGCGACACGGCGCAGCACCAGCGATTCCTCCGCATCGCAAGGGTCCTCATCGGGGCGGAGATCGGCGCGGCGCAGGCGGTTGCGGACGAAATCGGCCAGCGGTGTTCCGGGCGCGCCAAGTTCGGGCGGGAAGCCGAACATCCGCAGGAAGCCGGGATTGGCCAGCACCAGTCGGGCGTCGGGGCCGACGATGTTCACCCCATCGGCGATGCCTTCCAGGATGGCGCGCAGCCGGTCGCGATTGGCCTCCGCCTCCTCCTCCCGCAGCTTCGCTTCGGTCAGGTCGCGCATGTACAGGATGAAGGCGTCCTGCCGGCCGGTGACGGTGCGGAAAGGTGTAAAAGTCCAGGCGATGAAGCGGCGGCCGCTGCGGCGGTAGTCGATCCAGCCTTCCAGGCTGACCACCTCCCCGTCCAGGGCCCGGTCGGCATAGGGGTCGAGCCGTGCCGCGACCTCCTCACCCACCAGGTCGCGGGTGCGAAGCCGCAGGATCTCCTCGGCCGGCCGCTCGGCGAATTCGGCGAATTCGCGGTTCACATACAGGTAGCGCCGGTCGCGGGAGACGACGCAGACGCGCGCCGGCGCCGCATCCAGCACGCCGCGCAGCAAGGCGACATCCGCTTCCTCGCCCGGAATCGGGTCAGCTTTCGGCGCTGGGGTCGAAGACATAGCCGGCGCCGCGGATGGTGCGGATGACCGCGGGGCGATCCGGCACGGCTTCCACCTTGCGCCGGATTCGGGCGATGCGGACATCGATGGAGCGGTCGAAATGCTCCTCCCCGCGCGGATGGGCGAGGTCCAGCAGCGCCTCCCGCGTCAGCACCCGGCCGGGGCGTTCAGCGAAGGCGCGCAGCAGTGCGAATTCGGAGGGGCCAAGCGGAATCTCCTGCCCCTCCGGCCCCGTCAGGCGGCGGGCTTCCAGATCCAGCCAGGTGCGGCCCATCCGGATGCGGTGGGCGGCGGCTGGAAGCGCGCTGGGCGGTGCCGCGGGCAGGGCCGCGGCCGTTGCCTCCCTCCGCCGCAGCACGGCGCGCAGCCGGGCCAGCAATTCGCGCAGATCGACCGGCTTGGCGATGTAGTCATCGGCGCCGACCTCCAGCCCCACCACCCGGTCCACGACATCCCCCGCCGCCGAGAGCATGACGATGCCGATGTCGGATTCGGCGCGCAGCGCGCGGGCCAGCGAGAGCCCGTCCTCCCCCGGCATCGCGATGTCCAGCAGCACGAGATCGGCCATCTGCTCGGCCAGAAGCCGGCGCAGCGTTTCCGCATCCGGCGCCTGGCGCACGGCGAAGCCGCGGCGGGTGAGGTATTCTGCGATGGCTTCGCGCAGGTCGGTCTCATCGTCGCAGACGATGATGGCGGGTGTCTCCGCCATGGGCGGCAATGTCCTTCGGAATCCGGCAACGCCGCCAGCATGGATCAGCGCGGCGGCGCAATAAAGCACAACAGGGCGCGGGTTGCGCGAAATCGCGACGAAACCGGCGCCGGGGCATCAGGGGACGCCCACGGAGCCGCGCCGCGATGTCCCTGAATGCCGAATGCCTCTGGTCCCTGCTGTCCAGCCGATGGCTGTCACGGCTGCCCGCGCGGGATTGAGGCCCGCTGGGGCGGGGAGAGGTTGACGAAAGCCTGGCGCGGGGCCTCACTCCCTCCAACGGCAACAGCCGAAGGGGAGGGGGCCCATGGACGACCACGACCAGACGAAGAAGCCGTTCCGTCTACGCAGCCAGCGCTGGTTCGACGATCCGCAGGATCCGGGGATGACCTCGCTCTATATCGAGCGGCAGTTGAACTTTGGCATGACGCGGGCGGAATTGCAGTCGGGGCGGCCGATGATCGGCATCGCGCAGACCGGCTCCGACATCTCCCCCTGCAACCGCCACCACATCGCGCTGGCGGAGCGGGTGAAGGCGGGCATTCGCGATGCGGGCGGCGTGCCGCTGGAATTCCCGGTGCATCCCATCCAGGAAACGCTGAAGCGGCCCACGGCCTCGCTGGACCGGAACCTTCAGTACCTCTCCCTGGTCGAAATCCTGCACGGCTATCCGATCGACGGCGTCGTGCTGACCACGGGCTGCGACAAGACCACGCCGGCGATGCTGATGGGCGCCGCCACCATGAACATCCCGGCCATCGCCCTGCCGGGCGGGCCGATGCTGGATGGCTGGTGGCATGGGCGGCTGGCGGGGTCCGGCACCATCGTGTGGGAGGCGCGGAAGAAGCTCGCGGCCGGCGAGATCGATTATGAGGGCTTCATCGAAATGGTGGCCGCCAGCTCCACCAGTGTCGGGCATTGCTCGACGATGGGGACGGCACTGTCGATGAACAGCCTGGCGGAAGCCGTGGGCATGACGATGACGGGCAGCGCCGCGATCCCCGGCCCGTACCGGCAGCGCGCGCAGATGGCCTATATGACAGGCGTGCGCGCGGTGGAGATGGTGAAGGCCAATCTCCGGCCGTCCGACGTCATGACCAAGAAGGCCTTCGAGAATGCGGTGATGGTGGCCTCGGCCATCGGCGCGTCCAGCAACTGCCCGGTGCATATGGTGGCGATCGCCCGCCACATGGGCGTGGAGCACGACCTGTCCGACTGGCAGCGCGTCGGCGCCGATGTGCCGCTGCTGGTCGATTGCCAGCCCGCCGGCCGCTTCCTGGGCGAGGCTTTTTATCGCGCGGGCGGCGTGCCTGGCGTGATGCGGGAGCTGCTGAAGGCTGGCATCCTGCATGGCGATGTGATGACCGTCACCGGCAAGACCGTCGCGGAGAATCTGGAGGGGCTGCCCGAGCCGGACCGCGAAGTGATCCGCGCATTCGAAAAGCCGATGAAGGAACATGCGGGCTTCATCGTGCTGTCCGGCAATCTGTTCGACAGCGCCGTGATGAAGATCAGCGTCATCGACAAGGCGTTCCGGGAACGCTTCCTGACCACCAACCCGGATGTCTTCGAGGGCAAGGTCGCCGTCTTCGAAGGACCCGAGGATTATCACGCGCGCATCGAGGACCCCGACCTCGGCATCGACGAGACGACGGTGCTGGTGGTGCGCAACTGCGGCGCGGTCGGCTATCCCGGCGCGGCGGAGGTGGTGAACATGCAGCCGCCGGCAGCGCTGATCAAACGCGGCATCATGGCGCTGCCGACCATTGGCGACGGGCGCCAATCCGGCACCAGCGGTTCGCCCTCCATCCTCAATGTCACGCCGGAAGCGGTGGTGGGCGGCGGTCTCGCGCTGCTGAAACACGGCGACCCGATCCGCATCGACCTGAAGGCGCGGCGTGTGGATGTGCTGATCCCGGCGGAGGAGATGGAAGCACGCCGCGCCGCCTGGACCGCGCCCGTGCTGCTGCACAAGACGCCGTGGGAGGAGATCTATCGCAGCATGGTCGGCCAGCTCGGCACCGGCGGCTGCCTGGAGCCGGCGACGCTGTTCCTCAACATCCTGGAGACGCGCGGCGAAAGCCGGCACAACCACTGAGGAGCGGGTCCATGGCCGGACGGCTTACAGGAAAACGTTGCCTGGTGACGGCGGCGGCGCAGGGCATCGGGCGCGCCACCGCGCTTGCCTTCGCTGCCGAGGGCGCGACGGTGATTGCCACCGACAAGGATGTCGGCAAGCTCGCCGATCTGACGGTGCCGGGGCTGACAACGCAGGGTCTCGATGTGCTGGACGATGCGGCGATCACGGCCGCCATCGCGGCGGCGGGGCCGCTCGACATCCTGTTCAACTGCGCCGGCTTCGTGCACCAGAACACGGTGCTGACGGCCACCGACGCCGAATGGGATTTCGGCTTCGCGCTGAATGTGCGGTCGATGTGGAAGATGGTGCAGGCGGTGCTGCCGGGGATGCTGGAGCGCAAGCGCGGCACCATCGTCAACATGTCCTCCGGCTGCTCCTCGATCAAAGGCGCGCCGAACCGCTTCGTCTACGGCACCACCAAGGCCGCGGTCATCGGCCTGACCAAGTCGGTGGCCACCGAATATGTGACCCAGGGCATCCGTTGCAACGCGATCTGCCCTGGCACGGTGGACACGCCCAGCCTGGGGGAGCGCATCTCCGCCAATGCGGCCGCGGCCGGCAGCGAGGAAGCGGCGCGCGCCGCCTTCGTCGCGCGCCAGGCCATGGGTCGGCTGGCGACGGCGGAGGAGATGGCGGCGCTGGCCGTTTATCTCGCCAGCGAGGAGAGTGCCTTCGTCACCGGCCAGGCCATCCTGATCGATGGCGGCTGGACCCTGTAATTCCCCAATCCCCCCAACACGACTATAGGCGGTTCCCATGAAGCTCCTGCGCTATGGCCCCCCGGGCCAGGAAAAACCCGGCCTGCTGGACAGCTCCGGCACCATTCGTGACCTTTCGGGCGTGATCCCGGATCTGGCGGGGGTCGCGCTGTCCCCCGCCGGCCTCGCGCAGATCGCGGCGCTCGATCCTTCGAGCCTGCCGGCCGTCACCGGCACGCCGCGCCTCGGCCCGCCCGTCTCCGGCATGAAGAACTTCGTCTGCATCGGCCTGAACTACGCCGACCACGCGGCGGAAACCGGGGCGGCGATTCCGAAGGAGCCGATCGTCTTCCTGAAGTCGCTCGGCGCGCTCTGCGGCCCGAATGACGATGTGATGATCCCGAAGAATTCGGTGAAGACGGATTGGGAGGTCGAGCTCGCCATCATCATCGGCAGCCTGACCAAATGCGTGCCGGAGGAGACGGCGATGGAGCATGTCGCGGGCTACGCGGTGTGCAACGACGTCTCCGAGCGCGAATGGCAGATCGAACGCGGCGGCACCTGGGACAAGGGCAAGGGCTGCGACACCTTCGGCCCGCTCGGCCCCTGGCTGGTGACGAAGGATGAGATCGCGGACCCGCAGGACCTGGCGATGAACCTGGATGTGGACGGCGTCCGCATGCAGGACGGTTCCACGCGCACCATGATCTTCGGCGTGCGGCATCTCGTGTCCTACGTGTCTCATTTTATTACACTGCACCCAGGAGATGTGATTTCGACCGGTACACCCCCTGGTGTGGGCCTGGGTCAGAAGCCGCCCGTGTTTCTAAAAGCGGGACAAAGCATGCGTTTGTCGATTCAGGGCCTAGGCGAACAGGTGCAACGCACGATATCTTACGCCTGACGTTGGATGCAGGAGCTTTGGTAATGTCTGAGTCGAATGAGAATGGCCGCTATCAGGTTGTCGCCTGCCCGGTGGGCACCGGCATGTTCGTGGTGCTGGTCGACAGCAGCAGCGGCCGGACCTGGAAGCTGAGCTTCGAGGCCAACAACGTCTCCGGCTGGCGCCCGCTGAAGTTCCTCGACCTGAACGCCCCGGCCGCCCCGCCGGCGCCCTGAGGATGTCGGACGGCCCGACCGTCCTCATCTTCGACTTTCCCAACAGCGCCTTCGGTCCGGAACGGACGGAGGCGCTGAAGCCGCTGGCGGAGGATATCGCCGGCCAGGCCGGGCTGATCTGGAAGATCTGGACCGAGGAGCCCGCCGCCGGCCGTGCCGGCGGCGTTTATCTGTTCGAGACCCGCGCCGCCGCCGAGGCCTATCACGCGATGCACGCCCGGCGCCTGGCCGCCCGCGGCGTGACGGAGATCGAGGCGAGCTATCGCGGGGTCAACGAGGTGCTGACCCGCATCGACCGGGGGCCGGTTTCGCCCCTCCGCTGAACCGCCTCAGCGATCCAGCGGAAGCCGGCCCAGCCGCAGGAACTGCGTTTCGCCGGAGGCGCCCTGCACACCGTCATTGTCGGTGACGGCGAAGGCATTCCCCGCCGCGTCAATCGCGAAGCCCTCCAGCTTCTCCAGCACCGTGCCGCCGGTCGCGGCCAGGTCCGGCACCATGTCCCGCAGCAGGCGGCGTGCAACCACCGGCACGGTGGTTGCCCCCGGCGCCGCGGGCGTCAGCCCGGACGTCGAGATCAGCACCAGACGCTTGATCGCCGGCTCCCCCCATTGGTTGTTGCGCTCGATCACCACGAAGCTGTCCGGGCCGACCGCGGTGATTTCCGAAAGCCCCATCCAGCCGGCCGGCGTCGCCTCCAGCGCCATGTGGAACACGCCCCAGGCGCGGGTCGCGGGCTGGTAGCGCAGGATCATAGCGTGGTTCGCCGGGTCGCCGGTCCAGGGCCGCTGTACGGCGATCCACACCGTCTCGGCCGCGCCTTCGCCGGTCACGGTCACGCCTTCGAAGCCGAAGCGCAGGGCGCGGCTGGCCAAGGCCTCCGGCAGGGCGATTTCCTCCTCGATCGCGCCGGCGGCGGAGACGCGCAGCAGCAGGTTGGCGGTCTTGTTCTGCGCCCGCTCCGGATTGCCCTCCGACGCCAGCCAGAAGCCGCCGCCGGGGCGCATCGCGATGCCCTCGATATCCAGATTGGCGGCGGGCTGGCCGTCGCGCGTCACCGTCAGGCTGGTGGTGATGCGGGCGGGCGTTGTGGTGGCGTCGAGGGTCAGGATCTGCGCCTCGGCATAAACGCTGTCGGTCACCGCATAGAGGCGGCCCGGCACCGCGCGGTCGGCGGCGAGGCCGGAGAGCGCGCCCCAGGGGATCGGCGTGCCCGCCGGCCCATTCTCGGACAGCAGGGTGGGATAGGCGGCGGGCGCATCGCCGAGGCGGTAGATCGACAGGGTCGATCGCAGCCCGCTTTCCGGATTGTCACCCTCACCGGCGGCGACCAGCAGCCCGCGCGCGGAGATGGCCAGCAGCCCTTCCGGCGCCACGCCGGTCGGCAGCACCTGGAGGAAGGTCGGCGCCTGCCCCGGCCCGCGATCCTGCCAGACGCTGATGAGGGAGGCGCGTTCCGAGCCGATGAAGATCAGCCGGCGATCGCCGAAGCGGGCCACCTCAACCCCCTCCGGCTCATTGCCGCGGGCGGCGGAGCGCGCCTCCGGGTAATGGCCAGTGCGGATCGCCAGATGGTCCAGCAGGTTGCCGGAATCCCATTCCACCGTGCCGTCGCGGCGGAAGATGGTGAAGCCGCGCGATCCGGTGACCATGTCGCCTTCATTGGCGGTGACGAAGCGCTCATCATCCAGCCAGCGCACCGCATCGGGTTCCCGCACCAGGCCGGTCAGGCGCTGGCTGGTGCGGATGACGTTGTCGCGGCGGCCATCGACCTGGTCGAGATCGACCGTGCCGGCGCTGAAATGCGCGACGACGCGGCCCTCCGCCAAGTTTACGATGGCGATGTGGTTGTTTTCCTGCAGCGTCACCACGGCCTCGCCACGGCCGTTCACATCGGCGAATTCCGGCTCGGGATCGGTCGGCGCCACGGCGGCGAGGCCGGTCAGGTCCACGCGGCGGAGCGCCGCGCAATCCAGCCCCGCCTCGGTGATCGGCAGCAGGGTCAGGTTGCCCGGAGGCAGTTGCGGGATGCGGCCGCGGTCCAGCGATTCGTCGCGCTCATTCTCGATCACCACGACCAGGGTCCGGCCATCCGGGCTGATCGTCGCCGCATCGGGCTGGCCGCCGAGGTCACAGCGCTGTTCGACGCGGCGGCCGGCAATATCCACCACCACCACATGGCCGCTGGGCGCCGCCTTGTTGGGGGAGGTGTCGAGCACGGCATAGGCGCGGGCGCCGCGCGCGGTGACGGAGGTGGGGTCGCCATCCAGCGGCAGGAAGCCGGCCGGTCGCGGCGCGGCCGGGTCGGCGATGTCCACGAAACCCAGGCCGCGCTGCCCGCCATCGACATAGATCAGCGTGTTGCCATCGGCCGAGGCGGTGACGATCTCGGCGATGGAGCGACCGGCGCGGTCGCGGTCCGGCGGCAGCATGCGCACCGCCTCGATAGTCGCGATGCGGTTGAAGACCGGGGCCTCCTGCGCCACCGCGGGAAGGGCGCAGAGGCTGGTGAGCAGCAGGGTGCGGAGGGAGATGCGCATGGGATTGGGCCGTTCGACTGCGCCGCGCTGATCCGCGGCGCGTCGGCGTCGCATTCGCCCCGAGGGCCGGCAAGGTCGGATCAAGGCTGACACGAAACCTTCACGGAGTCGCCGGCCAATAGGTGCCGAAGGACCAGACGTGGCCCTCCGGATCGCGCACCGAGAAGTCGCGGGACCCGTAGTCGGTGTTCTCCAGCGGTCGCACCACCTCCGCCCCCGCCGCCACGGCGCGGTCATGCGCCGCATCGGTATCGGCGGTGCGGACATAGATGCTGCCGGTGATGTTCCTCAGCTGGCCGGGCGCCTGGCCAAAACCGTCCGGCCGCACGGAGCCCAGCATCACCAGCCCGGCGTCCTCCAGATGCAGCTCCGCATGGGCGATGCCGCCCTTGCCGTCCGGTACCACCAGCCCGCGCCGAAAACCGAAGGCGCGTTCCAGCCAGTCCAGCGCCGCCGGCGCGTCCTGGTAGCGCAGGCAGGGGCACAGCGTGCCGGGTCTTGCTTCCGTCATGGTCGAGGTCTCCTGGCCTTGGACCCTGACGCTAATCCCAGGCGGCCCACGCCGGATTGGAGATTTGTCGCGCTACACTGCGAAGCCGAGCCCATCCGGCAGCCGCCGTCGCAGCAGCGCGGCCGGGGTCAGGCCGGTGAAGTCGCGCACGTCGCGGATGAGATGCGACTGATCGGCATAGCCCAGCTCCGCCGCCAGCCCGGCCCAGCCCTGCTCCGGCACCTCCGGCAACCGCGCGATGAGGGCGCCGAAGCGGTGCAGCCGCGCGGCGAGCTTGGGCGTCAGGCCGGTGCGCGCCTGGAAATGGCGGACCAGGGTCTGGCGGCTCCAGCCCAGGTCGCGCGCCAGGCCGTTGATGCCGAGGCCGCCGGCACTGGCCTCGATCCGCCGCCAAGCCTCTGCCACCCGGTCCGGCGGTCGCGTGTCATCGGCCAAGCGGCGCAGCAATTCGGCCTCCATCAGGTCGAGGCAGGCCTCCGCGCCGGCGGTCTCGGCCAGCCTGGCGCCGAGGGAAGGGCCGTCGCGACCCAGGCTGTCGCGCAGGTCGAGAAACGCGGCCGGCAGGCCGGAGAGGGAGCTGCGCAGCAGCCGTTCCGCCCCCAGCGGCGTCAGCATCACCTGCAAGCCGCGTTGATGGCCGGGCATGAAGCTGCGGGCGGAGGCGGGGTGCGGGCGGGCGAGAAAGCCGGCGGCGGTGTCGAAGCGGCTTTCGCGCGTCGGGTCGGGCCAGGACACGCCGATGGGCGGGCCGAGATTGATCAGCAGCACCGCCTCGGCGCAGGGCATTTCGCGGCGGCGCTGGGGGGCGTCGCGCTGTTCCTCATAGTGCCAGTAGCCGCGCACGAGGCCGCGCAGGGCGGGGTGGACGGGGCGTGGGGTGAAGCTGAAGCTGTTCATGCCACCCGCCCCGCTGTCGTCACATCGTCGCGCCGATCACCCAGGGGGCGAATTCGGCGCCGCCGAAATCGTAGCTTTCGCTTTTCGTCCGCTCCCCGCTGGCGACCCGCAGCATGAGTTCGAAGATGCGCTGGCCGACCTGTTCGATGCTTTCCTCGCCGGTGACGATGGTGCCGCAATTCACGTCCATATCTTCCGACATGCGCTCGTACATCAGGGTGTTGGTGGCGAGCTTGATGGAGGGCGCGGGCTTGGCGCCGAAGACGGAACCGCGGCCGGTGGTGAAGCAGACCAGATTGGCGCCGCCCGCCACCTGGCCCGTGGCGGCGACCGGGTCGTAGCCGGGGGTGTCCATGAAAACAAAACCTTTGGCCGTCACCGGCTCCGCGTAGCGATAGACCTCGACCAGGTTGGTGGTGCCCGCCTTCGCCATGGCGCCGAGCGACTTTTCCAAGATGGTCGTCAGCCCGCCGGCCTTGTTGCCGGGGGAGGGGTTTGCGTTCATCTCCGCCCCCTCCTTCGCCGTGTAATCCTCCCACCAGCGCATCAGATCGACCAGTTTTTCGCCGACCTCGCGGGAGACGGCGCGGCGCGTCAGCAGGTGCTCCGCGCCATAGGTTTCCGGGGTTTCGGACAGGATCACGGTGCCGCCGTGGCGCACCACCAAGTCGCTGGCATAGCCCAGCGCCGGGTTGGCGGTGATGCCGGAATAGCCGTCGCTGCCGCCGCATTGCAGGGCGACGACCAGCTCACTTGCCGGGATCGGCACGCGCTGCGCGGCATTGGCCTCGGCCAGAACCCCGCGCACGAAGGCGATGCCGGCTTCCACGGTTTTGCGGGTGCCGCCCATCTCCTGGATGTCCATGCTGCGCAGACGGCCGGCGAGGCGCTGTTCCTCCAGCAGACCGCCAAGCTGGTTCACCTCGCAGCCCAGCCCGATGGCGATGACATGGCTGAAATTCGCATGCCGCGCATAGCCGGCGAGGGTCCGCCGCAGCAGTCGCAGCGGCTCACCCTCCGTCATGCCGCAGCCGGTCTTGTGGGTCAGCGCCACCACGCCATCCACATTGGGGAAATCGGCCAGCGGGTCGGTGCCGGCAAAGGGATTGCGCTTGAAGGCATCGGCGATGAGGTCGGCGACATGGGCCGAACAATTCACGCTGGTGACGATGCCGATGTAGTTGCGCGTCGCCGCGCGGCCATCCGGGCGGCGAAAGCCCATGAAGCTGGCCGGTGTATTGGCATAGGCCGTCGCCTTCACCTCGCGGCTATAGGCGTAGTCCTTGGCGAAATCGCCCATGGCGCAGTTGTGGGTGTGCACCCAGTCGCCCGGCGCGATGGTCTCGGTCGCGAAGCCGATGATCTGGCCGTAGCGGCGGATTTCGTCGCCAGGGGCGTGCGGGCGGATCGCCACCTTGTGGCCGGGTGGGATGCGCTTTGCCCCCACCACGATCCCTGGTGCCACGCTGGTGCCCGGCGGCAGAGCGATGCGGGCGATCAGCACGCCATCATCGGGCGCGAGGCGGAGCACCGGCGGCAGCGTGGTGGCGTCCATATTCGTTGTCCTCCATTTGGGCCAGCTTAGGCTGCCGGCGTCGCCGCTTGGAAGGGGTGCGGCATCTCCCGCACCACCACGCCGGGCTGCCGCGCCGCCAGCTCCGCCAGATGGGCGTGATGGGTGAACAGGATGGTCTGGGTCGTGGCCCCCAGCCGGGCCAGCAGGGCCAGGGCGGCGCTGGCGCGGGCGTCGTCGAAGGTCGCCAGCAGATCATCGGCGATGAACGGCAGGGGCTCCGCCGCGCTGGCCTGCGCCTCCACCGCGGCGATGCGGAGCGCGAGGTAAAGCTGATCCCGCGTGCCCTCGCTCAGCGCTTCCACCGGGCATTCCATGTGGTTGTCGCGCACGGCGCGCAGCAGGGTACCGCCCGCCTCGTCCTCATCGGTGGTCAGGCGGGTGTAACGGCCCTCCGTCAGCAGCGCGAAGTGGTCGCCGGCGCGGCGCAGCAGCGGGCCCTGGCGTTCCTGGCGGATACGCTCGATGCCGGCCTGCAACAGGCTGCGGGCGAGGTGCAGCCTGGCATAGCGCTCGGCGGCGGCAGCGGCCTCCGCCAGATGGTGCCGGGCCTCCTGCGCATGGGCGGCGGCGTCATGGCCCTGCTGCATGGCGAGCAGGCGGGATTCGGCATCCTGCTGGCGGGCGCCGAGGCTGGTGAGGGTTTCGCGCAGCGCTGCCTGCCTGGCATCGATGTGCTGCTGCCGGGCCGCGGCCGCATCCGTATCGGTGCCCTCGGCCTCCGCCCGCAGCGCCGCTTCGTCACGGCCATCGCCCTGGGCGAGCAGCTCCGCCTCCAGCCTGGCGATGGCGCGGCGGAGATCGTCGCGCGCGGCGGCCCGGGCGATCGCCGATTCCAGTGCCGGCAGATCGGCGGCGCTCGCGGCCTGCCGCAGCGTGGCGAGGTCCCGCTCGGCGGCATCGCGCAGGTCGGTCGCCTTGGCGGCCGCCTGCTGGCGCTCGCGCAGGCGCTTGAGCAGGGCGGCAGCCTGCGTATCCGCCGCCCGCGCCCGGGCCAGGCGGCGTGCAAGCTGGGCCACGGCCAGGGGGGCGGGATCGTCCTGTGGCGCAGCAAGGCGTTGCAGCAGGGCGGCCGTGGCCTCCGCGAAACCCTCCAGGGCGCCCCGCATGTCGGCGATCCGGGCGGCATCGCCGCGCCAGGCCTTGGCGGCCTCCGCCACGCGCGTCCAGGCGCCGAGCGCCGCCTCCACCGCCTCGGCCGAGGCCTCGGCGGGCAGGCCCAGCGCCTGGGTGGTGGCGCGCCATTGCGGTTCGAAGGCGTCCAGCGCCGCCCGCGCCCGCGCCGCGCCAAGGCGCGCGGTCTCGGCATGTTTGGCGGCATCGGCGGCGCTGCTGGCGAGGTTGCGATGCGCGGTTTCGGCGGCCTGCGCGGCCTCCAGCACATCCTGTGCCCGGCCGAGGCGCGTGGCGAGGCTGTCGCCCGGGGCGCCCTCCGGCAGCAGTGCCAGCGCTGCGGCATGGCGCGCGACCAGCGCATCCCGCTTCTGCCGAATCTCCTCGGCGACGGTGGCGAGCCCCAGCACCTCCGCACGGGCGCGACGCCATTCGACCATGGTCGCGGCATCCTGGGGGGCGACGCCGCTGGGCTGCCAGAGTGCGTTCCATTCCGTCGCCGCTGCGGTCGCGGCTTCCTCCGCTTTGCGGCGCGCAGCGGCGCCATCCGGCAGGCGGGCGCGTAGCAAAGTCAGGCGCGCGGATTTCGCGGCGTAATCATTGACCCGCGCGGCATCGTCGGCTCGGGCATCGGCCAAGCGGTCGGCGCTGTCGCGCAGGGTTTCAAAAGTGTCGGGCAGGCCGGGTTCCGAGGGAGCGCCTTGGTCCAGGCTGCGGCGCAGTGCGGCCCAGGCCTCGTCCCGGCGGGCGCGTTCGGCCGCGATCACGGCGCGGGTCGGCACGGTCTCGCCGCGGGCGAGGTGTTCCACCGCCTCCTCCAGCGCGGCGATTTCGGCGGCCAGCGCGGCTTCTGCGCTGCGGGCGGCTTCCAACTCGCTGTTGGTGCTGGCCAGGCGCTGCGCCGCGGCCTCCGCCGCCGGGGCCAGAGGCAGCTTGCAGGCGGCGAGCGCGGCCAGGTCGGCGGACCAGAGCGGCAGCGCGGCCAGGGCGGTGTCCACCTGCCGTGTCGCATCGGCCAGCGCCCGTTCCGCCGCCGCCAGCTCCCGATCCAGCGGACCCTCGCCCCGGGCGGCATCGATGGCGCGACGGAGCGGCGCGGTCGGGGGTGGCGCGGCGGTGGCGGCCAGCTTCGCTTGCGCCGCGCTGCTCTGGCGCTCGGCCTCGGCCAGCGCGTCCTCCGCTGTGCGCAGCGCGGTGGTGAGTTCGGTGCGGCGGCGGATCAGCGCCTGGGCGGCCGCGCGGTCGGCGGCCTTGGGCAGCGCATCCCGAACTGCCTCCGGCGTGGCCTCGCTGCCCAGGATGGCCGCGGCCTCGATCACCTCGGCGCGGTAGCCATCCACCTTGCGCTGCACCTCCGGCAGATCGGCCTCGGCCTGGACCATGCTGGCGCGCTGTTCGGCCAGCCGGTCGATCGCGTCCTGCACCTCCAGCACCGCGCCATCCTGCGGCAGGTCGGCATGTTCGCGGGAGAGGCGCTCGGCCTCTGCCGTCTCCCGCCGCAGGTCCTCGGTGGCGAGGCGGTGGGCCTCGACCAGCCGGGCGAGGGTGTCGGCGGCGCCGCCGGGCAGGTCCGGCGCGTCGGCGACGGCGGCGAGATCGTCGCGGCGGGCGGCGAGGGCGGTCAGCAGCGGCAGCACGCGCCGGGTGCGGTGCAGCCGTGCGGATTCGACGGTCAGCGCATCGGCCTCGGCGGTCGCGGCCTCTCGCCGGCGGTAGAGATCCTCCAATTCGGCGGTGACGGCGAGCCAGTCCCGCGGCCGGACCGAGGCCTCCTCGGCAGCGCGGCGCTGGTCGTTCCAGGCGTCCGCGGCGGTGGACAAGGCGCGCTTGCCGCGGCCATCGCCATGCAGGGCCTTGGCCTCGTTATCCAGCCGCTCCAGCGCCTTGCGCAGATGCGGCAGGCCCATGCCGGCCAACAGGCTCTCGCCGGCCTCGCCGCCGCTCTGCAACAGGGACAGCGCGCCGTCGCGTAGCGTGACGCCGTTCAGCCCATAGGTGGTCTTGAACACCTCCCGGCTGGCACCGCCGAGCAGGCGCAGCAGCGTGGCTTCCGGCACCGCGTTTTCCGCGCTGTCCAGCAGCGTGTTCTTGTTGCCCTTGCGGCGCAGGAAGGCGGTGCGGCTGCCGTCCTGGCCGAGGATTTCGAAGCCGAGACGCAGGGCGCTGGTCTCATGCAGGAAGGCGTGGGGGCTGCGCGCGGAAAAGCCGAACAGGGCATCGCCGATGGCGGCGAGTGCGGTGGATTTGCCAGCCTCATTGGCGCCGAGCACCACCACCAGTGGCGCGGCTTCGGGGAATTCCAGTCGCGCGTCGGTCAGATGCCCGTAGCGCAGCAGGTCGAGGCGCAGCAGCCTCACGCTGGCTGTTCCGCGGCGATGGCGGCGGCGGCGAGTTCCCAGGCTTCCGCGCCGAGCCGCGCCAGCGCCTCGGCATCCTGCGGCAGGTCGAGCGCATCGCGGGCCGGCGCCGGCACCTTGGCGCGCAGCGCTGCCATCTCGGCCAGCAGCGCCGCGACGCGGGTCGGGTCGGCGAGGCCGGCCTCGAAGGCGGCGCGCAGCGGCGCCAGCGTGCCGGCGGCCAGGCTGCGGGACGGGCGGGTGCGGAGGCGGACGGCCTCGACATGCACTTCGCCGCCCACCTCGATGGCGGCGTTGCGGCATTCGGCGGCGAGGCGTTCGACATCGCTGGCGAGGCCGGGGGTTGCCTCCCCGGTCAGCACCAGTCGGGCGAGCAGCGGCCTGTCCTCGGCGGCGGCCAGCGCCCCGCTCACGGCATCCGCGATCCGGCGGCTGAGCGCGGAATCCTCGGCGGCCTCCACCTCCAGCATCGCCCAGCGCAGCATGTCCACGGCGCGATGCTCCACCGCGACCACCTGGCCATCCTCCACCGTCACCAGGCTGCAGCCCTTGGCGCCGGATTCGCGGATGTGGCGGCCTTGGATATTGCCGGGGAAGACGATCCAGGGTCGCTCCGCCAGCACCTGGCGCTGGTGGATATGGCCGAGCGCCCAGTAGTCGTAGCCCTTCAGCCGCAGCATTCCGGGATCGCAGGGCGCATAGGTCTCGTGCTCGCCGGGATCGTTGCCGGAGGTGTGCAGCACGCCGATGTTCAGCCAGCCACGGCGCGGCTCCGCATAGCCCTGCGAGAGATCCTCCGGCACCGCGCGATTCGGGAAGGAATGGCCGTGCAGGACGATGCCGAGCTCGCCCAGCTCATGCGTCTGGCAGGTGCGGGTGGAGAATTCCCGCACATTGGGCGGCAGGGACAGATCCTTGGTGATGACGCTGCGCGCATCATGGTTGCCGCGCAGCAGGAAGCAGGGGCGACCCAGCCGCTTCATCTGGGCAGCGAAGAACAGGCCGGTGTTGAAGTCTTTCCAGTCGCCGTCATAGAGGTCGCCGGCGATGATGACGAAGGCGACATCCTCGGCGATCGCCAGGTCGATCAGGGCGGCGAAGGCGCGGCGGGTGACATCGCGCAGCAGATTGGGCGGCAGGTCGCCGCGCGCCTGCAATCCGGCCATTGGGCTGTCCAGGTGGATATCTGCGGCGTGCAGGAATTTCATCCCCTCCAGAATCGGCCGGCTTGGCGCCCTCCGCAACCCCGTTACTGTGGAAGGTGGGATGGAGGGGCATGGAATGTATACGCTGGACGTGCTGGTGCAGGGCTATCCCGGCAAATCGGTCTGCCATGGCGCGCTGGGCTGGAGCACCATTGCCCTGCTGCGCGGGGAGGGGCGGGTGGCCCTGGTGGATGTGGGGTCCTTCGGCGTGCGGCCGGAACTGGCCAAGCAACTCGCGGCAAGGGGCGTGAAGCGGGAGGATGTGACGGACATCCTGCTGACCCACGCCCATTGGGACCACAGCGTGAACGCCCCGCTGTTTCCCAACGCCACCATCTGGATCGGCGCCGAGGAAATGGCCTGGGCCGAGGCGGAGCCCTGGGATTTCAACGCGCTGCCGGAGCTGCATGTGCGCGAATTGGCGAACAGCCCGCGCACCCGGCGGATCGCGGCGGGGGATGAGCCGCTGCCTGGCATCCATGCCATCGCGGCACCCGGGCATACGCCGGGCTGCCTGGTCTATTACCTGGCGAGCAACGACCCGCCGGTGATCTTCAGCGGGGACGCGGCGAAGAACCGGGCGGAGATGCTGTCGATGGCGGCGGATATGACGATGGATGCGGCGGCTTCCGAATCCTCCATGGCGGGGATCTGGTCGCTCTGGCGAGCGGTGGCGGGCACGCTGCTGGTGCCGGGCCATGACCTGACCATGCGGCTGGATGCGGAGGGCCACCCCGAATATTGCGGCCAGCGACAGGCGGCCATCCGGTCCTGGTTCAGCGAGGATCTGGCCGTGACCGCCGATTTCGACCTGACGGCGCCTTGAGCGGGGCCGCGCGCGCCTGGGTCCGCCTGCCCTCCGGCCGCCGGCTGGACCTGCTGGCGCCCACCCCCTTCGACTGGACGGATGAGGACCTGGCCATCGGCCTGGCACGGACCTTTCGCTGGGGCGGGCATTCCATCTGGCCCGGCGCGCCGCTGTCCGTCGCGCAGCATTCCCTGGCGGTGCTGGCCCTGCGCAAGCGGGCCAAGCCGGAGCCTGGGCGGGCGGAGGCGCTGCGCGAATTGCTGCATGATGCGGAGGAGGGGCTGACCAATTTCGACTGCATCTCCCCGCTGAAACCCTTCCTGGGCCCAGGCTTCATGGCACTTCAGGACCGGCTTTCGGCGGTGGTGGCGCAGCGCTACGCCCTGCCGCCCTGGGACCCAATTCAGAAAAAGCTGCACAAGAAGCTGGATGTGGCGATGGCGGCGGCGGAGGCGGTGCATGTCGCCGGCTGGTCGCAGGCGGAGGTGCGCGCCACGCTCGGTATCCGGGCGGGGGTGATGGCCACGGACCCGCTGGTGGCGGAGTTCGGCGGCACCCAATGGCAGCCCTGGCCGCCGGAACTCGCGGCTTCGCGTTTCCTGGCGGCGCTGCGGCGGTTGCAGGAACCCTTGGCAGCGCGCCCCGCGGCGACTACCACCCCGACATGACCGAAGACGCACCCGAAACCCTGCCCGACCGCCTGTCCGTGGACCCGCGCAGCCCCTTCTACCAGGAGGCGCTGCTCGCGCGCGGCATCGGCATCCGCTTCAACGGGGTCGAGAAGACCAATGTCGAGGAATACTGCGTCAGCGAAGGCTGGGTGCGGGTCTCCGTCGGCAAGGCCGTGGACCGCAAGGGCCAGCCCCTGACGCTGAAGCTGAAGGGGCCGGTCGAGCCCTATTTCCGCGATACCGCCGAAAGCTGAGGCGCGCCGGGACGCGGCGCCGTTTGCAGTCGGGGCCGCACAGGATAGGTTGCCGCTGATGGCAGGCCCTGAACCCTTCTGGCGGACCAAGACCCTGGGCGCGATGACGCGCCCGGAATGGGAAAGCCTGTGCGACGGCTGCGGCCGCTGCTGCCTGCACAAGCTGCGCGATGCGGAGACCGAGGATCTGGTCTGGACCAGCGTCGCCTGCCGGCTGCTGGATGGCGAAAGCTGCCTGTGCCGGAACTATGCCAACCGCAAGGCCCTGGTGCCCGACTGCGTGAAGCTGACCCCGGCCAAGGTCGCCTCCATCGACTGGCTGCCGCCCACCTGCGCCTATCGCCTGCTGGCCGAGGGGCGCGACCTGCCCTGGTGGCACCCGCTGGTGTCCGGTACGCGGGAGACGGTGCACGCGGCCGGCGTTTCGGTGCGCGGCCGTAGTGTCGCGGAGCGGGATGCCGGCGCTCTGGAAGATCATGCCGTGGACTGGCCAGGCAACTGGCCGCCGGCGGCACGGCCAAAACCCCGCCCGAGGCGGGCGGATCGATGACCAACGGGAAGGACCCGAACCGATGAAAGACGCGCTTTTCGGCGGCATCAACGCCGCGGCCCTGACGGCGATGAAGGCCGACTTCTCGCCGGACCTCGATCGCTATGCCGCGCATTGCAACTGGCTGCTGGCCAATGGCTGCAACGGCCTCGGCATCCTGGGCACCACGGGCGAGGCGAACAGCTTCGGCTTCGAGGAGCGCAAGCAGATCCTGGAAGGCATCATCGCCCGCGGCGTGCCGGCCTCCAAGCTGATGCCGGGCACGGGCTGCGCCTCGCTCGCCGATACGGTGGAGCTGACCAAGCATGCCAAGGCGCAGGGCTGCCGCGGCGTGCTGGTGCTGCCGCCCTTCTACTACAAGGCGCCGTCCGATGACGGGCTGTTCGCCTACTTCTCCGAATTGGTGAACCGGGTTGGCGGCGGCATCGCCATCTACCTGTACCACTTCCCGCAGCAGAGCGCGGTGCCCTTCAGCCTCGACCTGATCGGGCGGCTGCTGAAGGCCTTCCCGGGCCAGATCAAGGGCGTGAAGGACAGCTCCGGCGACTACGCGAACATGAAGGCGATGATCGATGCCTTCGCCAAGGACGGCTTCGAGGTCTATTCGGGCTCCGACGAGTTCGTCCAGAAGATCCTGGCCGAGGGCGGCGCGGGCTGCATCACCGCGGCCGGCAACGTCAACGCCCGCTTCGGCGCCATCGTCTACAAGCACCGCACCGGGCCGGAAGCTGATGCCGCGCAGGCCGTGCTGAACGCGACCCGCAAGGCCGCCACCGCATCCCCGCTCATCCCCGGCCTGCGCGAGATCATCGCCCGTGCGACCGGCGATGACGCCTGGCGCAACATCCGCCCGCCGCACCTGCCGCTCTCGGCCGAGGCTGGGCAGAAGGCCTGGGACAATATGGAAGCCGCCGGCGCGCTGCCGCTGCCGGGCCTTGGGATGAAGGCCGCCGCGGAGTGACCACCCCGCTGACCTGCCGCGCGCCGGCCATCGGCACCGTGCAGCAGGACGACGCCATGGTCCGCGTCACGCGCTGGGATTTCGATCCCGGCGCGGAGACCGGCTGGCATCGCCATGGCTGGGGCTATGTGGTGATTCCGGTGACCGACGGCACGCTGCTGCTGGAACTGCCGGGCGGCGCCACCGCCAATGCCACCCTGACCGCGGGCGTCTCCTACACCCGCGACCCCGGGGTGGAGCACAATGTGGTCAATGCCGGGACCGAGAAGCTCTCCTTCGTCGAGGTTGAGCTGAAGGCCCTGGCGGGCTGAGTCGCGAGGGGGCGCCGCTGTTGCGGCGGTGCCCTGCCTTGCGACATCATTGGGTCAATGAACCTGCCCGAACTGGAAATCGTCGTGTTGCCGGGCGCCGTGGCGGGGCAGAGCGGGGAATGCCCGGTGCAGTGGCGCCCGACGGCCAGGGCGCGGCAGGTTTCGCTGCGCATCTGTCCGCGCCAGGGGGCGGTGGTGGTGATCCTGCCGCCGCGCGCCGGGCGACGCGCCGGCCTGGCGCTGCTGCACCAAAACGCCTCCTGGGTGCTGGACCGGCTGGCCGCGCTGGCCCCGGCCACGCCTCTGGTGGATGGCGGGCGCATCACCCTCGGCGGGCAGGAATTCCGCATACGGCATGAGGAAGAGGCGCGGGGCGGCGCCTTCCTGGATGGCCGTGACCTGATCATCACCGGCGATCCCGCCTTCCTGCCGCGCCGCGTGGCCGACTTCCTGCGGGCGGAGGCGAAGCGCCGCATCGCCGCGCTGGTCGGGCCGCATGCGGCGAAGCTGGGCGGCACCCCGCGCGGCATTCTCATCAAGGATACCCATACCCGCTGGGGCAGTTGCGCGCCGGATGGCACGCTCGCCTTCTCCTGGCGCCTGGTGATGGCGCCGGCCTGGGTGCTGGACTACGTGGTGGCGCATGAGGTGGCGCATCTGCGCGAGATGAACCACTCGGCGCGCTTCTGGACGCTTGTGGCGGGGCTGACGCCGCATCGGGAGGCCGCCGTCGCTTGGCTGCGGGCGCATGGGCCGCGGCTGCTGCGGGTTGGCTAGAATCCGTCGTTACGCGATCGCGCGAGAGCGGCCTGACGTCTTGCCTTAGAATTAAAAGTCCAATCATATGACCTTTAAATACGCCGCTGGCTTCAGGCATGGCGCTGCAAAGGGAACGTCCGCGTGCTCAAATCCATCAGCTTCCTGTCGCGTCGCCCCGGCCTTTCGCCGGAGGAATTCCAGCACCATTGGCGCGAAGTGCACGCCCCGATGTGGCGCGACGTGCCTGGCGTGCGGGGCTACATCCTGAACATCCCGGTCGAGACGCATGGGCGTTCCGACGTCCCGGCGCTCGAGATGGGCGAGTTCGACGGCATCGCCCAGGTCTGGTTCGACGACCTCGCCGCGCGCGCCGCGGCCGCAGCCTCGCCCGAGGGCAAGCGCTGGCATGGCGATGGCGCCAGCATCATCGGTGCGATCCGCACCTTCGTGACGGAGGAGCAGGTGGTGCTGCCGGTGCCGCGCGCGACGCGCCCCGAGATCAAGGCGCTGACCGTCATCCGCCGCCGCGCCGATGCGACCTCCGAGCAGTTCCAGGAGGCCTGGCGCAAGCGGCATGCGGCCATGGCCTCCGAGGTGCCGGGTCTGCAAGGCTTCGTGCTGTCGGGCGTCGTCGAGGAACAGTTCCGCCACGACATTCCGCCCCTGCCCATGGCCTCCCCCATCGATGGCTTCGCCGAAAGCTGGTGCCAGGATCTGGCGGCGCGACGGGCGATGGTCGCCTCGCCCGAGGCGAAGCGCTGGTTCGCCGATGGCGCCACCTTCTTGGGCGAGGTGAAGACCTTCCTGCTGAAAGAACAGGTGATGGCCCTGCCGCCGGGCTAGCCGCCCCAAGACCAAACGAAACGGAGGAAACAACCAATGTCCGCCTATTCCCGCCGCCCGCGATGGTGGCTGCTGGCGCTTGTCGCGCTGGCGGCCGGCCTGCCCGCCGCTGCATCCGCCCAGGCCGAATGGCCGACCCGGCCGATCCGCTACATCGTGCCCTTTCCGCCTGGCGGCGCCACCGACGTGATCAGCCGGCCGATACTGGAGATGGTGCGGCAGGAACTCGGGCAGCCGGTCGTTGTCGAGAATATCAGCGGCGCTGGCGGCAGCATCGGCGTTGCGCGCATCGCCCGCGCCGCGCCGGATGGCTATACGATCGGACTGGCGAATACCGGCACGATGACGGTCAACCCGTCGCTGGGGACCGATGTCGGCTACGATCCCCTGCGGGACTTCACGCCGATCTCGGTGCTGACCGAGTACGACAATATCCTGCTGGTGCAGGCCTCCTCCCCGGTGCGCAGCCTGCGCGACCTGCTGGAAAGGGCGCGCGCCGCGCCGAATGGCGTGACCTATGCCTCCGCCGGCATTGGCTCCAGCAACCATCTGTCCTCCGAATTGCTTGGCAGCACGACCGGGGTCCGCTGGCTGCATGTGCCCTATCGCGGCAGCGCCGCGGCTTTGGCGGATCTGCTTGGCGGGCGCGTCGACTTCATGTTCGACGTCGCCTCCACCGCCATGCCCAGCCTGCGCGGCGGGCAGACGCGGGCCATCGCGACCACGGGCCGGGCGCGGCACCCGCTGCTGCCGGAAGTGCCCACCATCGGGGAAACCCAGCCGGGCTTCGAGATCGTCGGCTGGATGGGTGTCTTCGCGCCGCGCGGCGTGCCGGAGGCGATCCGCGACAGGCTCAACGCCGCTTTCGTCAAGGCGCTGGCGCAGCCGGAACTGGCCTCGCGGTTGCAGGAGCTTGGCTATGCGCAACGCTCCAGCACGCCGCAGGAATTGTCCGAGCGTGTCGCGGCCGATGTCGCGCTGTGGGGCGGCGTGATCCGTGCCGCGAATATCCGGGCCGAGTGAAGGAGGACGCCATGACCTTGCTTTCCCGTCGCCTGCTGCTGGCAACCGCAGCCTCTGGCCTCGCCGCGCCGGCTCTCGCGCAGCGACTGCGCCCGATCCGAATCGTCGTGCCCTTCGCGCCCGGCGGCAATACGGACATCGTCGCCCGCGCCATCGCCGAGCGGCTGGGCCCCGTGCTCGGCACGCAGGTGCTGGTGGAAAACCGCTCCGGCGCCGGGGGCGCGGTGGGGGTGGAGGCGGTGGCGCGTGCCACGCCGGACGGCACGACGATGCTGTTTCACACCGCCGCCGTGGCCATCGAACCCTCGCTGCGCCGCGACCTGAGCTACGATGCGCGCCGCGACCTGACGCCCGTGACGCAGGTGGCGGAGACGCCCTTCCTGTTCATGGTGAGCAATCCGACGCCGGCGCGCAGCGTGGCGGAGCTGATCGCCCACGCCAAGGCGAATCCCGGCGCCGTGAACTACGGCACCGCGGGTGTCGGCAGCTCTGGCCATCTCGCCTTGGCGGATTTCGCTGTGCGGGCGGAGGTGCAGATGACGCATATCCCCTATCGCGGCGCGGCGCCCTATCTGGCGGCGTTGCAGACGAACGAGGTGCAGCTGGTGATGGACCCGGCCTCCACCGCCAAGCCGCTGGCCGAGGCGGGGCGCATCCGCGGCCTTGCCACCTCCACCATCGATCGCGCGCCGGCCTGGCCGGAACTGCCGACTGTCGCGGAAAGCGGGCTGCCGGGCTACGGCGTGAACATCTGGCATGGCCTTTTCGCGCCGGGCCAGACGCCGGCGCCGATCGTCGCGCAGCTGAATGCCGGGGTGCGGGAGGTGATGGCGGCGGAGGCGATGCGCGGCTGGGCGGATCGGCTGGGCTTCCGCATCGTCACCTCCGACCCGGACAGCTTCGCCACCTTCTTCACCCAGCAGATCGAGCATTGGGCGGCGGTGGTCCAGCGCACCGGCGTCCGCCTGGAGTAGCGCGCGGGAGCGTATGGCTAGTCGCAGCCGCGACTTCTACGATGACGTCGGCGCCCCGTGCCGCATGTCTTCGGAGATCGCAAATGACCGCACCCATCGCCCTCATCACCGGCGCCACCGCTGGCTTCGGCCTGGCCATCGCCCGGCGCTTCGCCGCCGATGGCTGGCGCATCGTCGCGGCCGGGCGGCGGCAGGATCGGCTGGAGGGGCTGGTAGCGGAGCTGGGCGCCGAGCGCTGCCATGCGGTGACGCTGGATGTGCGCGACCGCGCCGCGGTGGAGCAGGCGCTGGCCGTGTTGCCGGCCGGCTTCATGGACATCGATCTGCTGGTGAACAATGCCGGGCTGGCGCTCGGCCTGAACCCGGCCCAGGGCGCTGACCTCGATGACTGGGACGCGATGGTCGACACCAACTGCAAGGGGCTGATGTATGTGACGCGCGCCATCCTGCCCGGGATGGTGGCGCGCAATCGCGGCCATGTGGTGAATATCGGCTCCACCGCCGGCGAATGGCCCTATCCGGGTGGCAATGTCTACGGTGCCACCAAGGCCTTCGTCCGGCATTTCAGCCTGAACCTGCGCGCCGACCTGCATGGCACGGCGGTGCGGGTGACGGATATCGAGCCCGGCCTGGTCGGTGGCACGGAATTCAGCGCGGTGCGCTTCAAGGGCGATGCGGACAAGGCCGCGGCGCCCTATGCCGGCACCGATCCGCTGCTGCCGGAGGATATCGCCGATGCCGTGCATTGGGTGGCGACGCGGCCGGCGCGGGTGAATGTGAACACCTTGCAGGTCATGCCCGTGAGCCAGAGCTTCGGGCCGCTGCGCGTGCACAAGGGCTGATGTCAGCCGAAGTCCGACGCGGTCGGTAGCTGCGGGACGCCCGGGCCGGCGATGGCCTGGGCGTGCAGCACCGCCCGCAGCACGGCCGCCGCCATCGCCTCCGCCGCCATCACCGACAGGACGGTCATGTTGCCCGCCTGGCCGGATTTGCCGGTCGCCAGCGCGAAGATCGTATCGCCGTCCCACATCGTGTGAACTGGGTTGATGGTGCGGGCCAGGCCGTCATGCGCCACCTGGGCCAGGCGCCGGGCCTGCGCCTTGGTCAGGGTCGCATCGGTGGCGACGACCCCGATCGTGGTCGCCATGCCGGCCTGAAGGATGGCGGGCAGGTCGCCGCGCAGGATGCTGTCGACGGTGCCGATGCGCTCGCGCCCCTCGGCCGTGTCGCGTGCGCCGGCCAGCACGCGGCCGCTGGCGGGGTCCACCACGTCGCCCACCGCATTCACCGCGACGATGGCGCCCACCGTGATCTGGCCCAGCTTCACCGAGGCGGTGCCGATACCGCCCTTCATGGCGCGGGGCGATCCGAACAGCTTGCCCACCGTCGCCCCCGTGCCCGCCCCCACGGAGCCCTCCGCCGGCGGCTGATCGGTTGCGGCGGCGCAGGCGGCGTGTCCGGCGGCCGCATCCGGGCGGATGCGGTGGTCGCCGTGGTCGAGGTCGAACAGGATGGCGGCCGGCACGATGGGCACGGTGGCGGGGCCGGCGGGGAAGCCGATGCCCTTCTCCTCCAGCCAGCGCACCACGCCCGTCGCCGCCTCCAGCCCGAAGACGCTGCCGCCGGAGAGCAGCACGGCGTGGACCTTCTCGACCAGGTTGGAGGGGTCGAGCAGCTCCGTCTCCCGCGTCCCCGGGGCCGCGCCGCGCACATCGACGCCGGCCACGGCGCCTTCCTCCGTCAGGATGACGGTGCAGCCGGTCGGTCGGCGCGTCTCGGTGAAATGGCCGACCTTCACGCCAGCCACATCGGTGATCGCCCCGCCCATCAGGGCGTCGGAGGAAGCGGTCATGGGCGGCACCTCTTGCTCAGGCGGCGCGTTCGGCCTTGGCGACCATCGCCTCCGCCTGTCGGATGGAGGCGATGTCGAGCAGCTTGCCATCCAGCGCCACGGCGGCGCGGCCTTCCAGGCGCCCGGCCTCCATCGCCGCCAGCACGCGGCGGGCCTGGGCGACTTCCTTCTCATCCGGCTGGAAGGCGGCGTTCAGCGTGGCGACCTGATTGGGGTGGATCGCCATCTTGCCTTCCGCCCCCAGCGCCCGGCCCCGGCGTGCCGCGGCTTCCAGCCCCTCCGCATCGCGGAAATCGCCATAGGGGCCGTCGATAGGCCGCAGCCCGGCGGCGCGGCCGGCGGTGATCACGCGGGACACCGCGAAGTGCCAGGGGTCGAGCAGCCCGGCCGGGCTGGCGTAATCCGGGTTCAGCCCACCGATCGCCGTGGTGCGCATGCCAAGGCTGGCGGCGAGGTCGGCGACGCCGAGATGCAGGCTTTCATTGCGGGGGGAGGCGGTGGCGATAGCCTCCACATTCGCCAGACCCTTCGCTGTCTCGATCACAAGGCCCAGGCCCACGCGCCGGGCGCGACCGGCGCTGGCCTCGATCTGGCTGAACAGCAGGTCGGCGGCAAAAACCTCCCGCGGGTCGCCGACCTTGGGGATCATGATGACGTCGAGGCGGTCGCCGGCGGCTTCCAGCAGGGCGATGACGTCCTTGTAGAAATGCGGCGTGTCCTGGCCGTTCACCCGCACCGCCAGGATCTTGCGGCCCCAGTCGATGCCGCTCAGCGCCGCCACGGCATTGGCGCGGGCACGGTCCTTCTCGGCCTCCGGCACGCTGTCCTCGAGGTCGAGAAATACCGCATCGGCCGGGCCGGCGGCGGCCTTCGGGAACAGTTCGGGGCGGATCGCCGGCACGGCGAGCTCGCTGCGGTGCAGACGGGCGAGGGGGGTGGCGGTCATGGCGCGGGTTCCTGCACAGCGAGCGGGTGGTGGTCCTGCACCAGGCGCTGGAGCTTTTCCTCCAGCACCTTGGTGTAGATCTGCGTGGTGGCGATATCCGCATGGCCCAGCAGCACCTGCAAACTGCGCAGATCGGCGCCGCGGGCCAGGAGGTGGGAGGCGAAGGAATGCCGCAGCACATGCGGGCTGACCCGTGCCGGGTCCAGGCCTGCGGCCAGCGCCGCATCCTTCAGGATCAGCCCGATGGTCTGGCGCGTGACATGCCCCCCCGCGGCGCGGGAGGGAAACAGCCAGCGTGAGGGCTTCTGGGGATCGGGCCGGGCCTCCAGCGCCAGCTGCACGGCCGTCCGCGCCCGGGTGGAGATCGGCACCAGCCGGTCCTTGTTGCCCTTGCCGCGCACAGTGACCAGCGGCTGGTTGGGGCGCAGGGCGCTGGCGGGCAGGGCGGCCAGCTCACTCACGCGCAGCCCGCTGCTGTAGAGCAGCTCGATCAGCGCGACGGCGAAGGGGCCGCGATGGCCGGGCAGGCGGGCGGCGCCGTCCAGCAGCGCCTCCATCTCCGCCTCCGCCAGGGGCTTGGGCAGGCTGGCGGGCAGGCGGGGGCCTTCCTCCAGCGCGGTCGGGTCTTCCGCGCGCAGACCCTCCTGCACCAGGAAGCGGAAGAACTGGCGCAGGGCGGAAAGGCGGCGGGCGGCGGTGCGGGCGGCGAAGCCGGCATCGGTCAAAGCGCGCAGATAGGACTGGATGGTGCCCGCATCGGCGGTCAGGGGGGTGATGCCGCGCGGCGCGCAGTGGGCGCTGAAGTCGGCCAGGTCGGCGGTGTAGGCGGCCAGGGTGTTGCGGGCGGCGCCGCGCTCGGCCGCCAGCATTTCGAGAAAGGCTTCGGCGTGGCGGTCCATGCCGATCGCGGCGTCAGCGGGTTCCGAAGCGCTCGGCCGGCACGCTGCGCTCCACCGGTTGCGGCACGACGGAAGGCGGGAAGGCCCCGATGAACAACAGCCCGAGCACCAGCAGCGCGACGATGACAGCGGCCAGCAGGAGCAGAGGGTGACGAAACATCGTGGATGAGGATCCTACTGCGCTGAGGGCCGTGCCCCGGCACGGTCAACCCTCCTGGGTCCGGACGCCCGTGGTGAAGCTCCCGGTCGGAAGCCTGAAACCAAGGTATGCGCCCGGCTCGGACGATTACGTCCCGGCCCGACTTGCTGTAGCCTCCGCCACCGTGTCACGCAACACTGCCCTTCCGGCCTGGCTTCTGCCCGATGCCGCCCCGCCCAAGCCGGCGGCCTACCCCCCGCCGCATCGCAGCATCGTGCTGGTGGGCATGCCGGGTTGCGGCAAATCCTCCATCGGCAAGCGCCTGGCGGCCCGGCTCGACCTGCCCTTCCTCGATGCGGATACCGAGATCGAGGCGGCGGCCGGCCTACCCATCACCGAGATCTTCACCCGGTATGGGGAGCGGCATTTCCGCGATGGGGAGCGCCGGGTGATCGCCCGGCTGCTGGCGGGCCCGCCCTTGGTACTGGCCACCGGCGGTGGCGCCTTCACCGATGCGCGGACGCGGGCGGCCGTGCGCGAATCGGGCGCGCTCGCGGTCTGGCTGCGCTGCACCCTGCCGGTGCTGCTGCGCCGCGTCGCCGGGCGGGACCACCGCCCGATGTTTCTCAACCGGGACCCGCGCGAGGTGCTGGAGCGCCTGATGGTCGCGCGCCACCCGACCTTCGCAGAGGCCCAAGTGATCGTGGACTGTACCGACGAACCGCCCGAGACGACGACCAAGCGGGTGATGGACGCCCTGGCGGCGCATCGTGATCCGGCCCGGCTGAAGGTGCGCCTGTCGGAACGCAGCTATGACATCGTGGTGGGCGACGGGCTGCTGGAGCGTGCCGGGGCGCTGATGGCGCCGGTGCTGCCGGCGCGGCGCGTGGTGGTGGTGACCGATGCCAGCGTCGCGCCGCTGCACCTGCCGGCGCTGCGCGAGGGGTTGGAGCAGGCCGGGATCACCCTGGTCGCCACGGTGGAAGTGCCGCCGGGCGAGGCCAGCAAGTCCTTCGCCCAGTTGCAAATGGTGGTGGAGGCGGCGCTGGCCGCCGGGGCGGATCGGCGCACCGCGGTGGTGGCGCTGGGCGGCGGCGTGGTCGGTGACCTGGCCGGCTTCGCCGCGGCGGTGGCGCTGCGCGGCCTGCCCTTCATCCAGGTGCCGACCACCCTGCTGGCGCAGGTGGACAGTTCGGTCGGGGGGAAGACCGGCATCAATCTCGGCCTGGGCAAGAACCTGGTCGGCGCCTTCCACCAGCCGCTGCTGGTGCTGGCCGATACCACCGTGCTGTCGACCCTGCCGCCGCGCGAATTGCGCGCGGGCTATGCCGAGGTCGCCAAGCACGGGCTGCTGCAAGGCGCGCTGTGGGACTGGTGCGAGGCGGAGGGGGCGAAGGCTGTGGCCGGCGATCCCGCCGCTTTGGCCCATGCCGTGCTGGAATCCTGCCGCCTGAAATCCGGCGTGGTGGCCGCCGATGAGCGGGAGGAAAGCGCCGAAGGCGGCCGCGCCCTGCTCAATCTGGGCCACACTTTTGGGCACGCCTTCGAGGCCGAATGCGGCTATGGCGGCACACTTCTGCATGGGGAGGCGGTGGCGGTGGGCCTGGGTCTTGCCGCCTCGCTCTCGGCCCGGCTCGGCTTCTGTTCGCAGGAACTGCCGGGGCGGGTGATCGCCCATTTGCAGGCCTGCGGCCTGCCGGCACGGATCGGCGACCTGCCGCGCGACTTCTCGGTGGAACGGCTGATGGCGCGGATGCGCAAGGACAAGAAGGTGCGGGACGGGGCGATGCGCTTCGTGCTGCTGCGCGGGCCGGGGGACGCCTTCACGACCTCGGAGGTGCCGCCGGCTGCCGTCGAAAGCCTGCTGCGGGACGAGGGCGCGACGGAGTAGCCTTCCCGCTGTGGCATCTGCATGCGATACCCGGACGCTGCACTGCACCATCCGGGGGTTCCTGCCCGATGCCGCTTTCCGAGCCCGAGGTTTCGCGCGTTCCGCTGCACCGCCGCCAGATCACCATGGATGGCTATCAGCGGACCGATGGGCTGTTCGACATCGAGGCGCATCTCGTCGACACCAAATCCTATCCCTTCGACAACATGGACCGGGGCACGCTGGCGCCTGGCGACCAGCTGCACGGCATGTGGGTGCGGATGACGGTGGATGAGGAGATGGTGATCCGCGCCTGCGAGGCGGTGTCCGACTTCACCCCCTACGAGGTGTGTCCCAAGGCCGCGCTGAGCATGAGCAAGCTGGCCGGCGTCTCCATCGGCCCCGGCTTCAACCGCGCGGTGAAGGAACGGGTCGGCGGCGTGCTCGGCTGCACCCATCTGCGGGAGGTGATGGCCCAGATGGCGACCGTCGCCTACCAGACCATCGCCCCCGTGAAGTGGCGCCGGGCGCGTGCGGTGCGGGAAGCGGCGATCGCCGCGGGCGACATCACCGGCGCCCCACCGCCCCGCCGCCTGCCGATCGGCAGCTGCTACGCCTATGCCGAGGACAGCCCCGTGGTGCTGCGGCACCGCGAAAGCGGCGCCGCCTAGCTTCTCCCTCCCCCGCCTGCGGGGGTGGGGGGCTCACCCTTTCGCCGCTTCCTCCGGCGTCAGCAGCCGCAGCGACAGCGCATGCAGCCCGGTGTCGAATTCCGCCGCCAGCGCGTCATGCGCGGCGCGGGACCGGGCGACGCGGCTGAGGCCCGTGAAGGCCGGGGAGATGACGCGCACCGAATAATGCGTCTCCCCACCCGGCCGGGCGCCGGCATGGCCGGCATGCTGGGCGCTGTCGTCCTGGACCGTCACATCCGCATGGGAGAAGGTCTCGCTGAGCCGGGCGGCGATGCGGGTGGCGCGGTCTGGCATGGCTGTATCCTGAGCAGTGTGGGCTTTGAGGCTTCACCAGTTTGAACTTCGCACCGATGACGGCGAATACGATAGCCTCGCCCGGCATGCGCGGATGCTTGACCGATACGACATCCCCTCACATGCTTAGATAGTGAAGTATTCGCCGGCCGGCCGCGCAGCGCCTGTCAGAAGCGATCGCATGGAGGATAGCAGATGACCACTCGGATGGGCCGCCGCGAGGCATTGGCACTCGGCCTCGGCGCCCTGGCGGCGCCCGCCTTGGCGCAGCCGCGCAATGCCCGGCTCGTCGTGCCCTATCCGCCGGGCGGCACCACCGACCTGACGGCGCGCCTGATCGCGCCGAAGGCGGCGGAAGGCCTCGGCGTGAGCTGGGTGATCGAGAACCGCTCCGGCGCCAATGGCGTGGTGGGGGCGGAGGCGGTGGCGCGCAGCCCGGCGGATGGCACGACCCTGCTGTATTCTAACGAGGTGCTGACGGTGCTGCCCTTCGTGCAGCGCAATATCCCCTTCGACCTGCAGGCGGATTTCACGCCGGTCGCCCGCACCGTCTCCATCCCCTATGTGCTGGTCGGCGGCAGCGGCCTGGCGCCGCCGGACATGGCGGCCCTGCTGGCGGGGCTGCGCGCGACGCCGGATCGCTTCTCCTTCGCCGGCTCCTCGCTCGGCTCGGTGGGCCAGCTCGCCACCGCTGCGCTGTGGCAGAAGCTGGGGGTGGAGACGACCTTCGTCTCCTATCGCGGTACCGGGCCGGCCATGAACGATCTGGTCTCCGGCGCCGTCAGCCTGTTCTTCGCCCCCCTGGGTCCGGCGATCCCGCTGGTGCGGGAGGGCCGGCTGCGCGCCTACTGCGTCACCTCCGCAACCCGCCAGCGCGTGCTGCCGGAGGCGCCGACGCTGGTCGAAGCCGGCTTCGCCGACATGGTCTATGAGGGTTGGACCGGGATCTGGGGGCCGAAGGGCCTGCCGGCGGAATTCGTGGACCGCGCCAATGCGGCGGTGAACCAGGCGGCGGCGGAGGCCTCGGTCGCCGCGCGCATGGCCGATCTGGGCCTGACGCCGCTGGCCGAATCCGCCGCGCAATTCGCCGCGACCATCGCCGCGGAAATCACCCGCAACCAGGCCCTGGTCGCCGCCGCCCGTATCCAGCCCCAGTGACATCCGGTTGTATCATGCTGGGGTGATGCAGCGCCCGGTGATCGCGCCGGGTGACAATGCGGTCATTGATGGTATGTTCTGACAAATAGCGCCAGTTGCAGATCGGCGGACTGCCGCTGGCCGTGGCATCGGCGCGCCGCAGCCCACCACGCATGGCAAGGCTACCACGCTTCCGTGTTCCCCTTCCGCGACCCACCGGATGACAAGGCCAGGGCGGCCGGTGGTGCGAAGGTCCTGTCATGGAACCGCCTGGCGCGCCTCGGCCCCTTCCTCGCCTTGTTGCCCCTGGCTTTCTACGCCCTGCTTCTGCTCATCGCGATGCGGACGGAGCAGGAGGCGGACCGGCGGGAGGATGTGCAGCGCATCGGCAGGGCGCTGGTCACGGGTCTGGAGTCCGAATTGCGCGCCGGGCTGCGGGCGCTGGATGCGCTGGCCGGATCGCAGCATCTGAAGACCGGCGACCTGGCGGGCTTCCGCCAGGAAGCCCAGCGCCTGCTGGCGCGGGAGCCCCAGTGGTTCACCATCGCCCTGACCGATGGCGAGCGTCAGCTTCTCAACCTGCGCTATCCGGAAGGGGCGCCGCTGCCGGGCATCCAGGACCTGGCCGCGGTGGGCAGCGTGCTCCGCACCGGCTACGCCGCGCCCGGCGGGCTGGTGGAGGGACGGGTCTCCTTCCGTGTGCCGGTGCGGATCGACGGCGCGGTGCGCTTCGCCCTGGTGGCGACGCAGGAGGCCACGAGCTTCTCCCAGTTGCTGGACCGCGCCGGCCTGCCGGCTGGCTGGTCCGCGCTGCTGCTGGATTCCGATGGTCGACTGATCGCCCGCGCCGCCAGCGGCAGCACAGAGCCGGAGACGCTGCGCCCGATGCTCGGCTACCGCCGCGGGGTCGTCGAGATCGACGGCATGCTGGCGCAGCTCATGCCGCTGGCGGAATATCGCTGGTCGCTCATCATCGCCGCGCCACGGCGTGGCGCGGGGGATACGGCGCTGCTGTGGCTGCTGATCGCCGGCGGCATCGCCGCCCTGGTCGCCGGCTGCGCCATTGCGGCCAGCATGTCCATGCGCGGCGCGGGCCAGGAGGCGCAGCAGCGCCGCCGTCAGCATGAGGCCCTGGCCCGCGCCGCGGCGCAGGACCGCAGTCGCGGCGCCCTGATGGCCATGGTCAGCCAGGAACTGCATGCGCCGCTGACCGGCCTGCTCGGCTATACGGACCGACTGGCGCGCGCCGACCTGCCGCCGCAGGCCGCCCATTGGGTCAGGCAGCAGCGCGAAGCCGGCCAGGCGCTGATGGCCCTGGTGAGCGATGTGCTGGATTTCGCGCGGCTGGAGGATGGCAGCCTCAGCTTCGAGGACACCGACATCGAGATCGCGGTCCTGCTGGAGGATTGCGCCCAGTTGATGCGCAACATGGCGCAGGACAGGGGCCTGCGCCTGCGGGTCGCGATCGATCCCGGCCTGCCGCACTGGATCCGCGGCGATCCGTTGCGGCTGCGGCAGGTGACGACCCGGCTGCTGAACAATGCGGTCCACACCGCCACTGTGGGGCAGGTGGTGCTGTCCGCCCGCCTGACCCCGCGGCCGGAGCGGGTGGAGGTGGCGGTGACGGATGAGGGGCCCGCCATTCCGGAGGCCGAACTGCCGCGCCTGTTCGAGCGGTTTCGCCATGATGCGCCGCGCGATGCGGCGGCGCCCTCATCCTCCGGCCTCGGCCTGGCGATCTGCCGCCGTCTGGTGGAGGCGATGGGCGGGGCGATCGGCGCCGAGCGGACGGCCGGTGAGGGCAACCGCCTGGTCTTCTGGGTGCCTTTCCGCCCCGGCGCGGCGCCGAAGGCCGCAACTATGGGGTCCGCGCTGCATGTCCTGGTGGCGGAAGCCGTTCCGGCCACGCGCCTGCTGCTGACCACGGTTCTGGAACGCGCCGGCCATGTCGTCACCGCTGTGCCGGATGGCGGCGCGGCCTTGATCGCCTTGCGGGATGCGCGTTTCGACGTGGCGCTGCTGGATCTGCAGATGCCGGGCCTTGGCGGCGCCGGCGTGGCCTGGGCGGTGCGCGGTCTGCCCGGGGTCGAACCCGGGCTGCGTCTGGTGGCCCTGACCTCCGATCAGGGGGAGCCGGTGGCCGCGGAGGTCCGGGATTCCGGCTTCGACGCGGCGCTGCGCAAGCCCCTGGAACCCCACCGGCTGCTGGACGTGATCGCGGCGCTGCGCATCAGCCCGGCGGGGCCTGCCGCCGGGGTATAGTCCTCAGCCGCGCCGCGGCAGTTCCTGCTCCGCCAGCGTGGCGAACCAGGAGGCGCCGATGGGCAGGATGTCGTCGTTGAAGTCGTATTTCGGGTGGTGGACCATGGCGTCGCCCTCCCCCTTGCCGCCGCCCAGGAACAGATAGGCGCCGGGCTTTTCGTTCAGCATGAAGCTGAAATCCTCGCCGCCCATGGTGGGCTGCGGCAGGGGGCGGGCGCGGGCCTCACCGACCACCATGGCGGCGGCGCGGGCGGCGGCCACCGTGCTCACCGGCTCATTCACCGTGGCGGGGTAGGCGCGGGTGAAGCTGGCCTCCGCCGTGGCGCCGAAGCTGGCGGCGACGCCGTTGACGATGCGCAGGAAATTCGCCTCCAGCAGGTCGCCGACCTCCGGCAGGAACCAGCGCGCGGTGCCCTGCATCTGCACGCTTTCGGGGATGACGTTGAAGGTGAAGCCGCCCTTGATATGGGCGATGGTGATCACCCCCGCCTCCAGCGGGTTCACATTGCGCGCGACCACGGATTGCAGCGCGGTGACGATGTGGGAGGCGATGAGGATCGGGTCGATGCCGTTATGCGGCATGGCGCCATGCGCGCCACGGCCGGTGATGGTGGCTTCCAGATTGGCCACGGCGGCCATGACGGGCCCGGGCGCGTGGAGAAAAATGCCGGCCGGCGCGCCGGGCCAGTTGTGCAGGCCGAAGATGCGATCCATCGGGAAGCGGTCGAACAGACCTTCCTTCACCATCACCTCGCCGCCCGCCAGATTTTCCTCGGCCGGCTGGAACACCAGATAGACGGTGCCGGCGAAATTGCGGGTTTCCGCCAGGTACTTGGCCGCGCCGAGCAGCATGGTGGTGTGGCCGTCATGGCCGCAGGCATGCATGAGGCCGGGGGTCTGGGACGACCAGGGCTTGCCCGTGGCCTCCTCGATCGGCAGCGCGTCCATATCCGCCCGGAACCCCACGGCGCGGCCATTCGGGCCGCCCTGGCCGTGAATCACGCCGACCACGCCGGTGGTGGCGATGCCGGTGACGACCTCGTCGCAGCCGAATTCGCGCAGCTTCGCAGCGACCACGCCGCTGGTGCGGGTTTCCTGGAAGCCGAGTTCCGGATGCTGGTGGAAGTCGTGCCGCCAGGCGGTCATCTCGGGGTGGAATTCGGCGATGCGGTTGATGATGGGCATGGGGCGGCCTCTGTCGTCAGGGGTCTGGATGCGCGACGGTGGCGGGCTGGTCAAGCGCCATGGCGGGCGGGAACTGGTCGGGCAGCCAGCGGAATTCTTCCCGCACGCCGATGCGGCGGGCCGGCTCATGGCCGCTTCTTCGCAAGGTCCAGCTTGGTGCGAAGTCAAGCATGCCGACGCCCTGGCCGGCAGCGTCATAGAGATGCACGCGAAAGGTCATTTCCGACCAGTAGGGCTGATATTCGGGGCGCAGCCGGCCGTCGCCCTCGCAATCGAAAATGGTCCGGATGAGGTGCATCTCCTGCGCCAGCCAGGCAAAGTGCTGGAGAGATCGCGGCGGAAGGACCACGCTTTCGAAGTCGCGGGCGGCGCGACAGGGCGCCTCGGCATAGGCGAGGAGCCGTCCCCCGAAGCCTGTCTGCATCAGGAAGGCCGGCAGGACGACGCCGCTGGCCCGCGCCTGCGACAGGAAAAAGGAGCTGGTGTAGCCGCCTTCGCGTTGAAAGATGCCGGGATGGCAGCTCTGGCCCGCCGCCAGGGAAGGATGCGGTGCGCCGTTCTGGAAGCAGGCTTCGGGCCGGGTACCTGGCATGCCGTCAGCTATACCGAGGGGGCCCTGGAGGCCGTGTTCATGGAACTCCACGAACACGGCCACCTGCGCCATGGCGTAGAGCATCCAGAACGGTGGGTGGATGCCGCGCAGTACTGTGAGGGTGCAGTTGCCGAGCCAGCCCAGCACCAGCAGCAGCACAACCCATTTCAGCCAGCGGCGCCAGCGCGGCACGGCCGGTGCGGCAGCCTTAGCCACCCGGCGGCAGCATGAAGGCCAGGTCGGCGCCCTGCGGGGCCTGTGTCACCTGCTCATGCACCAGCCGGTCCCAGCCCCGCGCCGGGGCGGGGGCGGGGGACCAGAGGGCGCGGCGGCGGGTCATTTCCGCCTCCTCCACCAGAAGCTCGATCCGGCGGTCCTTCACGGACAGCCGGATGCGGTCGCCGGTCTCGGCCAGAGCGAGGGGCCCGCCGACCGAGGCCTCGGGCGCCACATGCAGCACGATGGTGCCGAAGGCGGTGCCGGACATGCGGCAGTCGGAAATCCGCACCATGTCCTTCACGCCCTGGCGCGCGAGCTTCTTGGGGATCGGCAGATAGCCGGCCTCCGGCATGCCCGCCGGGGAACGCGGGCCGGCATTCTTGAGAACCAGAATATCGGTGGCCAGCACGTCCAGATCCGGGTCGTCGATCCGGTTGGCCAGATCTTCCAGCCCGTCGAAGACCAGGCAGCGTGCTTCGGTCTCGAACAGGGCGGCGGTGGCGGCGCTGCGCTTCAGGATGGCGCCGTCCGGGGCGAGGGAGCCATAGAGCGTGACAAGGCCACCGACCGGCGAAACCGGCGTTTCGCGGGCGCGGATGATCTTGCGATCGACGAAATGACTGCCATCGCCGATGCGGTCGCGCAGCGTCACGCCATCGAGGTCCAGCGTGTCGAGGTCCAGCAGGTCCCGGATTTCCCACAGCAGGGCCTGCATGCCACCGGCGCTGTGGAAGTCTTCCATATAGCCCTCGCCGGTCGGCTTCAGATCGACCAGCACGGGGGTGGTCTCGCTGAGCTCATCCAGGCGCCGCAGATCCAGCTTCAGACCGGCGCGGCCGGCAATCGCCGCCAGATGCACCACGGCATTGGTGGAGCCGCCGATGGACAGCAGCACCCGCACGGCATTGTCCAGATTGCCCTGGGTCATCAGCGAAAGCGGCGTGACCGGCTTCTGGATAAGCCGCACCGCCTGGGCGCCGGCCTCCTCCGCCATGCGCAGACGGTCCGCATGCACCGCGGGGGCGGAGGCCGCGTCCAGCGGCATGAAGCCGAGCACGCTCGCGATGCAGGCCATGGTGCTGGCCGTGCCCATCACGCCGCAGGTGCCGGCGGTGGTGGCCAGCTTGCCTTCCAGGGTCTTGATCCGCTCCCCCGACACTTCGCCCGCCCGGTAGCGCGCCCAGTAGCGGCGGCAATCGGTGCAGGCGGAAAGCCGTTCGCCGGCAAAGGACTGCGCCAGCATCGGGCCGACCACCAGCATCACGCTCGGCGTGCCGGAGGAGATGGCCGCCATCAACTGGGCCGGCACGGTCTTGTCGCAGCCACCCACCAGCACGGCGGCGTCCATCGGCTGGTTCGCCAGCATCGCCTCCGTGTCCAGCGCCATCAGGTTGCGATAGTGCATGGAACAGGGGGAGAGCGACGGCTCGCAGATGCTGATGGTCGGGAAGGCCAGCGGCAGGCCGCCGGCGGCCAGCACGCCGCGTTTGACCGCCTCGATCAGCTCGGGCGCTGTGCGGTGGCAGTTGTTGTAGTCCGAGCCGGTATCGGCGATGCCGACCACCGGCTTGTCCAGCATGGCCTGGGAATAGCCCATGGATTTGGCGAAGGATCGGCGGAGATAGAGGGCGAAGTCGCGATCGCCGTAATTGGAGGCGTTCTTGCCAAGTCCGTGTGCTTTGGTCGCCATGCCGCTTTCCCCCCGCGCCCTGGCCGCCACGCACCCCGCGCCGGCGTTATTCCGGGCGGTGGCACACGCAGCAGAGCTTGTTGCCATCGGGGTCGCGCAGATACGCCCCGTAATAGTCGGCATGATAATGCGGCCGCAGGCCAGGGCTACCCTCCTCCGTCCCGCCCTGGGCCAGGCCGGTGGCGTGGAAGGCGCGGACGGCGGCGCGGTCCGGTGCCTCGAAGGCCAGGGTGACGCCATTGCCGACGCTGGCGGGGCGGCCGTCGATCGGGCGCAGCAGCCAGAATTGCGGCGTCGCCTCGGGATTCGCGGCATAGCCGGCCTGGCCCTGGGCCGCGTCGGTATGGAAGCGTGTTACGCCCAGCGGCGTGAGCAGGGCGTCGTAGAAGGCCAAGGCGCGCTCGAAATCATTGGTGCCGAGGGTGACGTGGCTGAGCATGGCGGGTCTCCGGTTGCGGCGGGGTCATGCCATGGTGGCGCTTGATAGGTCTTGCTGTCCTGGCGGGAGGGTGGCGGTATCGGGATACCGCCACGGAAAAACCCCGGTTTGCCTTGACTTTCCGGCCCCGCGGCTGGATAAGGCGCGCCAGACCGATAGTCGGAATTACGAAGCAAATGCTTACTCGGCAAACCACCTCCATCAAGCCGGCGGAGGTCACCAAGAACTGGGTGCTGATCGACGCGGAGGGCCTGGTGCTCGGCCGTCTCGCCAGCGTCATCGCCAATCGCCTGCGCGGCAAGCACAAGCCGACCTTCACCCCGCATGTGGATTGCGGCGACCATGTCGTCGTCATCAACGCGAAGAAGGTCAAGGTCACCGGCCAGAAGGCCGACCAGTCCGTCTTCTACTGGCACACCGGCTATGCCGGCGGCATCAAGGGCCGCACGGTCGCGGAACGCCTGGCCAGCCCGCACCCCGAGCGGGTGCTGGAGAAGGCGGTGGAGCGCATGATCACCCGTGGCCCGCTCGGCCGCGCGCAGATGCGCAACCTGCATGTCTATGCCGGCCCCGAGCATCCCCATGCCGGCAATACCCCGGCCGCGCTGGATGTCGGCGCGATGAACCGCAAGAACGTCTTCGGCGCCCCTGCGAAGGCCGCCGCTGGTAAGGCTGCCTGATCATGAGCGAAACCGAATCCACCCGCAGCGGCGGGTCTCTGGCGGAACTGAAGGATCTGGTCGCGGCCGCCGGTGGTCCGGCTGCCGAGCCGGCGGCGATCGTCGCCCCGAAGCGTGACGCGCTCGGCCGTTCCTACGCCACCGGTCGCCGGAAGAACGCGATCGCCCGCGTCTGGGTGAAGCCGGGCAGCGGCAAGATCGAAGTCAACGGCAAGCCCTCCACCACCTATTTCGCGCGCCCCGTGCTGCGGATGGTGATTGGCCAGCCCTTCCTGGTCGCCGATCGCGACCAGCAGTTCGACGTCTTCGCGACGGTGGTCGGCGGCGGCCTGTCCGGCCAGGCCGGTGCGCTGCGCCACGGCATCACCCGCGCGCTGACCTATTACGAGCCGGGCCTGCGCGGCATCCTGAAGAAGGCCGGCTTCCTGACGCGCGACAGCCGCGTGGTTGAGCGCAAGAAGTACGGCAAGGCGAAGGCCCGACGTTCCTTCCAGTTCTCCAAGCGCTGACGCCCGGCGGACCGGGCGTCACGCCCGGCCTGCATGGCTGGTTTATCAGGGGGGCAGGTCCGCAAGGGCCTGCCCCTCTTGCTTTTTCGGCCGCCGGAGGGCGGCATGGCTGCGATCCGAGGGAATACGACCATGGCCAAGGGACCCATCCCCAGCGTCTTCATCGACGGCGAAGCCGGCACCACCGGATTGCAGATCCGTGAGCGCCTGGCCCGCTTCCCCGGAATCGCCCTGCGCAGCATCCCCGATGCTCAGCGCAAGGATGCCGAGGCGAAGCGCGCCCTGATGGCGGAGGTGGATCTGGTGGTCCTCTGCCTGCCCGATGCCGCGGCCAAGGAAAGCGCCGCCATGGCGCAGGCCCTCGGCGCCGATGCGCCCAAGCTGATCGATGCCTCCACCGCGCACCGGGTGGACCCGAACTGGGTCTATGGTTTTCCGGAGTTGAACGCAGCGCAGACGGCCGCCGTGGCCGCTGCCACGCGCGTCTCCAATCCCGGCTGCTACCCCACCGGCGGCATCGCGCTGATCCGCCCGCTGGTCGAGGCCGGGCTGCTGCCGCCGGATTATCCGGTGACCGTCAATGCCGTCTCCGGCTATTCGGGCGGCGGCAAGCAGATGATCGCGGAGTTCGAGCCGACCCGCAGCGCCGCGCCGTTTTTCCTCTACGGCCTGAACCTTGAGCACAAGCATGTGCCGGAGTTGCAGAAGTACGGCGCGCTGACGCGGCGGCCGGTTTTCGTGCCCTCGGTCGGCGATTTCGCCCAGGGCATGCTGGTCTCCCTGCCGCTGCATCTCGACCTGCTGAACGGCAAGCCGACGCCGGCCGACCTCGAAGCCTGCCTGCGTGCCGCCTATGCCGGCAGCGGCTGGGTGCGGGTGGAAGCGGCCGACCCCAAGGCGCGGCTGGCACCGGAGGAGTTGAACGGCAGCAATTTTCTGGAGCTGCGCGTCTACGGGAATGCGGCGCTGGGGCAGGCGGTGCTGGTGGCCAAGCTCGACAATCTGGGCAAGGGTGCATCCGGCGCGGCGGTGCAGAATATCGGGCTGATGCTCGGTGTGGACGTGGCCGCCGCACTGCCCTTGGCAGCGTAACCGGAGGACAACGACAAGATGACCGGCCCCGTGATTCCCTTCGAGGACAAGACCCCAAAGATTCATCCGGAGGCCTGGGTGGCGCCGACGGCCATTGTCATTGGCGATGTCGAGATCGGCGAGGACAGCAGCGTCTGGTATCACTGCGTGCTGCGTGGCGACACCAACATCATGCGCATCGGCGCCCGCACCAATATCCAGGACGGCAGCGTGCTGCACCTGAATGCGGGGGCGGAGCCGCTGATCATCGGCGATGACGTCACCATCGGCCATGCCTGCATCGTGCATGCCTGCACCCTGAAGAACCGTGCTTTCGTCGGCATGGGCGCGACGGTGCTGGATCGCGCGGTAATCGAGGAGGGCGGCATGCTCGGCGCCGGTGGCATGCTGCCGCCCGGCAAGGTGATCGGCCCGAACGAGCTGTGGATGGGCAGCCCGGCCAAGTTGGTGCGGGTGATGTCGGCGGAGGAGCGTGCCAAGTTCGACCGCACCGCGCCGAATTACGTGGCGCTGTCGAAGCGGCATCGCGCCTCATTGGCGCGTTGAAGGCGCGCTGAGCTTCGGCGGGCGACTTGCGGGGCGGTCAGGCCCGCCCCAGTTTCCTGTCAGCAAGGTGAGGATGCCCGAGATGCGACCACCGCTCGCCGCCCTGGCCGTGACAGCCCTGCTGGCCGGCGCCTGCACGCCCAGCCCACCCCCGGAATATGTGAACCTGCCGGTCAGCGCCGAGCGGTCCGGGGTAGGCGATCCCACCCGCGGCGCCATCCTGGCCTCCTCCTACGCCTTCGGCACGCCCTCCGTCCTGGCCGGAAACCCGGCGGCGGCGGCGCAGGCATTGGCGCAGCTCGAATACCTGACGGTGGAGCTGGGCTTCGGCGGCCCTTGGCGGGATATGCAGCCGGGGGTTTCGGTGGAGCTGCGCCAGGCGCGGGCGGAAGCACGCCAGGCCCTGGGCTTCCGGAGCGATGCCTCGCCGCAATCGGCGGTGAATGCGTTGTATGACGCGGCCGCGGCCCTGCGCCGCGACGATCGCGCGGCGGCTGGTACGGCGCTGGCGCCCCTCGTGCCCCAGGGCGGCACTGAAGCAGCGCTGGCGCGATTGGCGGAGTTGCCGCCTTTGCCGCGCGCCGCCTCCGCCACGGCCCGGGCGCGGGATGCGCTGAACCGGCGCGACAATGACCGCAGCCAGCGTGACCGGATTTTCTAGAGCTCTCGCCTTTCTGATCCTCGCGGGCTGCGGCGCGCTGCCCGCCCCGCCGGCGGCTGTCGTGCCCATCGCCATGCCGGCCGGGCTGGCGGACCCGGCCCGCGCCGCGGTGCTCGCCGCCGCGCCGGCCTTCGCCGACACCGGAGCCTTGGCCGGCCGGCCGGCGGAGGCCGCGCGGCAGGCGGCGCGACTGGAATGGCTGGCGGCGGAGCTGGTCCAGCTGGCCGAATGGCGGCGCGCCTCGCCCTTGCTTGGACCCTTGCTGATCCAAGGCCGCGACGAGCTGCGCGCCGCCCTGGGCATCCCGGCCTCCGCCACGCCGGCCGCCGTGGCGGGGGCGATGCTCGATGCCGCCGGTGCGCTGGAGGCCGGCGAGGTGCCGCGCGCGACAGCGGCGCTGGACGCGGTGTCGGCCGGGCAGGGGGCGGCCGTGTTGGCACGCCTCGGGGCGCTGCCGGCCCTGCCGCGCGCCGCCCAGGCCACTGCGCTGGCGCAATCCGAAATTACCGGCGACGGGCGCTGGGACGTCGACTGACGGGGTGATGACGGGGGGTCTCCCACCCTGGGAGTCTGCTCCCTTGCATTGCATGTAGCCTTGGCTACATACTGACGGCCGAGCCTGATGTTCAACCTCATACGACATCCACCGACTCGTCAGCCGATAGGGATGCCATGACCGGACCTGCCACCCGCCGCCGCCTGCTGGCCGCCAGCCTGGCCCTGCCCGCGCTTCTCGCTTTGCCCGCCCACGCCCAGGCGCCGAAGCGCGTCGTCGCCACCTTCACCGTGCTGGCCGACATGGCGCAGAACGTGGCGGGGGAGGCGGTGCTGGTGGAAAGCCTCACCCGCCCCGGCGCCGAGATCCATGACTACGAACCGACGCCGCTGGATGTGGTGCGCGCCCGCGCGGCCGATCTGGTGCTGTGGAACGGCATGGGGCTGGAGCGTTGGTTCGAGCGGTTTTTCAGCCGCGCCGGCAATGCCCGGCAGGCGGTGCTGACGGAGGGCATCACCCCCATCGGCATCGGTGAGGGTCCCTATGCCAACCAGCCCAACCCGCATGCCTGGATGTCGCCCACCCTGGCGCTGGTCTATGTCGAGAACATCCGCAAGGCGCTGACCGCGCTCGACCCGGCCAGCGCCGCCGTCTTCGCCGCCAATGCGGAACGCTATTCGGCGCAGATCCGCGCGGTGGATGCGCGGATGCGCGAAAGCCTGGCGCGGCTGCCGGCGGATCGCCGCGTGCTGGCCACCTGCGAGGGCGCCTTCAGCTACCTGACCCGCGACTACGGCCTGCGGGAGGCCTATCTCTGGCCGATCAATGCGGAGGATGAGGGCTCGCCCCGCCAGATCCGCAGCATGATCGACACGGTGCGGCGCACGCGCGTGCCGGCGGTGTTCTGCGAAAGCACGGTGAACGACCGCCCCATGCGCCAGGTGGCGCGGGAGGCGGGGGCGCGTTACGGCGGCGCCCTGTTCGTCGACAGCCTGACCCCCGATGACGGCCCGGCGCCGACCTATCTCAAGCTGCTGGAGGCCAATGCGGAGGTGATCCTGCGCGGCCTGCTCGGCACGCAGGCGTCCCGCTGATGGATGGCGGAGCTTTGCCTGGGCTGGTGGTGCAGGGCATCACCGTCACCTATCCCAACGGCCATCTGGCGCTGCGCGATGCCAACTTCATCCTGGCGCCCGGCACGGTCTGCGGGCTGGTGGGCGTGAATGGCAGCGGCAAGTCGACGCTGTTCAAATCCATCATGGGCCTGGTCCGGCCCAGCGCCGGCAGTGTGCGCATCGGTGGGGAACCGGTGCAGGCGGCGCTGCGGCGCAACCTCGTCGCCTATGTGCCGCAGGCGGAGGAGGTGGACTGGTCCTTCCCCGTGGGCGTGCGCGACGTGGTGATGATGGGCCGCTACGGCCACATGAACATCCTGCGGATCCCACGCGCCGCCGACCGCGCGGCGGTGGATGCCGCGCTGGCCCGCGTCGGCATGCTGGAACTGGCGGAACGGCAGATCGGCGAGCTGTCCGGCGGCCAGCGCAAGCGCGTCTTCCTGGCGCGCGCCTTGGCCCAGGGCGGCCAGTTGCTGCTGCTCGACGAGCCCTTCACCGGCGTCGATGTGACCACCGAGGATGCCATCATCGACCTGCTGAAGGCGCTGCGGGAGGAGGGGAAGATCATCCTGGTCTCCACCCACAACCTCGGCTCCGTGCCCACCTTCTGCGACCACGTAGTGCTGGTGAACCGCACCGTGCTGGCGGCTGGCCCGACCGCGGAGGTCTTCACCGGCCCCAACCTGCTGCACGCCTTCGGCGGCGCGCTGCGCCAGCACAGCCTGCCGGAACAGGCCAAGGCTCATGCGCCGTTGGAGGCGGGGCATGTGGTGGTGCTGTCGGATGACGAGCGGCCGCTGGTGATGGCGCCGGACGGGCGGGTGCTCGGCCGGCTGACGCAGGATTTGTGAGGGTGCGCGTGATGACGGCCATTCTCGCCATTCCAGGAAAGCCCTCTCCACCCAACGGGGGGAGAGGGTTGGGTGAGGGGGGCCTGGTCGCGCAGGGCAGCGCAATTCACACAAGCCCTCTGCTTCCGGCTTGGCGGGCTGTTCTGCGTCTCGGCGGCCCCCCTCACCCCAACCCTCTCCCCCCGTCCGGGGGAGAGGGCTTCAGCAGGGCGGCGGGCCAGGCCACCGGGACCCCCGCCCCATGAGCGAACTCCTGATCCCCTTCGAATACGACTACATGCTGCGCGCCATGGGCATCAGCGTGCTGGTCGGCGCCGTGGCCGGGCTGCTCTCCTGCTACGTGGTGCTGAAGGGCTGGTCGCTGATGGGCGATGCGCTGAGCCATGCCATCGTGCCGGGCGTGGTGCTGGCCTGGCTTGGCGGCATTCCCTTCGCCATCGGCGCCTTCGCCTCCGGCATGTTGGCGGCACTCGCCATGGCCGGGCTGCGCGGCCGCACGCCGATCCGGGAGGATGCGGTGATCGGTGTGGTCTTCACCAGCTTCTTCGGCCTCGGCCTGTTCCTGCTCTCGCTGTTCCCGTCAAATGTACGGCTGCAGACCATCATCTTCGGCAATGTGCTGGGCATCGCCGATGCCGACATCATCCAGATGGCGGTCATCGCCGTGGTGGTGGCGCTGGTCATCGCCATTCGCGGGCGCGACCTGATGCTGTCGCTGTTCGATCCCGTGCAACTCGTGGCCGCGGGCGGTAGCCCCGGGCGGATGCGGGTGCTGCTGCTGACGCTGCTGGCGGCGACGGCGGTGGCCGGGTTGCAGGCGGTGGGCGCGGTGCTGGTCATCGGCATGCTGGTGACGCCCGGCGCCACCGCCTATCTGCTGGCCGACCGCTTCGGGCGGATGGCGGCGATCGCCTCCGCCATCGGCGCCGGCACTGGCTTCCTCGGCGCCTATGCCAGCTATTTCCTGGATGGCTCGACCGGCGGCAGCATCGTCGCCCTCCAGGCCGCGATCTTCGTGGTCGTGCTGGTCTTCGCCCCCAAGCACGGCATCCGCGCCAGCCGCCGCGCCGCCGCGAATGCCGTGGAGTCCCCCGCATGATCGAAGCCCTGCTCGCCCCCTGGATGCATGGCTTCATGATCCAGGCCCTGGTCGTTGGCCTGATGGTCGCGGGCCTTTCAGCCATCCTGTCCTGCTTCGTAGTGCTGAAGGGCTGGTCGCTGATGGGCGATGCGGTCAGCCACGCCATCCTGCCCGGCGTGGTCGGCGCCTGGCTGCTCGGCATTCCGCTGGTGATCGGCGCCTTCGTCGCCGGCCTCACCTGCGCCATCGCCTCCGGCGCCATCAAGGCGACCTCCCGCGTCAAGGAGGATGCGGCGATGGGCGTGGTGTTCAGCGGCATGTTCGCGGTGGGGCTGATCCTGCTGTCGCAGGTGCGGTCCAACGTCCATCTCTCCCATGTGCTGTTCGGCAGCATTCTCGGGATCGAAGCCGAGGATTTCTGGACGACGCTGGGCATCACCACGGCCGCCCTGTTGATCCTGGCGGTGCGCGGGCGGGACCTGGTGCTGTACTGCTTCGACCCGGGTCAGGCGCGCATCGTCGGCCTGCATGTGGGCCGGCTCCGGCTGCTGCTGCTGACGGTGCTGGCGGCCAGCATCGTGGCGGGGGTGCAGGCGGTGGGCGTCATCCTGGTGGTGGCGCTGCTGATCACGCCCGGTGCCATCGGCCTGCTGATGACGGACCGTTTTGGGCGGATGGTGATGGTCTCGGTGGCGGCGGCCTGCACGGCGACCGTGGTGGGTATCCAGGTCAGCTTCATGCTGAATGCCTCGACCGCCGGGTCCATCGTGCTGGCGCTGTCGGCGATTTTTGTCATCGCGCTGCTGGCCTCGCCACGCCATGGCTTGCTGCGCCGGCGCGTCGCCGCCCGGACGGAGGTCGCGACCTCTGCATGAGGGAGGTCCGGCACACAATGTTACCAAAGCTACAAATTGGCACCCACCATTCCGTGATGCTAGGATGGTGCGATGACCACGGCCGATCCCAGCCCGGACCCCGCCCCATCCGAACCGCCGGATGAGGCCGCGCGCCATGCCTCCGCCCGCTCCGCCCGCGCGGCCGCGCTGGCGGAGGATTATGTGGAGATCATTGCCGACCTGCTGGAACGCGATTCGGAGGCGCGGCCGACCGATATCGCCCGCCGCCTCGGCGTCACCCATGCCACCGCCATCAAGACCATCGGCCGGCTGAAGCGCGACGGCCTGGCGCATTCCAAACCCTATCGCGGAGTCTTCCTGACCGAGGCCGGTCATGAGCTGGCGCGCCGCGTCCGCGCCCGGCATCAGACCGTCGTCGCCTTCCTCACCGCGCTGGGCGTGCCGGCCGAGACGGCGGAGGCTGACGCGGAGGGGATCGAGCACCATGTCAGCGCCGAGACCCTGGCCGCTTTCGAGCGGTTCCTGGCGGAGCGTGGCAAGGCCCCATGATCGAATTCCTCGACGGCATCCGCGCCAGCATCCATGAGGCCTGGCTCATACCGGCCCTCTACGATCTCGGCCTGATGGCGTGGGAAGAGGAGGCCTTCGACTGGCTCGGCTTCGCCCTGCTCGGCCTGGTGCAGATCGCCGTCTGCATCGCGCTTTGCGGCGGGCTGGAGCTGTGGCGGCCGGTGGAGCGCTGGAAGGACAGCGCGGCGGTGCGGACGGATATCCTCTACACCCTGCTGATTCGCCTCGGCATCCTGCCGCTGGCGGTCTTCGTCCTGTTCCGGCCTTTGCAGGTCTGGCTGCATGGCACCATCGTCGATTTCGGCGCGGTGCCGCCGACGCTGGAAAGCCTGATCCCGCCGTTGCGGGAGTACCCGCTTATCGCGCTGGCGGTCTATGTGGTGGTGCTGGATTTCGGCGAATACTGGCGCCACCGGCTGCAGCACAGCATCCCCTGGTGGTGGGAGCTGCATGCGGTGCATCACGCCCAGACGCAGATGACCTTCTGGACCGATGACCGCAACCATCTGGTGGATGACGTCATCGCCGCCGTCTGGCTCGGCCTGATGGCGCTGGCCATCGGCGTGCCGCCGGCGCAGTTCCCGCTGATCGTGCTGGTCACCCGCATCGTCGAATCGCTGTCGCATGCCAATGCGCGGGTGGATTTCGGCGCGGTCGGCGAAAGGCTGCTGGTCTCGCCGCGCTTCCACCGCGCCCATCACGGCGTGCTGTCCACCGAGGCGAAGGGCGTGAATTACGGCGTGCTGCTGCCGGTCTGGGACTGGATTTTTGGGACGGCCAACTGGAACCGGCGCCACTACCCCGCCACCGGCGTGCCGGGGGCGGATGAGGCGATCGTCACCGGCGGCTTCCTGGCGCAGCAGGTGGCCGGGCTGCGCGCCGCGCTGGCCCGGCTGCGTCCCCGCTCAGCCCGCCCGACGCGCGAGCAGCACGAATAGGCGGTGCGTCGCGATATCGACCTTGCGGCGGGTATGGTCCTGCCAGGCGCGGTCCGCCTCCGCCTCGCTGTGATAGGGGCCGTGCAGCTCCTCGGTCCCCTTCTCCAGCACCGTGAAATTGGTGTCGGTGAAGACGCCACCCCAGACCACCCAGATCTGCCGCTCGCTCATCGCCATTCCCTTGTTCATGCCGCAGCGCAGCAATACCGCATTATCCCGGCGGCCGGAAACGGCAGCCCGGTGAAAGCGCGGCAAGCCTGCGCCCCGTGGTCTTCACAAGCGATGAAGCGGCCCTTCGTTCAGGCCCGGGTATAGACGACGACGCTGGCCAGCTTGCCGCCCCCTGCGCGGCTGACCTTGCGGACCGAGACAATCCAGGCCCAGGGGATCACTTCCGGGAAGCAGACCTCGCCGTTCAGCGAGCCGTTGGTGCTGCGGATCAGCGTGCCGGCCGGGGCCTCGAAGATGTAGTTGAAGACATCGCCCTTCCCCTGGGCGTCGGTGCCATAGCCCTGCATCTCCGCCACCTTGGACAGCACCCGCGTGCCATTCGGGTCCCAGCGCGCGGCGAAGACGAGGCGGTCGAACCAGCGTTCATGGACGCCGCTGTCGCCGCTGTAGCAGATCTCAGTGGAGAAGGCGGGGTCGAGCCCGCCGGAGGCCTTGATCTCCTCCGGCGGGCGGCCGTTCGCATGGGCGAAGGTCGTGCTGGTGGGCAGCCGGACATAGCGGAAGTTGAATTTGGGAATCACCTCGCTCGGCGGGCGGTAATGGCCCTGGGCAAAGGCCGGCAGCGGCTCATCCTTGAGCCGCTGCGCGGTGCTGACCATGCCGAGCGCCGATTTGCGGCATTCTTCGCACATGCATCCTCCGCGGAACGCCGGGTTGCTGTCGCCAGCCTATCGAAGCGCCGCCGCGGGTTCCACACAGATGTGTTCAGCGGCCGCCGTCGCGGGCGCGACGGAACATCTCCACCATTCCCGCCGGGACATAGACCGTCTGCTGCGATTCGCCGGAGCCGATGGTCAGGGGCACGAAGCCCGGGCGCGGCGCCTGGGCGAACATGGCGTCGAAATGCACCACCTTCACATCCATCCCGCCGGGCTCGGAGACCATCACCCGGCCGCCACCGACCAGCGTGCCCTGACCCATCGGGCCGTACTCCACCATCATGTTCTCGCCCGTGCCGGTCACCCGCGGGTAGCTCTGAGCCAGGGCGGCAGGGGCGCCGAGCAGCAGCAGCGCGGCGGCCAGAAGGGGCGTGCGGTTCGTCAACATCATCGGGCGTCTCCGTCCTCGGGCTTCGGCGAAGTGCCGCGCCTGACGGGGAAAGTGAGGCGGCCGCGCGAGGTGGCGCAGCCTCCATGCGCCGCCTCTATCGGAATGATGCGCGCGGCGCATGAGGCTGGTCATTCGCCGGCGGCGCGGCGAAGCGGGTACGGCGCAGCGCCTCCACGAAGCGGGACAGCGGGCCGGACCAGCGCCGCCCGGCCACGGTCACCAGGCAGACCTGCCGCGCCACCGGCGAATCCATCACCGGCCGCAACACGAGCCCGGATTGCACGGCGCTGAATTCCGGCAGGAAGCATACCCCCATCCCGGCCGCGACCAGGCACTGGATCCAGTCCTCCCTCTCGCTGCGGCAGGCATGGACAAGCTGCGCCCCGGCCGCCGCCAGATGCTCCCGCAGCACGTCGCGATGCTCGCAGTTGATGCGGGAGAGGTAGGTCTGGCCATCCATGTCGCGCATGGCGATGCAGCGGCGCTGGGCGAAGGGATGGCTCGGCGCGCAGGCGACCAGGTAGCGTTCGGCGTAAAGCGGTTCGGCGCGCAGCCGCTCATGATAGGCCTCCGGCTGCACCATCAGCGCCGCATCCAGGTCACCCTGCAGCAGTTGCTCCGCCAGCCGATCCGGCGGCGCATCCGTCAGGCTGAGGTCGATGCCGGGCTGTGCCGCGCGGAAGCGGCCCAGCAGCGCGCCGAAGCGCGCCGGTCCGAGCGAGCACATGATGCCCAGCCGCAGGTCGCTGCCCTGAAGCCGCTGATGCAACGCCGCCTGCTTCTGCACGGCGCGGCTGCGCGCGACGATCTCCTCGATCCGCGGCTGCACCATGCGGCCGAGCGCCGTCAGATGGGTGGTCCCGCCTTCCCGCGCGAAGAGCGGCGCTCCGAGCTCCTTTTCCAGCTTCTGGATGCCGCGGGTCAGGGTCGGCTGGGTGACGCCGCAGAGGCTGGCGGCGCGGGTGAAATGCAGCGTCTGGCTGGCCGCCAGGAAATAGGTCATCTCGCGCAATTCCACGCCGAGGCTCCAACGAAAGGGGTTGGAGACGCTTCGTGGCGTCGCGCGGGGCGGTTAGCAGGGCCTGATCGGCAGATGCGGCGCCGGGTCCACGACCTCGCCATTCACCACCAGTTCGAAATGCAGATGCGTGCCATAGGTGATGCCGCTGCGCCCGATGCGGCCAAGACGCTCGCCTTGCGCCACATGACGGCGGCCGGAGGCGAGGCTCGGGGCGACGGTGCCGAGATGGACGTAGCGTGTGGTGATCCCGCTGGCATGGCGGAGCTCCACCGCCAGACCCGCCGCGCCCTGCCGCCGGATCGCCACCACCTGCCCGGCGGCGGCGGCCACCACCCAGGCTCCGGCCGGTGCGGGCATGTCCAGCCCGCGATGGTTGCGGGAAGCGCGCGGGCCCGCCGCGCCCTCCGCCCTGGGGCCGAAGGGAGAGGATATGCAGGCCGGGCTGACGGGCAGATGCAGCGCGATGGGAAGGGTCTGCGCCGAGGCCGGTGCCGCGATCAGCGCCACCAGCATGATGAATAACCGCATGCGGAATCCTGTCCGTGCCGGGCGGCGCGTTACCCGCGCCGCCCGGTAATGGGCAAGCGTCAGCGGCGGTAGTTGTTCCGGCGCGGCGGGCCGCGGCGGTCGTCGTAGCGCGGCTGCGATTGGTCATAGAGGTAGCCGCCAGCGCCGCCGACACCGGCGCCCAGCAGGGCGCCCAGGCCGGTATTGCCGCTGAAGGAGCCGAGAACGCCGCCGACGGCACCGCCGCCGAGGGCACCGGTGGCGACCCGCTGCTGCGTCGGGTTGAGGTCACCGCAGGCTGCCAGGCCAAGGCCGGCGGCAAGGGGAAGAACGAGGCGCATGAAGCGCATGATCGGGGTCCTTTCGCTCAGCGTGTCGGCCGGCCGCGGCGGGCCGGGGGCGTCATCGGCGGGCAGGGGAATTGCGCCTGCGCGTAGCGCAGGAAGCCATCCAGCGCCGGTTCCTGCGCATAGGACGGGTTGGACCGTGCCCAGGCGGCGAAGCCGATGCCGGTTTCGGCCACGCTCGGCCCCGGGCTCGGCACGCAATACAGCGGCCGCACCGGGCCACCCGCGGGATGCAGCAGGGCATGATACTGGCCCGCCGCGGTCACGAAGCCCTGGCAATAGGCGATGGCCTCGTAGCGGCGCATGCCCTGGACGCGCGGATCGCAGACAGCGGCGAGGTCGGCGACGGTCTGCACATGGTCGGTCAGGTCGTTGTCGCGGTCGGGGCCGCGCGGTCCCTGGGCGTGTGCGGTGGATAGGCCCAGCAGGCCCAGCATGGCGACGGTTGCCACAAGGCGCATCGTCGGTTCCTCCCTCGGGACGTGAAGCGGCAGAGTCTGCTCGGCCGGGGAATGGTTCCCTCCGCGCAAGCATCCTGGTCACAACGCCTCGCGGCGTGCCGCGTTCATTCCCTTGGGGAAAAAGCCTCGCCGGCCTGCGCCGTCGCCACCGGCGCCAGGCCGATCCGCCCCAGCCCGGGCAGTTTCAGCGCCGGACGGCGCAGATCGAGCCCCGCGACCGCGCCGAGGATATTCACCTCCAGGCCCTCGACCCAGCCCAGCGTCAGCCCGGCATAGCCGCCGAGCGACAGGCGCAGCCCGGTGCCGGACCCGGTCGGGCGCAGCCAGCGCCCGTCATGCGGAAAATCCTTGCCGATGGCGTTGGGCGGCAGCGCGGCCGGCAGGCCGGGCACGGCATCCAGCACGGCGGCGACGAAGGTATTGGAATTAGGGCCGGGCCAGACCCGGTAGTCGCCCTGGTTGGCCCAGGCGTAATCCGCGATGGCGGCCTGCATGGCTGGGATCATCCGCGCCGCCTCCGCCCCATCGGCGGCGAAGACCAGCTCCGGCATCCGGCCGAACCAGCGGCCATCGGCGGCGAAGCCGTTCACGCGGATCGGCGCGCCCCAGGCGGTGTAGTCGTAGCGGGTGTAGCTGTCCGCGCCCTCCGGCTTGATGACCAGCCAGGAATGCACGGCGAAGATGCCGCGCCAGCGCACCGTGGGGGCGGCGAAGACGCGCACCACGGCCGGGCGGTGCTGGCTTGCCGCCGGCAACAGCCCGGCGCTGCCGCGATCGGCGGCATACCAGGCGGTTCCCACGCCGTTGAATTGGTATAGCAGCGCCGAGATGGCGAGCGGCAGCAGGAAGAACAGCGCGAACAGCGCCAGGGACCAGCGGAGGATTTTCATGATGACCCCTCATCTTTGGTCGGACCGGCGCCCTCGCAACCCAACCACCCAGGATTGACAGCACGGCAGCGTGGCGGCCTGTTCACCGCCAGAATTGGGGAAGCGGGCAGGATGGAACTCGGCCTGAAGGGCAGGACGGCGCTGGTCACCGGCGCCTCCATGGGCATCGGCCGCGCCATCGCGCGGGAACTGGCGGCGGAAGGCGTGGCCGTTGCCATGGTGGCGCGCGGCGCGGAACGGCTGGCGGAGGCCGCCGCCGCCATCGCCGCGGAGACCGGCGCCCGCACCGTGCCGATCGCGGCCGACCTGGTGGACCCGGCGGCGCTGGAAGCGGCGGTGGCGCAGGCCGAATCGGCGCTCGGGGTCATCGACATCCTGGTGAACAATGCCGGCGCCACGCCGATGGGCCGCATCGCCGACAGCGACGACGCCACCTGGCGCAAATCGCTGGATCTGAAGCTGATGGGCTATATGCGCTGCGCCCGGCTGCTGGTGCCGCCGATGCGGGCGCGGCGCTGGGGGCGGGTCATCAACATCATCGGCCGCTCCGGCCACCAGCCGCGCGCCACCTATATCGTCGGCTCCAGCGTCAATGCCTCCCTGCTCAGCTTCACCCATGCCCTGGCGCAGGATTGCGCGCCGGACAATGTGCTGGTGGTGGGGGTGAATCCCGGCCCGATTGCGACCCCGCGCTGGGATGCGCTGGTCGCCCAGGGCGCCGCCGGCAGCGGACGGGACCCGGAGGCCGAAAACGCGGCGGCCATCGGGTCCGTCGCCATGGGGCGGCTGGGCACGGCGGAGGAGGTATCGGGCCTCGTCGCCTTCCTCTGCTCCGACCGCGCCGGCTTCATCACCGGCACGAATATCGACATCGACGGCGGCGGCACCCGCTGCATCTGAAGGCCTTTTTCAAATGCCCCATTTCGAGGTCTCGACCGGCGTGACGCTGGCCTATTCCGTGGATGACTTCACCGATGGCTGGACCACGCCGCCCACCGTGCTGCTGCTGCACGGCCTGGCGGAAAGCGGGGAGGCGTTTCGCGCCTTCGTGCCCGCCTTGGCGCGCCAGGCCCGCGTGGTGCGGCTGGATCTGCGCGGCTATGGCGGATCGACGCCGATGCCGGCGGACCATCCCTGGCGCTTCGACCAGCTTGTCGCCGATGTGGTGGCGCTGATCGGCCATCTCGGCGCCGGGCGGGTTCTGCTGGCAGGCGGGAAGATCGGCGGCACGATCGCCATGGCCGTCGCCGCGCGGCATCCGGAACTGGTGGAGAAGCTGGCAGTGCTCGGCGGCCCCGCCTCGCTCACCAACATGGCCGGCCGCACCCCCGGCTGGCGGGCGCAGATCGCGGCGGAAGGCGTGCCCGCCTGGGTCGCGGCTTCCAATGAGGGCCGCATGGGCACGCGCATGTCGCCGGAGGCGCTGGCTTGGTGGACGCGGATGATGGGCCGCACCGCCGCCTCCACCCTGGAGGGCTTCCTGCAAATGGTGCCGAGCGTCGATGTGACGGCGGAGGTTGACCGTATCAAGGCGCCGACGCTGGTGGTGACGACCACCGGCAGCGGCCTCGGCTCCGTTGATGAGGTGAAGGCCTGGCAGGAGCGCATCGCCGGCTCCCGCCTCGTCGTGGTGGAGAATGACAGCTACCACGTCGCCGCCTCCGACCCCGACGCGACGGCCGCGCTGGTGCGGGACTTTTTCTTCGGCTGAGTTCAGTCGGCCTCGCCCACCAGAACCTCCGCCACCTCCTCCGAGAACAGGCGGCCGCGCCCCTCGATCACCACCATCCCGGGTGCGGCCGGATCGCGCCGGCCGGGCGGCAGGCCGTGGTCGCGCAGGGCCTGGGCGCAGCCGGGCCAGTCGCCGCCCTCGACCGGCTCGTTCACCGAGGCCCAGCCGAGGGTGCCGAGGACATCACCGCCATGGCCGTGCCGCTCGGTCCAATGCGCGCCATGGGCCAGCAGGAAGCGCGCCAGCGCCGCATCGCCGCGGAACACCGCAAGGTTGAGGGCGGAGGCGTTCCAGTCGCCGCCCGGCACCGCGATGGGCCAGCCCAGCGCCACCATCAGCCGCACCGCGGGCGCCGCGCCCTCCGCCGCCAGGTCGGGGAGCAGGCGCAGTTGGCCCGGCGTCAGCGCGGCCGGCAGGTCCGGGCGCCGCGCCGCGATGGCGCGCGCGGCGGCTTCGTCGGCACTGGCGCAGGCGGCGAGGAAGGCCTCCTCTTCCGTCAGGGTTTCGGCCGCGCCGTGGTCGGCCAGCAGCGCCGCGACCTCCGACAGGCCGAATTGCATGGCGAGGCGCCAGGCGCTGACGCCCTCCGGCGTGCGGTCCCGGGGATCGACGCCGGCCGCCAGCAGCGCTGCGACATGGCGCGGCGACCGCCGTCGCCGGATCGCCCAGAGCAGCGGTGAGCCATAGCTGGACAAGGGCGGGTTGCGGGCCGGCTCCTGCGCATCGCCGCCGGCGGCCAGCAGCAGTTCCAGCGGCGTCGGATCGGCGAGGTCGAGCGCGCGGAACATGGCATTGGTGCCCGGGATGCGCGCGCCATGGGCCAGCAGCAGCCGCGTGCAGTCCGGGCTTTCGAGCGAATGATAGAGCGATTCGCCGTCATCCGGATCGGCGCCCGCCTCCAGCAGCAGCCGCGTCATCGCCACATCCCGCTGCTGCCCCGCGGCGCCGTAGAGGGCCGAGAGGGGTTGCGCCGCATCCGGCGCGGCGAGCGAGGCGGGCGGGAAGCGGTTGCCGATGCGCTGGTTCGGGTCGGCGCCGGCCGCCAGCAGCAGCCGGGCGGCATCGCGCAGTGCCTTGGCGAAGGCGGGCAGGCGCAGCAGGCTGGAATGGGTGACGGCGACCAGCGGCGGCAGGTGCAGCGGCCCGCCCGGCCGGTTCACCCAGCCGGGATCGGCCTGGATCGCCCGGCGCAGCGCCGCGCCATCGCCGACGGCACAGGCAAGCCAGGGGTCGCCCGCCGCCAACTCGGGCGCCTCCGCCAGCATCCGTTCGGCGACGCCGGGGCGGGCAGGGTGTAGGCTGCCGGTGACGTCGCCGGCATAGACCCGCTCCAGCCACAGCCGCTGTCGGGCGCCGCCGTCGCCCTGCGCCTCGGCATAGCTTTTCAGCTCCGTCCAGCTGACGAAGCCGTAGTCACGGGCCAGGCAGGATTGGGCGTCGTGCAGACGGAGCGCGGCGAGAGCCTCGTCCGAAAGGTCGGCGGCGGCGGGCAAAGCGCGTCGAAAACGGGCGATGGCCTCGGCCTCGCCGGCGCGAAGGGCGCGCAGCAGCGCCTTCGCCTGTTTCCGCAAATGGTCGAGATTCACCCGGTCGGGCAAGGTGGGCATGCGAAACCTCCGTGCACTAGATCGCCGAAGGCCCGCAATGCCGGCGGCACAAAGGTTTGGCGCGAGGTCAGCGCTGCAAGTGGGTTGAACCCTGCCCGCGGGCCCGGATGCGGCTTGCTCCGCGCGGCGACGCTATCGGCCGCGGCGCCCGAAGGTCAAGATGCGTGGCCAGAGCAGCAACGCCGCCAGCGGCAGCAGCGCCACCGCCCAGTCCACCGCCATGCCGCGCGCCAGCACGGGCAAGGCGGCGAGGGCGGCCAAGGCGGCGGCGAAGGGCAAGGTGGCCAGCCGTGTGCCGGGCGGACCGGCCGCCGCGCCCAGACTGGAGCCCAGCAGAGCGAGGGCCAGCAGCGGTGCCGGCCCCGGCGGCCCGGCCAGCGCGAGCCCGGCCCAGAGCAGCCCGGCCGCCAACACCGCCGCCCCGCGCGTCGCCCGCAGCGCCAGCAGCGCGTAGAGCGCGACCAGGATCAGCACCGGCGCCGCCTGGGCCAGATCGGCCAGGTTGCGCGGCGCCCCCGCCATCCACCAGCCGGCGCCCAGCACCCCCAGCCCCGGCAGCAGCCGGGCGGGCATGCGCCGCCAGACCACGCCGAGCCCGACGAGCAGAAGCATCGCCAGCGCCAGCAGCGGCAAGCGTTCCGGCAATTGCCGGGGGGAGGCGGGCAGGGCGCCGAAGAGCCACCACCATCCCGCCAGCACCCCCGCGCCCAGCGCCAGAATGCCGGCGCCGCGCCAGCGCCGCCCGGCCAAGGCCAGCGCGCCCGCCACCAGCAGGCCGACCAGCCCCGGCATCGCCTGCGCCATCATGCCGCGTCACCTTCCGAAACTTGCGGTGGCGCGACCGGCCGGCCTAATCGGCATCGTTGCCAAACCGAGGACCCGCCATGGCCCGCGAGACCACCCCCCTGCCGGGAACCCGCCGCCTGAAGGTCTGGGACCCTTGGATCCGGCTGGTGCATTGGGCCATCGTGCTGCTGATCCCGATCTCCTGGTGGTCGGCGGAGACGCATCGCTTCGATCTGCATGTGCTGTCCGGCTACACCATCCTGACGCTGCTGATCTTCCGCATCGTCTGGGGTTTTGTTGGCAGCCAGACCGCGCGCTTCCGCAACTTCCTGGCCTCCCCCTTGGAGGCGATCCGTCATCTCGGCCATTTTCGCCGGCGCCAGGCCGCGGTGGAGATCGGCCACAATGCGGCCGGTGGCTGGATGGTGCTGGTGCTGCTGGGGCTGCTGCTGGCCCAGGCGGGCAGCGGGCTGTTTGCGGATGATGAGATCTTCACCCGGGGGCCGCTGGCCCGCGCCGTGGACCCGGCGACGAGTGCGCTCGCCACCGCCATCCATCTGCGGGTGTTCTGGGGAATCGTCGCGGCGGCGGTGCTGCATATCCTGGCGATCCTGCTGTATCGCCTGGTGCGCAAGCAGAATCTGGTGGGGCCGATGATCACCGGCGCGCTGCGCCTGCCGGTGGTCTATCGCGGGCCGCAGCCGCGCATGGGCAGCAACTGGCTGGCCGCCGCGCTGCTGGCCGTGGCGGCGGCGGTGGTCTGGGCGCTGGTGCAGTGGGGCTCGGCCCAGGGCAGCGCCAGCGCGTTTGGGTGAGGCCCCCGATAAAGCTTCAACTCTCCAACCTGCGGCCGGCGTCTTCCGCCGGCCGAGCGGCCGAATGGCCGCCGCCGCCAATGCGGCGAGCCAAGCCGGCGGAGCCGGCGCCCGGCGCCTGAGGGGCGCGAGGTTTACCTCGCGCGGAACGCCTGATGGCAGGCGCCGCAGGTGCCGCCGGTGGTGCGCAGCAGGTCGGCGGAGATGGTGCCCGATTCCGCCGCGGTCTTCAGCGTGGCGAAGGCGGCGACCATGTTGGTGGCGCGGGTCTGGAAGCCGGCGCGGTCGGCCTCGATGGCCGCCAGAGCGCGGGTCTGGCCGGGCTGGGTGCCCTGCGGTTGCGGCGGCGTCAGGCTGTCGGTCGGCACCAGGGTCGGCAGGGTCGCGATGAAGGCGGACATGGCCTCGATCCGCGGCACGAGCGCGCGCGTGTCGCCGCGCGACTGAACGGTCTGCGCCACGGCCTCCATGCCCTGACCCAAGCCGCGCAGACCCGCGCGGCGATCGGCCACCACATCCTGGGACATGGCGGCACCGGTGATGCCCAGGGAAGCCAGGGCAACGGCTGCCGTCAACCAAACGCGCATGCGGGAAGGTCCTTTCGTTTCTCGAAAGGTGAGACTGCCAGCGCGCGCCGCGCGCCACAACGCATCACTTCAGGCCCGCGCGGTCTGTTGCACTTCGCAACCAACGGCCGGGACTTGCGCGCCCCGCCGGGCGGCGCGACGCTGACCGCAACAAGATCTGGGAGGATCAAGAATGACGATGCGACGCAGCCTGCTGGGCCTGGCCCTGGCCGCCGGCCTGGCCAGCCCCGCCTTGGCCTATCCGGACCGGCCGATTTCGATGGTCGTGGGCTATGCGCCAGGCGGGTCCACCGACATCACGTCCCGCCTTCTGGCGGACCGGCTGGGGCCGGCGCTCGGCGCCAATGGCCGGGTGGTGGTGGAAAACCGGCCCGGCGCCTCCGGCATGATCGCCAGCGAATGGCTGCGCCGCCAGTCGCCGGATGGCTACACGCTGATGCTGGTGGAGGCATCGTCCCATGCGCTGGCGCCCAATGCCGTGGTCGGCGGCACGCGCTATGACGCCCTGGCCGATTTCACCCATGTCGCGGTGGTCGGCACCGGCCCGATGATCCTGGTGGCGCAGCCCAACCTGCCGGTGCGCAACCCGGTGGAGATGGTGGCGCGGATGCGGGAGGGGCAGGCGGAGCAGATGCCCTTCGCCTCCTCCGGCGTCGCCTCCATGCCGCATCTGTCCGGGGAGATGCTGGCCAATGTGATCGGCCTCGGCGGGCGCTTCCCGCATATCTCCTACCGTTCCGGCGGGCAGATGGTGGAGAGCATCGCCAAGGCGGAAACCCAATGGGGCGTTGCCGTGCTGGCCTCCGCTGCGGGCCAGGTGCGGGACGGGCGGGTGCGCGGCATCGCGGTGACGGGGATGGAGCGCTTTCCCTCCTTCCCCGACATCCCCACCCTGAACGAGACAGCGCTGCCCGGCTTCGACCTGGAGAACTGGTTCGCCGTGATCGGCCCGAAGGGCATGCCGGAGGCGGTGACCGCGCAGATCAACCGCGCGATCCGGGAGGCAATCGCCCAGCCGCAACTGGGGGAGCGTCTGCTGACCGCCGGCGTTGCCCCCTGGACCCGGCCGAACAGCCCCGCCGATGCCGCCGCTTTCTTCCAGGCGGAGCTGGCGAAATTCCGCCAGGTGGTGGAACGCACCGGCGTGCGGCTGGAGCCCTGAGCATGGATGCTGCCGCCGATATCATCGTCATCGGCGGCGGCTCCGCCGGCTGCGTGGTGGCCGCCCGGCTGTCGGAGGATCCCTCCTGCCGCGTGCTGTTGCTGGAGGCCGGGCCGCCGGATCGCGACCCCTGGATCCGCCTGCCGATGGGCTATGCCAAGCTGTATGGCGGCGGCCGCTACGATCCACGCTTCATGACGGAGCCGGAGGCCGCGCTCGCCGGGCGCGCGATCCATTGGCCGCGGGGGCGGGTGCTGGGCGGGTCGGGATCGGTGAATGGGCTGGTCTTTCTGCGCGGCAGCCCGAATGACTATGACCGCTGGGCGCAGGCCGGCGCGCGTGGCTGGTCGCATGAGGAGGTGGCGCCCTTCTTCCGCAAGCTGGAAAGCTGGGAGGGGCCACCTTCCGAGGCGCGCGGCAAGGATGGGCCGATCCGGGTCAGTGAGCCGAAGCGGTTGGCGCCCGCGGCGCGGGCCTTTGTCGAGGCCTGTGTCGCCACCGGCCTGCCGCGCTTCACCGATGTGAATGGCGGCGGGCCGATCGAGGGCGCCGGGCCGATCCAGCTCAATGTGGGCAACGGTTTTCGATCCTCCTCGGCACGGACCTATCTGCATCCGGCGATGCGGCGGCCGAATCTGCGGGTGGAGACCGGCATCACGGTGCAGCGAATCCTGTTCGAGCAGGGCCGGGCCACGGGCGTGGAGACGGGGCAGGGGGTGTTTCGCGCCACCCGTGAAATCGTGCTGAGCGCGGGGGCGATCGAGTCGCCGAAATTGCTGATGCTGTCGGGCATCGGCGATGCGGCGGCGCTGCGGGATTTTGGCATCGAGAGTGTGGCGCATAGCCCGGATGTCGGGCGCAATCTGCAGGACCACCTGATCTCCAAATTCATTTTCCGGACCAAGCCCTGCGGCACGCTGAACGAGATTCTGGGCAGCCATTTCCGCAAGGGCGCCATGGGCCTCGACTGGCTGTTCCGGCGCGCCGGGCCGCTGGCGATCGGGGCAGGGGAGGCGACGGCTTTCGCCCGAATCACGCCGGGGGCGGAGGAGGCGGAGGCGCAGATCCTCTTCGTGAATTTCTCGACCTTCGACTACAGCAAGGGGCTGCACCCTTTCCCGGGCGTGATGTGGAATTACGGGCCTTGCCGTCCGGACAGCCGCGGCTGGCTGACGCTGGCCTCGCCTGATCCGGCGGCGAAGCCGGTGATCCGGCCGAACTATCTCGATCATCCGAACGACCTGCGGGTGATGCTCGGCGCCGCCCGCCTGTCCCAGCGCATCGCCGCCGCCGCGCCTTTTTCCGCGTTGATCGAGGAGGAATTGCGCCCCGGCCCGCAGGGCGACAGCGATGCGGCGCTGGAAGCCAATATCCGCGCCACCGCCGGCACCGTCTTCCACCCCTGTGGCACGGCGCGGATGGGCACCGATAGCCGGGCGGTGCTGGACCCCGAATTGCGGGTGCGCGGCGTCACCGGGCTGCGAGTGGCGGATGCCAGCGTCTTCCCGCTGATCCCTTCCCCCAATATCCAGCCCGCCGCGCTGATGGTGGGGGAGCGCTGCGCGGATTTCATACGCCGAGGCGGCTAGCTTGCCTCCGGCGTCGGGGACGGGCAGGAGGTAGGGAATCCCATATCCGAGGACTCCAGGAATGACAGACCGCAAGACCGCCCTCATCACCGGCGCGGGCCGCAATATCGGCCGGGCCGTGGCGCTGGCCCTGGCCGGGGATGGCTTCAACGTCGTCGTCAACGGTTCCTCCGACAAGGCAGCGGCGGAGAGCGTGGCGGCGGAGGCCCGCGCGCTGGGCGTGCAGGCGCTGGTGGCCATGGGCGATGTCGGCGACCCCGCCGCCTGCGGTCGCATCGCCGCCGCGGCCCTGTCCGAATTCGGCGCGGTGGACGTGCTGGTGAACAACGCCGCGCTGCGCCCGGCCAAGGCCTTCCTGGAGACAACGGCCGAGGATTGGCGCCGGGTGATGTCGGTGGATCTGGAGGCCGCGATCTGGCTGTCCCAGGCCTGCCTGCCGGGCATGCTGGAACGCGGCTGGGGCCGCATCGTCAACTTCACCGGCATGAACGCCATCCACGGCTATGCCGGCCGCGCGCCGGTTTCCGTCTCCAAGCACGGGCTCTGGGGTCTGACCAAGTCGCTGGGCAAGGAGTTCGGGCCGAAGGGCATTACCGTGAACGCCATCTCGCCGGGGCCGATCGCGGCGGATGACGAGGGCGACAATCCCACCGAGTACCGCCAGAAGATGGTGTCCCGCGTGCCGGTGGGCCGCATGGGTACGCCGCGGGAAGTGGCGGCGATGGTGCGACTGCTGGTCTCGGCGGATGGCGGCTTCGTCAATGGGCAGATGCTGCAGGTGAATGGCGGCACGGAGACCTGAGCCGTAAGGCCCGCCGCCGGCACGGCGGCGGGCCGCAACGACCTTCGGTGCCTTCGCACCCTAGGTCATCATGCTCCAGCTTCAGAAGATCGCGGTCGGCGCCACGGTGCTGCCGGAGCCGCCCTGCACCTTCAGCGGCTGCATCATGAAGGCGAATTGCCGTTCCTGCCGGCGCGCCAATTCATCCAGCTTCAGATTCTCCAGCAGGTGCACGCCATGCGCCACCAGAGCCAGCTGATGCACGGGCAGGGAGGCGTCGGGCATGGTTTTGGAGGGCGCGCATTCCACCGGCCAGTTGTCGGCCCCCATCAGGATAGGGTTGCGCGCAATCAGCCACTCCGCCGCGGCGACGCCAATGCCCGGGCAGCTTCGCACATAGCGCGCATTCTCGCGGCCCCAGAGCGTGCCCCAGCCCGTGTGGATCAGCACCGCGTCGCCTTCCGCCAACTGCGTGTTCTGGCGGCGCAGCGCCTCCTCCAGATCCGCCACCGTGATCTCATAATCGTCGCCCAGAACCGCCACGCCCTTGGCGCCGGCGACATCGATCAGCACGCCGCGGGTGAAGACGGTGCCGATGGTGTGCACGCCCATTTCGGTGAAGCCGGACCGGCTGGTGATGGAGGGCATGTCCACGCAGTTATAGACCTGGTCGCCGATGGTCTGGTGCGGGAAGGCGTCGAGCTGGGTGCCGACCTGGCCAATCTCCGTGATGACGATCTCCTCATTGGAGCCTCGTCGATTGGCTTCCGGGTTCATGAAGGTGCGCTTGGTGTGCAGGTCGAAGCGCCTTGTGCCGAAGAAGGGCATGGTGGGGGCCAGCACATGGCCAAGCTCCACCATCTCCCCGGTCCGGATCAGGCTGGAGGCGGATTGCGCGCGGGCCGGCGTCATCAGGTTCATCGAGCCGCGGCGGTCATTCGGCCCCCAGCGGCTGGGGCAGCGCTGCGCGGCGGCCGGCGGCGACCAGCCGCCCTGGGCCTGGACCGGCGTCGCCGCCAGATGGCCGGTACCGCAGGCCAGGCAGGCGGCACCGAACAGGCCGCGGCGCGATATCTGTCTCATGGCGTTTCATCCCATTTTGATGGGCCGGCGGCGGTGACCGCCGCCGGCAATGGGACGCTAAACCAGATTCTGCCTGCGTAACGCTTGTCGCGGGGATTTGCTGGAAATCAGACTCCCACGAATTCTCCGCCGCGCATCAGCGGCTCCACCGCCCCGTCCTTGGTCACGCCGTCCACATCCAACTGCCCGCTGCCGATCATCCAGTCGATGTGGATCAGCGAGGCATTGGCGCCACGTGCCGAAAGGCGCTCCATCGGCACGCCGGCCGCGTCGCGCAGGCAGGTGGTATAGGCCTGGCCGAGGGCGATGTGGCTGGCGGCGTTCTCGTCGAACAGGGTGTTGCGGAACAGCAGCCCGCTGGCCGAGATCGGCGAGGAATGGGGCACCAGAGCCACCTCCCCCAGCCGGGCCGCACCCTCATCCGTCTCCAGCACCTTGCGGAGGACCTCCTCGCCCTTGGAGGCATGCGCCTCGACGATGCGGCCTTCCTCGAAGCGCACCACGATGTCCTCGATCAGCGTGCCGGCATAGGCGAGCGGCTTGGTGGAGCGGACGGTGCCCTGGACGCGCAGGCGGTGGGGGGTGGTGAAGACCTCCTCGGTCGGGATGTTGGGGTTGCAGGTGATGCCGTTCTTCGCCGGCTCCGCCCCACCGGCCCAGAGATGGCCATCGGCCAGGCCGAGGGTCAGGTCGGTGCCCGGCCCGCGATAGCGCAGCTCGAAAAAATCTTTCTCATTCAGGTACTTCGTGCGGGCATGCAGACGGGCATTGTGCGCGGCCCACTCCGCCACCGGGTCGGCCACATCGACGCGGCAGGCGGCGAAGATCGCGTCCCACAGCTTCGCGACGGCCTCCTCCTCCGGAATGCCCGGAAACACCTCCTTCGCCCAACCGGGCGTGGAGGCGGGGACCAGGTTCCAGTTGATGGCGAAGCTGGTGATCAGCTCCAGCGCCGGGCGATAGGCGATGGAGCGCGCGCGGTTCGACCGCGCCACCTTCTCCGGGTCCTGGCCGGCGAGCAGGGTCGGGCTTTCACCCACCACGGCGAGGCGGGCGGCATTGCCGCGAAACGCCTGGGCCATGCCCTCGAACAGCCAGCCGGGGGCGACATCGAAGGCCTCGGGCGCCGCGTGGCGATAGCGGGCCAGCGCGACTTCGTCATCGCCGATCAGCGGCGTCACCAGCGTGGCGCCGGCCTGATAGGCATGGACCGCGATGCGGCGGACCAGCGGCAGCGCCTCCACCGGGCTGGTCATCACCAGTTCCTGGCCCGGCTGGAGGTTCAGCCCGACGCGCACGGCAAGCGCCGCCAATCTGTCGAGCCGCGTGGCGAAGTCGGTCATGTCAGCCTGGTCCTGTCTCAGCTGCGTGTGGTGGGTTCGGCGGCGCGGGTGCGGGTCAGCCGGCGGATGGCGGCGACCACCGGGGGCTGGTCCCACTCAGCCTCACCCATCAGCCGGGCCACTTCCAGCCCGCGCCGGTCGATCAGGATGGTGGTGGGCAGCACGCGCACGCCCAGCGCACGGCCGGTGGCGCCGCGCGGGTCCAGCCAGATGCCCATGTGGCGCAGATTGGTGCGCTGGTAGAAGGGCTCCACCTGGGCGCGGCCGCCGCGGTCGTTGGACAGGGCCAGCACCTCCACCCCCTCCGCCGCCAGTTGCGCATGCAGCCGGTCCAGCGCCGGCATCTCGGCCACGCAGGGGGGGCACCAGGTGGCCCAGAAATTCACCACCAGGGCCTTGCCGCGAAAGGCCTCGAAGCCGGTCTGGCGGCCTTCGGCGTCGGTGAAGGACAGGCCCTCGGGCAAAGGCCGCGGCTCGGGATGCTCGGTCAGCCGTTGCAGGCCGTTGGCCGTGGCTTGGCGTCCCCCCGCCGTGGCGAGTAGGGTCGCGCCCGCGGCAAGCTGCAAAAACCCGCGACGGCCGCCATATCTCCTCTGCACTACGAAAGACCTCCTCCGTGACCGAACAGCGTGCGAGCCATGACCTCTGGGGCGGGCGTTATGCCGAAGGCCCCTCCGCCATCATGCGGGAGATCAATGCCAGCATCGGCTTCGACCGCAAGATGTGGCGCCAGGACATTTCGGGCAGTCTCGCCCATGCCGCCATGCTGCGCCATGTAGGGATCATCAGCGCCGAGGACGAGGCTTCGATCCGCCAGGGCCTCGCGGATATCGCCGCCGAGATCGAATCGGAAAAATTCGTCTTCAGCGACGCGCTGGAAGACATCCACATGAATATCGAGGCGCGGCTGACGGAGCGCATCGGGGAGGCCGGCAAGCGCCTGCACACCGCGCGCAGCCGCAACGACCAGGTGGCGCTGGATGTGCGGCTATGGACGCGGGATGCGATCGATGGGCTGGACCGGCAGATCGCGGATGTGATGCGGGCGCTGGTGGGCCGGGCGGCGGAACATGCCGGCACGGTGATGCCGGGCTTCACCCACCTCCAGCCCGCCCAGCCCACCACCTTCGGCCACCATCTTCTGGCCTATGTCGAGATGCTGTCGCGCGATCGCGGCCGGCTGGCCGATTGCCGCAAGCGTTTGAATGAAAGCCCCCTCGGCGCCGCCGCGCTCTGTGGCACCGGCTTCCCGATCGACCGGCACATGACCGCCGCAGCGCTGGGTTTCGATGCGCCGATGCGCAACAGCCTGGATGCCGTGGCCTCCCGCGATTTCGCCGCGGAATTCCTGTTCGCCTGCGCCATGTGCGTCACCCACCTGTCCCGCCTGGCGGAGGAGGTGGTGATCTGGACCAACCCCTATTTCGGCTTCGTCAAGCTCTCGGACGCCTTCACCACCGGCAGCTCCATCATGCCCCAGAAGCGCAATCCGGATGCGGCGGAGCTGGTGCGGGGCAAGACCGGGCGGGTGTTCGGCGCGCTGGTGGGCATGCTGACCGTGCTGAAGGGCCTGGCGCTGACCTATGGCAAGGACATGCAGGAGGACAAGGAAGGCATCTTCGATGCCGCCGAGACCCTGGCTTTGTGCCTCGCGGCCACCGGCGGCATGGTGCGGGACATGGTGCCGCAGCCTGATCGGCTGAAGGTCGCCGCCGGCGCCGGCTTCTCCACCGCGACCGACCTGGCGGACTGGCTGGTGCGCGAACTCAAGCTGCCCTTCCGGGACGCCCACCATGTGACTGGCAAGCTGGTGGCGATGGCGGAGGCGGCGGGGCTGGACCTCGCCGGGCTCAGCCTCGCCCAGATGCAGCAGGTGGATGCGCGCATTAGCCAGGGCGTCTTCGACGTGCTGACGGTTGACGCCTCCGTGCGGTCGCGCACCTCCTTCGGCGGCACGGCGCCCGAGAATGTCGCCCGCATGGCGGCGGAATGGCAGGAGAGACTGGCATGAAGCTGCTCATGGCGCTGCTGCTGGTGGTCGGCACGCTGGCCGCCTGTGGCCGTGCGGGCGGCATCCGCCCGCCTGGCCCGGCGGAGGAGATCAGCTACCCGCGCGGCTATCCCAACCGCTGAAGGGCGATTAGAACGGGGTGATGTCAATCGACGACACATCGCCCCTCGCCGACCTCGCCACACGGCGCGGCTATCACCACGGCAATCTGCGTGAATCGCTGCTGGAAGCCGCCCGGCGCCTGACCGCGGAACGCGGCCCCCATGGCTTCACCATGGCGGAGGCGGCGCGGCTGGCCGGCGTTTCCGCCTCCGCCCCCTATCGCCATTTCAAGGATCGCGACGCGCTGCTCGCGGAACTCTGCCGTCGCGGCTTCGCGCTGTTCGGGGCCAGGCTCGGCCAGGCGGGGCAGGAGGGCGGGCTGACCGCCATGGGCCGCAGCTACCTGGCCTTCGCGCGGGAGGAGCCGGGCTATTACGGCGCCATGTTCGACTGGCGGGCGGCCAGCCCCGCCGTGCCGGGCAGCGAGGCAAGTTTTGGCACGCTGGTCACGGCCCTGGCCCGCATGCTGCCACAAGGGATGGATGCGCGAAGCCTGGCGGTGCAGGTCTGGGCGATGTCGCATGGCGTGGCCGGGCTGGAACGCGCCGGCATGCTGCCCGCCGACCCGCCGCCGGAGGCGGTGCTCGAAGCCGGCGTGGCGCGGCTTCTGGGCTACACGGCCCGGTCGTAGCGGGCCTGCGCGGCCTGCACATCGGTCATATGCTGCTCGGCCCAGAGCCGTAGCCCGTCCACCCGCTCCGCCAGCGTCGCGCCCAGGGGGGTGATGGCGTATTCCACCGTGACCGGGACGGTGGGGAAGGCGGTGCGCGTCACCAGCCCGTCGCGTTCCAGCGATTTCAGCGTCTGCGACAGCATCTTCTGCGACAGGCCGTCGATCCGTCGCCGCAGCGCATTGAAGCGGTGTGGCGCCTCCGCCAGCAGGATGAGCAGCAGCACGGCCCATTTGTCGGCGATCCGGTCCAGCACCAGCCGCGTCGGGCAGTTCGCGTCATAGGCATTGGGAAGATGCATGGCGGTTTCCGGTCGGTAACCAAGTGAGCAACTAGTGCCTTCTTTGCAGTAGATATCAGAAAGGGCATCTGGTCACCAGAAGAAACCTAATAGGAGCATTCCCCATGAACATCGCCCTCATTGGCGCCACCGGCCAGGCTGGCAGCAAGATCCTCGCGGAGCTGTCGGCCCGCGGCCATCATGTGACCGCCATCGTCCGCAATCCGGAGAAGGTGCCGGCCCTGCCCGGCGTCACCGCGCGCAAGGGCGATGTCTTCGACGGGCCGGGCCTGGCGGCGCTGCTGGCGGGCCATGACCTGGCCATCAGCTCGGTCCATTTCCTGCAAAGCGATGCCGCGACCCTGGTCGGTGCGGTCCGGCAGGCGAAGGTGCCGCGCTACCTGGTGGTCGGTGGCGCCGGCAGCCTGGAGGTGGCGCCCGGCCTGCGGCTGATCGACACGCCGGAATTTCCCGCCATCTACAAAGCTGAGGCGACCGCCGGCGCTGATTTCCTGGACCTGCTGCGGCAGGAGAAGACGCTGGACTGGACGTTCCTCTCCCCCTCCGCCCTGTTCTTCGATGGGCCGCGCACCGGCATTTTTCGGCTCGGCGGCGACCAGCTGCTGAGCAACGCCCAGGGCAGCTCCATCTCCTTCGCCGACTATGCCATCGCCCTGGTGGATGAGGTCGAGCGTCCCGCGCATTCCCGCGCGCGCTTCACCGTGGGCTACTGAGCACAGTACTTCTTGGCGGGTGGGGCGATCGCCCCCAGAATAGGGGCATGGCCGCACCCGCTCCCCTGCTTCACCCGGACCCCGACCCCAGCTTCGCCGAGCTGCTCGCCCTCCGCCCGCATCTGCGCATGGACCCGCTGGCGGGCCTGATGATGGAGGAGGTGCCGCTGGCGCGCATCGCCGCCGCCCATGGCACCCCGGTCTGGGCCTATTCCGCCGGCGCGCTGCGCCGCCGCCTCGCGGCCTTGCAGGGCGCGTTGAAGGAGGCGCAGCTGGGCGCGCAGGTGCATTTCGCGGTCAAGGCCAACCCCAACCTGGCCGTGCTGCGTCTGCTCGGCCAGCAGGGCGCCGGCGCCGATGTGGTGAGCGAGGGGGAGCTGCGCGCCGCCCGCGCCGCCGGCATCCCGGCCGCCCATATCGTCTTCTCCGGCGTCGGCAAGACGCTGGCGGAGCTGCGTCTCGCCATCGCCGAGGACATCCAGCAGATCAACGCCGAAAGCGCGGAGGAGGTGGAGATGATCTCCGCCGTCGCCACCGCGATGGGCCGCACCGCCCGGGTGGCGCTGCGGGTGAACCCTGATGTGGACGCCAAGACCCACGCCAAGATCACCACCGGCAAGTCGGAGAACAAGTTCGGCATCGCCATCGGCGAGGCCCCGGCGCTCTATGCCCGCATGTCGGCGATGCCCGGCATCCATCCGGTCGGCATTGCCGTGCATATCGGCAGCCAGATCACCGCCGGCGTCGGCGCCTATCGCACCGCCTATGGCCATCTGGCCGATCTGGTCCGCGGCCTGCGCGCCCAGGGGCTGAGCGTGGAGCGCGTCGATTGCGGCGGCGGCCTTGGCATCCCCTATCGCGACGAGCCCGCGCCCAGCCCCGCCGCTTTGGCTGGCGCCATTTCCGCCACGCTGGGCAATCTGGGGGTGGAGCTGATGGTGGAGCCGGGGCGCTGGATCGCCGGGCCGGCGGGCGTTCTGGTCACCTCCGTCGTGCTGCAGAAGCTGGGCGAGGCCCGGCGCTTCGTGGTGCTGGACGCCGCCATGAACGATCTGGTCAGGCCCGCGATGTATGAAGCCTGGCATGGCATCGTGCCGGTCGCGCCGGCGGATTTCACCGCCCCCCTCGCACCGGCCGATATCGTGGGGCCGATCTGCGAAAGCGGAGACACATTTGCCCGAGGTCGTGGCATTCCCTCCCTCGCTCCGTCTAGTCTGGTCGCCATACTGGATGCGGGGGCTTACGGCGCGGCCATGAGCAGCACCTATAACAGCCGGCCACTGGCCGCCGAGGTCCTGGTCGATGGCGATCGCTTCGCCGTCGTGCGCGAACGCCAGACGCAGGAAGCGCTGCTCGCCGGGCAGCATGTGCCGGAGTGGCTCGACGCATGACGGATCAGGCGGCTGCCTCCCCGCTTCGCGGCCTGAGGCGCCGCCGCCGTCTGGCACGGCTGGCGCTGGGTTGGGAAAGGCTCTGGCCCGCCCTCTGGCCGCCGCTCGGCGTTTTTGGGCTGTTCCTGCTGGTGGCGCTGCTGGGTCTGCCGCTGATGCTGCCGGGCTGGGCGCAGGCGCTGCTTTCCCTGGCCTTTCTGGTCGCCGTGATCTTCGCCGCGCGCCACGGCTTTCGCGGGCTGGCCCTGCCGCGGGTGGAGGAGGCCGACCGCCGGCTGGAATCCGCCTCCGGCCTCGCCCACCGGCCACTTGCCGCCCTGGCCGACCGCCCGGCCGGCGACGACCCCGTGGCGCTGGCGGTGTGGGCGGCGCATCGCCGCCGTGCCACGGCCTCCATCCGCCGCCTGCGCGTTGGCCTGCCGCATCCGGGGCTGGCGCGCCGCGACCCGATCGCGTTGCGCAGCGCCCTGGGTCTTGCCTTGGGTGCCGCGCTGGTGATGGCGGGCAGCGAGGCGCCGGAACGGCTGCGCCGTGCCTTCCTGCCGCATTTTGGCCTCACCACGCCGGTTCCTGCGCTGCGTCTGGAAGCCTGGGTGACGCCACCCGCCTATACCGGCGCCGCGCCGATCTTCCTTGATGCCGCCGGCGGCAGCCTGACCGTGCCGCAGGGTAGCCAATTGCAGGTGGCGCTGTCGGGCGGCAGCGGCGGCGCGCCGGAACTGCAGCTTGGCAGCGCCGCGACGCCGTTCCGCGCCCTCGATTCCCGGTCCTGGGCGGCGGAGGCGCGGATCGATCAGGGCGCGCGGCTGGCGATTCGCCGCGGCGGGTTCGAGGTGGCGGGCTGGACCCTGACGGTGCAGGCTGACCAGCCGCCGCTCGCCCGCTTCACGGAGGCGCCGGCCCGCGCCGCCCGTGGTCTGGCGCTGCGCCTGCCCTGGCATGCGGAGGATGACTGGGGGCTGGTCAGCCTCGTCACCCAGATCCGCCTGGCGGCGCGGCCGCAGGCGCCGGCCCATGTGGTCGACATCAACCTGCCCTCCGTCCAGCCGCGCCAGGCCAATGGCGTCGCCAGCCCTGACCTGTCGGCCCATCCCTGGGCGGGGCTGGAGGTGCGGGTGCAGCTTCTGGCGCGGGACGGGGCGGGGCAGGAAGGGCGTTCCGCCGACGCCATCGTGATCCTGCCGGAACGCGCCTTCAGCCATCCCGTGGCCCAGGCCCTGATCGCCATCCGCAAGGCCCTGTCGCTGGACCCCACCGCGCGGCCGCCGGCGATGGCGGAGCTGGACGGGCTGGCTGAGGCGCCGGAAGCCTTCGAGCACGACACCATCACCTTCCTGGCCCTGCGCAGCGCCCGCCATCGGCTGGAACTCGACCGCAGGCCGGAGGCTGTGGCGGAAGCGCAGGAAACCATGTGGGAAACCGCCCTGGCGCTGGAGGAAGGCCGCGCCGACCGCACCGCCCGCGCCCTGGAACAGGCCCGCGCGGCCTTGCGGGAGGCGCTGGAGGAACAGCTGCGCCAGCAGCAGGAGAATCGCGAGCAGACGCCGGAGCAGAACCAGCAGAACCAGGAACAGCGCGCCGAGGCTGATCGCCGCATCCAGGAGCTGCGCGACGCCATCCGCCGCCATCTGGAGGCGCTGGCCGAGCGGCTGCAGCAGGAAAACGCGGAATCGATGACCACCGATCCGCAGAACCGCCTGATGAACCGCCGCGACCTGGACCGCCGGACGGAGCGGATGCGCGAGGCGAACCGGGAGAACCGCCCGCAGGATGCCGAGCGCGAATTGGCGGAGCTGGAGGAGATGCTGCGCGCGTTGGAGGAAGGCCGCTCCGCCCGCGCCGAGGCGATGGACCGCCAGCGCCAGCAGCGCGAACGCGGCCAGCAGCAGATGGGCGTGGTGCAGGACATGGTGCGCCGCGAGACCCAGATGCTGGACAGCGGCCATCGCCGGGCCGAGGCCGAGAATCAGCGGCAGGAGGCGGAACGCCGCGCCCAGCAATTGCTGAACCGCGCCCCCTGGTCCCGGCCGCTTCCGCAGCAGCCCGACCCGCAACAGCCGCGCCGCGAGGGTGATGCCGCGGCGCGGGAGGAAGCGGCGCGGGAGGCCCGCACCCAACGCGCCCTGCGCCGGGCGCTGGGCGAGGTGATGCAGCAATTCGGTGACCTGACCGGCGAGATTCCCGCGCCGCTCGGCCGCGCCGACCAGGCGATGCGGGAGGCGCAGGAGGCGCTGGCGGAGGGCCGCGACGCCCGCGAGCCCCAGCAGACGGCGATCCGCGAATTGCAGGAGGGCAGCCGCCAGATGGCGCAGCAGATGCAGCGCCAGTTCGGCCAGGGCGAGCCCGGCGAGGGGGACGAGGAAGGCGAGGGTGAAGGCCAGGGCCAGATGATGGGCGAGGGCCAGGGCCAGGGGGAGGGCAATGACCAGGCCCAGAACCAGGGCCCGGGCCGCGACCCGCTCGGCCGCCGCACCCGCGAATCCCCTGGCGCCCAGGACAATGGCAGCGACACCCGCGTGCCGGATGAGGCCGAGCTGCTGCGCACCCGCCGGATTCAGGAGGAGCTGCGCAAGCGCGGCGCCGAACGGACGAGGCCGCAGGAGGAGTTGGACTACATCGACCGGCTGCTGCGGCGTTTCTGACGGCGATGGTCATCACCGAGACTCCGGTGCCGGGCGGCCTGGCCCGGATCATCGCCCTGCATGCCGAATGGTACGGTCGCCATTGGGGCTTTGGGCTGCCCTTCGAGGCCAAGGTGGCGGCGGAACTCGGCGCCTTCGCCACCGCCCTGCCGCATCCGGATGCGCAGCTGTTCCTGGCGCTGTCCGAGGCGGGGGAGGTGGTGGGCGGCATCGCGCTGGACGGTCGCGACCGTCCATCGGCCCGCATCCGCTGGTTCATCGTGGCGGAAGGCGCTCGTGGCGGGGTGGGCCGCAGGCTGCTGGGCGCGGCGCTGGATTTCGCCGCGGCGCGCGGCTTCGAGCGGCTCTGGCTGACCACCTTCGCCGGGTTGGATGCGGCCCGGCGACTGTATGAGCAGCACGGCTTCCGGCTGATTGAGGAAGCGCCCGCCGAAAGCTGGGGCGTGCGGGTGCAGGAACAGTTGTTCGAGCGTCCCTGACGATGAGGGAGTCGGCGTCTCCGACTCCAAAAATGCGACGAAACAATATGGACTGGTTGCAAGTCCGAAAGGGATGGCCGGCCCCCGGGACATGCGACAAGCTTTCGCCATCGGCCTGCCGCCGAGGGGGAGAAAACGCGCATGGCCATCCGCATGGGCTACAACGTCGCCTATCGCTGGCAGGGCATCAGCCTGCATTGCTGGATGACGGCGCTGGAGATGCTGATGCACTGGCGCTACGGCTGCATCTACGGCGTTGATCCCGGCACCGGTGCCAACCGCGTCGCTCATACCGCCCAGGTGCAGACCGCCAAGGCGCGCAACCGCGGCTTCGCCCCCGGCGCCATCGAGGGCTATGGGCTGCAGCAGGTTCTGCGCAATGACATCTCCGCCCAGATCGATGGTTGGCGTGAGGCATTGCGGCATCGCGGGCCGATCCTCGCCTCCGGCACCTATGGGCCGGCGAGGATCGTGGGTGGGCATGTGGTGCTGATCGTCGGCATCAGCGGGTCGAACAAGGTGGTCTATCTGGACCCCTTCCTGATCGGCATGAAGGCCATCGCCGGCAATCACGCCACCTATGTCAGCCCGGCGGATTGCTTCGCGCGGCTGGCCAAGCCCTATGGCGTGAACCAGCTCTTCCAGGCGGCCTCCGGCGGCGCGGATGCGGGATTCGGCTGGCCCTGACCCTTTGCAGCACTGGCGCGGGCTGCGAGGCTGGGCGGGACAGACGGAGACGCAGCCCATGTCCTTCACCGCCCCGCCGCGCCGGCTCGGCACGCTCGAACGCCCGGATTGCCGGATCGCCTATGAGGTGACGGGCAGCGGCCCACCCATCGTCTTCGCCCATGGGCTGGGCGGCTGCTACCTGTCCTGGTTCCAGCAGGTGGCGCATTTCGCGCCGCGCTACACCTGCGTCAGCTTCTCCCATCGCGGCTTCTTCCCCTCCACCGCGCCGGCGGGCGGGCCGGACCCGCGCGACTATGCGGGGGATCTGGCGGCGCTGGTCGACCATCTGGACCTCGGCGACATCGCCTTGGTCTGCCAGTCCATGGGCGGCTGGACGGGCGTGGAATATGCGCTGGCACGGCCGGGGCGGCTGAAGGCCCTGGTGCTGGCCGCGACCACCGGCTCGCTCGACCCGCGCCAGATGCGGGAGCCCGCGCGAGGCCGGCTGGAAGGCTGGAACCGGGACTCGGCCGCCGCCCGCGCCGCCATGCAGGCCGCGAATATCCACCCGGCCGGCGGCCCGGCCATGGCCGAACGCCAGCCGGCGCAGCATCACCTTTACGCCGCGCTCGACCGGTTGAGCGCCGGGCTGGACAAGGAGGCGCTGCGTGCCCGGATGACGGAGATGCGCCGCCGCCCGCCCGCCGACCTCGCTGGCGGCAACTGCCCGGTGCTGTTCATGCCGAACGGCCAGGACCAGGTGATCCCGCCCTTCGCGCTGGAGGCGATGGCGCCCGAGATTCCCGGCGCCAAGGTGGCCCGCATCCCCGATGCCGCCCATTCCGCCTATTTCGAGACTCCCGCCGCCTTCAACGCCCTGGTCGAGGCCTTCCTGATCGAGGTGGGCCACTCACCCCAATAGGCCGAAATGCCGGGCTGCCAGGGTGTAGAACCCCCAGGCGACGGCCCCGCAACCGAGCGCCAGGGGCAGGGACAGCCCCTGGCCCATGGCGACGGCGATGATGCCGAGCACGGTCGCCGTCGGCACCAGGCCCCAGAGCACCGTGACGGTGAAGGCGCGGATTTCCGCCGGCGGCGCGCCATCCACGCCGAGCCAGATCATCGACAGGATGGAGATCAGCGGCAAAGCGGCGATCCAGCCGCCGAGCTGCGGGTTGTGCCGCGCCAGCAGGTTGATGCCGCCGATCACCGCGGCGCTGGCGGCAACCTTGAAGACCATCAGCATGGCGCCTCGCCCCCCGTCACACAGCGCAGCAGCAGCGCCAGGCCTTCCGCGATCCGGTCGCGCTCGGCCGGTGTCAGCCGGGCCAGGCCGGCGGCCAGGCGGTGCTGATCCAGGCCGGTATGTTCCTCCAGCACCGCCGCCCCCTGGGCCGTCACGGCCACCTCCACCACACGCTCATCCGAGGCGCGCCGCGTCTTGGTCACCAACCCCTTCTCGGCCAGCCGGCGGATGATCTCGGAGGCGGTGTTGGTGGCGCAGCCGATGGCCTGGCCGAGGGACTGCACCGTCGCGCCACCCTCCGCCGCATATTGCAGCACCCGCACCGCCTGGTGGCTCAGCGGCGTCGCATAGGGGCGGTGGCCGTGGCGGTAGATCGCCGCGTAGCGGTCGGACAGCAGCCGGGCCAGATCGGGATCGCTTCGCATAAGACGAATTTATCGTCATGAACGATATAATTCAATCGCGCCGCCGCACAGGGATGTCAACGCGGCAAGGTTGACCTTCGGGGGTGGGGGCGTGGATGCAGGACCATGTCCGCCTCCCCGCCACCCGGCCGCCGCCGGTTCCTCGCCGCCGCGCTGCTGCCGCTCGCCGGCTGCCACCAGCTCGGGCCGCAGCAGCTCGACCTGGACCAGCTCGGCTATGCCAATGCGTTGGGGGAGGGGCTGAAACGGCAGATGCTGCTGAACATGGTCCGGCTGCGCTATGGCGACGTGCCGACCTTCCTGACCGTCAGCCAGTTGATCTCCGGCTATACTCTGCAGGCCGGCGGGCAGGCGGGGCTGAACGCCTATCCCAATGCCAATCCGGGCAATTTCGCCACCCTGTCCGGCACCTTCGAATTCGCCTCCCGTCCCACCTACAACTTCACGCCGGTGACGGGGGAGCGCTTCGCGCGGGCCTATCTGCGGCCGCTGGAGCCGGCGCAGCTGCTGTCGCTGGCGCAAAGCGGCGCGCCGCTGGACCTGCTGTTTCGCATCGGCGTGCAATCGGTGAACGGCCTGCCCAACCAGTCCGTCAGCGGCGGTGCGCCTCGCCAGAGCTCGGATGGGTTCGAGGCGCTGATGCGCGCCTTGTCCGAAGCGCATGGCGCCCGCGCGCTGAGCCTGCGCTTCGAAAGCGAGGGACATGGCAACCGGGTCTTCCTGCTGCCCGGCGGCGGCGATTCCCGTGCCGAGCCCGCCTTGCGCGAATTGCGCCGCCTGCTGGGGCTGAGCGGACCGGTTCGGGAATTCGAACTGGTCTATGGCCGCGCCGCGGCCGGGGCAGGGCGGGTTTCGGTGCTGACCCGGTCCCTGTTGCAGATCCTGTATGAGATGGGCAGCCAGATCGAGGTGGCGCAGGCCGATATCACCAGGGGCGCGACCTTGCAGTACGAGGCGCGCGCCGCGGACCGGCTGGTGACGATACGCCAGGGCGACCGTGCGCCGGCCGAGGCCTATGCCTCGGTGGTCTATCGCGGCCGGTCCTTCTGGATCGATTTCGACGATTTCCCCTCCAAGGTCACGTTCGCCTTCGTGCAGTCCTTGCAGGTGCTGGCCGAAAGCGGGCCGGGGCATACGCCGCTGACGGTCACCATCCCCGCGCAATAATCGCCGCCCCCTCGCGGGCGGCGCCTGGTCGGGCTAGGTTGGGGGCATGCGTTACATCTCCACCCGCGGCGATGCCCCGTCGCGCGATTTCGAAGGCGTTCTGCTGGCCGGCCTCGCCGAGGATGGCGGGTTGTTCGTGCCGGAGGCCTGGCCGGTGCTGACCAGCGCCGAATGGCGCGCACTGCGCGGCATGCCCTATCCGGACCTCGCCGCCCATATCCTGGCGCTGTTCACCGGCGGCCAGCCGGATGAGGCGACGCTGCGGCCCATGCTGCGCCAGGCCTATGCCGGCTTCGGCCACCCGGCGGTGGCGCCGCTGGTGCAGCTGGATACGCGGGTCTTCGCGTTGGAGCTGTTCCACGGCCCGACGCTCGCCTTCAAGGACATGGCGATGCAGGCCCTCGGCCCGCTGTTCGACCATGTGCTGACCCGGCGCGGCGAAAGGGTGACGGTGGTCGGCGCCACCTCCGGCGACACCGGCTCCGCCGCCATCGAGGCGCTGCGCGACCGTGCGGCGGTGGATGTGGTGATCCTGCATCCGGAAGGCCGCACCAGCGTGGTGCAGCGCCGGCAGATGACCACGGTGCTGTCCTCCAACATCGCCAACCTCGCCATCCAAGGCTCCTTCGACGACTGCCAGGACCTGGTGAAGGAGATGTTCTCGGACCTGCCCTTCCGGACCGAGATGCAGCTTTCCGCGGTCAATTCGATCAACTGGGCGCGGATCGCCTTGCAGATCCCGTATTACGTGGCCTCCGCCCTGGCGCTCGGCGCGCCGGATCGCGAAGTGGCGTTTTCGGTGCCCACCGGCAATTTCGGCAATGTGCTGGCGGCCTGGGCGGCGCGGCGGATGGGCCTGCCGATCGCGCAGCTGCTGATCGCCTCCAACCGCAACGACATCCTGACCCGCTTCCTGTCCTCCAACGACATGACCATGCGGAGCGTGGAGCCTTCCTTCTCCCCCTCCATGGACATCCAGGTCTCCTCCAACTTCGAGCGCCTGCTGTTCGAATTGCTGGGCCGCGACCCGGTGGCGACGGCCGATACCATGCGGCGCTTCCGTGCCGAGGGCCGCATGCCGGTGCCGGATGCCGCCTGGCGCAGCGCCACCCAGGTGTTTCGCGGATTTGCCCTGGATGATGCCGGCACGCTGGCCGAGATCGGCCGGCTGCATGGGCAGGGCTATCTGGCCGACCCGCACACCGCCATCGGCACCGCCGCCGCCATGGCCAGCCCGCCCGCCGACCCGGCCATCCCGATCGTCGTGGCGGCCACCGCACATCCGGCCAAATTCCCGGATGCGGTGCGCCAGGCCACGGGTATCGAGGCCCCTCTGCCTTCGCGCCTTGCCGACCTATATGAGCGTCCCGAGCGTTTCACCCGCCTGCCGGCCGATCTCGGCCAGATCGAGGCCTTCGTGCGACGCCACACCCTGCGCAACGTCGCCTGACGGGCGGCGAAGGAAGATCATGAACGACGCCATCCGCCTGACCCGGCTGCCAAGCGGCCTGACCGTGGTGTCCGAGAAGATGCCCCGGGTCGAGACCGTCTCGATCGGCGCCTATGTCGATGCCGGCACGCGGCATGAGGCAGCGCCGGAGAACGGCGTCTCCCACTTCCTGGAACACATGGCCTTCAAGGGCACCGAACGCCGCGACGCCGCCGCCATCGCGCGGGAGATCGAGAATGTCGGCGGCCATCTGAACGCCTATACGTCCCGCGAAAACACCGCCTTCTACGCCAAGATCCTGAAGGAGGATGTCGGCCTCGCCGCCGACATCCTGGGCGACATCCTGTCCCACAGCACCTTCGTGCCGGAGGAGCTGGAGCGTGAGCGGGGCGTGATCCTGCAGGAAATCGGCCAGGCCAACGACACGCCGGACGACATCGTCTTCGATCATTTCCAGGCCACCGCCTATCTCTCCCAGGCCATGGGCCGCCCGGTGCTCGGCACCGAGGAGACCGTCGCGGCGATGAGCCGGGAGGCGCTGACCGGCTATATGCGCCGGCATTACGGCCCGTCCCGCATGGTAATCGCCGCCGCCGGCGCGCTGGAACATGAGGACCTGCTCGACCTCGCCCAGCGGCATTTTTCCGAACTGCCCAGCGCCATCGCCGCCGTGCCCGAACCCGCCCGCTACACCGGCGGTGAGTTCCGGGAGGAGCGGGACCTGGACCAGGTCCATCTGTGCTTCGGCTTCCCCTCCGTCGCCTCCACCCACCGGCTGCACATGGCGACGCAGCTTCTCTCCACCCTGCTCGGCGGCGGCATGTCCTCCCGCCTGTTCCAGGAGATCCGGGAAAAGCGCGGGCTGGTCTATTCCATCTATTCCTTCGCCTCGCCGTTCCAGGATGGCGGGCTGTTCGGCATCTATGCCGGCACCGGCGAGGACCAGGCGGAGGAGCTGGTGCCGGTGGCGCTCGAGGAACTGCGCCGGGTGCAGCGGGACGTGACGGAGGATGAGCTGAACCGCGCCAAGGCCCAGCTGCGCGCCAGCCTGCTGATGAGCCTGGAATCCACCGGCAGCCGCTGCGAACAGCTCGCCCGCCAGCTCCAGGTGCATGGCCGCATCATCCCCACCGAGGAAACCAAGGCGCGCATCGCCGCCGTGACGGTGGACCAGATCCAGGAAGCCGCGGCGCTGGCCTTCCGGGGGGCTCCGACCCTGGCGGCGCTGGGTCCGGCGGGCAAGGTGCCGGGGCTCCCGGCGATCACCGAGAAGCTGGCGGCATGAACAACGCCGAACTGCTGGCGGATCTCGTCGCCGCGGCGCGCCGCGCCGGGGCCGACAGCGCCGATGCGCTGGCGGTGCAGAACGCCTCGCTCTCCGTCTCCCGCCGCCTCGGGCGGATCGAGCAGTTGGAGCGGTCGGAGGGATTCGACATCGGGCTCCGTGTTTTCCTGGGCAAGCGGCAGGCCATCGTCTCAACCACCGTGGCGGACCCCGCCGGTTTCGCGGCGCTGGCCGAGCGCGCTGTGGCCATGGCGAAAGTGGTGCCGGAGGATCCCTTTGGCGGCCTCGCCGACCAGTTCGATCCGCCGCGTGATGCCGCCGAGCTCGACCTGCACGACCCGAGCGAGCCGGATGCGGAGGCGCTGATCGCCCGCGCCGCCGCGGCGGAGGAGGCGGCGCTGGCGGTGCCCGGCGTGACCAATAGCGAGGGCGCCGATGCCAGCTGGGGCCGGGTGCGCATCGCACTCGCCACCAGCGCGGGCTTCGCCAGCAGCTACGTCCGCACCTCCCACAGCCTGTCCTGCACCGCGCTGGCGGGGCAGGGGACGGCGATGGAACGGGATTACGACTATTCCTCCGTCGTGCATCTGGCCGATCTGGAGGATGCCGAAGCGATCGGCCGGCGCGCCGGGCAGCAGGCCGTGGCACGGCTGAACCCGGTGCGGGCGAAGACGGCGCGCATCCCGGTGGTCTATGGGCCGCGTGTGGCGTCGTCCCTGCTGGGGCATCTGCTGGGGGCGATCAACGGCGCCTCCGTGGCGCGTGGCACCTCCTTCCTCGCGGATCGCCTGGGCGGCCAGGTGCTGGCCAAGGGCCTGACGGTGCGCGACGACCCCTGGCGCCCGCGCGGCCTGCGGTCGCGCCCCTTCGATGGGGAGGGCATGGCCGGCGCGCCGCGCGCCATCGTCGAGGATGGGGTGCTGACCACCTGGATCATGGACTGGCGCAGCGCCCGGCAGCTCGGCCTGGCCAGCACCGGCCATGCCAGCCGCGGCACCGGCGGGCCGCCCGGCCCCGCGGCGAGCAATCTGTGGCTGGCGCCGGGCAGTCTGAGCCCGACAGCGCTGATGGCCGATATCAAGGAAGGTCTCTACGTCACCGACCTGATCGGCATGGGGGTGAACGGCATCACCGGCGACTACAGCCGTGGCGCCGCCGGCTTCATGATCCGCGATGGCGTCCTGGCGGAGGCGGTGAGCGAGATCACCATCGCCGGCAATTTGAAGGACATCTTCCTGAACATGACGGCGGCGGACGACCTGGTGTTCCGCCGTGGCACGGATGCGCCGACCATCCGCGTGGAAGGTCTGACCCTCGCCGGCGCCTGACGCGCCGGCGGAGGGTGTGATGCTCAGTTCAGCCGCAGCGCATGGATATGAGCCGGATCGGGCGCGATTTCGCCGCGCTCGATCCGCTGCACAAGCGATGTCAGGGCCGCATTGGCCGGCGTCGCCAGGCCAAGCGGCGCGGCCTGGGTGGCGATGAAGCCGTTCAGATATTCGATCTCCGTCCGCCGTCCCTTGACCATGTCCTGGCCCATGGAGGGGCGGTGCCCCGCCGCGCCGCCGGGCTTGTTCGCCTCCGCGATGCGCGCCGCGTCGTAGCCGGCGACGGCCTGCGCATCGCCTTCTCCCGCGCGGGCGATCAGCTCGGGGTCGAGGTGTAGAATCTCCTCCAGCCCATAGCCCAGCGCCTTGCCGAGGCGGATCGCCTCGCTGCCCAGCCGGGCGGTGAAATGGCGCAGGCGGTCATCCAGCAGCACGTCGCGGCTGATGAGCCCGGTGGCGGCGGAGATGCCGTTGCCCATCACATTCGCCACCAGCTTCGACCAGCGTTCGCCCCACAGGTTGTTCGTCACCAGCGTGCTGTCGGACAGGGCGGTGAGGCGCGCCACCTCCTTCGCCCGATCGGTGACGCGGCCATGCACCTCCCCCACCCGATAGACCGTATGTGCCGCGCCACCCTTGCCGGAGGCGCGCTTCACATGGCCGGGGGCGGCGAGTTCGACGGTGATGGAGCTGGCGATGCAGCCTAGCGTGCGGCCCCAGCCGACGAGGCCGGCGATGGTCTCCTCATTCATGCAGTTCTGCAGGCTGACCACATAGCCATCCGGCGCCAGATACTGCCGCACCATCAGCGTCGCCCAGTCGGTGTCGTAGGATTTGACGCAGATGAAGGCGATGTCGAAGGGCTTTTCCCGCGCCACGGACTGCAACTCCGTCAGGTGCAGGGCGCGCGCCTTCACGGTGAATTCAGGCACGTCCTTGATGTGGCTGATGCGCAGGCCGGTGGCGCGAATCGCCTCCACATTCTCCGGCCACATATCGACGAAGGTCACATCCTCGCCGGCCTGGACCATATGCGCGCCAGCATAGCCGCCGACCGCGCCGGCCCCGATGATGGCGATGCGCTTGCCCATGAACTGTTCCCTTCCCCTGATTCCGCTGGCGCGGAGGCTATCGCCGCGAGCGTGGACCGGCCAGATGGGGCCGGCTCGACAGGGTATAGGTCACAGGAATAACCTTTTGGGCCAGGAGGACCGCCATGACCCCGAACCAGAGCCAGACCCACCGATGAGCCTCGCCGGCCCCGCCACACCACCGCCCCGTCAAGCGGATTTGCCCGGCGTCAGCCTGTGCTACCGCGACACTGGCGGCGCCGGGGTGCCGATCGTGCTGCTGCACGCCAATACCGGCACCAGCGCGAGCTGGGACCCGCAATTCGCCGCCTTCACCGCCGCCGGCTATCGCGTGATCGCCTTCGATCGTCGCGGTTGGGGTGGCAGCCTCGCCAACGCCGCCACCGGCCCGCAGCCTGCCAGCGTGGCGGAGGATCTGGATGCGCTGGCCACCCATCTCGCCTTGCCGCCCTTCCATCTGCTGGGCGTCGCCGGCGGCGGCTTCGTCGCGCTGGACTTCGCCAGCTGGCGGCAAGACAGGCTGCGCAGCCTGACCGTCGCGGCCAGCACCGGGTCCTTCTCCGAGCCCGAAATGGAGCAATTGACCCGGAACGTGCTGTTCGATGGCTTCAAGGCGCTGCCGGAAAGCTTTCGGGAGATCGGCCCCTCCTTCCGCGCCGCCTATCCGCAGCGGACGGAGGCCTGGGCCCATGCGCAGGAAGTGGCGAAACAGCCGGAGGCGCCAGCCCAGCCGCTGCGCACGCCCAATACCTTCGCCAAGATCGCGACGATTCGCCTGCCGATGCTCTCCGTCACCGCCAGCGCCGACCTCTACGCGCCGCCGACTTTGATGGCGCGCTGGCTGCGGCATGTTCCGCAAGCGGAGGTCGTGGCCATCGCCGATGCCGGTCATTCCGTGCCAATGGAGCAGCCGGACCAATTCAATGCGGCCGTTTTGGCCTTCCTCAACAGGCTCTGACACCCCTCGGCGCTGGACAAGCCGGCCGGTTCAGGCGAAGAGGCGCCCTTCCGCTATCGCCCCCTCGCCGCCCGGAGCCTGTTCCCCATGACGTCCCCGGTTTTCGACCAGATCGCCGACATCATCGCCGAAAACAGCGAAGTGGCGCGCGACAGCATCACGCCGGGCGCGCATGTCATCAATGACCTGGGCATCGACAGCCTGGACTTCCTCGACATCGTCTTCGCGATCGACAAGGCCTTCGGCATCAAGGTGCCGGTGGAAAGCTGGACGCAGGAAGTGAATGCCGGCACCGCGCCGGCCGAGAAGTATTTCGTCATGGGCAACCTCGCCCAGCGGATCGAGGAGCTGGTGGCCGCCAAGCAGGCCAAGGCCTGAGACCAGGCGTTCAGGGAGGCACGGGGGCACAGGCGATGCGGCTGGAATATTTCCAGATGGTCGATCGCGTGGTGACGCTGGGCGCCGACCAGATCACGGTCGAAAGCCGGGTGCCGGAGGCGAGCCCGGTCTTCGAGGGCCATTTCCCCGGCTACCCCATCGTCCCCGGCGTGCTGCTGGTGGAGACGATGGCCCAGACCGCCGGATGGCTGCTGCTGTCCATCGAGAAGCTGCAACGCATGCCCTTCCTGCTGAAGGTCAACAGCGCCAATTTCCGCGGCTTCGTCGGCCCCGGCGCGCCGCTGGTGGTGGAGGCGACGCGCAGCCATGACGGGTCCGGCTACGCCGTCGCCAGCGCCCGCATCCTGTCGGAGGGCAAGCGCGTGGCCGATGCCGAGCTGACCTTCCGGATCATGGATTTCCCGGCCGAGCCGCTGCGCGAAGCCATGACCGAAACCGCTCGGCGCATTGGCTTGCCCGGACATGATGGATCGGGGCATGGCTGAGATGGTGCAGGAGCCGATCTGGATCACCGGCATCGGGCTGGTCTCCGCCGCCGGGGAAGGCCGCGCCGCCCATGCCGCGCTGCTGGCCGGCACCGCACCGCCGCCGGTCGATACCGCAAGCCACGCCCCCTTTCCGCTGCACCCTTCGCCGGTGCTGGAGCTTGACCGGCAGATCCCGAAGAAGGGCGATCAGCGGCAGATGGAGCCCTGGCAGCGCCTCGGCACCTATGCCGCGGGCCTCGCGCTCGATGATGCGGGCGCCCGCGGCCTGGTCGCGGAGATGGACCTCATCATCGCCGCCGGTGGCGGTGAGCGTGATATGGGCCTGGACGAAAGCGTGCTGGCCGCGCTCGCCAGCCTGCCCCCGGCCGAGGCCGCGACCCAGCTCAACGCTCTGCTGGCCGGCGGGCTGCGGCCGACGCTGTTCCTGGCGCAATTGTCCAACCTGCTGGCCGGCAATGTCTCCATCGTCCATGGCGTCACCGGCGCCTCCCGCACCCTGATGGGGGAGGAGCAGGCGGGGGCGGAGGCGGTGCGCATCGCCGCCGCGCGTCTCGCCGAGGGGCGGGGCCAGTCGGCTCTGGTCGGCGGTGCCTATATCGCACCGCGCTGGGACCTTCTTGTGCTGTATCACGCGGGCGGGCTGCTGCGCCGGGGCGGCTATGCGCCGGTCTTCTCCCGCACCGAGGCGCCCGGCGCCATCCCCGGTACGCTCGGCGCCTTCCTGGTGCTGGAAACCGCCGGCAGCGCCCGCGCCCGGGGCGCCAAGGGCCTCGCGCAGGTGATGGGCGTGGCCTGCGAACAGGCGCGCCGCAATGCCACCGACACCTCTGCCGCCGCGGCCAGCCGCGCGCTGGCCCGGCTGGACCTGCCGGAAGGCCCGCTGACGGTACTCTCCGGCGCCACAGGCCTCGCCGCGCCGCTGGCGGCGGAGCAGGAATTCCTCGCCGGGCTCGGTCGCGACATCACGCTGCGCGCCGCCGGCAGCCGGCTTGGCTGGGGTGTGGAGGCCAATTTCCCGGCCAGCCTCGCCCTCGGTGCGCTGATGCTGGCCGAGGGGTTGATGCCGGCGGCGTTGGAGGAGGCGGAAGCGCCGATGGCCGAACCGGCGCGCGATCTTCTGGTGACCGGCTTCGGCGCCTGGCGCGGGGAAGCGCTGGCGCATCTGCGGGCGATCCCGGCGGAGGAACAGCCGTGAGCGACCTCGACCATCTCGGCCGACCGATCGTCGCCGTCACCGGCATCGGCCTGGTCACGCCGCTCGGCTTCGGCGTTGCCGCCAACTGGACGGCGCTGCTGGCCGGCACCTCCGGCATCCGCCGCATCACCCGCTTCCCCACCGACCATCTGCGCACCACCATCGCCGGCACGGTGGACCTGCCGGAGGAGGCCGATGGCCCGCCGCTGACCGCCACGCCCCGCGTCATGCGCATGGCGGCGATGGCGGCGGAGGAAGCCCTGGCCGAGTCCGGGCTCGGGGCCGATGGCGCCTTCCCCGGCCCGCTGATGCTCGGCATGCCGCCGGTCGAGGTGGAATGGCCGCACCGCTTCGAACTCGCCCGCCGCCTGGCACCTGCGCCGGCCGTCTATCCGGCCCTGACAGAGGCCGCCACCGGTTGGACGTCGCTGTATGAGACGGCCGCCTTCGCCAGCGTCGGCGAGCATCTCGCCGCGCGTTTCGGCACCCAGGGCTCTCCCATCGCCGTCACCACCGCCTGCGCCACCGGCGCATCGGCCATCCAGCTCGGCGTCGAGGCGATCCAGCGCGGCGAGACCCAGGCGGCGCTGGCCATCGGCGCCGATGGCACGGTGCAGCCGGAGGCGCTGATCCGCTTCTCGCTGCTCTCCGCGCTGTCCACCCGCAACGAAGACCCCACTGCCGCCTCCCGCCCCTTCGAGAAGACCCGGGGCGGCTTCGTGATGAGCGAGGGCGCCGCCTGCCTGGTGCTGGAAAGCCTTTCACACGCCCGCGCGCGCGGGGCGAAGGTGCTCGGCATCCTGCGCGGCTGTGGCGAGAAGTCGGACAGTTTCCACCGCACCCGCTCCAACCCCGATGGCAGCGCGGTGATCCGCGCAATGCGCAATGCGATCGCCGATGCCGGTCTGACGCCGGAGGAGATCTCCTACGTCAACGCGCATGGCACCGGCACGCCGGAGAACGACAAGATGGAGAACCTCGCCATGCGCGCCGTCTTCGGCGAGCGGGCGCCGCCGATCTCCTCCAACAAATCCATGATCGGCCACACGCTGTCGGCCGCCGGCGCTATCGAGGCGGCTTTTAGCCTGCTGGCGATCCGCGACCAGATGCTGCCGCCCACCATCAACCATGACGAGCCGGACCCGGCGATCACGCTGGATGTGGTGCCGAACGTCGCCCGCGCCGCGAAGGTCACCCATGTGATGTCCAACAGTTTCGGGTTCGGCGGGCAGAATGTGTGCCTGGTGCTCAGCGGGGCACCAGGCTGATGCGCGCGCTGCGCCTGCATGGCGACCGCGACCTGCGGCTCGAAAACATCGAACCTCCGCCGCCGCCCGCCGAGGGCGAGGTGCAGCTGCGCATCCGCGCCGTCTCGCTGAACCACATCGACGTCTGGGGCTGGCGCGGCATGGCCTTCGCCCAGCGCACCCTGCCGCTGGCGGTGGGGGCGGAGGCGTCCGGCGAGGTGGTGGCCGTTGGCGCCGGCGTCACCGGCTGGAAGGCCGGCGACCGCGCCGTGCCCTATGGCGCCCGCACCTGCGGCCATTGCGCCGCCTGCCGCGAAGGTCGCGACAATTTCTGCGAGAACGTCTCGGGCGTCGCCGGCTTCCATATCGACGGTTTTGCGCGCGAACTGGCGAATGTGCCGGCGCGGCTGCTGGTACGGGTTCCGGAAAACGTGCCCTTCGAGGAAGCCGCCTGCGCCACCGTCACCTTCGGGACCGTCGAGCACATGCTGTTCGACAATGCGCAGCTCAAGCCCGGCGAGACCATCCTGATCCAGGCCGCGGGGTCGGGCATCGGCTCCGTCGCCATCCGCGTCGCCAAGGCGCATGGCTGCACCGTCATCGCCACGGCCGGCGATGACGAGAAATGCGCCAAGGCGCAGGCGCTCGGCGCCGACCATGTGGTGAACTACACCGACAAGAACTTTTCGACGGTCGCACGCCGGGTGACGGGCAAGCGCGGCGTCGATGTGGTGTTCGAACATGTGGGCGCGACCACCTGGGCGGGATCGCTGCTGTCGCTGCGCACGGGCGGGCGGCTGGTGACCTGCGGCAGCACCTCCGGCGTCTCGGCCGAGACGAACCTGATGATGATCTTCCAGCGCCAGCTCCGCATTTTTGGGAGTTTCGGCTGCGCCATCCGCAACGTCGGCGATGCGCTGGGCAAGATGTCGCAGGGCATCCTGCCGGTGCTGGACACGGTGGTGGCGCTGGAGCGCTTCACGGAAGGCCTGGAACGGCTGGAATCGCGCCGCGTCTTCGGCAAGATCGTGGTGAAGTTCTGATTTTTTGCCGGTTTCCATGAAGGCCTCGCTGAAACGCGCCGCGGACGAGACACTGGCCGCCCTGGTCCGGGGCGGCTTCGCACTGATTCGCGCGCTGGGGCCGGACCGCGCGGGGCGCATCGGCGCCGCCGTGGCGCGGACGCTGGGGCCGCTGACCTCGGCCAACCGCATCGCACGTGAGAACATCGACGCGGCCTTTCCCGAGAAGACCGCCGCCGAACGCGCCGCGATCCTGCGCGAGAGCTGGGAGAATCTCGGCCGCACCGCCAGCGAATATGTGCATCTCGGCGATCTCTGGGATTTCGATCCGGAGAATCCGAATACCGGCCGCATCGAGCTGGACGCCGACAGCATGGCCCGCTTCGAGCGCCTGCGGGATGACGGAAAGCCCGCCATCATCTTCGCTGCCCATCTGGCGAACTGGGAGCTGCCCGCCGTCGCCGCGCTGCGCCACGGCCTGCCGGCGGCGGCGCTCTACCGCACCCCCAACAACGCGGCCATCGCCCGCGACATCCTGGCGCTGCGCAAGGGTGTGATGGGCGCGCTGATCCCTGCCGGCCCCGCCGCACCGATCCGCATGATGGAGGCGTTGGACGAGGGGCTGCATCTCGGCATGCTGGTCGACCAGCGCTTCGGCCGTGGTCCCAAGATCCGCTTTTTCGGGCGGGAGGCGACGGCCATCCCGATCCTGGCCCGCCTCGCCCGGCGCTTCGACTGCCCGATCCACGGCGCCCGCGCCATCCGCTTGCCCGGCGGCCGCTTCCGGCTGGAACTGACGGAGGCGGTGGAACTGGTACGGGACGCGAAGGGCCTGGTCGACATCCAGGCGGCGACGCAGCAGGTGAACGACATCGTCGAGGGCTGGGTGCGCGAATATCCCGGCCAGTGGCTGTGGCAGCACCGCCGCTGGCGGATGTAGCCGTCAGGCCAGCGGCAACGTCCGGTACAGCGTCACCCGCAGCCCACCATGCGGCACCGGCGCGGTCGGCGGCAGGAAGGGCAGGCGGGTTGCCTGGGCCAGTCGGGACTCGCTGGTGACCAGGCCGACGCGCCAGCCCTTGAAGCGGGTCATCATGATCTGCCCGAACGCCGCATAGAGGCGGGACGGGTCTTTCCCCTCTCCCAGACGGCCGCCATAGGGCGGGTTGACGATCACCAGGCCGGGCGGGCCTTCCGGCGGGGTGATGTCGCTGATCGGCGCCTGGCGGAAATCGGTGAAGTCGGTCACGCCGGCGCGTTCCGCATTGGCGCGGCTCATCTCGATGGCACCGGCGTCGCGGTCGCTGCCCTGGCAGCGCGCCACCGGCACCCGCGCGCTTTTCACCGCGCGCATCTGCTGCCAGGCCGCGTCATCGAAGCTGGCTAGGCGCTGGAAGGCGAAGTCGCGCGACCGGCCGGGGTTCAGCCGCGCGGCGATCTCGGCGGCCTCGATGACGAAGGTCCCGGCGCCGCACATCGGGTCGAGCATCGGCTCCGTGCCCTCGAAGCCGCATTGCCGCAGGAACAGGGAGGCCATGGTCTCCCGCATCGGCGCCGGATTGACCGCCTGCTTGTAGCCGCGCTTGTGCAGAGGCTCGCCGGAGGTGTCGACGCTGATGGTGCATTGGTCGTTCTCGATCCGCACCATGACCAGCACGCCGTCCTCGGCCTGCTTCGCGCCCAGGGTCTCCCGGATCGCGGTCTCGATCCGCTGCGCCGCGGCGCCGGAATGGTAGATGCGGGAGGCCGCACAGGTCGCCTCGACCCGGAAAGGCACATCGGCGCGCAGCACGCTGGCCCAGTCCACCCGCCGCGCCTTCTCGTCCAACTGGGCGAGGTGCACCACCCGAAAGCTGTCGACCCGTGCCAGCACGCGCCCGGCGCCCCGAATCCAAAGGTTGGCGCGCCACACCTCCGGCCAGCCACCGGTGACGACGACGCCACCCGGCACGGCGCGGGGCTTCTTGAAGCCGCGGCCCCGCACTTCCTCGAACAGCAGGGGCTCCAGCCCCGGCGCCGTGGCGAGGAAGATGTCGAAGGTGTCGGTCATACCAATTCCCAGGGGTCGCGAACTGCGCCCGAACGGGCGCCGTGCCGGATGGCGCGGCGCCAAGCGCGCTTCGGCAGGTGCCGGCGCGTAGAGGCGGATCGGTCCCGATCCGCCAGCGTAAGTCTCACACGTTGAACCGGAACAGCAGGACGTCGCCGTCCTTCACCACATATTCCTTGCCCTCGATCCGCATCTTGCCGGCTTCCTTGGCACCCTGTTCGCCGCCGAGGCTGGTGTAGTCGTCATAGGCCGTGGTCTCGCAGGCGATGAAGCCGCGTTCGAAGTCGCCATGGATGACGCCGGCGGCGCCCGGGGCCTTGGTGCCACGGGTGATGGTCCAGGCCCGCGTCTCCTTCGGACCCACCGTGAAGTAGGTGATCAGGCCGAGCAGCTCGTAGCCGGCGCGGATGATGCGATCGAGGCCGCTATCCGCCAGGCCCAGGCTTTCCAGGAATTCGGCGCGGTCGGCCTCGGCCATCATGCTGATCTCGGCCTCGATGGCGGCGGAGACGATCACGGCCTTGGCGCCCTGCGCCTTCGCCATCTCGAAGACTTTTTGGCTGTGCGCATTGCCGGTGGCGGCGGAGGCTTCTTCGACGTTGCAGACGTACAGCACGGGCTTGCTGGTCATCAGCTGCAGCCGGCGCACCGCCTCCTCCTCCCCCTTCGGAATGGCGGTTCGGGCGGACTTGCCGGCGGTCAGCGCGGCGAGGATGGGCTCGATCAAGGCAAGCTGCGCCGAGGCTTCCTTGTCGCCGCCACGGGCGCGCTTGTTGAGGCTGTAGGCGCGCTTTTCCAGGCTGTCGAGGTCGGCGAGCATCAGCTCGGTCTCGACGGTCTCGGCATCCCGAACCGGGTCGACATTGCCCTCGACATGGGTGACGTCGTCATCCTCGAAACAACGCAGCACATGGACGATGGCGTCCACCTCCCGGATATTGGCCAGGAACTGGTTGCCCAGGCCTTCACCCTTGGAGGCGCCGCGCACCAGGCCGGCGATGTCGACGAATTCCAGGCTGGTCGGCACGATCTTCTGGGATTTTCCGACTTTCGCCAGCACCGCCAGGCGCGGGTCGGGCACGGCGACGCGGCCGACATTCGGCTCGATCGTGCAGAAGGGGTAGTTCGCCGCCTGGGCGCTGGCGGTGGCCGTCAGCGCATTGAAAAGCGTGGACTTGCCAACATTGGGCAGGCCGACGATGCCGCAGTTGAAACCCATGGGAAGTATCCGTTCAGCTGGAAGCGGCGTCGAGCAACGCGCAGAGGTCGTTGGCAAGCGTGGAGGCGGCGATGCGGGCGGCCGCGTCATCCGTTCGGAAATCCAGCGCGGCGCTGCGCAGGAAGGGGGCGAGGGTGGCGGGCGGCAGGCCCACCTTCTTGGCGGCCTCCGCGATGCGGGCGGCCTGTTCGGCCGGCGCGCGGGATTCGGCCAGCAGGGCGGCGGCATCCAATGCGAGAGCTGCGCGCAGCGCGGCCTCACCGGCCGTGTGCAGCACCATGCGCTGGCGACGGATGTCGGAGACAGGCTCCCCGCCAGCGACGCCGGGCGGGTTGGGCATGGCGACGCTGCGCAGCGATGCGGCGGCATTGGCCAGGCCCTGCGCTTCCCGGATCAGCCCGGCGGCGAGCGCGGCGGCGCCATTGGCGAAATCCTCGGGGCCCGGGCCGCCGAAATCGCCATCGAACACGCTGTCCTCGTCCAATCCGCTCATCGGGTCATCCTTCCTGGGTCAGCAATGCGACGCGCGTCATGAAGGCCTCATGCTGGCCCTGCGCCAGCAGTGGCGCCGCATCCGCCACGGCGTCCAGCAACGGTTCCACCCAGGTCTCGACCTTGGCGAAGTTGCCCAGCACATGGCCGGTCACGCGATCCTTGTGGCCAGGATGCCCGATGCCGAGACGGACACGCCAGAAATCCGCATTGCCGAAGGCACGCTGCATGTCGCGCAGGCCGTTATGGCCGGCGGTGCCGCCGCCCTTCTTCACCTTCAGCTTGCCGGGCGCCAGGTCCAGTTCGTCATGGAAGGCCCAGATATCGGGCGTGCCGAGCTTCAGGAAGGCGGCGGCCTGCTGCACGGCGTCGCCACTGGCATTCATGTAGGTCTCGGGCTTCAGCGCCAGGATCTTCTGGCCGCCGAGATTGCCCTCCGCGACCAGACCCTTGAAGCGCTTGCGCCAGGCGGTGAAGCCGTGGCGACGGGCGATGGCATCCAGCGCCATGAAGCCGATGTTGTGGCGCTGCCGCGCATGTTCCTGCCCCGGATTGCCGAGGCCGACCCAAAGCAGCGCCACCGCAACGGACCCCTTTTTTCAGATGGAGCGTGGTGGGGGCCATACGGGTGCCTGAACCCACGCATGGCCGTCCTGGCCCCCCTCACCAACCCTCTCCCCCGTCGGGGGGAGAGGGCTTGATTTGAAAAGACTACTTCTTCTTGGCGGGCGCGGCCGGGGCGGCGGCGGCCGGCTTGGCAGCAGCCTTGGCCGGCGCCTTGCCCTTGCCCTTCACCGGCTCCGGCGCGGCGACCACGACGGGTGCCAGGCTTTCATCGATGGTCGGGGCGGCGATCGAGGCGATCATGAAGTCGCGGCCGGCGATGCCGGGGCGCGCACCCTGATGGTCCTTGATGGCCGACCAGCGCAGGCCGTCGCCGATCTTGGCCTCGGCCAGGTCGATCTCGAACTGGTCCGGCACCTTGTCGGTCTCGGCCAGAACCTCGACCTCGCGGCGGACCACGTTCAGCACGCCACCGGCCTTGATGCCGACCGAGGTGTCCTCGTTCAGGAACATCACGGGCACGCGGACGCGGATACGCGCACCGGGGGCCACGCGCTGAAAGTCGATATGGATGGGGCGATCCGTCACCGGGTGGAACTGCACCTCGCGCATGATGGTGCGCTCGGTCGGGCCGTCCTTCACCGCAACCTCATAGAGGTGCGACTGCCAGCCACCCTTGGTGAGTTCCTTCATGATGTCGCGCGGGTCGAAGGCCACCAGCGTCGCCGCCTGCTTCGCACCATACACCACACCGGGGACCAGCCCCTCCCGCCGGGTCGCGCGCGCTGCCCCCTTACCTGCATCTGCGCGCGCCACGGCTTCGATCCGCACTGTCTGGACCATTGCCAGGCTCCTTCACATGAATATTGCGCCCACAGCCGGTTTTCGCCGGGGCGGGCGCAAAGAAAATGCGCCGGCCTCCAGGGGTGCCGACGCAGCGGGGACGCCTAGCCGATGCAGGGGGCGGAAGCAAGGGCGAAGGGGGTTTTCCGCCCCTTCGCCCTGGCTTGTCAGCTAGTCTGCTGGATCGCTGACAGGCGCCAGGCCTCGCCCGGGAAGCGGGTATAGGTCAGCAGTTCCGTGACCACCTGCGGCTCGGTCGGATGGCCCTCGACCACCTTGCCGGAGGCATCCGTGGTCACGTCCACGATGGAGTAGCGCATCGCCACGGTGGCGTAATGCTGGCCATTTTCCTGCCAGGCCTCGGACAGGTCACCGGACAGAAGCTTCGTGCCGCTGGTGGCATTGGTCCAGCCGCGGGCACGCAGGTCCTTCAGGTCGTTGGCGAAGTAGTTGGTCATCTCCGGGGTGGAGAGACGGCGCAGCGCCTCCAGGTCCTGGCGGGTCCAGGCATCGTTCACCGCATGAAGATTCTGCTCGAAGGCCTGATAATCGGCCTCGCCGATCTGCAGCGGCAGGGTGGCCACCTCAGGCTCCGCAGCGGCCGGCATCGGGCCACGCGGCGCGCCCATGGCGCCACCGGTCATCGGCCGCGGGCCGACGCCCTGCTGCATGTCGCGGGCATAGGCATTCGGCGGGCCACCGGCGGTCGCTTCCCGGCGGCCGCGGATCATGCGCATCACCAGCCAGATCACGCCGCCGATCAGCGCCACCTGCAGCAGCAGGCCGAGGATGGAGGCGAAGCCGCCCAGGCCGCCGAACAGGCCGGCGCCAAGGAACATGCCGAACAGGCCGGCGCCCAGCAGGCCGCCCATCAACCCACCCCGCATGCCGGTGCGCGCGGCGGCAGTCCCGGCCGCGGCGGTGCCAGCCGCGGCGGCGCCTGCGGTCGCCGCGGGCGGCGCCGCCTGGGTGCGCTGCATCTGTGTGGCGCCGCCCGGCGCGGTGCTGGTCGGAGGCGGTGCCTGGTAGGTGCGGGTGCCACGGCTGCCGGACGAGAATCCGCCACCCCGGCGCGCTTCCGCGAGGGCAGGGGCGAGCGCCAGCGCCACGACGGCGAAGGCGGCGAGGATGGATGCTTTGCGGCGCATGGTAGGGTCCGTGGCTCCGGTCTGGGTTTCCTGTTTGTAATATAGGATGGGTCAGACGGAATTGCGATGGCTGGGCGCGGTGCCGTTCAATCGCCCTGCGGCAGGTCCAGTGCTAGCAGCAGCCCGCCCAGTGGCGCCGCCTCGATCCGCAACCGACCCTGATGCAGCTCCGCAATGCGCTGCGCCACGGCGATGCCAAGGCCGGAGCCTTGCAGCCCCCGCACCAGCCAGGCGGAGGGGGCGAGGGGCGCGCGCAAATCGGCCAGCGCGGCTTCGCCCATCTCCAGCGTCGGGCAGATCAGGCTGATGCTGGCCAGCTGCGCGTCCGCCGTCGCCTCGATGCTGATATGGGCGTCCCGCGGCGCCAGCCGTGCGATCTCCCGCAGCCCGCAGGCCAAGGCCTCCGCCGCCAGGGACGGATCGGCGCGAAAGCCGGGCAGCGTCTTCATCTCCGACGTGCTGGTCTGAATCCGCAGCCGTTCCAGCACCGGGGCGGCGAGGGCGAGGGCGGAGTCGACGAGGCGTCCTGGCGCCACGGGCCGCACCACCATGCGGCGCGCCATGTCGTCCAGCCGGGCGAAAAGTGTCGCATCTTCCAGGAGCGTCAGCAGGTGGTCGGAGGCCGCTTCGACATCGCGCAGCCAGTCCAGCCGCGCGGCGCCCGGCCCTCCGGCCTCAGCCTCCGCCCGCAACAGGCCGGTGAATCCGGAGACGATGCCGATCGGTGTGCGGAATTCATGGTTCATCGCCGCCAGGAAGCCGGTTTTGGCCTGCGCCGCCGCCTCGGCCGCGGCCAGCGCCAGGCGGGCCTCTGCCTCCGCCTGCTCGGCCCTCCGCCGCGCCGCCACCAGGCCCTCCTCGTATCGCCGATAGACGGTGGCGTTGAACAGCGAGGTATGCACGACGGATCCGCCACCGGGGCCGTCCGGCAGCAATTGGGAATGGGCGAGCACCGACAGGCGCTGGCCGCCGGCGCAGGCCAGTTCCAGTGCCACGGCCTCCACCGCCCCACCGGCGCGTAGCCGAGGTGTGTGGCGGGTCTCGTGCATGATCCGGCCGGGTGGGGTCAGCAGGTCCCGGAAGCGTCCGGAGAGTGCGACAGGCTCCCAGGCCCCAAGCCAGCGCCGCAGGGTGCGGTTGGCGCTCAGCACGACACCATCCTGGATCCGCCAGGACAGATAGCCACAGGGCGCGTCCTCGTAGAAATGCTGCAGAGCGTCGGCCTGTATCTCCTGCGGCAAGGTCACCTCCGCTCGGGCCGGACAAGGTCCGCCAGGAAGGCCTGGATGGTGGCGGCCGTCTCCGCCGGGGCCGAGAGATGCGGGCAATGGCCGGAGACGGCCAGTGTTTCCAGCGTGCCATTGGGCAACTGGTTGCGCACGAAGGCCCCGACGCTGGGCGGGGCGATGGAATCATCGGCGCATTGCACCACCAGCGTCCGCGTCCGCACCCGGGCGAGGTCCGCGCGGTTGTCCGCGGTGAAGGTGGCGCGGGCGAAGCCGAGCGCCACGGCGGGGTCCAACCGACAGAAGCGCGCCTCCAGCTCTTCCGCCAGTTCCGGCCTGTCGGGATTGCCCATGATGGTGGGTGCCATGGCGGCGGCCCAACCCTCCTGGTCAGCCTGCAGCAGCGCGAGCAGGGATTCGATATCCTCGGCGGTGAAGCCGCCGACATAGTCGCCATCGTTGATGTAGCGGGGGGAGGGGGTCAGCAGCACCAGCCGGGCAAAGCATTCCGGCGCCCTGGCCGCGGCGAGGACGCCGATGCTCGCGCTGACGGAATGGCCGACGAAGACCAGCGGTTCCGGCCCCAGGGCCCGGCAGATCGCCAAGACATCCTCGGCATAGCCATCCAGCGCCGCATGGCGGCGAGGGTCATAGGCGGCGACGGCCCCGCCGGCGCCGACATGGTCGAACAGCACCACCTCGAAATCACCTGCCAGCAATGGCGCGACCAGCCGCCAGATGGACTGGTCGCAGCCATAGCCATGGGCGAGGAGGATGCGCAGTGGTCCATGGCCCAGGCGCCTGACATTGTGGAGAGCCAGGAATCGGTCGGAATGCAACCAGGAAAACTCCAAAGACGGACATATGCGCACCTTTCTGACGCCAAACGCTTAACATTGCGCCGCCGCCCGATCATCACGACGCGCGCGCCTCACGCGAGCATGTGATGCGTTCCTCGGGTGCCGGGCCATCAAGCGGGCGGTGAGTCCTGCGTCGGTCGCAGTCTGGACCTCGTCGGACCGCGGGGCTGCGTGGGTTCACAATTGCCGTCGTGGCGTGGATGATCCCGGCCTGACCCTCGCCCGTTGGCCTGGGCAAAGGCGGGAATCACCGCGCCGGGGGGATGTCCGAAAGCATGCGACGCGGCCAGGCCTGGAATCTGCTGCTGGTCGCGCTCAGCGCCATGTTCCTGCAACAGACCTGCGCGGCGCTCGGCCGAAACCTGATCTCGGTCATCGCGCCCGCCATCCTGCTGGACCTCGCACTCGATCCGGCCTGGCTGGGTGTCTATGTCGGAATCGGCGCGGCGGGGTCGCTGCTGTTCCAGCTAGGCTGCGGCAGCTTCATCATCCGCCACGGCGCCTTGCGAGTCAGTCAGGTGGCGCTGCTGATGCTGGCGGCGGGGCTGGTGGTGGCGACGGATGGCGCCTTGGTCTTCTTCGCCTTGTCCGCACTGATCGGCGCCGGAGGGGCGGCGGTCTCGACCCCCGCCAGTTCGCACCTGCTCGGCCGCTATTCCCCGCCGCGCTACGCGCCGCTGGTTTTCTCCATCAAGCAGACGGCGGTGCCGGCAGGACTGCTGCTGGCTGGGCTGCTGGGTCCGTTATTGACTGGCTGGTGGGGCTGGCGCGGCGCGCTGTTGACCTCCGCTGCCGCCTGCCTGGTGCTGGCGGTGGTACTGCAACCCCTCCGGGCGCAGTTCGATGAAGACCGGGTGCCGTCGCGGAGCTTCCGCCTCTCGGACTTCCACACCACGCTGGCGGTGGTGATGCGCGACCGCGCACTGTTCAAGCTCGCTTTGGCCTGCTTCGTCTTCAACGGCATGCAGACGGTCTTCATGTCCTACTTCGTGGTCTATCTGACCTCGCTGGGACATGAACTGGCCGTGGCCGGCATGGTCTTCTCGGTGGCGACGCTGGTCGCGGTGCCGGGCCGGATCCTCTGGGGTTGGGCTGGCAGCGTCTTGACCAGTCCTCGTGTGGTGATGGGGCTGTTGGCGCTGGGCATGGCGGTCAGCTTCCTGTTCGCTGGCCTGTCCGGGCCGGGCTGGCCGCTTCTGTCTTTGGGCCTGGTCGGGCTGGGATTGAGCGCAACGGCGCTGTCATGGAACGGGGTGCTGCTGGCGGAGGCGGCGCGGCTGGCGCCGGAAGGGATGCGCGGCGCGGCCACGGGCGGCGTGCTGTCCTTCGGCCAGCTTGGCGCGCTGCTGATGCCGCTGGCCTTCGCCGCGGCGCTCGGGCTGAGCGGGGGTTATGTGCTCGGATACCTGCTTTGCGCGCTGCCTTCGCTGGCTTGTGGTCTGATGCTGCTGCGTGGTGGGTTGCGGGAACGACCAGACAGCGTGTGAGGTCCACAAGGTTCGTCGTGCAGCCTTCGACGCCATCCATGACCGAGCTCGCCGCTCAAACCCACGGCACAATCCAGATCAAGTTTTAGTGGGTTTTGATCTCCGACTCGGCATCGCGACGTCCGATGGTGGGGTGAGTGGCAGAGGCGATTCCGCTGCCGCCACATATCCTGGTCTTGGACGCCGGTGCGGAACACTACGAGAGGCTGTAGCTGCGGCAGCCGGGCCAGTTTCTGCACGATACGTCAGTGCTGGTCGGCGCTTTCCTGAACCACGTCACGCCACGTGACCTGTGCGGCGGAACCGCCGGTGCCGCCGCCCGCAGCCGCAACAGGGCGGCCGTTAGCCATGCCCTAACCTGTCATCGTTACATTCGCCCACTGCGGGGCAGGAGGCCCAGACCACGTATCGCGACGCATCGGCATAGCCGCCTGCGTTGCGCAGCCACAGGGGCACTGCATGAGGATCGCGATCTGCGTCAAGAAGGACATTCATGGCCTTCTGGCGGCCCGTATCCTCGCCGCCCGGCTCGGCTTCGCCAATCTTCGCTTCTTCTGCAGCGTGAAGACGCGACAGGCGGAAGATGACGTTCCCGCGCTGCGTCTGATGAAGCTGCTGGAACGCGACGTGGCCATCGACGCACTGGCGATGATGGAGCCGCCGACATCGGGTTTGCCGCACACCGATGAATGGATTCCGCTGCACGACATGCGCGCCGAGGGCGGTGCTGCAACCTTGCTGTCCTTCCGGCCGGATATCGTCATCTCCGCACGCTTCAGCCTGATCTTTCCGCAGCGCGTGATCGATGCGGTGGCTTGCGGCATCATCAACGTCCATCCCGGCGCGCTGCCCGGCTATCGCGGCCTGTTCGCGCCCTTCTGGCAGGTGCTGCGCGGCGAGCGTGAGCTGGGTTGCACCGTGCATATGGTGGACAGGGGCATCGATACAGGGCCGATCCTCGGCGTGTCGCGCGTGCCCTTCGATGCGACGCGTTCGCTGATGTGGCACACGGCGGGCCTGTACAGCGGCGGCGTTGCCATCGCCGCCGCCGCCGCCGCCACGCTGGCCCGCGGTGGGCAGCCCGCCGGCACGCCACAGCCTGCCGGCGGCGCCTATTTCCGCTTCCCGACCGCGGCGGATTTCGCCGCCCTGCCGGTGCCAATCGTCAGCGCGCGCGACTACGCGCAGGTGCTGGAGAATGCCTTCACCCCCGTCTCGCCGGAGCTGTCCGCCCTGCCCATGGCGGGACTGGCGCAGAGGCAGGCAGCGTGAAGGGCGAACTCTCCTTCGCCACGCGCCTGACCGGCGTGCTGGCCACGATGCTGCTGCTGGGCTGCGGCCTGGCGGCGGGGCTGAACTACCTGAAATTCGAGCGCATGCTGCTGGAGCAGCAGGCCCGCGTGCTGGAAATTCTGGCGGGCGAGTTGGGCAGCACGGTGGAGAACAGCTTGGCCCTCGGCGTGCGCTTGGCCGGCGTGCCCGGCGCGCAGGCGCTGCTGGAGCGAAGCCGCGCGGCGGAACCGCTGATCGCCGGGCTCAGCATCGCCGATGCGGACCAGATCGTGCTGTTCGACACGGACCGGCAGAACATGGGATCCGCCTTGCCGCGCGAACATGTGGCCGCCGCGGGCAATGCCGGAACCTGGCGTTTCCGCGACGGGCCGCGCTACGGCATCGGCGCGCCGATCATCAATGGCTTCGGCCAGCAGGAAGGCGCGATCCTGCTGCGCTACGAACGCTCCGCGGTGGATGAGCGTCTGGCCGCGGCGCTGCTGGCCATGATGCAGGCGACGCTGCTGGCGCTGGCCATCGCCATTCCGGCCGGCGCCATCGGCCTGCATCTGGTGACGCGCCATACGCGGCGCTGGTTCGCCGCGATGCAGGAGGCAATGCAGCCCGGCGCACCGCCAGCCGCCCTCGCCGCCGGATTGCAGGTTGCGATCGCCCATACCGATGCCGTGCTGACCGAGGCGGAGGCGAAGCTGGAGCAGATCGCGGCACAGCTGCCGGAGGCTGAACCGCCGGCAGAGCATCCCAGCCAGCAGCCAATGGAGGCCACCGCGCCATGACGCCGGATCGTCGCCTGGTGGCCCGCGTCGTCGCGGTGGCCGTGCTGCTGCTGACCCTCGCGGTCGGCTTCGTCTCCCACACCGCGCTGCGCAGCTTCGAGGCGGAGCTGCGGCCGGAGCTGGAGCGCGAGGCCACCATCGTCGGCAGCATCGGCGCCCGCACGCTGCAGCGTGCGCTCGATCTCGGCGTGCCCTTCAATGGGCTGTCGGGGCTGGATGAATACCTGGCCAGCCTGCTCGCGGCACGACAGGGACTTGCCTATGTGCTGCTGACCGATGCCGCGGGACAACAGGTGGCCAGCGCCGGCCAGGCTTCGGCGGAATTCGCCGGCATCGCGGCCGGCACCGCGCCGCCTGAGCGCGGCGCGCTGATGCGCCTGCTGGGCGGCAGCTACGATGCGGCGCTGCCGGTGCTGGAATCGGGGCGGGTGGCAGGCTGGCTGCATGTCGGCATCGCCCGCGCACGTCTCGATACCGCGCTGGACGACATGCGCTGGGATGTGCTGATCGTTCTGCTTGTGGTGCTGCTGGCCACCACGGAGTTCCTGCGTTTCGTGCTGTCCCGCACCGTGGCGGCGCCCATCGGCATGGTGCTGCGTCTGCAGCAGCGGTTGGCCGCTGGCGATTGGACGCTGCGCGCACCGGGCGACATGGGCGCGGAGGCCGGGCGCGTGGCGCGGCATCTGAACGTGCTGGTGCGCCGGATGAATGACCGCTGGGACCGGCTGTGCTGGATGGCGGCGCAATCCAGCGCCGCCCAGGGCGCGACGGCCGTGCTGGATGCGGTGCGTGAACGCCTTCGCTTCGGCGTGGCGGCCGTGCAGGAGGGGCTCGGCGCGGGTGCGGCTTCCGCCCGCCTGCCGCTGTTTCTGTTCGTCTTCGCGGAACAGCTCTCCACCTCCTTCAACCCGATCTTCGCCATGGAACTATCCGGCGGGCAGGGCGGCATCATGGGCGCGGCGCTGCCTATCGTCGCCTTTGTCGCGGCGGTCGCTCTGTTCACGCCCTTCGGCGGCGCCATCGTGGCGCGGCATGGCCCGCGCGATGCGCTGTTGCTCGGGCTGCTGCCGGCGGCGCTCGGCCATGTCGGCGCGGCACTGGCCACGGACCTGACCACCTTCGCCATCGCGCGCGCGGTTTGCGGGGCCGGCTATGCCATCGTCACCATCGCCTGCCAGGTGCATCTGGCGCAGGAAGCGCCACAGGGGCGCGTGGCGCGCAGCCTGGGCGGCTTCACCGCGGCGGTGATGACGGGGGCTGTCTGCGGCACTGCCATCGGCGCGGTGCTGGCGGACCGTGTCGGCTTCCGCCTCACCTTCGGCCTGTCCATGCTGCTGGTGGCCGGCACCGCACTGCTGGTCTGGCGTGCCTTCACCGCCGGTGGTGCCACAGAACAGAAGCCGATGGGCCTGTGGCGCAGCGCGCGTGCCGCCTTCGCGGAGCCGCGCTTCGCCCTGTTGGTGCTGTTCGCCGCCATCCCGGCGAAGGTGCTGCTGGGCGGCTTCATCTTCTTCCTGGCGCCGCTTGAACTGCGCGAGCTGGGGCTGAGCCAGGCCGCGATCGGCCGCAACGTGATGCTGTACGGGCTGTGCATGCTGCCGGCGATCCTCGTCGGTGCCTGGCTGACCGATCGCAGCGGGCGCGGCGGCCTGATCATCGCGGCCGCCGGCGTGCTCAACGGCGCGGCCCTGCTGCTGCCGCTGTGGCTGGACCGGGAGACGGCGCTGCCGCTGGCGATCATCGGCACCGGCTTGGCCCAGGGCCTGGCCGCCGCGCCGATGCTGGCGATCATTCCCGGGCTGAGCCTGATGCGCGGCGCGCCGAATTCCGCGGCCATGCTCAGCTTCCTGCGCCTGGCCGAACGCTTCGGCAGCGTCATCGGCCCGCCCGCCGCGGCGGCGCTGCTGGCGCTCGGCACCGGGCAGGAAACCATGCTGGCGCTCGGCGTGCTCTCGCTCGCAACCGCCCTGGGTTATGCGCTGTCGCTGGCCTTCCAGCGTCTGCGCCAGAAGGAGGCCGCGTGATGCTGCATCGGCGACATCTGCTGGCGGCACCTGCCTTGCTGCTGGCGCGACCGGACGCGGCACAGGCCCAGCCGCGCCCCTTCCGCATCGTGATGCTGCTGTTCCGCGGCTGGGAGGAGGCCTGCGACGGCTTCCGGGACCATTTCGCCGCGCGCCGCATCCCGGTGGAGCTGATCGTGCGCGACATCGCCGAGGACCTGCGCCGCGTGCCGGGACTGGTGGCGGAGATCCGGGAGCTGAAGCCGGACCTCGTCTATGTCTGGGGCACCTCGCTGGCCATCGCGGCACTCGGGCCGTGGGATGCGCCCGATCCGGTACGGCACATCACCGGCGTGCCGGTGGTGTTCAACATCGTCACCGATCCCGTCGGCAACCGTATCGTCCAGTCGCGAGAGGCTCCGGGCCGTGCGGTGACGGGCACGGAGTACATCGCGCCGGTCGAGGTGCAGATGCGGGCGATGGCGCGCTACCGCGCCTTCCGCCGCGTCGCCACCACCTTCAATCCGAATGAGCGCAATTCGCTGTCCGTGGTGGCGCAGATGCGCGGGCTGCTGGGCGATGGTGTGCTGGAATTCCCGGTGGCGCTGGATTCCGCGCGCCGGCCGGACCCGGATTCGATCCCGGAGCTGGTGGCGCAGGCGCGCCGCGCCGGCGCGGAGTGGTTGTATATTCCGCCCGACACCTTCCTGAACAACCACCGCGCGGTGCTGACCGCCGCGGCGCTGGAGGAGGGCCTGCCCTGCTTCTCCGCCAGTGAGCGCTTCGTGCAATTCGCCGAAGGCCTCGCCGGGCTGGTCAGCCGCTACTACAGCGTTGGCGCCTTCACCGGCTTCAAGGCGGAGCAGATCCTGCGCGGCGGCCGTGCGCCGGAGACGATTCCGGTGGAGACGCTGACGCGCATGTCCTTCCTGATCCGCATGGAAAGCGCGCGGCGCCTGCAGATCTTCCCGCCCGTCGGGCTGCTGCGCGTTGCGGAGACCGTCTGAGCCATGCTCCTCCGATCCCGTATCCTGCTGCTCTTCGCGCTGGCCACGCTGCTGGTCGCGGCCTCGGTCGCACTGCCGGCCTGGCTGGTGCTCCGCGACGGGCAGGAACGCGCCGCCACGCTGCGCGCCGGCCTGCAGGCCGCAACGCTGCGCGAGGCCGTGGACCGTGCGGCGGCGCCGTTGATCGCCACGCTGCGTGGCGCCGCGATGGATGAGGCGCTGCTCGCGGCGCGTGCCGCGAATGACGAATCGGCGCTGCGGCAGAGGTTGGCATCGCTGCGCGAATCACTCGGCATGGTGGGGCGCATCGACATGGTCGGTGCCCAGGGCCAGCTTCTGGCGGCCGCCCCCGCCGCGGCGGACCCGCTGGCCAGCGGCGCCACCGCGCTGCAACGCGATCTGGTGCCGGGCCAGGTGCATGCCGGCTTCGAATCGGCCGAAGGTGAGGTTCTGCTGGTGGCCAGCCTGCGTCTCGCGCAGGGGGATCTGCTGTCGCTCGGCGTGCCGGCGGAAGCCGCACTCGGGCAGATCGCGCGGCATCTCGGCGCCGATCTGCTGATGCGCGATCGCAGCGGCGCAACGCTGTTCGCCAGCACGCCGGCCCTGCGCGAGGAGGCGGCGGCGCTGCGGGCCGGGGAGACGGTGCAGATGAACAGCCGGCTGCTCCGGCTGGAGGCGACGCCATCGGAGAATTCCGCCGGCGCCGTGGTGGGCGAGATCCTGGTGCTGGCGGATGCCACGGCGGAGATTCAGTCCCGTCGCCTGTTGCTGCTGGTGGCCTTCGGACTGCTCGTCGTGGCCGCTGCCGTTACCTGCCGGGCGCTGTATGGCGTGATCCGCGATGCGCTGGACCCGCTGACGGAACTGGCGCGCGCGCTGCAGGCGGTGGCGGGCGGCGACATCTTCGCCTCCGCCGCCATCGGCCGGCGTGGCGACGAGGTAGGCGCGATCGGCGAGGCGCTGGAAGCGCTGCGCAGCAACACCCTGGCGCTCGACCGGTTGCAGACCGGCAACCGCCTGGCAGGGCTGCGCGAACGCGCGCTGATCGGGCGGGAGATCGCACGCCTGACGGCGGTGCTGGAAGGCCCGGCGCGGCGGGAAATCCTGGGCCTGCTGGAAGGCGAAGGCGCCACCCTTGGCCCGGCCTTCGCGCGGCTGTCCGGGCATGTGGTGCAGCAGCACCGCGCCATGGCGGAACTGCTGGCCGAACGCACCCGCGACCTGGCCCTTGTGCGCCAGGCGCTGGATGAGCGCCTGCAATTCAACCGGATGCGGGAGGAGCTGGACGTGGCGCGGCGGCTGCAGCTGTCCTCGCTGCCCACCACCTTCCCCGAACGCCCCTGCTTCCGCCTGCATGCCGCGATGGTGCCGGCGAAGGAGGTGGGTGGCGATTTCTGCGACCTGGTCATGCTGGACGAACACCGCTTGGTGCTGATGATCGGCGATGCCTCCGGCAAGGGCGTCGGTGCGGCCATCTTCATTGCGATGGCCCGCAGCCTGCTGCGCGCCGCCATGGGTCGCGGTGCGACGCCGGCGGAGGCGCTGGCCCAGGCCAACGACATGTTGGCGGCGGACAACCCGACACTGATGTTCGCCACGGCCATCGTCGCCGTGCTGGATTGCCGCACCGGCCTGCTGACCTACGCCAATGCCGGCCACAACGCGCCGCGCCGCCGCTGCGAGGACGGGCGGGAAGGCGAGCTGCCGGTCGAAGTCGGCATCGCGCTGGGCGTGGTGGATGGCATCGATTTCGCCGACCAGACCCTGACGCTGGAAGCGGGCGACCATCTACTGATGTTCACCGATGGCGTGACGGAGGCGATGGGTCCGGGCGATGCGATGTTCGGCGATGCGCGGCTGGCCGCCATCGTCGCCGATCCGCGCCTCGCTGGACCCGCAAAGCTCGTCGAGGCTGTGGCGCAGAGCGTCGAGGTCTTCGCAGAGACCGAGCCGCAGGCGGATGACATCACCATGGTGGCGCTGCACTGGCGCGGAGTCGAGGCGGCGCCTGTCGTACAAACACGTGAGAAGGAGACGGTCTGATGGATGTGACCACCGAAGTGCATGGGGATGCGCTGATCCACCGCGTCAGCGGGCGCATCGATACCGGCACGGCCGCCGATGCGGAGCGCAAGCTGACGGCGGAAGTGCGCCAGGGTCGCCGCGTGGCCATGGACATGACCCAGGTGGCCTATGTGTCCTCCGCGGGGCTGCGCGTGGTGCTGATGGCGGCGAAGCTGGCCAAGGCGAATCGCGGTGCCATTTCCCTGTTCGGCCTGCAGGCGACGGTGCGGGAGGTCTTCGCCATGTCGGGCTTCGACAAGGTGGTGACAATCCGCGACGATGAAGCCTCCGCCCTTGCTGCCGTCGCGCCCTGAGATGGTCGAAATTCGGTTGCGTTGCGACCGTGACCCGGAGGCAGTGGAAAGCACGCTCGACGCCATCGAGGCGCATCTGCTGGCCGCCGGCGCAGCGGAGCCGGAGGTAATGCAGCTGCGCCTGGTGGCGGAGGAGATCGTCACCAACATCGCGCGCTGTGCCTGGCCCGAAGGCACCGAGGCGCAGTTTCATGTCGAGCTGGCGGCGGAGCCGCGCGAGGCCGGGCTCCATGTCAGCATGACCACAATCGATGACGGCCTGCCCTTCGATCCCACGGCGCAGGCGGAACCTGACATCGAGGCTTCGCTGGATGACCGCGCTATCGGCGGACTGGGCATGTTCCTGGTGCGGGAGATGACGGACGCGCAGCGCTACGACCGGGAGAACGGCGAGAACCGCTTTCGGGTCGAGAAGCTGCTGCAGCGTGGCTGAAACAGGCGCCGCGGCGCCGTCCTCCGGCCTGACCCAGGCATAACGTTTCCGTGACGGTTCACAGGTCGGAAAGCAGATGTAACCAGGATGGTTTCATACGCGGCCCGGCCCCCCGAGCGCTGCGCCAGATCGAGGACTATCTGATGACAGCGCCCGACAACAACGCCTGGTCTGATCTTGATGATTCCACGCTGGCTTCCGTCGTCGGCGGCAGTGGCACCTTGACCAGCACGCCTGCGGGCGGCGGCGAGGACGAGAACGAGGCGGAATACAGCACCAGCATCTCCACCCCCTCCGCGGCATCCGACAGCGTGTCCACGGGCGACGAGACCTCCACCAGCATCGTGGTGGAGGGCGTGACGCTGGAGGCCGGTGCCGGCTGGGCGGCGGGCGCTGAATACGAGATCACCTATACCAGCGCGGGCGCCAGCGCCGGCATTGGTGCCGGCACCTATGCCAGCGGCAGCGTGACCGAGGGCAACACCACCACCACCGTGACGCTGGAAGCGGGCGCGGGCGTCGAGGTTGCGGTCGAGGTCGGCGTGACCGGCATCGGCGCAACCGCCGGCGCCGGCACCAGCAGCACGGTGACGGTGGAGATCTCGACCCAGCAGGATCTGGGCGGCGGCACCACGATGACGACCACCACGACGGAGGAGATCGGCGTCAAGGCCGGGGTGGAAGGCACCGTGGCGATCGGCACGGAAGGCGCGGAGGTCGGCGGCGAGATCATGGCCGGCGCCTACCACTCCAGCACGGTGGAGGTGACGATCGGTGGCGAGGGCGGCTCCGGCACCGCCTCGATCGGCTATGTCGATGCGGGCGCCGTGGGTGCGGGCGTGGACGCCGAGATCGGCCTGCAGAATGGCGAGATCACAATCGGCATCAGCGGGGAAGCCGCCGTGCTGCTCGGCGGCGCCAATATCGGCGTCGGCGGCACGGTGGATGTCACCCCGGTGGGCGATGCGGTCGTCGAGGGCGTGGCGCTGACCGAGGCGGAGGCGCTGGTCGTGGCGGAGCAGGCGGCCGAGGAGGCGCGCGACGCGATGGCGGAGGCCCAGGAGGCGGCGGACGCTGCGCGCGAGAAGGCGGAAGTGGCGCGCGAGACCGCTGAGTCGCTGGAGAGAAAAATGCACATGAACTCCATCTTTGGTGGTGGGGGCACCATCAACAAGGGGATCGGTGGCAAGAGCGCGCTCGAGCGCGCCGAGGCCACGGCAGATCGGCTGGAGGCGGCCGCTGCCGTAGCGGCCGCGAAGCTCGCCGAGGTGACCGCCGTCTATGAGACGGCCAGCGCCACCTTCGAGACTCTGGCGGAAGCGGCCGCGGAGGCCGAGCGCATCGCGGCGGAAGCGGCGGCGGAGGTCGAGCGTGCCGCGGCGGATGCAGCGGCGGAGCTGGAGCGTGCTGCGGCGGCGACGGCTTCGGCCGCCAGCAGCGTCGTCAGCAAAGCTGAAAGCACTGTCAATAAAGCCACGAACGCGGCCAAAAAATTCTTCGGGCTCTGAACCGGCCCACCTCACCGCAGCTTCCGACCGCTAGGAGTCCTCACCATGACCGCACCCGACGACAACGCCTGGACCGACCTCGATGAGGCCGCTCTGGCCATCATCGTCGGTGGCAGCGGTTCCACCAGCGCCGCGCCGAGCAGCGGCGGTGGTGAGGAGGATGAGACGGAGTACGGCGCGAGCGTAACCAGCCCCACGGTGGTGTCGGGCGGGGTTTCAGCGGGCGAGCAGGTCTCCGCGGAAATCGTGGTGAATGGCGTGACGTTGGAGGCCGGTGCCGGCTGGGCGGCAGGCGCGAGCTTCGAGGTGACGCATACGGGGGCAAGCGCCGGCGCGGGCGTCGGCGCCGGCGTCTATGCCAGCGGCAGCGTGACGGAGGGCAGCGTCACCACCACCGTCACGGTGCAGGCCGGCGCGGGCGCTCAGGTTACCGTGGAAGCGGGCGCCACCGGCGCGAGCACCGGTGTTGCGGCGGGCATCGGCGGCACGGTCACCGTGGAAGTCGCGACCGAGCACGATCTCGGCCACGGCACCACGGCCACGACCACGACCATCACGGAGGTCGGCGTCCGGGCCGGGGCCGAGGGCGGAGTTTCGCTCGGCGTGCAGGGCGTGGAGGCCGGGGCGGACATCATGGCCGGTGCCTATGCCTCCGTCACCGTGGCGGCGACGGTCGGCGGCGAGCAAGGCTCCGGCACCGTCTCGGCCGGCTATGTCGATCCGGGTTCGGCCGGCGTCGGCGTGCAGTCCGGCGTGGGCTACCAGAATGGCGAGCTCACGCTGGGCGGCGAAGTCGAATTGGCGCTAGGGGTTGGCGGCGTCAATCTCGGCGTCAGCGGCACCGTCGATGTCAACGCGGTGGGTGCCGCAGCAGTTGACGGGGCCGTGCTGGCCGAGGCGCAGGCGCTGATCGCCGCCGAGGAGGCGGTGGAGCAGGCGCAGAAGGCGGTGGACCAGGCGCGCGAGGCGCTTGAGGGGGCACAGCGAGCCGCCGAGCAGGCGCAGGAGACCGCCCAGGCGGCACGCACGGCCGCGAACATGGTCGCCCGTGGCGGGCCGGCGGCCGTCGCCGCCCAGCTGGACCGTGTCGCCGATCGCGCCGAGGCTACGGTGGCCCGGTTGCAGGAGGCGGTTGTCGAGGCGCGTGCCGAGCTCCGTGAGGCGCGGGCAGGCTTCAGGGAGGCCGAGTCCACCTTCGGCGACCTGACGGATCAGGCTTCGGATGCCGTGCGGGCGGCTGTCGAGCATATTGAGGACACGGCTGAGTGGCCGGCGGCGGAAGCCGAGCGTGCGGCCGCGGCAATCGCCGAGGAGGCGGAGCGGGCGGCGGAAGCCGCGGCAGAGGCAGCCGAGCGGGCCGTCGCCGAGGCGGCACGGGCGGCGCAGGAAGCTGCGGCGGAGGCCGAGCGGGTCGCCGCGGAGGCGGAGCGAGCGGCCGCGCAGGCGGCGGCGGAAGCTGAGCGGGTTGCCGCGGAGACGGCGCGGGCCGCGCAGGAGGCGGCAGCGGAAGCGGAGCGGGCCATTCAGGCGGCGGCCGCGGAGGCCGAGCGCGCGGCGGCTGCGGCAGCGGCGGAGGCCGAGCGTGCGGCGCAGGCGGTGTTGGGCGAGGCGCGGGCGCTGATCGCCGCCGAGGAGGCGGTGGAGCACGCACGTGAGGCGATGGACCAGGCGCGGCAGGCGGCGGACGGGGCGCGCCACGCCGCCGAACAGGCGCAGGAGGCGGCCGAGGGGGCGCGAGCGCATGCCAGGCAAGCCGCCCGGACCATGCCGCGGTTCATGGCAGACCAGGCCGACGCCGCCGCCGACCGCCTCGAGGCGGTTGCGGTACGGTTGCAGGATGCGCTGGGCGGTGCGCAGCAGGCGCTTGATGTTACGCAGGCGGGCTTTGAACGGGCCAGCGCCCAGTTTGAGAGTCTGGCCGGCCAGGCATCGGAGGCGGTCCAGGCGGTCGTCGAGCGGATCGAGGCCGAGGCCGCCGAGGCCGAGCGGGTTGCCGCGGCCATCGCGGCGGAAGCCGAGCGCGTGGCGCAGGAAGCGGCGGCGGAAGCTGAGCGTGTGGCCCGGGCGGTGGCGGCGGAGGCCGAGCGGCTGGCCCAGGAAGCGGCGGCGGAAGCCGAGCGTGTGGCCCAGGCGGCGGCAGCCGAGGCGGAGCGTATCGCCGCGGCGGCAGCCTCGACGGTCACCAATGTCGCGAATCAGGTCGCAAGCGGCGCCAGCAGCGTCGGCAGAAGCATCTCGCGCGCATTCAGGTTCTGAGCGACCGAGAAAGTATGTTTGCCATACATCTTCGATAAAGAATGTTGCGCGATAATAATGGCGCAACATAAGTCTGCTACGAGATCGTCGTATTACTTATGTTCGAATCCATTGACCCGAAGGACGCGCCGCCATGACCGCACCTGACAACAACGCCTGGACCGATCTCGACGAGAAGTCACTCTCCGCCGTTGTCGGGGGCAGCGGCTCCACCAACAGCACGCCGACCAGTGGCGGGGACGAGGATGAGGCGGAGTATGGCGCCAGCATCAGCAGCCCGACCGTGGTGTCGGGCGGCGTCTCCACCGGCGACCAGGTTTCGACCAGCATCGTCGTGAATGGCGTCACGCTGGAAGCCGGCGCCGGCTGGGCGGCCGGGGCGGAATATGAGGTGACGCACACCGGGGCGAGTGCCGGGGCGGGTGTCGGCGCCGGCGTCTATGCCAGCGGCAGCGTGACCGAGGGCAACGTGACCACCACGGTCACGCTGGAAGCTGGCGCGGGCGCGCAGGTGGGCGTGGAAGTCGGCGTCACCGGCATCAGCTACGGCGCCTCGGCGGGTATCGGTGGCAGCGTGACGGTGGAGGTGTCGACCGAGCACAACCTTGGCAACGGCACGACCGCGACCACCAGCACCACCACCGAAGTGGGCGTGAAGGCGGGCGTGGAAGGCACGGTTTCGATCGGCGCGGAAGGTGTGGAGACCGAGGCGGAGATCATGGCGGGCGCCTATGCCTCGGTCACGCTGGAGGCGACGATCGGCGGCGACGAAGGCTCCGGCACCGCTTCGGTCGGCTATGTCGATCCGGGTTCGGCGGGCGTCGGCGCGGATGTGCAGGCTGGCTATCAGGACGGCGAAATCACGTTGGGCGTGGGCGGCGAGGTGTCGCTGCTGGTCGGCGGCGTCAATCTCGGCGTCAGCGGCACGGTCGATGTGAATGCGATCGGCGACGCGGCGAGCGACGCCGCGGTTCAGGCCGAGGCGCAGGCGCTGGTCGCGGCCGAACAGGCGGCGGAGCAGGCGCGGGAGGCAGTGGCGGAGGCGAAGGAGGCTGCTGAGAAGGCCGAGCAGGCGGCCGAGCACGCGCGGGAGGTCGCCGACAAGGAGGCGAAGGAAGCCGTGCAGGCAGCAGCCAAGGTGGGCGGCGGCATTCTCGGCGCAATCAGTGGCAATGCCGTCAAGGCCGCTGTCGAGAAAGCACAGGCCAAGGCGGCAGATGCCGCGGCGGATCGCCTGGAGGCTGCCGCGAGCAAGGCTACTGCCACGTTGAAGGCCGCGGAAAATGCGCTTGAGAAGGCGGAGGCCACCGCCGAGAAGTTGCTCGACCAGGCTTCGGATGCCGTGAAGGCCACCGCCGACCAGATCGAAGCGGCGGCCGAGAAGGCGGCGGCCGAGGCCAAGGCGGCGGCGGAAGAGGCGGCGGCGGAGGCGCGGGAAGCGGCGGAGAAGGCGGCGGCCGAGGCCCAGGCGGCGACGGAAAAGGCGGCGGCCGAGATGAAGGCGGCGGCGGAGAAGGCGGCTTCGGAAGCCAAGGCCGCGGCCGAGAAGGCCGCGGCGGAAGCCAAGGCGGTGGCCGAGAAGATCGCGGCGGACGCCAAGGCCGCGACCGAGCGCGCCGCGGCGGAAGCCAAGGCGGCTGCCGAACGTGCCGAGGCGGAGGCCAAGGCGGCTGCCGAGCGCGCCGCAGCGGAGGCCAAGGCGGCCGCAGAGCGCGCCGCAGCGGAAGCGGCGGCAGCCGCCGAGCGAGCCGCTGCCGAAGCGGCGGCAGCCGCCGAGCGGGCCGCGGCTGAGGCGGCGGCAGCGGCCAAGGCCGCCGCGGACAAGGCGGCGGCGGAGGCCAAGGCCGTGGCCGACGCCGCGGCCTCGGCTGCGAAGAGCGCCGGAGACGCCATCAGCAGTGGAGCGAAAAAAGCCGGCAATTCCATCAAGAAGGCATTCCGGCTCTGACATTGCCGGGCCGGGGTAGGCGGCGCGGCATGATTGTGCCGTACCGCCTTCCTCCCGGTTGCCCTGCGCCCATCACGAAGCAGCTTTGGCTGCGTCGTTCCCGACCCCGGCCCGAGGGATTTCCCGCATGAGTACCGCCCCCAGCCCACCGCCGTTCCGTGCCGAGGCGGTTGCCTCGGCAACCTCCGTCACCGTGGTCGAGGATGCGCTGGAGGTGGTGCAGCCGCCCCTAATGGTACTGTGGTGGGGGCTGGCAGCACTGGTCGTCGGCCTGCTGGCCTGGTCCGCGACCACGGATGTGCCGGTGAAGATCGGTGGCCAGGGCATCCTTCTGTCGGCCGGTGGGCTGACCGACATCGTCTCCGATACCGAAGGGCGCGTCGTCGAGTTGCTGGTGGCGCCGGGTGACACTGTCACGGCCGGCAGCGTCGTCGCGGTGGTGGACCAGGCGGAGCAGCGCCTGCTGCTGACGGCGGCGGAGGGTGAACTGCGCGATGCGCAGGCGGCGCGGGCCGAGGTGCTGCGCTTTCAGGAACGCGATACGGAAGCGGACCGCGCCTGGCGAACGGCACGCGATGAGGGCCTGTCGCAAAGCCTGCGTTCCGCCCAGGAACGCCTGCGCCTGATGACGGAACGCGAGCAGGTGGTGCGCGACCTCGCCTCCCGCTCCCTGGCGACGCGCGACCGGGCCATTGGTGCGCAGGTCGAGTTGTTCGGAATCCGCGATCAGATCGAGACCGTCAGCAACGACCGTCGTGTGCTGGGGCTGGATGCGGTGATGCGGCAGACGCAGCGCGAGAAGGATCTGATGACAGCGGATCAGCGCGTCGCCCAGGCAGAACGCCAGGTGACCACCCTGAACGAACGTATCCGCCGCATGGGTGCCATCCGGTCTCCCTTCGATGGGCGTGTGGTGGAGGCCAAGGCCAATGCCGGCCAGGTGGTCAGTCGCGGCGGGCCGTTGCTGACGCTGGTGCGCAGCGATGTGCCGGGCGCCGAGGCTGGCGGGCTCGTCGGGCTGATCTATGTCGGTGCGCAGGACGGCAAGAAGCTGCAGCCGGGCATGTCTGTCGAACTGTCCCCGGCCACCGCCCCGCAGCAGGAATATGGCTATCTGCGTGGCCGCGTGGTGCGGGTGGCGGATACGCCGGCGTCGTCCGCCGGCATGCTGCGGACCTTGCAGAACGATGCGCTGGTGACCGAGTTCCAGCGCAACCAGCGCACCTTGTTCGAGGTGAACATCGTGATGGAGCGCAATACGCAGGGCGGGCTGAGCTGGTCTGCGGGAAATGGGCCGCCCTTCACCATCGAAGGGGGCACGCCGGTGGCGATGCAGGCCACGGTGCGCAATGTGCGGATGATCTCGCTCGGACTGCCCGCGCTGCAACGCTGGCTGGGGGAGGATGTGCGTGTCTCCGCTGCACCTCTCGCGGCAGAGCCGCCGACCACCGTCGCGGTGCGCTAGCAGATGCGCACGCCCACCATCCTGCAAATCGAGGCCGCTGAATGCGGCGCGGCGGCACTCGGCATCATCGCCGCCCATCACGGGCTCTGGCTGACGCTGGAGGATCTGCGCGCACGCTGCGGCGTGTCCCGCGACGGCAGCAAGGCGCAGCACATCGCCGCGGCGGCGCGCGAGATGGGCTTCGAGGTGCGCGCCGTGCGCGGCGAGCCAGAGGCGCTGGCCACCGTCGAAGGACCGGTGATCCTGCATTGGGGCATGGATCACTTCCTCGTCCTGGAAGGCAAGCGCGGCAGCAGCTGGCAGTTGAATGATCCGGCGCGCGGCCGTCGCCGGGTGGATGACCGGGAATTGCGCCGGCAGTTCAGCGGCATCGTGCTGATGATCAAGCCGGGGCCCGCCTTCAAGAAGGGCGGATCACCGCCAAGCGCCATGCGCGGCCTGGCGGACCGGCTGCGGGGCTGCCGGCGCGCCGTGTTGCTGGCCATCGGCGTCAGCGTGATCCTGGCGCTGCCGGGCGTGCTTGGCCCGTCCTTCCGCCAGGTCTTCATGGACCGCATCCTGTCGGCCGGTGTGATCGCCTGGCTGTGGCCGATGCTGCTGGCCATGCTGGGCGTCGGCGCCTTCGCCGCCCTGTGCACCTGGATGCAGAAGACGCTGCAGCACAATCTGGAGACCCGTGTCGCCGTCGCTGGCGGCATCGGCTTCATGGAGCGTGTGCTGCGCCTGCCCATGGCCTTCTACGGCCAGCGTGGCCCGGCGAGCATCGCCGACCGGGTCATGCAGAACGATCGCGTCGCCGGCATCGTCGCGGGCGAGATCGGCGGCACCATGCTGGCGCTGATCATGGCGGTGATCTACCTGGTGGTGCTGCTGTTGTTCGATCTGCGGCTGGGTCTGGTGGCCCTCGCCGCCGCGGCATCGCTGGCCGTGGCGCTGGGCCTGCTGTCGGCCCGGCTGAAGGAGGACCAGCAGCGCCTGATGAACGAACAGGCGATGGAGGCTGCGGAGGCCAAGCAGGGCCTCCGCATGATCGAAAGCTATCGCGCCAGCGGCAGCGAAGCGCTGCTGTTCGACAGGCTGATGGCGCGCCGCGCGCGGGCGCTGAACCTGCGGCAGTCGCTGATGCTGGGCCGCACGGCGCTGCGGCATTTGCCAGGGCTGGCGACCGCCGTGGCGGCGGCGACGTCGCTGGCGATCGGCGGTGGGCTGGTGATCGGCGGGCAGATGTCGATCGGAGCGCTCGTGGCGTTCCAGTTCCTTCTGGCGATGTTCCTGTCCCCGGTCGGGCGCCTGGTGCAGCTTGGCCCACGCATGCAGGAAGCGGGAGCCAGCCTGCGACTGCTGGACGACACCTTGCAGCACCCGCTGGCCGAGGAATTCACCAATCCGCCCGCCGCGCCGCGGTTGATCCGCCGCCTGGATGGTAAGATCGAGCTGCGCGACGTCACCTTCGGTCACTCGCGCCGCGCCGCGCCGTTGATCTCCGGCGTCTCGCTGGTGGTGGAGCCGGGGGAGCGGGTTGGCATCGTCGGTGCCTCCGGCTCCGGCAAATCCACCTTGGCGCTGCTGGCCGCCGGGCTGCATGAGCCCTGGTCGGGGCAGGTGCTGCTGGATGGCAAGCCGCTGCGGGACATTCCACGCGCCGTGCTGCGGCAGAGCCTTCAGGTGGTCGACCAGACGGCCACCTTGTTCACAGGCACGGTCCGGGAAAACATCGCGATGTGGGATCCGACGGTGTCCGAGGAGCGCCTGCATGCTGCGGCGCGCGATGCCGCGATCCATGATTTCATCCTGGAGCGGCGCGAGGGATACGCCTTCCCGATTTCCGGCGGTGGCACCAACCTCTCGGGTGGCCAGCGCGCGCGTATCGAGATCGCGCGTGCCTTGGTGCAGGACCCGCGCATCCTGCTGTTCGACGAGGCGACCGCGGCGCTGGATGACCAGACCGAGGCGGAGCTGTTGTCCAACATCCGCCGGCGTGGCGCCACCATGCTGGTGGTGGCCCACCGCCTGGCGCCGCTGCGCGATTGCGACCGTGTGGTGGTCATGGAACGCGGCGCGATCGTCGAGGTCGGACCGCCCGTGGAACTCGCGGCGCGGCGCGGTGCCTTCGCCACGCTGATGCTGCCGGCCGTTGCTGAGATGGGGGCCTGAGATGGACGCCTTTGTACCGCCCAACCTGCCTTCGCAGCCCGACCCCAACTTCCAGCAGCCGGCCCGCAGCCTGGGGGAGCCAGGCGCGTTCTGGCTGCTGGAAGCCGGGGAGGCCGATATCTTCGCGGCTCAGGGCGGGTTGGACGACTTTGAGCCAGGCCAGGCGCCGCCCGGACCCCACATGTTCATCGGCCGCATTGGCCCCGGCACGCTGGTGGTGGGCCATGGGCCCGATCTGGAATGCCTCGTCCTGCGCCCGGCCGCCGGCGCTCGGCTGCGCCGGCTCCCGCAGCTTTCCGCATTGGGCGGGCACCAGGCGCTGGTCGATGCGATGCAGCTCTGGGCTTCGGCCTTGGCCGGCGGCATGGGTGCGCGGCTCTGGCGGCCGTCCAACATCGACAAGGTGGCGCGCCCCGGCCGCAGGCTGCATCTGGCCGGGCGCCAGTCCGCGACCGCGCGCGGGGAGGGGGTGTGGCTGGAACTGCCTGCCGGCTGCGGCATGCTGCTGGGGCTGGAGCCGGTGGGCGGCCTGCTGCCGTTGCCGCCCGAAGCCTGGCTGATCGCCGATGGGGAGCTGGATGCGCTCGTGCTCAGTGCTCCGCCGCCCTCGCTGCTCGATGCGGCGGTGGAGGGCATCACCGCCTTCACCGATGCCTGCGTTGCCATGCTGCCGGGCCTGCGCAGCCTCGCGGAGATCGATGAAAGCGGCCGGTTGGGTCAGCGCGCCCAGCAGGATGCGGAAGCCGCCCAGCGCACCACGGAACTGGCGGCCGGGCTGCTGCACGCGCCGGCGCCGCAGGTGGCTGCCAAGCCGGTGGAAGCTGGGCCGGCGGAGCCGCTGTTCCAGGCCATGGTCACGGTGGCGAAGGCCGCCCGCATGCGCCCGCGCATCCAGCGCCCGACCCGGCTGCGCGAGCAGGACATCGACACGCCCCCGACCATGGACGAGATCGCCCGCGCCTCCGGCCTTCGTCTGCGGCCGGTGGGGCTGCCGGCGGAGTGGTGGAAGCGCGACCTCGGCCCGCTGCTGGCCCATATGGATAACGGCGAGCCCGTGGCGCTGCTGCCTCGCAAGGGCGGCTATATTCTGCAGGGCTTCGACGTCGCGCCGCAGCCGATGACCGCGGCGCTGGCGGGTCGCCTGGCGCCGCGCGCCTGGACGATGATCGAGCCGCTGTCGGACCGGCAACTTACCGTCGCCGATCTCGGCCGATTCGTGTTGCCCAGTCGTGGCGATAGCGGGTTGGCACTCGGCGCGGCGCTGCTCGGTGCCTTCCTCGGGCTCGGCATGCCGATCGCCATGTCCTTCGCCACCGGATCGCTGATTCCGGGCGGCAACCGAATGGGGCTGGTGGAGCTGGGTATCGCGCTGGCCTGCGTCGGTGTGGCCAATTTCGTGGTGCAGATGGCGGGCGATATCGCCAAGCACCGGCTGACGGCGACCGCGGAAGCGCCGCTGCATGCGGGGCTATGGGACCGGCTGTTGCGGCTGCCCATGCCGTTGCTGCGTAAATTCACGCCTTCCGAGGTTTCCTCGCGGCTGAACGTGGCGCTGTCCCTCCCGCTCGGCATGCAGGGCTTCAGGCTGTCCGTGACGGGCTATGCCGCGGCGCTGGCGACTTCCATGGCCATGCTGTTCATGTACCACGCCATCGCCGCGCTGGTCGGGCTTGGCATTCTGGCGGTGCAGCTCGGCATCGCGGTGGCGGGTGGCATTCTGAAATCCCGTGTGCAGCAAACCGGGCAGCAGCTTACGGGCCAGGCGGACAGCCTGGCGATCGAGGCGGTGGGCGGCATCACCAAGCTGCGCCTGGCCGGGGTGGAACACCGCCTGCTGGCGGCCTGGGCCGAACGCTTCATCGGCATGCGCCGCACGAAGCTGGTGGAGGAACATATCGACACCTGGCTGGCCTCCGCTGCCGCTTTCCTGTCCCTCTTCGGCGTCGGCCTGCTGTTCCTGCTGTTCATGTCCGGCGAGGCGCCCAATAACGCGGCCGTGGTCGGCTTCCTGATGGCCTTCATGATCGCCAATGGCGCGGCCAATGGGTTGGGTCAGGCCTTCACGGGCTTCTATCCGCTGTATGCGATGCGGAGCTATGCCGCGCCGCTGCTGCAAGCGCAGCCGGAGCCGACGGCGGGGCGCATCGATCCGGGCCGCCTGACCGGCCGCATCGCCATGACCAATGTCGCCTTCGGCTATGAGGGTGCGGACACGCCGCTGTTTTCCGGCCTGAACCTGTCGATCGAGCCGGGCGAGTTCGTCGCCATTGTCGGTCGCTCCGGCTGCGGTAAATCCACCCTGGTGCGGCTGCTACTGGGGCTGGAACGCGCGCGCTTCGGCAGCGTGACCTTCGATCGGCAGGATCTGGTCTCGCTCGACCTGGGCCTGCTGCGGCGGCGCATCGGCACGGTGCTACAGGGCGCGCAATTGCCGCCCGGTGCGCTGCTCGACGTGCTGCGCGGCTTCAGCGAGGCGACGGAGGCGCAGATCTGGCAGGCGCTGGCGGCGGCCGCCATCGCCGAGGATGTGCGCGCCATGCCGCTCGGGCTGCGCACGCCGATCGCCGATGCGGCGCATGTGCTCTCGGGCGGACAGGTGCAGCGACTGCTGCTGGCACGCGCCTTGGTGAACAAGCCCGATGTGCTGATCCTGGATGAGGCGACCAGCGCGCTGGATCCGGCAACCCAGGCGGTGACGACACGCACTTTGGCGTCGCTGACCTGCACACGCATCGTCATCGCACACCGGCTGGAGACGATCCGTGGCGCGGACCGCATCCTCGTGATCGAGCGTGGCAAGGTGGCGCATTCCGGCAGCTTCGAGGCGCTGGTGGCGCGCGGCATCCTGGATGGCGGGGCAGAGCTGCGAGCCGCCTGAGGCACGCGCCTGGTGCAACGGCAAGGACCACCTTGCCACGCCAGAGCGACGTCTTCAGAGCGGCGCTCCGCACAACGGCCGGCGGGCACGCTCATCATTCGCATCGGGATCCGGTGCCCCGGTGTCGCAGCTCTCTGCCACCCCGACTATCCGGAGTGGGATCCCAGAAATGGAGGATCGACCTGAAGTCAGCGTCCTTCAATTTGTAAAGGTCAGGCGGGTTGCGTACCGCAACGACTGAAATTATGGCTAGAAGATCACAAATAAAAGGAACGAGCCGTCATGATTAAGAATTTTACCAATAATTTACCAATATCGCGCGGAGCAGGAAACTGCGTTTCCGCGACCGTTACGGCAGCGACTGCGGCTGGGCTGATGTTTCTGCCCGAAGTGGCCATGGCGGCCTGTAACGTCACGGGCGGTGATCTCTACAATGGCGGCTTTCTCACCTGCGACACCAGTGGCGTCGACCTGCGTCTGTTTGGCGGCAGTCCGGTCATCGCCGTCACTGACCACGTCATCGCGGGTGGCTTCCTCAACGTCAGCACCCGGCCGACCCAGAACAGTCCGCTCGATATCGCGCTGACCATCAGCAGCACCACGATCACTTCACCTGACTATGCCGCCGTCACGGTGTCCTCGGTCTTCGCGGATACCGACATCGACCTCACCCTCGACCAGGTAACGCTGGTCTCTGGTGACAACCCCGGTGCTGTTTGGGTCCGCAACGAGATCGGCGGCAATATCGTGCTGACCGCGAGTGGTCTGATCACGGCTTCCGGCACCGATAGCCCCGCCATCACGGCGACGACCAATGACGGCGGAGTCCGCATCACCAATTCCGCCACGATCACCTCCAACGGTGGCCGCGGCATCTATGCCGATGGCGGCTATAACAGCACCGCTCCTGTTACTGTCAGCGTGACCAACAGCGGGACCATCGATGCCTATGCCGCGGGCATCCGTGTCATCGGATACAACGGGCTCGCATCGATCAACAATTCGGGCCAGGTGACTTCGACCACGCTGCAGGGCCTCATCGCCTGGACACCGAACGGCACCGTTGAGATCGTCAATTCCGGCCAGGTTACGGCGGACGCCCACATCGGTGTTCAGGGCGCGGCTGATTCCGGCAATGTCTCCATTACCAACACCAGCACGGGTCGCGTTGATGGCCAGCGTGGCGTCGTGGCGGCGACGGATAGCGGCACTGTCCGCATCGACAATGCCGGCACGATCACTGCGACCGGCAACGCGATCGAAACAGGCAACACGGCTTCGACAGTTATCAACTCCGGTGCGATTCAGACGCGGTCGCAGAATGGTACCGCCATCGCCTTCGGCACCGGCAACAACACGCTGGTCATCCTGCCTGGCTCGACCATCACCGGCCTCGTCACCAATGGTAGCGTCAGCGGTGGTGTCGAAACGATTGGCGTCAATACCCTCACGCTCGGTGGCGCGGGTGGGAGCTTTGATGTGAGCCAGATTGGCCCCACGCCCACGCAGCGCGGCCTCGTGCTCGCGGACGGCGTCCATACCGGTACCGGCACCGCGGATGGCGGCCAGTACCGGGGCTTCAGCAGCTTCAACAAGACCGGCCCAGGGACCTGGAATCTGACCTATGGCAGCGGCGCTGGCCTCGCTGACCAGAACTGGGTGATTTCGGAGGGCACCCTTGTCGGCAATACGACGACGTTGCGCGGATCGGCCATCACGAACAACGCTTCGCTCGTCTTCGATCAGGCCAGCAACGGCACTTTCGCCGGCAGCATCAGTGGTACGGGCAACCTTCAGAAGAATGGTGCCGGCACGCTGATCCTGACGGGCACCAACACCTATACCGGCGGCACCTATATCAACGAGGGCACGCTGCAGGTCGGCAATGGCGGCACCAGCGGCAGCCTGATCGGCACCATCTACAACAACGCCAATCTCGTCTTTAACCGCTCGGACAGTTACCTCTTCCCTGGTACCATCACGGGCAGCGGCTCCGTCAGCTTCGCCGGCGGCGGCACCGTGGTCTTCGAGCAGGCCGATGCTTATAGCGGGCCGGTCACCGTCGGCGCGACGAACTTCATCCTCGCCAACGGCTCCACCTCCGGATCAACCTATACCATCGGCGCACAGGGCACGATCTCGGGCTCCGGCACGATCTCGGGCCTGGTGATCAACAACGGTGGCACGGCCGCGCCAGGCTATTCGCCCGGCACGCTCTCCGTCGCCGGCAACGTCACCTTCAATCCCGGCTCGACCTACCAGGTCGAGGTCTGGACCGACGGCACGCATGACCGCATCGCCGCGACCGGCACCGCCACCATCAATGGCGGCACCGTGGCCGTGGTGGCGCAGTCTGGCTATATGACGCATCTCGCCCGATACGAGATCCTGACGGCGGGCGGCGGCGTCAGCGGCGCCTTCGATGCGACGACCAGCAACCTCGCCTATCTCACGCCGGTGCTTGGCTACGAGGCCGGCGCCGTGGTGCTGACGCTGGCGCGCAACGATGTCGCCTTCCGCGACTATGCGACGACGCGCAATCAGACCGCGGCGGCCGATGCGATCCAGACGCTCGGCCTCGGCAATGCCGTCTATGAATCCGTGCTCGATCTGACAACAGGGGCCGTGCCCGCCGCCCTCGACGCCCTCTCGGGTGAGTTGCACGCGGCGGTGCCGGGTCTGCTCTCCCAGCAGTCGCGCTTCCTGCGTGAGGCGGTGAGCGCAAGGCTGCGGGATGACCGGCTGGCCCTGGCGGGCACGCAGTCAGCCCTGGACGGCCGGGCGACCGCCTGGATCCAGGGCTTCGGTGACTGGTCGCATCTGGGCGGGAACGGCAATGCCGGCTCCATCACCAGCAATGTGGGCGGTGTTTTCATCGGGCTCGACCAGCAGCTGGATGAGAATTGGAAGGCGGGCGTGGTGCTGGGCGTCAGCCGTACCGGGTTCCACGCCAATACCCGCAACTCCTCCGGCAACGCTGACAATCTGGAGCTTGGGGCCTATCTCGGCGGCCAATATGGCGCGCTCAACCTGCAGCTTGGCGCGTCCTATGCTTGGCACGACGTCGACACGAAGCGGCACATCGTCTTCCCGAATGTCAACAGCACGGCGCGCGGCAGCTACGGCGCCAATACGGCGCAGGTTTTCGGCGAGGCGAGCTTCCGCATCGACCTCAACCCTGTCCGGCTGATGCCGTATCTCGGACTGGCCTATGTCAACACCGGTGGCGAGGCCTTCACCGAAACCGGTTCCAGTGCCGCGCTCTCGGGCAAGATTGGCTCGCTGGACACCGCCTACAGCACCCTTGGACTGCGCTCCGAGGCCGAGGTCACGCTCTGGGGCAGGACCTTCCGCCCACAGGCGAGTTTCGGCTGGCAGCACGCCATCGGCGATGTCGCCGGCACGGCCAGGCTCGCCTTCGACAATGGTGGCGCGGGCTATCAGGTCAGTGGTGTGCCGATCGCGCGAGATGCCGCGATCATTGGCGCGGGGCTCAGCTACGATATGGCGCCTGGCATCGCGCTCAACCTCTCCTACCGAGGCCAGTTCGGGCAGGATGCGCAGAGCAATGGCGTGAGGGGCACGCTGTCCCTGGCCTTCTGAACGGTGAGGGGCGGCCTTTAAGTCTATCCCTCCACGAGGGTCACCTGCCGGCGGGGGGGGTGACCTGCCCCCTGGTCGGGCATCCACCGGCTATGAGAGACTTGGCCTGTGTTCTGGCTTGGGCCTTGCCAGAGTGGCGCGTAGGCGGGGCCAGCCGGCCAGGGCGACACCGCTTCCGGCGCCGGCGGCCGATAGCCCAGCGCACTGTGCGGCCTGACCGTGGGTCTGCCTGGCATCGCGTCAACGCTGACGGCTCCTCAGTAGGGTACAGGCGCCAGCGCCCGCGATACGCTCGGATATGTCCGGGTGCAGCAGGCGCCGGCGAACAGCCTTCGCCGACAAGCGGCCGCCACTTCAGTGCCTGGCCACCGACACTGCCTCTTCTCTCGGAACATAGATCAGTCTCTCGGACCCTGGCGCATCTGCGCCGCCATGCGCACGGGCGCGTTGGCGGCGCCGAAGCCGGCATAGCCCTTTTGTCGCGCGACGATCTCCAGGAAGAAGCGGTCGCGGAAGGCTTGCGTATAGGCGTGCAGGAAGCTGCCGCCCGCCGCGTCCCGGTCATACAGCAGGTGACGCGCCGCCAGCGCCGCTATCTCCGCATCCTCCAGGTCGAAGCGGGCGCCGAGGTCCTCGTAGTAGTTCTGGGGAATGTCGAGCAGCGGGGCCGCCCGCGCTGCCGCGGCATCGACCTCGGCCGCCGCATCCGCAGCCTGGAAGGCGATGTGGTGCACCCCGGCGCCGGCGCGGGCGGAGACGAAGCGCCCGGTGCCGGTGCGCCGGCTTTCCGAGACGTTCAGCGGCAGGCGCACGCTGCCATCGGCGCTGACGAAGGCGCAGGACCGCACCAGGCCGTAGGGGTCCGGCAGCTCCCAGATCGCATGGGCCGCCAGCCCCAGCAGCGCCCGGTAGAACAGGACGAAGCTGTCCATCATGTCGGGCGTCATCGCCTGGGCCACATGGTCCAGGCCGAGCAACCCATCGGCGGCGGCCGCGCCTTCCAGTCGGAAGTCATCCTCCCAGATCGGGCGCGCCCCGGAGACCGGGTCCTCCACCAGATAGACCAGCGTGCCGTCCGGCGCGCGGATCGCCGGAATGGCACGCTCACCGGCATCGATGCGCTCGCGCCAGACGCGGTAGGACAGGGCCTCGGCGCGCGCCACCAGGCGGGCCGGATCATCGACGCGCAGCGCGATGGCGCAGACGCAGGGGCCGGCCTGTTCGAAGCGCTCGCTGGCCGCGCTGTCCGGCTCCGAATTCAGCACCAGGTTCACGCCACCATGGCGCCACAGCTCCACATCCTTGGAGCGATGCATGCCGCCGCGCCGGAAGCCCAGCGTGCCGATGAAGGCGCCGAGCTCGGCCCGCGCCGCGTGGTCCACGGCAAATTCCACGAATTCCAGCCCTGAGAGCTTCGGCAGGGCCGGCAGCGGGGCGAGGCCCACCTGGTCCTCAAGCCAGACCAGGCTGCGCTGCCCGTCGCGGGCGATGCGGCGGGAGGGGGCGGCGCGGAACTCGTCGTTGAAGATCTCGAGCGACAGCGGCCCGGCGTAGCCCGCCGCCAGCAGGTCCTTCAGGAAGCCGGGCACCGGCAGCTCGCCCTGGCCGGGGAACAGCCGGTGATGCCGGCTCCAGGAGAGCACATCCATCGACAGCCGCGGCGCATCCGCCAGCTGCAGGAAGAACAGCTTTTCAAATGGTACCACCTCCGCGAGGCCGGTCAGGTCATCGCCCAGCGACAGCGTATGAAAACTGTCGAGGCAGAGGCCGAGTGCGGCGTGATCCGCGCGCTGCACGATGTCCCAGGCCTGCCGCCAGCGGTTGGTGTGGCGGCCCCAGGCCAAGGCCTCGTAGCAGACGCGCAGCTGGCGCGAGGCGGCGCGCTCTGCCATCTCGCGCAGATCCGCCGCGGCACGCTCCGGCTCCGGCAGGGCCGCGGCATGGGTGGTGGAGCAGACCAGGATGAGGTCCGTGCCCAGCGCCTGCATCGTGTCGAATTTCCGCTCCGCCCGATCCAGGTTCCGGCGGCGCTGCGGCTCTGGCATCCCCTCGAAATCGCGGAAAGGCTGGAAGATGGCGATAGCGAGGCCGAGATCCTCGCACATGCGGCGCACCTCGGCCGGCGTGCCATCGAAGGTAAGTAGGTCGTTCTCGAAGATTTCCACACCGTCGAAGCCGGCGGCGGCGGCGGCTTCCAGCTTGTCTGGCAGGGTGCCCGAAAGGCAGACCGTGGCGATGGATTTCGGCAGGCGGTGCTGCGGCATCACGCATCCTCCATTCGGTTGCCGGCCTCGGCATTGAGTTGCTTTGTACCAACGGGTACATAAGTACCGCAAGCAAGACCTCCCCTGGAGATGCGGCATGACGACCCGGGACATCGCCCCCGCCCTCCTCGCCGGGCTGATCGGCTTCGGCATCCAGGGCTCGCTCTCGCCCGCGATGCATGAGCGGGAGGGGGCGGCGCAGGGGCTGCGGCTGGTCTATCGGCTGATCGACCTGGAACGCCTCGGCTTGGGGGTGGAGGCGCTGGAGGAGCTGCTGACGGCGGCGGAGCGTATGGGTTTCGCGGGGCTGAACATCACCTATCCCGCCAAACAGGCCGTGGTGCCGCTGCTGCATGCGCTGTCCCCGGATGCGGAGGCCCTGGGCGCGGTGAATACGGTGGTGTTGCGCGATGGCCGGCGCATCGGGCACAACACGGATTGCACCGGCTTTGCCGAGGGGTTCCGGCGCGGCCTGCCAGATGCGCCCCGCGCCTGCGTCGTGCAGCTCGGCGCCGGCGGCGCCGGGGCGGCGGTGGCGCACGCGCTGCTGAGCGAGGGCGTCGGCCGGCTGGTGATCGCCGAGAGCGACGCGCCGCGCGCAGCCGCGCTGGCGGAGGCGCTGTGCGCCCGCTTCGGCACCGGACGCGCCGCGGCCTGCACCGACCTGGCGGCGGAGGTTCGGGGCGCGGATGGGCTGGTGAACTGCACCCCCGTCGGCATGGCGAAATTCCCGGGCACGCCGCTGCCAGTGGACTGGCTGCGGCCCGCACTCTGGGTGGCCGACATCGTCTACTTCCCCTTCGAGACCGCACTGCTGCGGGCGGCGCGCGGCCTCGGCTGCCGCACGCTGGATGGTGGCGGCATGGCGGTGTTCCAGGCCGCCGGGGCCTTCCGGCTGTTCACCGGCCTGGAACCCGATGCACCGCGCATGCTGCGGCATTTTGCCGAGATGGTGTCTCAGGACGCGACGTAGCGCAGGACCGCGTCGATGATCATCTCCCGATGCGACGCCGCGACCTGCGGCGCTTCCAGCGCGCGGCCGTAGATGGCCTGCAGCGTGTGGCGGTTGGAGACGCGGTAGAAGCAGAAGCCGCTGATCAGCATGTGCAGGTCGAGTGCATCCAGCCCCGCGCGGAACACACCCTCCGCCTGCCCGCGCGCGATGAGGTCGCGCAGGGTGCCGATGATGGCGGCGTTGCGGGCCGGGATGGTCTCGGAGGCCGCGACGATCCGCGCCTCCTGGATGTTCTCGACGCTGACCAGGCGGACGAATTCCGGGTGCTGCGCATGGTGGTCGAAGGTGACTTCCACCAGGCGCTGCAGCGCCTCCATCGCCGGCCGCGTATCCAGCTGCAGCGCCTGCTCCGCATCGCGCATCCGGCCGTACATGTGCTCCAGCACCGCTGCGTAAAGCTGCGCCTTGCCGCCGAAATAGTAGTAGATCATGCGCTTGGTCGTCCGCATGCGCGCCGCGATATCGTCCACGCGCGCAGCCGCAAAACCCTTGGCGGCGAATTCAGCGATGGCCGCCTCGATCACCTCGCGCCGCGCTTCCGCGGGGGCACGGCGCTGCCGGCGGGGTGGCAGGATTTGGGACATGGGCGAAGCGCGCTTTCGTGGCGATGCACCGGCATCCTGCCACGGCTTGCATGCGCTGTGACCCAGGCCTGCTACAGCGCGCCGCTGGCCAGCGCGTGGTCGACGCCGCCCAGGATATGCGCGGCGAGGATCTGCCGCGCGGCGGTCGCGTCCCGGCGCGTCGCGCTGTTGCACAGCGCATGATGCTCCTCCACCGCGATGGCGCCGCGAAAGCCCAGCGCCAGGTTCTGGTAGCGCAGGTAGCGATCGAAGACCGTCGCATGGGTCGCCATCAGGGTGCGCGAGCCGCAGGCGGAGATCAGCGTGCGGTGGAATTCCACGTCGAGCCGCCGCCACAGGTCAAGCACGGCGCCTTCGCCCTCGCCCAGCCTCTCCTGCATCTGCGACAGCTTGTGATGCGCGGCGACGACGCGCCCCTCCCACTCCATGTCGCCGGCGCGGAAGGCGTGTTCCAGCGCATGGCCTTCCAGCAGCAGGCGCAACTGCGCCAGCTCGCGCAGCTCCTTGGCGGAAAACGGCGAAACCTCGAAGCCTCGCTGGCCCTCGGCCACCACCAGGCGCTCGGCGATCAGGCGGCTCAGGCTTTCGCGCAGCGTGCCCACGGCGACGCCGTAGCTGTCGCGCAGCCCTTCCAGCCGCAGCTTGCGGCCGGGCGCCAGGGTGCCGCGCAGGATATCAGCGCGGATCAGCCGCCAGGCGCGCTCGCTCGCCGCCTCCGCGGTTTCCTTCACGCTCATCGGGCGGCCGCCGTGGCGCTGGCCGGCGCGGCGCGGGTGCGGCGTCTGGTGGCGGCGAAGGGCGCCAGCGCGCCGCCCTGCACCACATGGCCGACGCAGCCCTCGACATGCGCCCGCAGCAGCGCCTGCGCCCGCGCCACATCGCGCGCCAGGGCGCTTTCCAGCAGCGCCGCATGCTGCGCCGCCGCGATGGCGCCGCGGAACACCACGGCCGCCATCTGGTAGCGCAGAAAGCGGTCATAGGCCGCCGCATAGGTCTCGAGCAGCGCGACGGAGCCGCAGCTGGCGATCAGCGCGGTGTGGAATTCCCGGTCGTACTGCTTCCACAGTGAGGTATCGGCACCATCCCCCGCCAGCAGCCGGCGCTCCAGCACGGCGAGCTTGTGATGCGCGCCCACCACCTGGCCTTCCCAGTCGAGGTCGCCGGCGGCGAAGGAGGCGGCGATCGCCTCGCTCTCCAGCAGCAGGCGCAGCTCCGCGATCTCCCGGAAATCCTCGGCGGATACCGGGGCCACGGCGAAGCCGCGCTGGCCTTCCGCGATCACCAGCCCCTCAGAGGCAAGGCGGTTCAGCGCCTCCCGCAGCGTGCCGATGCTGACGCCGTAGATCTCCCGCAGCCCGTCCAGCCCCAGCTTTTGCCCGGGCGCGAGGCGGGCGAGCACGACATCGGCGCGGATGCGGCGATAGGCCGCCTCGCCCGGCGATTCCCCGGCCTCGTCCTCGGCCGATGTCACGGCAGCGCCTCCCTGCTCCAACCGGCGCCAGTATCACGGCGGTGACCCTGCCCATGCAAGAGCCGGCATTTGAACGAATATCGGAGATTCTGGCGAATCTCTCTTGATCGGCTTTCTTAGCCCCCTTAGCGTCGCCGCAAGCCGACCCATCGAGGCCGAAAAGAACATCGAGGAGGGACCACGCCATGCCCATCACCCTTGGACGTCGCGCCGCCATGCTCGCCGGTGCGGCCACCCTGGCCGCGCCCAGCCTGCCCGCCCGCGCCCAGGCGCGCCGGCGCCTCCGCTTCACCGCCGTCTTCTCCGACCAGGACATCCGCGGCGATGCCATGCGCGGTTTCGCGCAAGACCTGCAGTCGCAGTTCGACGTGGAGCTGCACCTGAACGCGACGCTGTTCCGCCAGGGCACGGAGCTGGTGGCAATCCAGCGCAATAACGTCGAGATGGCCAATCTCGCGCCGCAGGACCTGTCGCGGCAGATCCCGGCCTGGTCCGTGATGGCCTCCGCCTATCTGTTCCGCGACGCCGATCACATGCGCAAGGTTTTTGCGGGCCCGATCGGGCAGGACTTCAACCGCATGGCGCGGGAGCAGTTGAACGTCCATGTGCTCGGCCCGCTGTATTTCGGCACGCGCCATGTGAACCTGAAGCCGCGCAAGCGCATCAGCACGCCGGCCGACATGGCGGGGATGAAGCTGCGCATGCCGCCCGGCGAGACCTGGCAATTCCTCGGCGAGGCGCTGGGCGCGAACCCGACTCCGGTGGCCTTCGCCGAGCTCTATACGGCGCTGCAATCCGGCACGGTGGATGGCCAGGACAATCCGCTGCCGACCAGCCGCACCATGCGCTTCCATGAGGTCACGACGCAGTTCGTCCTCACCAGCCATCTTGTGGCCTACGACCTGCTCTCGATCTCCGCCCGCCTGTGGGACGGGCTGACGCAGCCGCAGCGCGATGCGATCCAGGCCGCGGCGGACAAGGCGATCGACCAGAGCACGCAGCGCCATATCGCACAGGAGCAGGAGATGCTGGCCTTCTTCCGCTCGCAGGGCCTCGAGGTCTACGAGCCGGATGTCGCCGCCTTCCGTGCGGAGGCGCAGCGCCGCTACCTCGCCTCGCCGCAGTCGCAGGGCTGGCCCGCCGGGATCCTGGACCGCATCGCGGCGGTGCGCTGATCCGATGAGCGCGGCGTGCCGCCTGTTCGGCTGGGCCAGGCGGCGCGCCGAGAACGTGCTTTCACTGCTGCTGGTGGTGATGTTCGCAGCCTTCATGCTGCAGATCGTCACCCGCTACGTGCTGAACGCGCCGCTGAGCTGGACGGCGGAGCTTTCGACCCTCACCTGGGTCTGGGGCATCCTCTGGGGCGCGGCGCTGGTGCTGCGGGACGAGGAGGAGATCCGCTTCGACGTCCTGTACAGCGTGATCCGTGGCCCGCTGCGGCGCGTCTTCGACGTGATCACGGGCCTCGCCGTCGTCGCCGTCTTCAGCTGGTCGCTGCCGGCCATGGTGGACTACGTCACCTTCATGAAGGTGGAGCGCAGCGCCTATCTCGGCATCCGCTTCGACATTCTCTACTCGGTCTGGCTGATCTTCGCAGTGGCGATGATCATCCGGCACGCCGCCATGGCCTGGCGCGCAGCCACGGGGCGCATGCGGTGAATTTCCAGGACCCCTTCACCCTCTCGCTCATCGCGCTGCTCGGCCTGTCGTTGATGGGCCTGCCGCTTGGCCTGACCATGATCATGGCCAGCATCATCTATCTCGGCGCCTCCGGCCAGGACATGTCCACCGCCGCCGAGCAGGTGCTGAACGGGCTGAACGGCAGCTACGTGCTGCTGGCGGTGCCGCTGTTCATCTTCTCCGCGGGGCTGATGAATGCCGGCAGCCTGACCGATCGCCTGCTGCGCTTCTGCAACCTGCTGGTCGGCCGGCTGCGCGGCGGGCTCGGCCATGTGAACATCGTGCAGAGCGTGATCTTTGCGGGCATGTCGGGCTCCGCCATCGCCGATGCGGCGGGCAGCGGCAAGGTGCAGATCGACATGATGGCCAAGGGCGGCGCCTATCCGGTGAGCTATGCCGCGGCGCTGACGGCGGTGACCGCGGTGATCGGCCCGATCATCCCGCCCTCCATCCCCATGGTGCTCTACGCGCTTGTGGCCGATGCCTCGATCGGCTACCTGTTCCTGGGCGGCGTGATCCCCGGCCTGCTGATGGCGGCGGCGCAGATGGGCATCAACAGCTGGATGGCGCATCGCCACGACTTCCCGATCGCGGAACGCGTGCCGCTGCGCGAGGTGCCGCGCCTGACGGTGGAGGCCTTCCCGGCCCTGCTGATGCCGGTGATCCTGCTCGGCGGCATCTATGGCGGCGTGATGACGCCGACCGAGGCCGCCGCCGTCGCCGCAGCCTATGCCTATCTCATCGCCGCCGTCTTCTACCGCAGCCTGACGCTGCGTCAGACCTATGCCGCCGTGGTTGAAAGCGCGCGCTCCACCGCCGCCATCGGCATGCTGATCGCCGGCGCGCTCGCTTTCAACTACGTCATCACCAGCGAAAACGTGCCGAATACTGTGCGGGATATCCTGGCGGGGTGGGAGCTCTCTCGCTGGGAATTCCTGCTGGTGGTGAACCTGATCCTGCTGGTGCTGGGCTGCCTGATGGAAGGCAGCACCATCCTGCTGGTGGTGGTGCCGGTGCTGGTGCCCACCGCGCAGGCGCTGGGCATCGACATGGTGCATTTCGGCGTGGTGGTGGTGGTGAACATCATGCTCGGCCTGATCACGCCGCCCTATGGGCTGCTGCTGTTCATCGTGGCGAAGATCTCGGATGCGCCGCTCGCCGCCGTGGTGCGGGACACGCTGCCCTTCGTGGCGGCGATGGTGGTGGCATTGGCCCTGATCACCTTCATCCCGGAGCTGGTGCTCTGGATGCCGCGGCAGTTCGGCTACCAGGGCTGACGCCGCGGCTCGCAAGATTGCAGAAAGGGAACACGTCGTGACGCGCAGCCTGCATGTCCTCAACGGCCCGAACCTGAACCGGCTGGGCAAGCGCGAACCCGAGATCTACGGCCGCACCACGCTGGCCGAGGTCGAGGCGATGTGTCGCGCCGAGGCCGGGGACGATGAGGTGGTTTTCCACCAGACCAACTACGAAGGCCAACTTGTGGACTGGATCCATGAGGCGATCGACACTGGCGCGGCGGGCCTCATCATCAACCCGGCCGGACTGACCTTCCGCTCCATCCCGGTGCTCGACGCGCTCAAGATGGTCAAAGCGCCGATCATCGAGCTGCATATCTCAAACATCCACAGGCGGGAGGCGATCTACCACCAGTCCCTCGTCTCCAGCGCCGCCACGGCGGTGATCGCGGGGCTGGGCGCACGCGGCTACGCGACCGCGATGCGGGCGCTGCGCGAGATGCTGGACAGCTGAATGGGCCTTCCCGCACCGGACGTATCGTCCTCGAAGGTAGCTGATCGTCGTCAGCACCGAGTGCGGATATTGTGCCACCACGCCGCATACAACACCCGTCACACCTCTCGGCATCATCGCAGCCTCGAACTTGGTTGATCCGTAGACGCCGAAGCCCGCGGCGCCGCGGTAGCCACCGATCGATGAGATGTTGAGGATGCGGCCCGAACATGCCGCGCGTCGTCTCGGCGTCTCCGCGCCGCGGAGGCCGAACTCGACCCCGACATGGCGCGCGGTCTGGCATTCGCCTTCCTGGTCAAGGGGCTCAAGGCGGCCTACTTCAGTCTTTATCAACGGGCTGACGACATAATCCCTAGAGGCCAGCGCAGGGGCCCCGCACAAGGAGCCTTTCGTGAAAATGCGCGTCATCCTAGTCACCATCGCCGGCACCGGCCTGGTCATAGGAGGCCTCTGCCTCTTCCTCTTCGAGCAACTCGCCGCCACCCGTGCCCAGGACGGCGAAGCTGCCCTCCGCGCCCTCGCCAACCAGGTAGAGGAGGAAATCGCCGGCACCGCCCGCGACCTCGCCGCCCGCGCGGACCTCATCGCCCACATGCCGCCTATCCGCGCCGCCCTCGCCGAGCAGGACCGCGCCGCGCTTGTCGCTCTCATGGGCGAATCCTACGCCGCGCTCAACGCTCGCTACGGTCTGACCAACGCCCAGGTGAACAGCGCCGCCACCAATACCGTCCTGCACCGCTTCCATAGCCCGCGCGACGCCGGCGACGACTTCACGCGCAACCGTCAGATCATCGTCGCCACCCACGGCGCCAACCAGGCTCAGATGGGCGTCGAGATCGGCGCCTCCGGCGTCCGCGTTCGCGGCGCCGCACCCGTCAGTACCGACCGTGTCCTCGGCAGCGTCGAATTCGGCGTCGAACTCCAGCCTTTGCTCGAAGCCCTGCGAGCCCGGACCAATGCCGATTTCGCCACCCTCATCGACCGCCGCCTGATCCCCACCACCACCGCTGGCGATGTCCGCCTCTTCGGGTCGCTACGCGGCGACAGTGCCACCACCTGGCCGCTCGTCGTCCGCCTGCACGAGACGCTCGCCATCACCCTGGTCAAGGAACCTGTTTTCAGCTTCCCCAACATCCACGGAGTCCCCTTCGGCGCCGCCACCATCCCCTTGCTCGATTACAGCGGCGCCGAAATCGGCGTCATCATCGCCATGACATCGCTCGCTCCCGAGCAACGTACCTTGCGCCGCCTCGCCGTCGCCACCGCCGCCGCGGGCCTGATCGCCTGGATCGGTCTGGCCGGAATCATCCTGCTGCTCTTCCGCGGCCTCGTCCTCCGTCCCGTTTCCATCATCGCCGAAGCCCTTGAAGCTCCTGGCGGCGCCACGCCCCCAAGCCTACCCAAGCCAGGCGCCGCGCCCGAGCTTGATCGCCTCATCCGCGCCGCCGCTCGCACCCGCGAGCCCGCGCCATGAAGGCCCTCGTCCGGCTCGCCGCCCTGGCCCTCATCCTACTCGGCACGGCCGCCCAGGCCGCCGAACTCACCGACCTCCCGCGCGACGAACCCCTGCCCATCCGCGTCGCCACCGCTATCCGCGTCATCGACATCTCGCAGGTGCAGGAAACCGCCGGCCTCATGGCCGCCCGCGTCGAACTCACCTATCGTTGGCAGGACCGCCGTCTGGCCTTCGACCGCGTCCGCGAGGCCCGCGCCCAGCGCAGCCTATTCGGCGACGCCGCCGTCGCTGAACTCCGCCGCATCTGGCACCCTGCCATCGAGATCGAAAACCTCTCCAGCGCCCCCCGGCAGGACCAACTTGGCTTGGTCATCGATGCCTCCGGCGCCGTAACTCTGGTGCGCCGCCTTGATGCCAGCTTCCGCGTCGGCATCGACATGGCGTCCTTCCCCTTCGACAGCCAGGCCCTCGACATCACCCTGACCTCGAACCGCTACAACGCCCGCCAAGTCCTACCGGTCCATACCGCGGCCGATGCCGCCCACTCCGCCTTCCCCACCCGCCTGCAAACCACGCTCTGGACTCTGCGCCGCCTTGATGTCCGCAACGCCACCTATGCCGGCTGGAGCGGTGCCCCGCATGGCCGACTCACCTTCACCCTCGATGCCGTCCGCCTTTACGGCCAATACCTGATCCGCATCTTCCTGCCGTTCCTGACCCTGATGTCGAGCACTTTGGTCATCCTCTGGACCACCGAGCAAACCATGCCACTGGCGCCCAAGGGCGCTCTGGCCTTCACCACCCTGCTCGCCCTGGTCGCGCTGAGCTTCACCTTCGAATCGAATTTCCCCGGCTCGATGTCTCAGGGCACGCCGATCGCGCGCATCATCTCCACGGGCTTCCTCTATATCGTCAGCGTGCTCTTCCTGAACATGTTCCTGCTCAACAAGGACTTCTTCCTTGCCCGCCGTGCGCCGTTGATGTTTGCCGAGATCGGCGCCTATGTGCGTTGGGCTTTACCCCTGGGCGTCCTGATCTATTGGAGTGGGCTGATCATCCGCGCCTGTGTGTAGGCGTCTGGCGACAGCACGGACAACCGGCATGCCTTCGGCGGCCCTTACTTCGAACTTCGCCAGGCCGGCAGCAACAGACCCCGCGCAGCGCCATCGTCGCGCGTAACATGCGCATGCAGGCCTACTCCGCTGCCAGGCGTGGCCGTTCCGGCAACTCGCCACCAATCCGCCGGGTCAGTGTCACAACCGCGTCGACCAACAAGGGCCGCGCGATGGCCTGCGCCTCGGGCGTCCAGCGGATCACGGGTGCGGAGAGTGCGAGGGCCCCGGCGAGCTTGTCGCCCGGCCCGAAGACCGGCGCGGCCATGGCCCCGGTGTGCGGATCCGTCGCGCCCATGGTGACGATCGGCAGGTCGAGCGTCGCGGCATAGGCGGGCAGGGGACGGGGGGTGAAGGCGCGGAGTACCTGGGCGATGGCGGAACTGTCGAGGGGCAGCGCATCGCCGACGCGGACATGCATCCGCAGCAAATGCGGGCTGTCCACGCGGTACAGGCAGAGCCGCTGCTCGCCACGCCGCACGTAGAAGGCCGCCGTTTCGCCCGTGCGCGCCACGAGCTCCTCCAGCGCCGGGATGACGTGGGCTTCCAGCCGGAAGGACTGAGTGTAGATCATCCCAAGCCGGAGGACTTCGGCGTCGAGTTGGTAGGCACCGTCGCCCGCGCGCGCCAGGTAGCCATGCTCCTCCAGCGAGATGGCGAGGCGCATGATCGTGCTCTTCACCAACCCCGTCCGCTCCGCCAGCTCCGCCAGAGACAGTGCGCGATCTCCCCTGCGGAATGCCGACAGCACCGTCAGGGCGCGGTCCGCCGACGCGACGCCCTCGAGTGCCGGTTTCCGCCTTCCCATCTCCGCCATGGACGCCTCCGCTTCTTTGGCCCCATCTAAGCCTTTTTGGGATGCGGGCGAAGAACGCGGCCCGTCTTGCCTTCGGTGGTGAACAGCGCCCGCCCGCCCGCCCGGCCTTGGTGATTGCGCCAAGAGGGCAGGGCTACAGGTTTCCCGCCGCGGCGATGCGCCTCCGGCCGGCACGGTCGCACCTCTACAGCGGATCTTGCATTTCGAAATGGCGTTTCGTTATAAGCTCCTGGCGCCCGGGGCTGTCAACAAAAGCTGCGGCGCAGGGAAGGGAGACATCCAGGATGTTTGGAGCCAGTTACGGCCCTCGATCAAGCCTCCTCGATGCGATGGCCACCCTGGCCCTCGGCGTCCGGGGACGCGGTGATCGTTCCCAGTGAAACATGATTTCACCACGCGCGGCCTTGACTGCGCGCGCCCATCGCCGGGCGAGCCTGTCCCGGTCCGCGTCCCCGCCGGGTTGGGGGCGGCCGAAGCTGCCTGGGCGGTGACGTCCTGCTTCAACCGCGCGCCCTGATCCCTTCCGAAAGTGTCCGCCATGCCCCAGCCCCATGCCGTGAAACCCGCCGTCCTCGTCACGGCGGCAATGCTTGCCCCCGAGGCGGTCGCCATCCTTGAAGCGGCCGGCTACGCCGTGCCCTGCACCTCCGGATATCCGTCCGAGGCCGAGCTGCTGGCCGCCATCGCGGAGCACCGGCCGATCGCCCTGCTGCACCGCCAGGGCATCATCAACGGCACGGTCATGGATGCGGCTGCGCCGGCGCTGCGCGTCATCGCGCGCCACGGCGCCGGCGTGGACGGCATCGACCTTCCCGCGGCCGAGGCACGCGGCCTGACGGTGACCCGCGCCGCCGGCGCCAATGCCCGCTCCGTCGCGGAGCATGCGATGGCCCTGATGCTTTCCCTGCTGAAGGACCTGCCCGTGGTCGCCGCCGGCATGCGGGAGGGCCTCTGGGAGAAGACCTCTCGCATGACCCGCGACGTAGAGGGCGTTTCACTCGGGCTGGTGGGCTATGGCGCGATCGGCTCCAGGGTCGCGCGCCTTGCGGATGCCTTCGGCATGCGGATCGCCGCCTATGACCCTCTGCTGCCCGCCGGCCCGCTGCCGGGGCCTGGGACGCGCGTTGCCGATCTGCCGGCGCTGCTGGCGCGGTCGGAGGTCTTGTCGCTGCATTGCCCCCTGGATGCGACGACGCGGAACATGATCGGGGCGGGGGAACTTGCGGCGCTGCCGCGCGGCGCCATCCTGGTGCATACGGCCCGCGGCGGCATCGTGGACGAGGCGGCGCTGCTGGCGGCGCTCGGCTCCGGCCACATCGCCTGGGCCGGCCTCGACGTCTTCGCGAAGGAACCGCTGGACGCCGCCAGCCCGCTCCGCGGCCATCCGCGAATCCTGCCGACACCGCACCTGGCGGCCAATACGCCGCTCGGCGCCGTCGGCATGTCCACGGGCGCGGCCGAGAGCATCGTCGCCGTGCTGGCGGGCCGGCTGCCGGCCCTGCCGGGCGCCGTGGTGATCCCGGGCGGCCTGCGCGCGGCGGCCTGACGGGAGGGCGCGGCGCGCCGCCCGGCAACACTTCCAAGAGGAGAGGAAACCATGAACACGCAAATCGCCCTCACGCGCCGCGGCGTCCTGGCCACGGGCCTCGCATCCCTGGCCGCGCCCGCGCTGGCGCAGCCCAGCTGGCCGGCGGGCCGGCCCATCGAGGTCGTGGTCGGCTTCGCGCCGGGCGGCGGCACGGATGTGATGGTGCGCGCCCTGGCACAGGCCCTCGGCGCCGAATTGCCCGGCGCCAATTTCGTCATCTCGAACCGGCCCGGCGCCGGCGGCGAGACGGCCTATGTCGCGCTGCAGGCCGCCCGTCCGGATGGCTACACGCTCGGCACCATCAATACGCCGGGCTATGTCTCGCTCGGCGTCCAGCGCCGCGTCCGCTATGACCGCGCCCAGATCCGCCTGGTCGCGCGCCTGGTGGACGATCCCAGCGCCTTTGTCGTGCACCGCGATTCGCCCTTCCGCACGCTGCAGGACGTGGTCGAGGCCGCGAAGCGCCGGCCCGGGACGATCAGCGTCGGCTCCTCCGGCATCGGCACCGACGACCACCTTGGCCTGACGCTGTTCGAAGCCGCCTCCGGCACCGAATTCATCCACGCCCCCTTCGCCGGGGCGGGGCCGGTGCGGAACGCCGTGCTCGGCAAGCAGATCGACATCGCCGGGCTCAATCTCGGCGAGATCGGCATGCTCGGGCAGGAGAACCCGCTGCTTCGCGCCATCGCCGGCATGGGTGAGCAGCGCTGGGAGCTGATGCCGGATGTGCCGACCTTCCGGGAGGCGGGCTACGACGTGGTGATGACCAGCGAGCGCGGGATCGGCGCGCCGCGCGGCATTCCGGACGAGATCGCGAAGCAGCTGGAGGATGCGATCGCGAAGGTGATCGCCACGCCGGAATGGGCGGAGAAGGTGCGCCAGCTGGAACTCGCCATGGCCTTCCTGCGCGGGGCGGAGTGGGAGGCCCGGATGCCGGCGCAGCTCGCGCGCTACCAGGGGATCTGGCAGCGCACGCCCTGGCAGTGAGGGGCGACCTGCTGCGGCGTCGCGGGTCTTGATGGCCGGGGGTGGCGGGAGGCGAAGACCGGCTGGCTGAGGGCCGCATCCGGGCCGCCGGTGCTCGGCGTCAGGCCGGTCGGTCCCTCGCAGCAGCCCGCGGCCTGGATGCGACGGCTGCGGAGGGCGCACCGGCCTTCACCGCCTCAAGCCCGGCGAAGGCAAAGCGAGCAAAATGCTTCGCCAGTCTATGCACATCGCCGGCGCCGGGCTGTTCGGATTCGCACATCTCCTCGAGGAGGCGCGGCGGCCTGTTCAGCAGCATCAGGCAGGGGCTGATGGTGCAGAACACCGCGCGGCGGAGGGTTGCGTCGTCGACCGGCGCGCCCAGCACATCCGCGACGATGCGCTCGACAACCACCAGGCGCGGCGCCACCTCCGTCCGGTGCAGGCGCAGCATGACGTCGGAGGGCGCCAGCATCTCGCGATTGATCAGGCGCAATTCCCAGGATCGCGAACCGAGGCCGAGCGCCGCCTCGACATGCAGGACGATCAGCCCTTCGAGCTTGTCCACGGGCGGCAGCCTGGCCTCGGCGAGCGCGGCCAGGTCCTGCCAGTTCATCATGCGCTGATGCGCGTGCAGCAGCACCGCCTCATAGAGGTTCGAGAAGCCACCGAAGTGGTAGTTCACCGCGGCGGCATTGGCGCCGGCGCGGGCGCAGATCTCCTTGCTGGTGGCGCCGAGCCGGCCCTTTTCCGCGAAGACCTCGCCCCCCGCCTGCAGGATGGCTTCCGCCGTGACACGCCCGTCGGAGCGGCGGGCCGCTGGATGCGGGGCCATGTGCAACCTCCCAAGCTCTGCCACCACCTATGACATTCGGTCACAAAACTCAAATTGAAATTCTAATTTGAGTTCGGTATTCAGCCTTCGCGGCGGCCGGGACGGCGACCGCTGGGAAGGGTGGATATGCTCGGACTGGCCTGGAAGATGCTGATCGGGGACACGGCCAAGTATCTCGGCATCCTGTTCTCGCTCGCCTTCACCACCCTGCTGATCACCCAGCAGGGCGCGACGCTGCTGGGCATCCTCTCCACCACCACGAGCTTCGTGGACAATGTCGGCGGGGTGGACCTGTGGGTCGTGGACCCGCGGGTGCAGAATGTGGATGACATCAAGTCCTTGCCGGATACGCAGGTCAATCGCGTGCGCGGCGTGCCGGGCGTGGCCTGGGCGGTGCCGCTCTACAAGGGTTCGATCACGGCCCGGCTGCCGGACGGCACGTCCCAGACCGCCCAGTTGATCGGGCTGGATGACGCCACGCTGATCGCTGGGCCGCCCAGCCTGGTGACCGGGCAGATGGGTGACTTGCGGAACGCCGATGCCATCCTGCTCGACATCAACTCGGCGCGCGGCAACCTGGCGCAGCGGGGCGCCGACGGCACCACCCGGCCCGCCGCGGTCGGCGACACCTTCGAGCTGAACGACCATCGCGCGACCGTCGTGGGCCTGTTCCAGGCACAGCAGAACTTCCAGTCCCAGCCCGTCATCTACACCACCTACAACCGGGCGAAGAGCTTCGTGCCCAGCCAGCGGAAGCTGCTGTCCTACGTCCTGGTCCGCCTAAAGCCGGATGCCGATGTGGTCACGGTCCAGGCGCTCATCCGGCAAAGCACCGGGCTGCGCGCCTATACGCAGCAGGAATTCTCCGACTCCTCGCTCGCCTATTTCATCCAGAACACCGGCGTCATCATGAATGTCGGCCTCTCCGCGGTGATGGCCTTCCTGATCGGCGGCGGCATCGCGGGGATGACCTTCTACAACTTCATGCTGGACAGCCAGCGGCAGTTCGCCGTGCTGCGCGCCATGGGCACCGCGAACCGGACCCTGGTCGGCATGGTGACGCTGCAGGCGGTTGGGGTGACCGTCCTCGGCTTCGGGCTTGGGATCGGCGCCGTCAGCCTGCTGATCACCTACGTGCTGGCCGGCAGCGAGATCTCCATGCGGCTGACCGGGCCACTGCTATCGGTGGTCGGCGGCATCGTGGTGCTGGTGGGCGCGGTCGCCGGCACGGCCGGACTGGTCCGCGTGCTGCGCACCGATCCGGCGGTGGTGTTCAAGTGACCGACGCGCCCATGGCGGTGATCTGCGACGGCATCACCAAGGCCTATGCCTCCGCCGCCGGTCCCGTGCCGGTGCTGCGCGGCGCCAGCCTCACGGTCCGGGCTGGCGAGGTGCTGTTCCTCATCGGCCCGTCGGGCTGCGGCAAGACGACGCTGATCACCATCATCGCGGGCCTGCTGGCGCGCGACCAGGGCCAGTGCGAGGTGCTCGGACAGGACCAGGCCGCCATGTCTGCCACCGCGGCGGCCACCTTCCGCCGCCAGAACCTCGGCTTCGTCTTCCAGGCCTACAACCTGATCCCGACGCTCAGCGTCCTCGAGAATGTCGCGATCCCGATGATCCTGAACGGCCACGGCAGGGCCGCCTCGCGCGCCGCGGCGCAGGCGGCGCTGGCCTCCGTTGGTCTGGCGGATAAGGGGCAGGAACGTCCCTCCCGCCTCTCGGGCGGCCAGCAGCAGCGCGTGGCCATCGCGCGGTCCATCGTGCACGGGCCGCGCCTGATCGTCTGCGACGAGCCGACCAGCGCGCTGGATCACCACAATGGCCAGGAGGTGATGCGGCTGCTGCGCGGCCTGGCGCAGGACAGGGGCTGCACCCTGATCGTTGTCACCCATGACCACCGCATCTACGGCTTTGCGGACCGCATCGCCGAAATGGATGACGGCCGGATCACGCGGACCGCACTGCCTGCGGACGTGCTCGAAAGACAGACCTCGTGAACGGAATTCTGCGCGCCTATCTGCTGCCCGTCCTGGCACTGGCCGGCCTGTGCCTGGCCGGCGCCTCCGTGCTCTCCGCCGGGGGAAGCCCGCCACCCTCGCAGCCGCTCACGGAGCCCGGCGCCGCGCCCTTCGAGGCCTATGTCAGCGGCACCGGCCTGACCGAAACGCCGGGACGCGCCATCAACATCGCCAGCTTCGCCAGCGGCGTCGCCGTGGAGGTCGCGGTGGCGCCGGGCGACCAGGTGGAGGAGGGCGCCGTGCTGTTCCGCCTGGACGACCGCAGCGAGCGGGCGACGGTGGTGCAGCGCCGCGCGGAGCTGGCCTCCAGCCAGGCGCAGGTCACGGAGGCCGAGGCGCAGCTCGCGGATTACCGCGCCCAGCTGCGCTTCGCCGAGGCGGTCGGCGACCGGCGCGCCATCAGCAGCGAGGAATTGTCGAAGCGTCGCCAGGCGGTCCGCCTCTATGAGGCGAAGCTGGTCACCGCGCGCGCCTCCGTCGCAGCCTCCGAGGCGCAGCTCGCAGTGGCCGAGGCGGCGCTGGACAAGCTGACCATTCGCGCGCCCTTCGCCGCGCGCGTGCTGCAGGTGAATCTGCGCGTTGGCGAATATGCCTCCGCGGCCGCGCTCGAGACCGCGCTGGTGGTGCTGGGCCATCCGGGCCGGCTGCAGGTGCGCGTGGAGATCGACGAGAACGACGCCTGGCGGGTTCGCGCCGGAGAGCCGGGGATCGCCTATCTGCGCGGCAATTCAGCGCTGTCCTCCCCGCTGCGTTTCGTGCGTGTCGAGCCCTTCGTGGTACCCAAATCCTCCCTGACCGGCTCCAGCGACGAGCGTGTGGACACGCGCGTCCTTCAGGTGGTGATGGAGGTCGAAGCCGAGAATCTGCCCCTCTATGCGGGCCAGATCCTCGACGTCTTCCTGAAGTCGGAGCCCCTGACGTTGCACAGCGCCGCGGCCACGCCGCAGCCGGCCAGCCGATGATGGCCCACACGTACCGCAGCCGGCTCGCCGTGCTGGTCTTGGCCGGGCTGCTCGGCGCCTGCACGGTCGGCCCGGACCATGCCAGCCCCACCTTGCAGGTCGCCGCGACCTGGTCTTCCGCGCAGCAGCAGGCAGGGCGCATCGAGAGCCTGGCCGAGTGGTGGCGCCGCTTCGACGACCCGGTGCTGGATGCGCTGGTCGCCGCGGCGACCGCGGCCAATACCGATGTGGCCCAGGCCGCGGCGAAGCTGCGCCAGGCGCGGGAGGTGGCGATCCAGAGCGGCGCCTCGCGGCTGCCGAGCCTCGAGGGCTCCGCCAGCGTCTCCCGCTCCCGAAGCGCGCTGGGCTCGCTCGGTGGCGCCGCCGGCGGCGATCGCGGCGCGGTCACCAGCAGCAGCTACGCGGCGGGTTTCGATGCGAGCTGGGAGATCGACCTCTTCGGCGGCCAGCGCAGGGATGTGGAACGCACCATCGCCTCGGCCGAAGCCTCCGTCGCCGATCTTGCGGACACATTGGTCAGCATCCAGGGCGAGGTGGCGAGCGCCTATATCGACGCCCGCGCCTACCAGCAGCGGGTGGCGATCGCGCGGCGCACCGTCGCCCTGCGGCAGGACAGCCTCTCCCTGGCGCGCAGCCGCGCGCGGGGCGGCACGGGGGCGGAGATCGACGCGGTGCAGGCGCAGGCGGAGCTCGAAAGCGCGCGGGCCACCATTCCGCCGCTGGAGCAGGGCTCCCGGCAGGCGGCGCTCCGCCTGGCCGTCCTGACCAGCCAGACGCCCGCCGCCATGCTGGACAGGCTGGAGCAGCCCCGGCCGCCGCCGCGCCTGTCCGGCGGCATCAACCCTGATCCGCCGCTGGCCGCCCTGGCACGGCGCCCGGATATCCGCGCGGCGGAGCGCCGGATCGCGGCGGCGACCGCCAATATCGGCGTGGCGGAGGCCGATCGGCTTCCCGCCCTCACGCTCGCGGGCTCCATCGGTCTCAATGCGACGACGCTGAGCAGCGCCACGCGCGGCGGCACCTCCGTCTGGTCCCTCGGGCCGAGCCTCAGCCTGCCGATCTTCGATGCGGGCCGCCGCGCCTCCGTGGTGCGGGAGCGTGTGGCGGCGCGCGAGGAGGCCGTGGCCGCCTGGCAGGGCGTGGTGAACGGCGCGGTCGAGGAGGTGGAGAAGGCGCTGGATGCGCTGGACCGTGAGCGCGCGCATGAGGCCGCGCTGCAGCGGACCGTGAATGCATATGCGGATTCCGTGTCGCTGGCGACCACGCTGTACCGGGCGGGAATGGGCGACTACAGCGACGTGGTGACGGCGCAGCGCTCCCTGGCCTCGGCGCAGGATGCGCTGGTGCAGAGCCAGGCGCAGCTTTCGAGCAATGCGGTGTCGCTGTTCAAGGCGCTTGGAGGTGGCTGGTGAGGCGCGGCGCGAGCGGCATCCGTCACGGTCTTCTGGCGCGGTATCGGCGTGCCGGCCTGCTCCTGCAAACCACGGTCGGGCAGATCCTCGGCATCGTCTTCGTGACGCTCGGCGTCACCTCCGGGCTGATCGCGGTGCTGCTGATCTCCCTGCCGCCCTATGCCCTGCCGCCGCTGCCATGGCCCTGGCCGCAGGCGGCGACGGTTGCGCGGATCGTCAACGCGCTGCGCAATGCGGACACGGGACAGCAGGACGCCTATGTGGCGCGGGCGGAGCAGGACGAGCTCGTGCTCGACCTGGTGGAGGCCAGCGCGCCATGTGGTGCCTCCACGCCGGCTGCACGCAGCATGGAGCATGCCCTGCGCGCGCTGATCGACGAAGCCTCTGCGCAGCTGGTCTTTGAGGCTTGCGAGGACGAGGATGGGCTGGAAGTCCGCATCCCGCTGGATGCGCGAATGCTGACGGTCCGCATCCCGCTGCAGCCGCTGGCCATGTCCCCGGCCGTGACCATGCCAATGCTCACCTTCATCTTCTGCCTCAGCATCTCGTCTATGATGCTGGCGGCCTGGGCGGTGCGGCGTGTTGTCCGGCCTTTGGAGCGCCTTTCGGAAGGCGTGCGGCAGTTCGGGTCCGCCATGGCCATCGCCCCGTTGCAGGAACAGGGGCCCACCGAAGTCCGCCGCGCCGCGCAGGCCTTCAACCAGATGCAGCAGGAAATCCTGCGGCTGCTGCAAGAGCGAAGCCTGGCACTGGCTGCGATCGGCCACGATCTGCGGACGCCACTGACGCGCATGCGCCTGCGGCTGGAGCTGGAACTGGACGCGCAATCCCCATTCAAGGACCGGATGGTTCGCGATATGGACACCATGCAGTCGATGCTCTCCACATCCTTCGCCTATTTGAAGGGGGAAGCGGAGCGCGAGCCCCATGAACGGCTCGACCTCACGGCGTTGACTCTCGCCATCTGCGATGATTTTCGGGAGGCGGGATACGCCATCATCTGTGATGCGGCGCAGCCGGCCTTTGCTCTCGGTCATCGAGAGTCGCTGGTGCGCGCCATCGCCAACCTGCTGGAGAACGCGTTCCGCTACGGCACCATCGTGCAGGTGAACGTTCTCGGCACGGCAACGAGCACCATCGTGCATGTCCTGGATGACGGCCCGGGCATCCCCCTCGATCGCCGCCAGGACATGCTGAAGCCCTTCCGCCAGCTTGATGGCAAGGCTTCAGGAGGCGGGCAGGGTGGCCTTGGCTTGAGCATCGTCCAAAGCATCGTCCAGGCCCATCGCGGCGAGTTGCGGCTGCTGGACTCCCATCTTGGCGGGCTGATGGTGAGCATCCTGTTGCCCGCATCTACGGATGGAGGTGTTCACTGAGTGGAGCTGGTTCCGCCGCAGCGTGGCTGGAGGCGTAGTGACGCTGGGCGTCCTGCGGTTATGGTGCGACAGGAGGCAGACACCACCCCGAATCGCGCCACCCTGCCACAGGAGGCCAGGATGTCGTGCCAGACCGGGCGGGCGCCATAGGTCCGGGGAGCGGCATCTCGCGTCGGTCAGTGGGATCGGAACCGGCCCCTTCGACTGCCACGATATCAACAGGGGGTCGGATACCGACAAAGATACCAACACGAGCCACCCGATGCCCGAAGCGCGACGGGGTATCCGGGACTGCGCCAAACCACGCCAAAGTGCCTCAAATCATGAGCGTTTGGCCCGATCCAAGCACGCTTCGGCGCGGTATCGGCGGTGAAGAGAAGCGCGGACGAAAGGGGGGTATGGTGCCCAGGAGTGGAATCGAACCACCGACACTGCGATTTTCAGTCGCATGCTCTACCAACTGAGCTACCTGGGCCCAAGCGGAGGCGGTGCTGAACCGTCTCCCGCAGCAGAGGCGGGCCTGATAGCCGATGGGCTGGGGGCTGTCCACCCATCCTTGGCTCAGGAATCATCCGAAGATTGATCCTCTTCGCGGACCGGAATGGCGTAGTCCCCACTCAGCCACCGACCCAGGTCCACCGCCGAACAACGCTCGGAGCAGAAGCGGCTGGCACCTGACGCGACCGGCTTGTTGCAGATCGGGCAGCGCCGGGGACGGGCCGGGCGTTGGGGCGACTGGGTCGTCATGCGGGCACCTCCTCGATGGATTCCTGCCCGGGGCGCAGGCAAGGATCGGGCTGCAAGCGCAGCGGCCGTCCGGACGCCAGCCGATAGGCGTCCAGCGCCCGCGGAAGCGCCATGAGGGCCTGCGCGACCTCGGGGGCGGCGACCAAGGCGAGGGTCGCACCCGGGCGTGCGGAGACCTCCCGTAACGCGCGTCGCAAGGCGGCCAGGCCAAGGGTCAGTGGGGAGTGCGGGAAGCCGATCAGCTCATGCAGCGGCGGATGAACCCGCGGGCGGACGATTTCCATGAGGCCCAGCCGCGTCACCCCCAGCAGGCGTGCGCCAAGCGGGTCCTGCCGCAGGGCCTCTGCCAGCGGCTCCTGAAGGTCCTCACGCCGCTTGATGGGCATGCCGGCGAAATCGACCAGAATGGCGCCGGCGAGATTCCGCAGGCGGATCTGCCGAGCCACCTCTCGCGCCGCGGCGATGTTCATCCGCTCATGGGCGCCGGCGTCCCGGGACCCGGCGAGGCCGCCGGCATCGACGTCGATCGCCGTCAGCGCCGGGGTGGGGTGGATGGTCAGGCTGGCGCCGCCGGGCAGCGAAACCTGGGGCGAAGCCAGCTCGGCGAATGCCTCCTCCAGTTCCGCATCGAAGGCGGGGCCGTGCTGAAAGGTCACCCGAGAAGGACCAAGCCGCGTCCGCAGCTCAGCCGCCATGGCCGCGCTATCGGTGATGAGGGTCGCTTCGGGCCATGCGAAAGCGAGCCGCAGCGCGGCGCCGTCTCCACGCCGCAGCAATGCGGGCGCATCGGCGCCTTGTGCCAGCGTCAGCTCCGCTGCGCTCAGCCGCGCCGTCACCCGTGGACCTTTGCCGCCCTGGGCAGCGCGCGTCACACGCACCGGCAGCGCCAGCCCGTCCTGCAGCGCCTTGGCGATCGGGCGCCGGGGCGGCGGCAATTCGCTTTCGGGCAGAAAGCCCGTCAGCCCCTCCGCCAGGGTCAGGAAGGCGCCGCTCATCGCCGCGGAAATGGCAGCGACTCGCGCCATGTGCAGGTCGCCCACCCCGTCAGGGTGAGAGGGGCGCTCGATCCAGGCCTCATCCAGCCGGTCATCAACCAGGCCGGCGACGCGCATTTCACCGGGGGACACGCTGACGCGGATCACCGCGCCGCTGCTCATGGCCTCAGCCAGCCAGCTCCGCGCAGAAGCTGCGCCGTCTCGAACAGCGGCAGACCCACCACATTGGAATGGCTGCCGGAGAGGAAGCGGACATACATCTCGGCACGCTTCTGGATCTGGTAGCCGCCGGCCACGCCGCGCCACTCGCCGGAGGCGATATGGTCCTCGATCTGTGCCTGGGTCAGGCGCTGGAAGGCCAGGATCGTCGTGACCAACCGCGCGGTCCGGCGCCCCCCCGGCTGAATCAGGCAGACGGCCGTCATCACCCTGTGTCGCCGCCCGGACAGGAAGTTGAGGAAGCGGGCCGCCTCCGCCTCATCCGCTGGCTTGCCAAGGATCCGACGCCCGACCCCCACGACGGTGTCCGCGCCCAGCACAAGCGCATCCCCCGCCTCCGCGGCGACAGCCTGTGCCTTGGCCGCGGCAAGTCGCTCCGCAAGCTGACGCGGCAGCTCCGCCTTCCGAGGGGTTTCATCGATGTCAGCCGCCTGCACACGGTCAGGGATAACCCCGATCCGGCCAAGAAGCTCGATTCGGCGCGGACTGCCGGATGCCAGCAGCAGCGGCGGCCGCGGCTGGTTCACGCCGAGCTGGGCCGGCAAAGCGGCAGCTACTTGAAGCGGAAAGTGATGCGCCCCTTGGTCAAGTCATAGGGCGTCATTTCCACATTGACCCGGTCACCCGCCAGCACGCGGATGCGGTTCTTGCGCATCTTCCCGCTGGTATGGGCCAGCACCATGTGGTCGTTGTCGAGTTTGACGCGAAACATCGCGTTGGGCAGCAGCTCCGCAACGGTGCCACTGAACTCGATCATGTCCTCTTTCGACATGCAGATCCTTCATCGGAGTCATCAAGGTCGTCTCGGCCAAGGCCGGCAGAGCTCGACATGAGATGGGTTGCGCCAAGGCGCAAATCGGCGCGGAACATGGGCGTCGCGGCGCTTTCGGTCAAGGACGCTTGTCCGTGACGCCCATCCGCACCGCAACACTCATGGCATGGGCATCGAGCCCTTCCGCCCGGGCGAGGGTCACTGCCGCCTGGCCTATCGACGCCATGGCGCCGGCTTCCGCCTCCACCCAGGTGGTGCGCTTGAGGAAATCGAACACCGAAAGGCCGGAGGCGAAACGGGCCGTGCGCCCGGTCGGAAGCACGTGGTTGGGGCCGGCGACATAGTCGCCCAGCGCCTCGGGGCAAAACCGGCCGAGGAAGGCCGCGCCCGCATGGCGGATCTGGGCGAGCAGCGCACGGGGCGACTCGACCATGATCTGCAGGTGCTCCGGCGCCAGGCAATTGGTCAGTTCCACCGCCTGCTGCCAATCGGCGACGGTGATGACCGCACCGTGCTGGTTCCATGATGCGCCGGCGATCGCCGCGCGTGGCAGGCTTTCCAACTCATGCCGCAGGGCGTCGACCACCCTTTGCGCGAAGGCGGCATCATCGGTGATGAGGATCGACTGCGCGGCCTCGTCATGCTCGGCCTGCGCCAGCAGGTCGAGTGCGACATGGCGCGGGTGGTTGGCGCCATCCGCGATCACCACCACCTCGGAAGGACCGGCGATGCTGTCGATGCCGACGCGGCCGAACACCTGGCGCTTCGCCTCCGCCACATAGGCATTGCCGGGGCCGACGATGCGGTCCACCGGCGCCAGAAGCGGGGTCCCCCAGGCCATGGCGGCGATCGCCTGGGCGCCGCCGATGCGCCAGACCTCACTGACCCCGGCCAACCGGGCGGCGGCCAGGACCAGGGGGTTCAACACGCCATCCGACGTCGGCACGCACATGGCAATGCGGGCCACGCCCGCCACGCGCGCCGGCACGGCGTTCATCAGCACGGATGAGGGGTAGGCGGCCTTGCCGCCCGGCACATAGATGCCGACCGCATCAATCGCGTTCCAGCGCAGCCCGGTGCAGACGCCATCGGCATCCGTCATCTCGATATCGCGTGGCAATTGGGCGCGGTGGAAGGCTTCGATCCGCCGCGCCGCCACGGCCAGGGCCTCGGCCTGCTCCGCCGGGACCGAGGCGGTTGCGGCATCGATCTCGGCCGCGGTGATGCGCAAGGCGCCGCCATCGGCCGGGCTCCAGCGGTCGAAGCGGCTGGTCAGCTCCACCAGCGCGGCGTCACCCTGGCGGCGCACCTGATCGATGATGGCCGCCACCACCGTATCGACGCGGCTCGTCGTCTCCCGCGCATCGTCCAGCAGGGCTTGGAACTCGGCCGCGAAGCCGGCATCCCGGGTGTTGAGCCACTTCATCGGGAGTGAGTCTCCGCCAGCGCGGCCCGGAACCGCGCGATCCAGGCACCGATCGCTTCCGGCCTTGTTTTCAGGGCGGTGCGGTTGACGATGAGGCGGGAGGAGATGTGCGCGATCACGTCCGTCTCCACCAGACCGTTGGCCTTCAAGGTCGAGCCGGTCTGCACCAGATCCACGATCAGCCGCGCCAGGCCCAGCGACGGGGCCAGTTCCATCGCGCCGTTCAGATGGACGACTTCCGCCTGGATGCCGCGGGCGGCGAAATGGCGGTGGGCGATGGTCGGATATTTGGTCGCCACGGTCACCCGGGACCAGGCCGCGATATCCTCGCGCGCTGCCAGGGCGGCAGGCTCCGCAACCGAGACGCGGCAGCGACCGATGCCCAGGTCGAGCGGCGCATAGATCTGGTCGTAGTCGAATTCCATCAGCACATCGGCGCCGCAGACGCCGATATGGGCAGCGCCATGGGCCACGAAGGTGGCGACATCGAAGGAGCGGACGCGGACGACATCGAGATTGGGGTGGTTGGTCTCGAAGCGCAGCCGGCGGCTGCCCTCATTCGCGAAATCGGCGGCTGGGGTAATGCCGGCGCGGGCCAATAGCGGGGCCAGTTCGGACAGAATGCGACCCTTCGGCAATGCAAGCACCAGCGGGCCGCCGGTTTCGGCGGGCGTCGAAGGGTCGGCGGCAAAGAGCGTGGTTGTCACGGTGTCCATGTCCGGCCTGACTGGCTGGCGGCGGGTTGCATCGCCAGGGTTCCTTACCCCGGCGGTGACCTGTGCCGGATGGTCGGCCGGATCGCAGAAGCGACGCCTTGCGTCAACCTGTGGGCGGGCAGGGCTGGGCAGCGGCTGCCGCGGATCAGACGGTGAACTGCTCGGCGATGATCCGCTCCGACAGGCCGTGATCGGGATCGAACAGCATGGTCAGCGCGACCGCACGGTCCTCCCAAACCTCGACTCGACGCACGTCCCGGACTTCCGTGTAGTCGGCAACGGCGGCAACCGGCCGCTTTTCCGGCTCCAGCACCTCAAACACCACCCGGGCTTCCGCCGGCAGCAGGGCGCCGCGCCAGCGGCGAGGGCGGAAGGCGGAAATCGGGGTCAACGGCAGCAGATTGGCCCCCAGCGGCACGATGGGCCCATGCGCCGAGAGGTTATAGGCCGTGCTTCCGGCGGGGGTGGAGACCAGCACGCCGTCGCAGATCAGCTCCTCCAGCCGCTGCTTGCCGTCGATCAGGATGCGGATCTTGGCGGCCTGGCGGGTTTCCCGAAGCAGCGAGACCTCATTGATCGCCAGCGCCTCCATCGGATCACCCACCCCGACAAAGGCCCGCATCCGCAACGGGTGCAGGGTGGCCGCCTGCGCCTGGGCCAGGCGGTCGGGCAGGCCGTCCTCCCGGAAGTCATTCATCAGGAAGCCGACGCTGCCGCAGTTCATGCCGTAGATCGGCAGGTTGCGGCCCAGCAGCAGGTGCTGGGTTTCCAGCATCATGCCGTCACCCCCCAGCGCCACGACCACGCTGGCATGGTCCAGCGGCGCATTGCCGAACTGGGTGGTCAGGCGTTCCAAGGCTTCCTTGGCATGGTCGGTCGGGGCGGCGAGGAATGTGATGCGTCCGGCCAGGGCCAGGCCATCGGGCAATGGGGCGAGGCCGCTCATTCCGGCGATCCGGCGGCGTGCCGGCTCAAAAGACCACCTGGGCAGCGCTGCGATGATCCTGCACCGGCATGTCCCGACGTACCTTTGCTGTCAGCGCCGTATCGATGACGGCGGAGGCGAAGCCGATGCCGTCCGGCCGCTGCGCCACCACCCGACCCCACGGATCCACGATCAGGCTATGGCCATAGGTATGGCGTGGCCCGCCGCGTTCCTGGTGCTCGCCCCAGGTCGCCGCGGCCGCGAACCAGCACTGGGTCTCAATGGCCCGCGCCCGGATCAGGATTTCCCAGTGGTCGCGCCCGGTCGGCACGGTGAAGGCGGCGGGCAGCAGGATCAGCTCCGCGCCAGCGCGCCGAAGTGCCAGGAAAAGCTCGGGGAAGCGGATATCGTAGCAGATGGCGCAGCCTACCCGCAGGCCACCGGCCTGATAGGTCACGACCTGCTGCCCACCGCCATAGGTGGCGCTCTCTCGGTAGCCGGTGCCGTCCGGCGTGACGATGTCGAACAGATGGATCTTGCGGTAGCGCGCCAGTTCCTGGCCGTCCGGCCCGAAGGCCAGGGTGGTGTTGAACAGCTTCTCCGGCCCAACCTCGCCGATGCTGCCACCATGCAGGTAGATGCGATGCTTGCGCGCCATGCCGCGCAGAAATTCATAGGCTTCGCCACCCGGCTCCGCGCTGCCCGGGGCGGGCAGGGGCTCGGCGGCCGCGAGTCGGGTGGCGCGGTCGCCACCCAGGCAGGTCCAGATTTCAGGCAGAGCCACCAATTCGGCTTGGTCGGCGACCACCGCAGCTTCGATCAGCCGTTCCGCCTGGGCGATATTGGCTGATTTGTCGTGCCCGGGATTCATCTGCACGACGGCGACGCGCATGCGGCGAGTGCTCCTGTTCCAACGCGGCGCCATCAAGCCCGGCTTGGCCCTGCCGGGCAAGGGTGGCTCAGCGCGGCGTGCGCGGCCAGTCGAGCTTGGGCTCCGCGCGCCCCACACCACGCTCCGGCCATGTGGCGGGCGGCGGCACGGGTGGGCGCATGCGCTGCGCCGGCACTTCGGCCGTGGTGCGGCCGGGGGGGGGCGGCTCCGCCCAATCGTCCTCGACCGCGGCGCGGCGGCGGCCCTGCTCCGGCAGGGGCAGGGTGCGGTTGCGCAGCTCGGCCTGGATTTCATCGAGCTGCGCTTCGATCGCCTCCAGCCGTCCCTTGAGGCCGAACACGCTGAAGGGCATCAGCAGATAGGCGAGGCCAACAAGCGCGAGCAGCACCAGAACGACAAGGCCGGACCAGTCCGGCAGGCCCGGGATCGTCAGGGCAGAGGCGGTATCCTGAAGCATCACCCGCCCGTCACACTCATATGCCGGGCCACGGCGGGCTGGCGGCTGTTGCGGTCGATCACGAAATCATGCCCCTTCGGCTTGCGGGAAATCGCTTCCAGGATCGCCTGCTGCAATCCCTTCTCGTCCAGATCCGGATCGCGCAGCGGGCGTCGCAGGTCCGCGGCATCATCCTGACCCAGGCACATATACAGCGTGCCGGTGCAGGTGAGCCGGACCCGATTGCAGGATTCGCAGAAATTGTGGGTCAGCGGCGTGATGAAGCCGATCCGCCGACCAGTTTCCCGGACCGTGTAGTAACGGGCCGGACCGCCGGTGGTATAATCCGTGTCATCCAGCGTCCAGTTTTGCCGCAGCCTGGACCGTACGGTCGACAGCGGCAGATACTGGTCGTTGCGGTCGCCGGAGATCTCGCCCAGAGGCATTGTCTCGATCAGGCAGAGGTCGAAGCCGTGCTCGCCACACCAGGCGATCATGCGGTCGAATTCGTCCTCATTGACGCCCTTCATGGCCACGGCATTGATTTTTACGGCCAGTCCGGCCGCCTTGGCGGCGAAAATGCCATCCAGCGTCGGCTCCAGCTTCCCCCAGCGGGTGATGGCCGCAAAGGTCGCCGGGTCCAGCGTGTCCATGCTCACATTGATGCGCCGGACGCCGGCCGCATACAGGTCGCCGGCCAGGCGGACGAGCTGGGTGCCGTTGGTCGTCGTGGTCAGCTCCCGCAGGCCACCCTCGCCAAGCCGGGCGCCAAGGCTGCGAAACAGGCTGATGACGTTTTTGCGCACCAAGGGCTCGCCCCCGGTCAGGCGGATACGATCCACGCCCAGGCCGATGAAGGTGCCGCAGAGCCGGTCCAACTCCTCCAGTGACAGGACCTCCGCCTTGGGCAGGAAGGTCATGTCCTCGGCCATGCAGTAGACGCAGCGCAGGTCGCAACGGTCGGTCACGGAGACGCGGAGGTAGCTTACCCTTCGGCCAAACGGGTCGATCATCATGGGTCCTTGGGCAAGGCGGGGGCAGGGACGCGCCACTGTGCCTTCATTTGGTCCACCCCCCCCCAGGCATGCAAGCCCCGTCTGCTCAGGCCAACAAGGCGGCCACCCCGGTGGAGACCAGGAAGATCAGGGCCAGGCGTTTGTACCAGCGTTCCGGCAGCACCCGGAACAGCCGCGCCCCGATCGGCACGCACAGCATCAGCACCGGCAGCAGCAGCATGGTCTTGGCCAGCACCGGCCAGCCCATGAGGCCACCCAGCGCCGGTGGGATGACGGAAATGACGGCGATGGTGCCAAAGAACAGGATCAGATTGGCACGATGCTGCCGCGCCGCCTCCGGCCCCGCCAGCAGGTACAGGATGACGGGCGGGCCACTGATGCCGGTGGCGCCCTTCAGCAGCCCGGCCAGGCCGCCGACCATCAGGTTGAGGGGCATCGGGCGTGATCCGTGGTAGCGCCAACCCGACATCAGCAGCAGCCCAAACACCAGCACCAGGCCGCCGATGAACCGGCGCAGCGTATCCTGATCCGCGGTGAGCAGGATAAAGGCCCCGAGGGGCGTCGCCAGGCAGGCCGCGGCACCAATCGGCAGGATGACGCGGCGGTTTGCCTCGGCAAATGCGCGGGGCACGAGCTGCAGCGAAACGACCAGCTCCATCACCAACATGACCGGAATGCCGATTCGCGGCCCCCAGAGCACGGAGTAGGCCGGTGCCAGCAGCACGGCCGTCCCGAAGCCGGAATAGCCCCGCATCAGCCCGGCGATCGCCGTGACGGCGATGGCGGCATAAATATGCCACCCACGCAACAAATTCAGCAGTTCCAAGGGGATGTCGGTCAAGACTCGTCATGTTCCACGGGTAGGAGAGCCACCAGGTCGCTGCGGATCACGACCTTGCCGGCATTCTCGAAGTTGACGGTAATGCGCTGTCCGACAACAGATTGGATCTGCCCCACACCCCATTCCGGGCATAGGGGATGACGTACACGCATGCCGGGTGAGAGTTCTGACCACACGAGGCGATGGTATCCGTGCTTGCCGCCCGCCGCCTAGCCTGGCGCGACGCCGCGACATTGATTTGCCACTTCGCCTTGGTGATCTGGCAACCTGCCATGGGTATGCCGAATGCCTGGTTCCCGGGCTGACCGTCGTGGTCGGCTACTGCGTTGCGGAGGAATGAATGCTGCCTGACACGATCGCCCTGGCCCAGGCCGTTTGCACGCGACTTTGCCATGATCTCGGGGGACCCGCCGGCGCGCTGGCCGGCGCACTCGAGCTACTTGAGGGGCCTGGCGATGATGCGATGGAGGTTGCGCGCGACGCGGCCCGAATCATGGACCGCCGCATCCGATTCTATCGTGCCGCCGTGGGTGCCGGCTGCGGCGACTGCCGGGTGGAGGAAATCGCCGAGATGGCCGAAGGCCTGACACTTGGGAGGCGGGCGAGCATCGATCTGGCGGATCTGGAGCCGACGGCGGTCTTCCCGGCCCATCTGACCCAGGCCATGCTGCTGGCGTCCTGGTTGGCGGTGGACGCCCTGCCACGTGGTGGCGTGGTGCGGATGGGCGGCGATCCCGTCGGCGGCCTGTCCATCTGGCCGGATGGCCCGCTGGCGGCCTGGCCCATCGGCCTGGCCGCAGGCCTCGCGGGCGAGGCGGTGCCGCTCAATCCACGCAGTGTCTCCGTGCCGCTTCTGCTCGCCTTGGGTGCATCGGCCGGTATCCAGGTCGAGATGCTGATGGGGGCGAGCGGCGCCGCGCCGCTCATGCTGACTTTGGCGACCCGCAACTAAACCGGCCAATGCGCGGCATATCACCGCGTGTTTACCGAAAATTCGGTCTGTTCGTGCAGGCTCCGGATAAGACAAGGCGCCGGAGCCCCGAATGGACGACTTGCTCGCTGATTTCCTGACCGAGACACATGAAGGCCTTGTGGCGCTGGATGTCGCTCTGCTTCGGCTGGAGCGATCCCCTGACGACAAACCCACGCTGTCGGAAATTTTCCGGCTCGTGCACACCATCAAGGGGACCTGTGGCTTCCTTGGTCTTTCGCGCCTTGAGCGGGTGGCGCACGCCGCGGAAAGCATCCTCGGCCTGTACCGCGATGGCGTTCTGACGGTCACACCCGCCGGCGTCAGCCTCGTGCTGCGCGCACTCGATCGGATCAAGGAGATCGTTGGTGCGCTTGAAGTCGGTGGGACAGAACCCGCTGGCGACGACGCGCCGCTGATCGCCGAACTCGATGCGGCCGCCTGCGGTGACAGCGGCGCGCCGCCCGCATCGTCCGACGCCGCCGAGATCGAGGCGGAGTTCGACGTCAAACCCGATGCGAAGGCCGATGAGCCGCCCCAGGTGGTCGAGGCCATTGAGCCTCGGAGCGAGGTGGTGGCATCGAAGCCCGCACCCAAGCCTGTGGCGGCACCCGAGGCGGCTCCGGAGGAAGGCGGCGGTGGCCGCGCGCCCCCGCAGAGCATCCGCGTCTCGGTCGATGTGCTCGAAGACCTGATGATGCTGGTCAGCGAGCTGGTGCTGACCCGCAACCAGCTGATGCAGCTGTCCCGTGCCCGCAGCGATGGCGCCTACAGCGTTCCGCTGCAGCGTCTCTCGCATATCACGTCCGATCTGCAGGACGGGGTGATGAAGACCCGCATGCAGCCGATCGGCAATGCCTGGGCGAAGATGCCAAGGCTGGTGCGCGATCTCTCGATCGAACTTGGCAAGAAGATCGATCTCGAGATGCGCGGCGCCGATACCGAGCTGGACCGGCAGGTGCTGGAGCTGATCAAGGATCCGCTGACTCACATGGTCCGCAACAGCGGCGACCATGGGTTGGAGGGGCCGGAGGATCGGCGCCGCGCCGGCAAGTCCGAAACCGGCCGGATCATGCTGAATGCCTATCACGAGGGCGGCCATATCCTCATCGAGATCTCCGATGACGGCCGAGGCCTCAATATCGACCGCATTCGTCAGAAGGTCGTGGCTCAGGGCCTGGCGAGCGAGGCCGAGATCGCCGGGATGAGCGAGGCGGAAATCCACCGCTTCATCTTCCGCGCGGGCTTCTCCACGGCCGCCGCCGTCACCGCCGTCTCCGGCCGTGGCGTTGGCATGGATGTGGTCAAGACCAATGTGGAGCGCATCGGCGGCACCATCGACGTCAGCTCCGTCGAGGGTCGCGGTACCAGCTTCACCATCAAGATTCCGCTGACACTTGCCATCGTTTCGGCGCTGATCGTCGAGGTTGCGGGCGAACGCTTCGCCATCCCGCAGATCGGCGTGCTCGAACTGGTGCGGGTCGGCGGCGGCTCTGGCTCCCGTGTCGAGAGGATCAAGGACGCGCCGGTGCTGCGCCTGCGCGACCGCCTGCTGCCCCTGGTCTCCCTCGGTCGTGTCCTGGGCCTCGATGAGGGCGTCGCGCCGACACTGGGCGAGAATGGCGACACCGGCTTCGTCGTCGTGACGCAGGTTGGCGCCAATGTCTTCGGGATCATCGTGGATCGCCTCTTCGACACCGAGGAGATCGTGGTGAAGCCGGTGGCGCCGATCCTGCGTCATATCGGCATGTTCTCCGGCAACACCATTCTGGGCGATGGCAGTGTCATCATGATCCTGGATCCCAACGGGATTGCCCGGGTCACCGGCGTGGTGGCGGATGGGGCCGGAACGCGCTCCGCGGAAGGGAAGGCGGCCAGCGCCGTGCGCTCGAACGACAAGACCTCGCTGCTGCTGTTCCGGGCGGGCGATGAGACCCCGAAGGCGGTGCCGCTTGGCCTCATCGCGCGGCTGGACGATATCCCGGTCGAGCAGATCGAGAATTCGGGCGGCACGCCGGTGGTGCAGTATCGCGGCCAGCTCATGCCGCTGCTGTCCATGTCCGGCGGCTTCGCCCCGGCCGAGAGCGGCCGCACCCGGCAGACCGTGCTGGTCTTCAGCGAGGGTGAGCGGAGCCTCGGCATCATGGTCGATGCCATCCTTGACGTGGTGGACGAAGCACTGAGCGTTCAGGCGGGCCAGGGCCGTCCGGGCTTCCTGGGCTCGGCCGTCGTGGCCGGCAAGGTCACGGACGTGATCGATACGGCATGGTGGCTCGGACAGGGTGGTGGCGACTGGTTCCGCCCCCTCACCGCCGCCTCTGCGATCCGCCGCCTGTTGGTGGTGGAGGACAGCGCCTTCTTCCGTGAACTGGTCGTGCCCGCCCTGGCCGCCGAAGGCTATGAGGTGGTCGCTGTCGAGGGTCCGGCCCAGGCGCTGCGTCTGCGGGAGCGGGGCGAGGCCTTCGATGCCATCGTCTCCGATATCGAGATGCCGGAGATGAATGGCTACGACTTCGCCCGTGAGGTGCGGAACGGTGGCGGCTGGCAGGACCTGCCCATGATCGCGTTGACGGGGCGGGTCGATCCCGCCGCGGTGGCGCGCGGCCGGGCAGCGGGCTTCACCGACTATGTCGGCAAGTACGACCGCGAGGCCCTTCTCGCGAGCCTCGCCGAGTGCCTGGCCGTGCCGGTTGCGGCCTGAAGCGGAGGATTTGTCCTTGCGTACCCAAACGACTCAGTCGGCCGTTACGGATGCCGACCTCATTCTCACACTGACCGTTGCGGGTCAGGCCTGCGGCGTCCCCGTGCTGGTTGTGCGCGACGTGCTCGGTCCGCAGGTCATCACACGCATCCCGCTGGCGCCGCCCGAGGTGGCGGGAAGCCTGAACCTGCGTGGTCGCATCGTCACCGCGGTCGACCTGCGACGCAGGCTCGGTCTGCCGCAGCGACCCGCGGACATTCAGCCGATGAGCATCGTGGTCGAGATGGCCGGCGAACTCTACAGCATGCTGGCCGACGCGGTCGGTGAGGTGGTGCCGCTGCGCCAGGATGATTCGGCGGCGAACCCGCCGACCCTGGATCCGGTCTGGCGTGATGTCTCACGCGGCGTGCATCGGCGCGACGGGCAGTTGCTGATCGTCCTGGATGTCGAGCGTGTTCTCGCGATCGGAGGTGGCCGATGAGCGCCGTGATGGATCAGACGGCCGTGCGCCAGTGCCTCGTCGTCGATGACAGCCGGGTCGTGCGCAAGGCGGCGCGCCGCTTCATGGAAGGCTTCGGCTTCACCGTCCGCGAAGCGGGCGACGGGAGCGAGGCCTTGGTCGCCTGCCGCGAATTGCTGCCGGAGCTGGTGCTGCTCGACTGGAACATGCCGGTGATGGATGGCGTGACTTTCCTTCGCGCCGCGCGCGCGGAATTCGGTCCTGATCATCCGGTGATCATGCTCTGCACCACGGAAATCGCCTTCGAGCGCATTGTCGAGGCGTTGGAAGCGGGTGCCCAGGAATATGTGATGAAGCCCTTCGATGCCGCGATCCTGGGCGACAAGCTGGTCCAACTCGGACTGTTGCAGGCAGCGCCAGCGTGATCGGCACCGGGCCTGTCCGGGTCCTGCTTTGCGATGACAGCGCGGCCGCGCGTAACATCATGTCACGCATGCTGGCCACCGACCCCGGCATCAAGGTGATCGCCAGGGCGACTGATGGCGGAGACGCGCTCGCGCAGCTGAATGCCATGCCTGTCGCGGAACGGCCGCAGGTGGTGCTGCTCGATCTCGAAATGCCACGCATGGATGGCATGACGGCATTGCCGCTGCTGCTTAAGGCGGCGCCGAACACTGCCATCATCGTGGCCAGCGCGCTCAGCCAGCGCGGCGCGACCGTGACGATGGCGGCGCTGCGGGCGGGGGCGGTGGATTATGTGCCGAAGCCGTCAGCGGCGGCCGGTGGCATGAATGGCGGGCAATTCCAGGCGGAGCTTGTCGCGAAGGTAAAGGGCTGGGCGCGTATGCGTCGGCCGGCCGCGCGCAGCGTGCAGGCGCCGGTACGCTATGCATTGGCGGAGCGTCCGGCTGCCGTCACTGGCAAGCCGCGTGCGATCGCCATTGGGTCTTCCACGGGCGGCCCGCAGGCATTGGCTGCCCTTGTCGCGAAGCTGGATCGCCCTCTTGGTGCGCCGGTTGTCGTTGTGCAGCACATGCCGGCAGGGTTCACCACCTTGCTCGCCGATCACCTCAACCGGATCGGTACACTGCCCTGCAGCGAGGCAAGCGATGGTGAGAAGCTGTTGCCAGGTCGCCTGTATCTGGCGCCAGGCGACAGGCATCTGCTGGTGAAGGATGTGGGAGGAAGCCTGGTGTCGCAACTCGGCGACGGCCCTCCTGAAAATTTCTGCCGCCCCGCGGTCGACCCGATGCTGCGCAGCCTGGTCGCTGCCTGCCAGGGGCGTCTGTTGGTGGCGATCCTTACAGGCATGGGCAGTGATGGCCTGGCGGGCTGCCGGTCGGTGGCCGGGGCAGGCGGCGCCGTGCTGGCGCAGGATGAAGCGAGTTCGGTCGTCTGGGGCATGCCCGGTGCGGTCGCGAAGGCCGGGATCGCCTCGGCGATTCTCAGTGTCGAGGACATTGCAGGCCGCATTCTTGCGGCTGGCACAGACGGAAAGCGGACATGACGAACGACGATTTCGCTGAGATTGCCGGCGTTGTGCGACGCCGATCCGGTATCGTACTGACATCGGACAAGGCCTACCTTTTGGAGACACGCCTCGGGCCCGTTCTGACTCGCTTCGGCCTGGCCTCGCTTGCCGCGCTGGGCCAGAAGCTGCGGCGGCCGGATGAGCCGCTGGAGCGTGCTGTTGTGGAGGCACTGACGACGCATGAGTCGTCGTTCTTCCGCGACGGCAAGCCCTTCGAGCACCTCACCAAGATCCTGCCCAAGTTGGCCGCATCCCGGTCGCCGGGCACGCCGCTGAGGATCTGGTCGGCCGCCTGCTCGACGGGGCAGGAGCCCTATTCGATTGCCATGCTGGTGGCTGACACGCTTGGGGTGCGGCCGGATTGCCGCGTTGAGATCCTGGCCACCGATATCTCGGCGGAGATCCTGCAGCGTGCGCGGCAGGGCGTGTTCACCCAGTTCGAGGTGCAGCGTGGCTTGCCGATCCGATCGCTGGTGAAGCACTTCAAGCAGGACGGCGCGAAGTGGCGGATTTCACCGGAGCTGGCCGCGATGGTGCGCTTCGAGGAGCGTAACCTGCTGAATGATCTGTCGTCGCTGGGCCGCTTCGACACGATCTTTTGCCGGAACGTGCTGATCTACTTCGACGCACCGACCAAGACGCGCGTCCTGGATGCCCTGGCACGCCGATTGACGCCGGATGGTGTGCTGTATCTGGGTGGTGCGGAAACGGTGCTCGGGCTGACGGATCGGTTGATGCCGATCGCGGGCGAGCGCGGTGCCTATGGCATCTCAACGCAACGCGCGGCCGCCTGAAGGGCGGCACGCGCTGTGCGCAGCCTGGTAATCGGTGGATAGCTTGCCCAGGCTGCATCGCAGCCTGGGCGAAAACATGAGAGACGCCGGGCCGTTAGGCCGCGGCGCTCGTCGGACCACCGCGTCCGGTCGGACCGGCCGGCAGACGCACCGTGTTGCTCGGCTCCCGCAGGACATAGCCACGTCCCCAGACCGTGCCGATCAACTCCGCCGCGCCGGCATTGGCGAGCTTCTTGCGAAGCTTGCAGATGAAGACGTCGATGATCTTGACCTCAGGTTCGTCCATCCCGCCGTAGAGGTGGTTGAGGAACGCCTCCTTGGTCAGGACGATGCCCTTGCGAAGGGTGAGCAGTTCGAGAACCGCATATTCCTTGCCGGTCAGATGCACCGCGCGACCATCGACCAGCACTTCTCGCGAGCCCAGGTTGAGAGTCAGTGGGCCCACGGAAAGTGTGGGCTGGCTGAAACCCTTCGCGCGGCGCACGATGGCCTGAATGCGGGCCACCAATTCCTGCTGGTCGAAGGGCTTTGTGATGTAGTCATCGGCGCCCATGCCGAAGCCCCGGATCTTGGCCTGCGGGCGGGTCAGCCCAGACAGGATCAGCACCGGTGTTTCGAGCCTCGCGGCGCGCAGCCGACGAACCACCTCATAACCTTCCATATCAGGAAGCATGAGATCGAGAACCACGATGTCGTAGTCGTAGAGCCGGGCGAGTTCGAGAGCTTCCTCACCTGTATCGGCGGTATCGACGATCATGGCCGCAGCCTTGAGCGCCAACGTCACACCACGCGCTACAATTGTATCATCTTCAACCAAAAGGACACGCATGGAAGGCCTCCACACACCTGATGCGTGTAGGAATACCACCTCCGCGCGATTTGTGAAGGCCTTATTCACCGAAAAATACGCACAGTAGCGAGGATTGAACGGAGAAATGACTTTTTATGATTTATTTAGATAAGTCCATAAAAAGTAACGATTGGCGCGCTGCAGCACGCGCCTTACGTCGCGCACCGCGCCATCAGCGCCGCGGCACCGTGGCCGCTGCCGACCTGTTGGCAGTCGAGATCGCTGGCATTCGTCCGAACCTCGCCATCGGCGAGAGGCTCAGTATCCGGAGCCGTGGAGGCTCCGCCGCCCCGCTGGCCGAAGTGGTCAGCGTCGCGCACGCTTCCGCGCGCGCGGTGATTTTCGGTGAAACATCGCATGTGGCCGTGGGCAATGAGGTCATTGCATTTCCGTGCTCAGATCTGCGTATAGGTCCTGGCTGGCTTGGGCGTGTGGTCGATCCGCTGGGCCAGCCGCTGGACAATAAGGGACCGCTATTGGGGGCGCAGCAGCCCTGCCCGACCCGGGCGCCCGCCCCGCCGGCGGCGACACGGCAACGCCTCGGCGCGCCCATCGGCGTGGGTGTGCGCGTGCTGGATGCCTTTTGCACCATGCGGGAAGGGCAGCGGATTGGCCTTTTCGCCGCGTCAGGGATCGGCAAGTCCACTCTGCTGGCCACCATGGCGCGCGCCGCGGCCTTTGACACCGTGGTGCTGGGCCTGATCGGCGAGCGCGGACGCGAGTTGCGGGAGTTCATTGAGGACGATCTGGGGCCGGAAGGTCTGGCGCGCAGCGTCGTTGTCTGCGCCACCTCCGACGCGCCGGCCGCGCTTCGGCGCGAAGCGGGCTATGCCAGCCTGGCGGTGGCCGAGCATTTCCGGGATGCCGGGCATCGCGTGCTGCTGCTGCTGGATTCGGTTACCCGCTTTGCTCTGGCCTGCCGGGAGATCGGTCTTGCAGCCGGTGAGCCGCCGGCGACCCGGGGCTATCCGCCCAGCGTTTTCCGGGAATTGCCGGCACTGCTGGAACGGGCGGGGCCGGGCGGCCCGGGCGTCGGCAGCATCACCGCCCTGGTGACCGTGCTGGTCGAGGGCGACGACCATGATGAGCCCATCGCCGATGCGGTTCGCGGCATCCTCGACGGCCATGCGGTGCTGGAACGGCGCATCGCCGAGGCCGGCCGCTACCCGGCCGTGGAGGTCCTGCGCAGCCTGTCCCGCAGTGCGCCGGGCTGCCTGACGCCGGATCAGGCGGCACTTGTGCGCCGTGCGCGTCAGATATTGTCGCTGCGGGATGAGGTGGCGGACCTGGTGCGTCTCGGCGCCTATCGCGCCGGCACCGACCCCGCTGTCGACCAGGCCCTGCGCATGGCGCCGCGCATCGACGCCATGCTGCATCAGGCGCGTGGCGAGGTTTCGACGTTGGACGAGGCATTCGGCCGCTTGGCCGAGGCGCTGTCTGATGCCGCGATCTAGCGCCATCGACGCCCTGCGCCTGCTGCGGCGCATCGAGCTGGACGCGGCGCGGCGTCACCTCGGTGAGGCGCTGGCCCAGGAGGGACAGGTCATCGAGGCCTTACGGCGCGCCGAGGAAGCGCAGCTTTCCGAGCGGGCTGACGCGACGCCGGAGAGCTATGCCGCCTGGCTGCCGACGTCTCAGTCCCGGGTTGCGCAACTCACCGCCCGCCGCGACGCGGCCGCGGCCGGGGTTTTGCCGCTGCGCGATGCCGTCGCCGCGGCATCCCGCGCCGCGACAGCCGCGACGGAGGAAGCCGCGCGCCTCGCCCGGGAGGCGCGGGCGGAGCAACTCAGGCGCAGCCAGGCGCGGCTGGACGACCTTCCGCGCAGGCCGGTCAGGCCGCCGCCGGCTTGAGCACGCCGCGGCGGATCTGGTCCAGCTCGATGCTCTCGAACAGGGCGCGGAAATTGCCCTCGCCAAAGCCCTGATCGCCTTGGCGCTGGATCAGCTCGAAGAAGATGGGGCCGATCACGGTGTCCGTGAAAATCTGAAGCAGCCGGCCGCCCTCCGGCGTCGGCGCCCCATCCATCAGCACGCGATTGCGCCGCAGCCGATCGAGTCCGGCCTCGACGCCGGGAAGGCGGTTCGGCAACAGCTCATAATAGGTGTCGGGCGTGTCGAGGAATTTGACGCCCGCGCCCCGCATGCCCTCCACGCTCGCATGGATGTCCGCCGTGCCGAGGGCGACGTGCTGGATGCCCTCGCCGCCATAGGCGCGCAGAAATTCCTCGATCTGGCTGCGATCGTCCGAGCTTTCATTGATCGGGATGCGGATCTGGCCGCAGGGGGAGGTGAGGGCGCGGGACTTCAGCCCGGTCAGCTTGCCCTCGATGTCGAAGTAGCGGATTTCGCGGAAATTGAAGAGCTTGGCGTAGAACTGCCACCAGACATCCATCCGGCCGCGATGCACATTATGGGTCAGGTGGTCGATCACCGTCAGGCCGCTGCCGGCGGGCTTGGGGTCGCGCTCACCGGTCCAGTGGAAATCGACATCATAGATGCTGCCGCGGGCGCCATAGCGGTCCACGAAATACAGCAGGGACCCGCCAATGCCTTCGATGGCCGGGATGTTGAGCTCCATCGGGCCGATCCGGCCCTGCACCGGCTTGGCGCCGAGCGCGATGGCGCGCTGATAGGCCTGGGCGGCATCCGCGACCCGGAACGCCATGGCGCAGGCGCAGGGGCCATGCACCCGGGCAAAGGCCTGGGCGAAGCTCTCCGGCTCCGCATTCAGGATGAAATTGATGTCGCCCTGGCGCCAGAGCGTGACCGCCTTGGACCGGTGCCGCGCCACCGCCGAGAAGCCCAGCCGGGCGAACAGGGTCTCCAGATAGGGCAGGTCCGGGCCGGTGAATTCCACGAATTCGAAGCCATCCGTGCCCATCGGATTGGCCTCGGAGATCTGGCCGGCATAGGCGCTGCGATCGGGCGGGACATCCATGGGCGCTTCTCCGTCGTTCGGTGAGGCTTCAGGAATACGCCATCCCGCGCGGTGATTTTCGGCGAATTTCCTTCCGACAATGGGTATGCTTTCGTGAACTCGCCAAACAAGGTCGGAAAAATGGCGAAATCCACTATTGTCCTGGATGAGATTGATCGACGCATCCTGCGCCTGCTGCAGCAGGACGGTCGCATCGCCGTGACGCTGCTGGCCGAGCAGGTCGGCCTTTCCGCCACCCCCTGCCTGCGGCGGATCAGGCGGCTGGAGGAGGCGGGCGTCATTGCCCGCTATGCCGCGGTGGTGGAGCCCAGCCGGGTCGGCCTGCCGATCCAGGCCTTCGTGCAGGTGGCGCTGTCCTCCCATGCCGAGGAGGTGGCGGCGGCCTTCCACAAGGCCCTGGCCGCGCGGGGCGAAGTCATCGCCGCCTACGCCATGAGTGGCGGCATGGACTACATGCTGCATGTCGTTGCGGCGGATTTCGAGGCCTATGCCGATTTCGCGCTCAAGGCCCTGCTGCGCATGCCGGGGGTGAAGGAGACCCGCAGCTCCTTCGTGTTGATGGCGCTGAAGCCGCCCGGCGCGGTGCCGGTGTGATCCTCAGTCGCGGCTTTCGGCCAGCCAATCCAGCACGCCTCGGGCGGCGGCAACCCCGGTGCTGAAACAGCCTTGCAGAAGGTAGCCGCCGGTCGGCGCCTCCCAGTCCAGCATTTCGCCGCAGGCGAAGACCCCGGGGCGACCGCGCAGCATCAGCCTTGCGTCCAGTTCCGACCAGGCAAGGCCGCCGGCCGAGGAAATCGCCCGCTCGATCGAGGCAACGCCCGTCAAGCGCAGCGGCAATGCCTTGACCAATTGCGCCACCGGCGGGGGCGAAGCCCCGGCGCGGAGGGCTTCCTGCACCAGCCCGATGGCGACCGGGGGCAAGGCCAGCGCCTTGCGCAGGCCGTTCGCCAGCGATTCCGCGCGCGGCCGCGCCGCCATCCGTTCCGCCACGACCTCCGCGCCGAGGTCGGGGCGCAGGTCCAGCTCGATCTCTGCCTGACCCATCTCCGCAATCGCCTGACGCAGCAGTGCGGACAAGGCGTAGAGCGCGCCGCCCTCCAGGCCTCCCCGGGTCACCATGGCCTCTCCGCGCAAGGTCTGGCCGGTGAAGCGCAGGCCGATGCGTTTCAGCGGCGTGCCCTGGAAGCGTTCCCGGAAATGGGGCGACCAGTCCAGGGTGAAGCCCATATTGGCCGGCGCCCAGGGGGTGACGCGCGCCTCCGGCAAGAGCGCCGGCCACAGACCGTCCGAGCCGAGCCGGGGCCAGGAAGCGCCACCCGCCGCCAGGATGGTGGCTGCCGCCTGCGCAGTTGTGCCGTCCTGGAAACAGGGATTCCCTGCCGCATCCCAGCCTGTCCAGCGGCTACGCGTGCGGAGCTCCACGCCCAGCGCGTTCAACCGCCCCAGCCAGGCGCGCAGCAGCGGCGAGGCCTTCAGGCTGCTCGGGAAGATGCGACCGCTGCTACCCTGAAAGGTCGGCACGCCCAGCCCCTCGCACCAGGCGATCAGCGCGGCCGGTGGAAAGTGCCGAATGGCCTCCAGCAACGAGGGTTCGGCGGGCTGGTAACGGCCCAGCAGGGTCTCCAGCGCTTCCCCATGCGTCAGGTTCAGCCCGCCGCGCCCGGCCATCAGGAATTTGCGGCCGACCGAGGGCATGTGGTCGTGGACCGTCACCCGCAGCCCTGCCTGGGCCAGGATTTCGGCGGCCATCAGGCCCGCTGGTCCGGCCCCGATGATGGTGACCGTGGGGTGCTGCACGGCAGTCGGCGGAGCGGCATTGTTCATGCATGGCTTACTGCGGCGGGCAGCGCGGGATATCCAGGGCCTGCGTCGAATTCGCGTGTCTCAAGGAGTTGCCCATGACCGCCATCCTCGTCACCGGAGGCGCCGGCTTCGTCGGTCTGAACCTCGTCGAGGCTTTGCTCACCCGCGGCGAGCATGTGGTGGTTTTTGGGCAGGAGACGGAGCTGCCCGAGCCTGCCGGCACCGTTTTCGCCCGCCTGCCCGGGCGGCTGGAGGTGGTGACCGGCGATGTCCGCGACCGGGCTGCCCTGGCGCGGCTGTTCGCCGAGCGGCCCATCGACCGCGTTTTCCCCTTCGCCGCCATCACCGCGGGTCCGGCGCGGGAGGCGGCGGCGCCGGCTTTGGTGCTGGATGTCAATCTGCAGGGCGTCATCGCCACGCTGGAAGCGGCGCGGGATGCGGGCACGGTGCGGCGGGTGGTGCTGCCCGCGTCCTCCGCCGTCTATGGTGAATCCGCCTATGCCTATCCGCTGCTGGACGAGGTCACCACGCCCTGCATGCCGATCAGCCTCTATGGCGTGACCAAATATGCCGTGGAACGCGCCGGCCTTCGGCTGGCCGGGCTTTGGGGGTTGGATGCGGTGGCGGCGCGCATCGGTGCGACCTTTGGGCCGTGGGAGCGCGATACCGGGCTGCGCGACACGCTGAGCCCGCATCTGGCGATTGCCGAGGCGGCGCTGCGCGGGAAGCAGGCTGTTCTGCCGCCGGCACCGCTGCCCCGCTATGACTGGATCTATGTGCGCGATCTGGTCGCCGGGCTCATCGCCCTGCTCGATTGCGTCGACCCGCCCAGCCGGGTCTTCAACCTGGCCTCGGCACGGGACTGGGCACCGCATGCCGGCACCTGCTGCGACACCATGGCGGCCGCCATGCCTGGCTTCTCCTGGCGCCACGCGGCCCCGGGGGAGGAGCCGAACATCCCCTTCAACGAGACAAAGCCGCGCGGCCTGATGGCCATCGACCGTGCCGCCGCGCTCGGCTGGGCGCCGGTCTTCACGCCCGAGGCTGCCTATGCCGATTATGCGGCCTGGCTGCGGGCCACGGCGCGGCCGTGAGGCTTGGCCTGTCCCGTCATGCGTCCGATCATGGACCGGCGCCGATCGCTACCCATCTCCACCGCGTAACTGCCGCGAGGTTCTGATGCCCGATACCAACATGCTGGACACGACCCGTCTGAAATTCGGAATCGGGCAGTCCGTTCCCCGCGCCGAAGATCCCATCCTGCTGACGGGCCGGGGGCGCTACACCGATGACATTGCCCTGCCCGGCCAGGTCTGGGCTGTCATGGTGCGCAGCCCCTACGCCCATGGCGTGATCCGCGGCATCGGCACCGAGACGGCGCGGGAGATGCCGGGTGTGCTGGGCGTCTGGACCGGCGCGGATCTCGCGGCCGCGGGCTACGGCCTGATGAAATGCGGCATGCCCCTGAAAAGCCGGGATGGATCGCCGCTCCGCACCACCCAGCGCCCGCCGCTCGCCACCGACAAGGTGCGCTTCGTTGGCGACCCCGTCGCCTTCGTGGTGGCGGAGACCCGCGCCCAGGCCAAGGACGCGGCGGAGATGGTGGAGCTGGACATCGATTCCCTGCCGGCCGTCACTTTGGCCTCGGCCGCCGCGGCCGCCGATGCGCCCCAGCTTTACGACGACATTCCCGGCAATGAGGTGCTGGACTTCCAGCAGGGCGACAGCGCCAAGGTGGCGGAGGCCTTCGCCCAGGCGGCGCATGTCACCCGCCTGTCGCTGCGCAACAACCGCATCGTGGTCTGCGCCATGGAGCCGCGCAGCGCCATCGGCAGCTATGAGGACGATCGCTACGTCCTGCGCGTGGGCTGCCAGGGCGTCTTCGGCCTGCGCGCCCAGATGGCGAATGAGGTGCTGAAGGTCCCGAAGGAGAAGGTGCGCATCCTGACCGGCAATGTCGGCGGCAGCTTCGGCATGAAGGCGAATGCCTATCCGGAATATGTGTGCCTGCTGCATGCGGCCAAGGAACTGGGCCGGCCGGTGAAGTGGACGGATGAGCGGACAAGCAGCTTCCTGTCCGACCAGCATGGCCGCGACCATGAGGTGGATGCGGAACTGGCGCTGGATGCGGAGGGCCGGTTCCTGGCCGTGCGCCTGACCTCCTTCGCCAATATGGGTGCCTACCTCTCCACCGTGGCGCCGCTGATGGGCACCGCCAATTTCTGGAAGAACGTCCAGGCCAATTACCGCACGCCCCTGATCGAGGTCGTCACCCGCAGCCTGCTCACCAATACCAGCCCGGTCTCCGCCTATCGCGGCGCGGGACGGCCGGAGGGCAACTATTTCATGGAGCGGTTGATCGAGACCGCCGCCAAGGAGATGGGAATCAGCGCCCTCGACATCCGCCGTCGCAACCATATCCGGCCCGAGGAATTCCCCTATTCCGCCGCCTCCGGCAGCATCTATGACGGTGGCGACTTTACCGCGCTGATGGAGCGCGCGCTGGAAGCCGCCGATGTGGCGGGCTTCCCGGCCCGCAAGGCTGAAACGGCGCAGCGCGGGCTGCTGCGCGGCCTCGGGATCGGCAACTTCCTGGAATGCACGGCGCCACCGACCAAGGAACAGGGCGGAATCCGGTTCGAGGCGGATGGGACCGTCACCATCATCACTGGCACGCTGGACTACGGCCAGGGCCATTGGAGCGCCTTCGCCCAGGTGCTGCACCAGTCGATCGGCATCCCCTTCCACCAGATCCGCCTGCTGCAAGGCGATTCCGATGAGCTGATCGCCGGCGGTGGCACCGGCGGTTCCAAATCCCTGATGGCCTCCGGCGCCGCGATCGTGGAGGCGGCGGAGCTTGTGGTGGAGAAGGGGCGCGAAGCGGCCGCCTGGGCGCTGGAGGCGGCGGCCGCGGATATCGAATTCGAGGCTCATCCGGATGGCGGCGAGGGCCGCTTCCTGATCGCCGGCACCGACCGCGGCATCGGCATGATGGAACTCGCCGCCCGGCTGCGGCAGGCGCCCAGCCTGCCGGAAGGCGTGCCGGCGACGCTGGACGTGACCCATGTCTTCGACCAGGCGTCGCAGGCCTATCCCAATGGCTGCCATGTGGTGGAGGTGGAGATCGATCCCGAGACCGGCATCGTCCATATCGACCGCTACATGTCGGTGAACGATTTCGGTGTGATCGTGAATCCGATGCTGGTGGCCGGCCAGGCGCATGGCGGCATCGCCCAGGGCATCGGCCAGGCGCTGCTGGAAAGCGTCGGCTATGGCGAGGATGGCCAGCTCCAGACCGGCAGCTATCTGGACTATGCGCTGCCGCGGGCCGGGGACATGCCCTCCATCGGCTTCGTCAGCCATGCCGTCCCGGCCACGACTAATCCGCTGGGCGCCAAGGGCTGCGGTGAGGCCGGCTGCGCCGGGTCGCTGCCGGCGGTGATGAATGCTTTGGTCGATGCGCTGTCTGACTACGGCATCCGGCATATCGACATGCCCGCGACGCCGGAGCGGATCTGGCAGGCGATCCAGGCCGCCTGAGGATTACGCCTTTCCGCTGGCGGGCGCCGTTTTGCTCGCCGCCTGCCAGCGGGCTTCCTCGGCGTATTGGCGGGCGAAATAGCCGCCCTTGCGCGCCAGAAGCTGCTTGAAACTGCCGCTTTCCACGATCCGCCCGCCATCCAGCACGATGATCCGGTCGGCATGGCGGATGGTGGACAGGCGGTGGGCGATGACGATGCGGGTGGCCGGCATGGTCCGGATGGCGCGCATCGTGGCCCGCTGGGTGACATTGTCCAGCGCGCTGGTCGCCTCATCCAGGATCAGGATGGCCGGCTTCTGCAACAGCGACCGCGCCAGCAGCAGGCGCTGTACCTGTCCGCCGGACAGCACACGGCTGGCATCGGTCAGCATCGTCTCCAGCCCCATCGGCATGGCGCGCACATCGGCCGCGAGCGCTGCCTGCTCCAGCGCCTGCCAGATCTCCACATCCGGGACCTGGGACAGGCCGCGCACCGCGTCCCGCAGGCTGCCGGGCGCGACGCGGCCGGCCTGGAGCACCGTCGCCACCTGTTGGCGCAGCACAGCAAGGTCCAGCCCGCGAATGTCGTGGCCGTCCATGTAGATGGCGCCGTTGCTCGGTTCCTCCATCCCCAGAAGCAGCCGCACCAGGGTGGATTTGCCGGCGCCGGAGCGGCCGACGATGGCGATGAACTCGCCCGGCTCGATCCGCAGGCTGAGCCCCGCGAAGACCCAGGCCTCGGTGGGGCCGTAGCGGAAGGCGAGGTTGGAAAGCTCCACCGCACCGCTCAGCCGGCCCGGATCCACCTTGCCCGTATCCGGCTCCGGCAAGGCATCCAGCAGCGGCTGGGCGAATTTGCGGGTCGGCATCAGGAACCACAGCGCAAACATGGTCTTGGCGAGCTGGGTGCCGGAGGCCGCCATCAGCCCATAGGCGGCGATGAAGGTCATGACCGAGGACAGGCTCGGCGGCGGCTCTCCCACCTCGACCCGCTGCATCAGCGCGATGATCAGGAAGGCGGCGGCGGTGGACAGCACGGCGAAGCCGGCGGCGAAGGCGTCGTAGCCATTGCTGATCCGCCGCGCGGCGGCAAGGCGGCGGCGCATTTCCGCGAAACGCCCCGCCCAGACGGTCTGCGCCCGCGCCTCGGCACCCGCGAGGCGCAGCTTCACCAGGCCGGAGACGATCTGGAACACCATGGCGTCCGCGAGGCCGGACAGCGCCTCGCCAGTCGCGAAGGCACGCGCCTGCAACCACCCCGCCAGATTGGCGGCGGCGAGTTGCAGCACCAGCATGCCGACCGCCACGGCGGCGGCCAGCGGCTGCGACAGCAGCATCAGCACCATCGAGGACAGGATCGTCGCCACCGCGCTGACGATGACGAAGCCGAAAGCCCGCAGCTGCACCGCCAGCGATATGGCGGAGACGGCGCGGCCGGAGGTCTCGCCCACGGTCTGGCGGTTCAGCGTGACCATGGGCAGGCGCATCACCCGGTCCCAGATCGCTGCATGCAGGGCGGGTCCGGCCTGGGCCTCGATGCGCTGCTGCGCGATCTCGCTGCCCAGTTTCACCATCCAGCTGACCGCCGCCACCAGCACCAGTGCCAGGCCGAGCTGCGCCAGCTCCCCCATATGCCCGCCAGGAATGAGGAGGGAGAAGGCGACGCCGGTGGCCATCGGCACCGCCTGGCCCAGCGCGGCGCCGATCAGCATGGTGACGAAGATGGCCGTCACATCCGTGCCGCTGCCGCGCATGCCGCTGCCGACGAGGTCCAGCAGGCCGAGCGCCTTGCGGGGCAGGGGCACGATGGGGGCCAGCGCGTCCCGCCCAATGCCCTGCGCCAATGTGGCATCGACGCGGATGCCTTTCGGCTTTTCCGCGCTGAACAGCCTGTAGCCGCGTCCATCCGGCAGCAGCGCCACGGTGGCCTGGCCGCCCAGGGTGCTGAACAGCGGCCCGTGATCCTCCAGCCACCACTTTTGCGGCAGATGCGCGGGCCGCAGCCGCAGGCCGGAGGCGCGGGCCAGCTCCTCCAGCGTCGGCACGGCGTCGATATCCGCGCGCCGCACTCGGATCGGCCGCTTCGCGCGCACCCCGAGATGTGCCGCGATGACGCGGAAGACCGGCATGAGCGGATCGGTGTCCGCGCTGGCCTGCACTTCCGGCGCATTGCCGAGGATGGCCGCAAAGGCGGAACGCTGTTCCGCGCCGGCTTCATCATCCCGCTCCGCGCGCAGGCGCAGACGGTTCAGCTCATCGGCGGCATCGAGCGCCAGGGCGGAGGACAGCGCGGCGAGGCTGGCGGCGTTGAAGGAGGCAAGCCCCTCGACCCAATCCGGCTCCGCTATGGCCTGGGCCGCCAGCACCGGCGTCAGCACGCCGCCACTGCCCGTCAGCCAGGCCTCGGGCGGCAGCGGCACCAGGCCGCTCAGCGGTTCCAGCCCCAGCAACAGCCAGGATCCCGGCGGAAGCCGCACCCAGATCGGATTGCCGCGGGCGGCGATGGTCGCGCCGGGCTGTGTCCGGACCGGGCCGGTGATGTCGGAGATGGCCAGGTCGGCGCGGGGCCGCGGCGCCATCGGACGCGCCAGGCCTTCCGCCAGGGCGTGGCACCAGGCCGAGCTGGCGATGGCGAGCCGGGTCTGATCCTCCGGTGTTTCCGCCGGGGCAAGTGTCACGGGCGTCAGTCGCGTGTCGGCCGTGCCCACGGCGATCAGCCGGGCGCCGATCTCGTCGATCCCGAGCCCGCAGATCAACCCGCCGGTCGGAATGGTGCCCAGGTAGCGGCGCGGCCCCTCGGTTGCCGGCGCGCGGGGTGGGCGCATGGCGAACAGGGTGACGCTGCCGGAACTGACCAGCCATCGATCCGCCGGATCATCCAGCGCCAACGGCGCATGGGCGGGCAGGGGGAAGCTCGGCGGTGGTTCGGATGCGGATGCCTCGGCCGGGGCGAGCGGCGTCGCGGGCAGGTCGTCAGGCATGGTCACCCGCTGGCGAGCATCGTGCGGAAGGGCCCCTCGTCGCGCGCCAGATCGTCCGGATGGCCGCGCTGGATGATGCGCCCACGCTCCATGACGATCACCTCGTCGCAATCCCGCACCAAAGCGAGGCGATGGGCGATGATGATCATGGTGCAGCCGCGCCGGCGCAGATTGCGCATCAGCGTGGCCTCCGACCGGTTGTCGAGCGCGGCCGTCGCCTCGTCCAGCATCAGGATGGCGGGGTCGGTGGCGATGGCGCGGGCCAATTCCAGCCGGGCGCGCTGGCCGCCGGACCAGTTGCGCCCTTCCTCCGCCACCACCCCGGCATAGCCGCCGCGGCGCGCCAGCACCTCGTCATGGATGGCGGCGTCCTGGGCGCATTCGACCAGGCGTTCATCGGCCAGCGTCGGGTCCCACATCGCGATATTGTCGCGAATGGTGCCGTCGAACAGATAGCCCTGCTGGTCCACCACGGCGACTTCCCGCCGCAACTCCTCACGCGGGATGCTGTCCAGCACCCGGCCATCGATGAGGATGTCACCCGACCAGGGGCGGTAAAGGCCGGCCACCAGCAGGGCGAGGGTTGATTTGCCGGAGCCCGAGCCGCCGACAATGCCCAGGCGACGGCCGGGCTCCAGGGTCAGGGAAATGCCGTCCAGAAGTGGCGGTTCCAGCCGGCTATGGCCGAAGACCACGTTGCGCAGCTCGACATGGCCGGCGAAGCGGGCAGCAGCACTGCGGGCCGGCGCGGTGGCGAATTCCGGCGCCAGCGGGTGGTGCATGGTGTCTTCCAGCAGCGTCAGGTTGGCCTTGGCGTCCTGCATCTGCGTGGCGACGCCGACCAGCTGCGCGACCGGCCCCATAAAGCCCATAGCGAGAGCCTGGAAGGCGACCAACTGGCCGACCGTCATCTCCCCTTCCATGATCCGCCCGCCGCCCAGCACGAGCACCGCGGCACCGGCGAGTACCGCGATGAAGGCGGGCAGTCCCTCCAGCATGCCTCGGCGCAACGCCAGCCGCTGGGTGATGTTGGCGACACCGGCACGGGTACCCGCCAACTGCGCCAGCAGCAGGCTTTCGCTGCCGGAGGCGCGGTAGGTCTCCATCATCTGCAACCCCTGCCGGGCCAGGCCGTCGGAGCGCATGGTGCGGGACAGCAAGCGCTGATTGTCGTCGCTCAGCGACCGGCCAAGCCACGCCAGGGCCACCAGATTGATAAGCGCGGCCAGGACCACGACCGCGGTCAGTAGCGGGTCATAGAGAACCATCACCGCGGCATAGGCAAAGGCCGTGATCAGGCCCAGCAGCCCCCGCCCGACATCGCCCGAGACCAGCCGCGCGACGCGGTCGTTCAGAATGACACGGCCCGCGACATCGCCGGGATGGCGCTGGGCGAAGAAGGCGACCGGCAGGCGGGTCAGACGCTCCAGGAACTGCGCGGAGCCGGCGACGGAAAGCCGCGTCTCCAGCCGCAGCAGCAGATCGAGCTGAAGCCAGGTGATGACGGCCATGACCGCCGCCACGCCCGCCATGCCCCAAAGCAGCGGCTGCAGCCAGGAATCGAAGCGCCCGACCAGGACATCATCGACGAAGACCTGGGAGAAGGCCGGCACCAACAGGGCCGGGATCATCAGCAGCATGCTGACTCCGACCAGGAAGCCGAAGCTGGCCTCATTGCCGCGCAGCCGGCGCATGATGCCGCCCAGCGCGCGCGGCTTCTCCCCTCCCTTGCGGAAATCCGGACCGGGCTCCAGCACCAGGGCAACGCCGGTGAAGTTGCGGTCCAATTCCTCGATCGGGATGCGGCGAGGGCCGCTGGCCGGGTCGTTGATGAAGGCGTGGCGAGGCCCGATGCCCTCGATGACCACGAAATGGTTCATGCCCCAATGGGCGATCAGGGGCAGCCGCATGCCGGAAAGGTGGCTCGGCTCCATGCGGAAGGCCTGCACCTCCATGCCGTATTGTCGGGCCGCCGCCGCGACGTGGCTGGCGCGGCTGCCGTCGCGGGATACGCCGCAGGCGACGCGCAACTCCTCCAGCGCCACCCAGCGGCCGTAATGGCCAAGGACGATGCCAAGCGCCGCCGCGCCGCATTCCACGGCCTCCATCTGCAACAGGGTGGGCGTGCGAACCCGGCGTCCGGGCCGGGCGGCTGCCGGCGCGGCGGTACCGGCATTCATGGCGTCGCGGCGTCCGCGGTCCGGGTCAGCCAGCCGCGCAGGGCGGGGAAGGCCAGCCCGATGAGGCGCACGGAGCGGACGGTGAATTCCGCCTCGGCCAGGGTGCCGGATTCCACGGCGAAATCGGGGCCGCTGCCGGTGGACCAGCGAAGGCCGCTGCGGGTCGCGGGGTCCCGTTCCAGCGCCACCTCCACCTCGAAGGGCGTCCCGAGCCCGGTGGTGAAGCTGCGCACCAGCTGGTCGTTCTGAAGCGTCCGAAGCAGGCCGGCGGAGGAGGCCGGCACATGCGCCACGCGCAGCACGCGGCCATAGACGAAGCCATGCTCCTCTCGCCGCGTGGAGGAGGGCGACACCTCGACCCGCAGACCCTCGGCGAGGCGTTTGCCGTCCTGGGCGGTGACGTAGATAATCGCGACCGGGCCGCCGGGCCCGCTGGCCGGGTCCCGCTCGATGGTCAGCAGCGCGGTGCCTCGCTGCACCACCTGGCCCTCATTGACCTTGGCCTCCACGACCGTGCCGGAATAGGGCGCCAGAACGGCGCCGAGGCGTTCCAGCCGGTCGCGCAGCGCCTGCGCCTGGCGGCCGGTTTCGTCGGCGCGGCGCTCGGCCTCCATGGTCTCGCGTTCCCGCTGGGTCCGCTTCAGCGCCTGATCGAGGACGAGCTGCTCTCGCTCATTGCGGGAGGCGGCGATCTGCTCGCGGACCTGGAATACCTCCACCCGGGCGAACAAGGCGCGGTCCCGGTTCACCAGGTTCTGCTGGGACAGGCCGCGCAGCACGTCCTCCCGCTGGATCATCATGCTCAGCCGTTCCTCCAGAAGGCGGAGGTTCTGGGTCAGGGCGGCGTCGCGGGCGATGCGGAAGGCGTCGGCGGCCGCCTCCTCCCGGCGATGGAACTCCATCAGCTCGCGCCGGTGCCGGGCGGCGTCGGCGGCCTGGCCCTCGGCCAGGGAAAGCTGCAGCCGGACCTCCGACTGGTCCACATTGGCGATCGGCCGTCCCGCCTCGACACGGTCCCCAGGGCGGACCAGCAGGTTCTCGACGCGCCCATCCGTATCCGCAACGATATCGATCACGCCGCCAGGGGGCAGGAGAATGCCGCGCCCCGCCACTTTCACTGGAACATCGACCAGGGAGGACCAGACGATGCCGATGACGGCGAGTGCCAGAAGCGTGCCGCCCACCGCCCAGGTCCAGGGTCGCATGACGCGCAATGCCTCGTCATACCGGTCCGGCGCGGCAGCCTCGTCGACCGCCTGGCGGCGGAACAGGGAAGGGGGCGACATGCGTGTGCGGTCAGATCCTGGGCGACGTCTCAGCCTGCGCCCTTAGTCCGTTATTGTGCCGTAGCCTGTCGGTTTTGGGAACGCCCGAGTGAAAAGCGGCGGCTCATGAAGGAACATTCAAGTGTCATGCAAAACGAGACGGTTGGGATGGGCGGACTCGTCAGTATAGGTCGAAACGGACGGTGCGACGGGAATTGCCAAGCCGAACCGAATTACCCCGCCGCACGTAGCGTCGCACGCCAGACCCGCAGGAAGTTGCCGGACCAGAGCAGCCCAAGTTCCCGGGGGCCATAGCCGCGCCGCAGCAGCTCCGCGCTGAGCGCGCCGGTCGTCGAGGCATCCTGCCAGCCCTCAATCCCGCCGCCACCATCGAAGTCGGAGGACAGGCCGACGTGATCGATGCCGATGCGACGCACCGCGTAATCCACATGGTCCGCATAATCGGCGATGCTGGCGCGGGAGCTGCCGCTCGGGCCTGGATCGACCAGGAAGGCGGGCACGGCCGTGATCTGGATCAGCCCGCCGACATCGCGCAGGGTATCGAGCTGCACGTCGTCCAGGTTGCGCGGATGGTCGCGCAGCGCGCGGCAGCAGGCATGCGTGGCCACGACGGGCGTGCGGGACAGTTCCGCCGCCTGGAGCATGGAACTGCGCGCCACATGCGAGACATCGACGATCAGCCCGACGCGATTCATCTCCGCGATGGCTTGCCGGCCGAGCGCAGAAAGCCCGCCATGCAGGGTGGGGCCGTCGCCCAGATCGGCGCGGGGCCGCGCCGCATCGGACAGGGCGTTGTGGCCGTCATGCGTCACGGTGAGATAGATGGCGCCGAGCTTCCGCCACAGGGCGAGGCGCGACAGATCCTGGCCCATCGCATGGCCATTCTCGACGCCGAGCAGGATGCCCAGAGCCCCATCGGCGATGCAGGCCTCAAGCTCATCCGGTGTGGTGCAGAGCTTCCGCCGCATGGGTGTCTCGCCGGCCGTGGCGGCGATGGCCCGCAGCATCGCCTCCGCCCGCGCGCCCGCCGCGTCCTGGCTTTCCGCGGTCAGCGGCCCTTGGGAGACGTAGGCAATGAAGACCACGGATTTCAGCCCGCCGGCCTTCATCTTCATATAGTCCACACGTCGCGTGGTCTGCGTCGCGGGATCGGGGGTATTCGGCCAGGGAATGTCGACATGGGTGTCGAGCGTCAGGGTTGCCGCATGGATGGCGGCGTGGTGCGCCGCCTCGCCGTCCCGGGTGGCGATCGGCTTGTCGTTGTGCGCTGAGGTCATGCGGGTGACGCTGGCGTCTGCGCCGCCCTACGTCAACCGTCGCGCCGGAGGCGCGCCTCAAGAGTCGCGCGGTCGCGTCTGGTCCGCTCCTAGCCGCCGCTCCAGCCAGCGCGTGCCCGCCGAGATCAGCAGGATCAGCACCAGATATTCCAGGATCAGCACGGTGTAGATCTCCAGCGGCCGGAAGACGGAGACCACCAGCTCATTGGCCCGACGGGTGAGGTCCTGATAGCCAATGACGCTGGCCAGGCTGCTCATCTTCACCACATAGACGAATTGGTTCGCGACCGGCGGGATGATCCGCCGCAGCGCCTGCGGCAAGATGACGAAGCGCATCGCCTGCCAGCGCGACAGGCCGAGCGCATGGGCCCCCTCTCGCTGCCCCTGCTCGATGCTCTGGATGCCGCCGCGCAGGATTTCCGCCTCGAAGGCCGAATCGCAGAGGGCGATGGCGATCAGCGCCGCGGTGAAGACATCCAGTCGGATGCCGAGCACGACCGGCAGGCCGTAGAAGACCCAGAGGATCAGCACCAAGATCGGCACCGCGCGGAACAGCTCCACCCAGGCGCGGTTGGCCAGCCGCAGGGCGCGGGACCGCGCGAAGCCCAGCAGGGCGACGCCGGTGCCCAGCGTGACCGAAAGCAGGATGGCGGCGAGGGAGAGCGAGACGGTCGCCCAAAGCCCCTCTACCATGAACAGCAGATTGGCCTGGCCCCGGCTGTCCGCCGGATTGACCACGTGCCAGCCCCAATTACCGCCGCAGCCGGCCAGCAACAGCGACAGGGGAAGAAGGCGGAGGAGGGGCAGGGCCATGCCGCTGTCTCCCATGCTTCGCGCCGCCGTGCGATATCGGCGGGGTGATTCGGTGCCGCACCGTTGCGGATTTGCCGGGCCGGCCCAAACTCGACCCGAGCCGAACAGGAGCCCTCCCATGCATCGTCGCCACATCCCTGCTGCCGCCGCGGCCGCCGCCCTACTGCTGCCTGCCCAGGCCTCGGCCCAGCCCGCTGGCGGGGGGCGGTTGCAGGCCATCCAATCCGCCGGGCGCATCCGTATCGGCACCACGGGCGACTTCAACCCGATGAGCTTCCGCGACCCCGCCACCCGCAGCTATCGCGGCCACCAGATCGAGGCGGCGGAACAACTGGCGAAGGACATGGGGGTGCGGGCGGAATTCGTCGCGACCGAATGGCGCACCCTCATCAACGGGCTCCAGGCCGACCAGTATGATGTGATCTTCACGGGCACCTCAATGTCCGTCGCCCGCGCCATGGCGGGCAGCTTCACCCTGCCCTGGGGCCGCACCGGCTTCATCCCCCTGACCACGCGCCGCAACGCCGCCCGCTTCGCGAATTGGGAGGCATTGAACCAGCGGGGGGTGACGGTGGCGACCAATCTCGGCACCACCATGGAGCAGTTCGTGCAGCAGGCGTTGCCGGCCGCGACCCTGCGCCGGGTCGAGAGCCCGGCGCGGGACTGGCAGGAGCTGCTGGGCGGGCGGGTGGATGCCACCATGTCCACGGTGATCGAGGCCGCCTTCCTGACCCGGGAATATCCCGACCTGGTGGCGCTGTTCGGCGATCAGCCGCGCAACCCGATTCCCATGGCCTTCATGGCGCCGCTGCAGGACCCGGTCTTCCTCAACTTCCTGAACACCTGGGTGACGATCCGCCTGGCCAGCGGCTTCTTTGCCGAGCTGGGCCAGAAGTGGAATGTCTCGGCCTGACGGTCGTCGTCAGGCGAGCAGCTGCATCAGCAGCATGCCGCAGCCCAGCACCGCCGTGGGTGCGGTTAGGGCCAGCAGCAGGGTGAGCGGTCGGGATGGCCGCTCCGGACTTGTGGACCAGGTGGCCTGGCGCGGCGGAACGGCGATGGCGGCGGGGTAGGTCAGCACGCGGTGGCGCCGCGCGGCGCCGCAGGGCAGGCGAATGACCTTCGCGCCGCGGGCCTGTGGCCGTCGTGCCGCGGCGCCTGTCCGCAGGGACCAGAGGGGAAGGGTCTGTCGAGCCTTGGCCGTTGTCGCCATGGGGCGTCTCGCATCCTGCATCACCGGCCCGGGCCAAATGTGCCGCGGGCTCATGCTACGGGATGAGAGCAACCGCCATGCCATGCATTTTGCGAGAGCTTACCTTCCGCCGCGCGCCTGATCGATCAGCGATCGCATGCGCCGTACCGCCGAGGGCAGACCCTCGAAGACGCTCTGGCTGATGAGGAAATGGCCGATCGAGACTTCGGAGACCTGGGGCAGGGCCGCGATGCCGCCGATGCAGTCATAGTCGAGCCCATGGCCGGCGTGGCAGAGCAGGCCCGCCGCCTCGACCGCCGCCGCGCCGCGGGTCAGTCGCGCCAGATGCGCCGGGCGGTCGGCCGGGGCGGCATCGGCATAGGTGCCGGTGTGCAGCTCCACGCAGTTCGCGCCGATCCGCGCCGCGGCCTCGATCTGCGCCGGATCGGCCTCGATGAAGATGGAGGTGCGGATGCCGGCGCCGTTCAGGCGCTTCACCGCCTCGGCGAGGTCGGAGCCCGCGCGCAGGATGTCGAGGCCGCCTTCGGTGGTCAGTTCCTGGCGCTTCTCCGGCACCAGGCAGCAGGCCTCCGGCCGCAGGCGCGTGGCGATGGCCACCATCTCCTCGGTCGCGGCCATTTCCAGGTTCAGCTTGGTCGGGACTTCCGCCTTCATCCGCTCCACGTCGCGGTCGCGGATATGCCGGCGATCCTCCCGCAGATGGATGGTGATGCCCTCTGCTCCCGCTTCCAGGCAGATATGCGCGGCGGCGACCGGGTCGGGGAACTGGCCGCCACGCGCATTCCGCAGCGTCGCGACGTGGTCCACATTGATCGACAGCAGGATCGTGTTCATGGCGTGGATTCCCTTGCGCGGCTTGCGGCCATTTCCGCGGCCAGCCGCAGCGCGGCGATCAGGCTGCCGGGATCGGCCAGGCCCTGGCCGGCGATATCGAGCGCAGTGCCGTGGTCCGGGCTGGTGCGGATGATGCGCAGCCCAAGCGTGACATTGACGCCGCCATCCATGTCGAGCGTCTTGATCGGGATCAGCGCCTGGTCGTGATACATGCACAGCGCGGCGTCGTAGCCGGCGCGCGCCCGTGGCGTGAACATCGTGTCGGCGGGCAGAGGGCCACGGGCGGCGATGCCGGCCTCGCGCAGGGCGGCGATGGCGGGCGCCACGATCTCGATATCCTCTCGCCCCATGGTCCCGGCCTCCCCGGCATGGGGGTTGAGGCCGGCGATGACGAGGCGGGGCTGGGCGAGGCCGAAATCCCGGCGCAGCGCGGCGGCGACGATCCTGCCCTGTTCCACGATCATCGCCGTGGTCAGGCTGCGCAGCGCCTCGGCCAGGGCGACATGGATGGTCACGGGCACCACGCGCAGGCCAGGGCAGGCCAGCATCATCACCGGCGGACCGCCATCGCCGGCCAGTTCGCCCAGAAATTCGGTATGGCCGGGGTGCCGGAAGCCGGCGGCGGTCAGCACCGCCTTCTGAATCGGGTTGGTGACCACGGCACCGACGCGGCCCGTCAGGGCCAAATGCACCGCGTCCTCGATGGCGCCGATCACGGCGGGGGCATTGGCGGGGTCCGGATGCCCGAGGCGCAGGGGCGCAGCCAGGGGGCGGGGCAGGATCGGCAAAGCGGTGGCGAAGGCGGCGGCGGCCTGTTCGGGTGCCTCGATCACCGCGACGGGGACATCCAGGCATTGCGCCGGATCGCCGATCAGGAAGAAGGCGGGACCCGACTCTCGAAGGGCGCGCCAGGCCTTGGCGGTGGTCTCGCCGCCGATTCCGGCCGGTTCGCCCATGGTCAGCGCGAGGGGGAGACGGGTCATGGATGCCGCGTAGCGCCTTCGCCGCCGGGCGCCTAGTGGGGCATCTGGCGCAGGCGGAGCAGCAGTGCATCCACCTCCACCTCGGTCTGGTAGATGCCGAAGCCGAAGCGCAGCCGGTTGCCGCGACGGTCGGTGACGATGCCCGCCGCGGCGAGGCGCTGCTGCCAGGCTTCGGCATCCGTCAGGTCGAAGGTGAGAAAGTTGCCGCGCCTCGACTCGGCCAGTGGCACCACCAGCCGGCTGGGGTCGAGGCCCGTGCCGCCCAGGCCCTGAACGAAGCGGGCCTGCAAGGCATGGGCGTGGTCGTGGATGGTGGCGGTGGTCAGCCCCATGGACGCGACCCAGCCCAGCGCCGCATCCAGCCGGAACAGGCCCGAGGGATCGAAGGTGGCGCCCATGAAGCGCCAGCCATCCGCCGCATAGCCGACGCCGCCGCCGGCCTGTTCCAGCGCCCCGAAGGCGGCATACCAGCCGGTGGCGCGCGGCCGCGGCAGCCAGCCGGGCGGGCAATGCAGGAAGCAGGCGCCCTCGCCTGCCATGGCGTATTTATAGCCACCAGCGGTGTAGAAGGCGCGGCCGACCAGCGGCCCCAGATCGACCGGGCGCGCCATGAAGGCGTGGTAGCCGTCGATCACGAACACCGCCTCGCCGGCCGCCGCCGCAAGGGCTTCGAGACCCTCCATCGCGAAGCCGGAGGCAAAGAAGACCTGGCTGACCCAGATGAGGTCGAAGCCCCGGGGGGCGGCCTCCATCAGCCGGTCCAGGCAGCTTTCACCGGGTTCGCTGGCAATCCGGGTGACGGTGACCAGGCCTTCCTCCTCCAGCCGCGCGAGCTGGCGGGACAGGCTGTGGAACTCGCCATCGGTGGTCAGGATGCGCGGCGGGCGCCCGGTCGGCAGGGAGAAAAGGATGCGCAGAAGGAAATCATGGGTATTCGAAGCGAAGACCAGCGTGGCCGGATCGGGCAGACCGAGGTGATGCGCCACCTGCTGGCGGCAGCGGTCCAAGACTGGTCCCAGCACCTCCTCCCATTTCCCATCCTGCAGGCGGGCTGCCACGTCCCAGGCCTGCAACTGAGCGGCGCGCGTCACATCAGGCCAGGGGTGGTGGCTATGCGCGGCGAAGTGCAGCCGCTGCGGATCGGCGCCGAGAAACCGGGAAAAATGCGATCTGAGGTCCAACATGCGGGCTTCCATGTGGCATCGGCCGGGGCGGCGTCTAGACTGGATCTTACCCGATGGAGGTCTGTGGATGGTCGAGGGTGCGGAGACGGATTTCAGCCGCCGGATGAGTTATGGTGACTATCTGGGCCTGGACCGCCTGCTGTCGGCGCAGATGCCCCGCAGCGGCCAGCATGACGAGATGCTGTTCATCATCATCCATCAGGTCCAGGAGCTGTGGCTGAAGCTGATGGGCCATGAGCTGGATCTGGCGATGGACCGCATCCGGGCCGACGACCTGGCCCCCGCTTTCAAGGCGATGGCCCGCATCAGCCGCATCCAGCGCCAGCTTGTCGAGGCCTGGGATGTCCTGACCACCCTGACCCCGCACGACTACCTGGCCTTCCGGGAGAGCCTCGGCTCCTCCTCCGGCTTCCAGTCCTGGCAGTATCGGCTGGTGGAATACCGCCTCGGCAGCCGGAACGCCTTCATGATGCGCCCGCATGCCCATGTGCCGGAGGTGCACGGCCTGCTGCGCAGGGCCTTCGAATCGCCGAGCCTGTATGACGAGGCGCTGCGGCTGCTGCATCGCCGCGGCCTGCCGGTGCCGGAGCAGGTGGTGACGCGCGATGTGCGTGAAGCCCATGTCGCGGACCCGGCGGTCGAGGCCGTCTGGGCCACGGTCTATCGCGACGCCTCCACCCATTTCGACCTCTATGAGCTGGCGGAGGAGCTGGTGGATCTGGAGGACGCCTTCCAGACATGGCGGTTTCGCCATCTGAAGACCGTCGAACGCATCATCGGCCATCGCAAGGGCACCGGCGGAAGCGCCGGCGTCAGCTATTTGCAAACGGCGCTGGACGGGCGGTTCTTCCCGGAATTGTGGTCGGTCCGCACCAGCCTCTGAACGTGCCGGGCGATTGACCTGGCGCAAGGTTACGGCAGGGGAAGGCATGTAGCATGGCCTCCATGCTCGCCAATTGTCTCCATGACCTGACCGCCCTGGGCACGGGTGCCCTGGCATCCGTGCTCGTCGCCATGCTGCTGACCGGGTTGGCGGGCGGAGTGACCCATTGTGCCGGCATGTGCGCCCCCTTCGTCATCGCCCAGTCAGGCGCGGCCGTGGGTGGTGGTGGGGATGGGATGCTGGCACGGCTGTCGGGTGCGGCGCTGCTGCCCTATCACGCAGGACGCCTCGTGGGTTACGGGGCGCTGGGTGCGGTGGCCGGCGCCAGCGCGGGGCTGCTCAGCCAGGTGACAGGGCTGCGACATGTGCTGGCGGCGCTGCTGCTGCTGGCGGCCGTGCTGATGATGCGCCAGGCCCTCGGGCGCCTGCCCGCATCCTGGCGGGGCAAATTGGCCTTCTGGCGGCGCGGCGCGGCGGCATCGAAGACTGTAAGCACCGCCAGCGACACCGAAGGTCCCTTCCAGCGCGCGATCGGTCGGCTGCTGGTGCGTCCCGGCGGCTGGAACGGCTTCGGGCTCGGGCTGCTTCTCTCGGCACTGCCCTGCGGCCTGCTCTATGCCGCGCTGGCGGCGGCGGCGGCGACCGGCAGCGCCCTTGCCGGGGCGCTGGCCATGCTGGCCTTCACGCTGGGCACGATTCCGGCGCTGATCGGTGTGGCTCTGCTCGGCCGGCTGTTCCTGAGGCGCTCCGGGCCGATGACCCGGATGGTAGGGGCGCTGCTCTTCGTGGTGAATGCGGCCCTTTTGGCCGGGATGGCCATGCAATTGATGGCGTGATGACCAATCCCGCCGGGCGTTGACGGCATCTAAACCAGCCTCGTGCTGATCTGCGCCCTGCACCAGGACGGGGCCTTGGCATGTCTGTGTCGTTCAGCGGCACGGTACCGGATACGATCTACGAGAACGCGCAACGCAGCGACTGGGTCGCCTACCTGACTTTCTCGGAGGGTGTGCAGTCGGCCGCGCTGTACGGCGTGGATGCCGGATTGTTCACCGCGACCTTCAGCAGCAGCCGACGGCTGATGACCATCACGCCGTTGCAGACCTTTGATGCAGAGGCGTATCCGGCCGGGACCAGCTTCACCTTTGCCCTGAGTGTCAAGACCTCGGCCGGCTGGGCGCCATCTGGCTTCCAGTTCAGCATCCGGCTGGTCAACCTCGACGACACGCCGCCGCAAAGCGTTCGCTTCAGCAGCGGCGGCGTGGTGCTGGCCAATGATGTCGGCGCGCCGATCGGCATGCTCACCGCGACCGATCCGGATACGGCCGGCCCTATCACCTATCGCGTGGCCTGGCCGGATTCGGCCTGGTTCATGATGGTGGGCAACGAATTGCGGCTGCGTCCCGGCGTTGACATGGTCGGCCAGGGCGGCACGGTGCGGGAGGTGATGATCGAGGCCGATGACGGTCTCAACATCTCCAGTCACACCATATCCGTCTCCATCCTTCAGCCGGGTCCCAGCTCGGCCTTCGTGGTGCAGGACGGGAGCATCTTCGCCGACACGCTGACCGCCGGGGGCACGCCCGCCGCGTTGTTCGGCCATGGCGGGAATGACCTGCTGCGCGGCGGGGTCGCGGCCGACAGCCTGGAAGGCGGCGATGGTGACGACACCATTGAAGGCGGCGGGGCGGCGGACACCATTCGGGGCGGCAACGGCAATGACGTCCTCCGCGGTGGCGACGGGGCCGACAGCCTGTTCGGCGATGCGGGTGACGACTGGCTCGAAGGTGGCGAGGGCATCGACCGGCTGGTGGGCGGGGATGGCGCCGACACGCTGGATGGCGGCGGGACCGAGGCCAACAGGCTGATCGGCGGCCTGGGTAATGACGTCTACCTTCTACGCAACCAGACCGAAACCTGGCTGGAAGTGGCGGGGGGAGGGATCGACGAACTGGTCGTGAGCTGGTCGATGACCATGCCGGCGGAGATCGAACGGCTGCGTCTTCGCGCCGGCAGTGGCCATCACTCACTGACGGGGTCCGCCGGCGACGACTCGCTGTATGGCAATGACGGCAACAACCTGCTGACCGCGGGCTCGGGCAATGATTTCGTCGAGGGTGGGGCCGGCGATGACACGATGACCGGCGATGGCGGCGCCGACACCTTGTATGGTGGCGACGGAGCCGATTGGCTGATCGGCTATTCGGGCAATGATGTCCTGTACGGTGGCACCGGCAATGACCGCATCTCCGGGAATGACGGTCTGGACTGGCTCTCCGGCGAGGCGGGAGCCGACCTGCTGTCGGGTGGGACGGGGGCGGACACCCTGGATGGCGGAGCCGATAACGACACGCTGATGGGCGGTGACGGCAATGACATCCTGCGTGGCGGCGATGGCAATGACCGGCTGGATGGCGGTGCGGGCGACGACACGCTGGAAGGCGGCTCCGGCGCCGATGACCTTCAGGGCGGGGCGGGCAATGACCTGCTGCGGGCGGGGCTCGGCGCTGGTTCCATCCTTCGCGGTGGCGACGGCGCCGATACGCTTGATGCCGCGTCGGGGGATCGACTCACCAGCCGATTGCTGGGCGGGCCGGGAAACGATCTCTACATCATCGACTCGCGCGGCGACGTCGTCATCGAGGACGCGAGCGGCGGCACGGACACGGTCTGGGCGCAGTTGTCGGCCGGCGGCTATCTGCTGCCGCCGAATGTGGAAAACCTGGTCCTTCTGGGCGCAGCGCTTCTGGGGGGAGGCAATGCGCTGGCGAACCAGATCACCGGCAATGCATTGCCGAATCTCCTGCTGGGCGAAGGTGGGGCCGATACGCTGCGCGGCGGGCTTGGCGACGATACGCTGAGCGGCGGAGCCGGCGCCGACCGCTTCATGATCGACCACAATGCAGGTGCCGACATCATCCTCGATTTCAGGCCCGGCGAGGACTTTCTGCTATTGCCCGCCTCAAGCTTCGCCACGGCAGCCGCGGCTTTGACAGCGATTCGTGCCGTCGAGGCCGGCGCCATGCTGACGCTCGGCAGCGGCAGCGTGTTGTTGCTCGGCCTGACGCCTTCGCAGCTCCACGCCGGCGACATCAACCTGTTCTGATCAGCGCACGAGGTCGCGATAGGCATGCCATGTGGCGTGCCCGATCAGGGGCATGACCAAGGCGAGACCCAGGAAAAACGGCACCAGGGCCATCGCGGTGAAGACCACGATCAACCCGGCCCAAAGCGCCATGGCGCGCCAGTTCAGCAGGGTCACGCGCGTCGAGACGACAATGGCCTCCACCGCCGAGATGTCGCGATCCACCAGCATGGGGATCGCGACGGCGGAGATGGCGAAGGCGACGGACGCCAGGACGAAGCCGAAGCCGGTGCCGATGATCAGGAAGGGGAGGAGCATCTCGGACCGCAGCATGGCCATGGGCAGGGTCTCGATGGCCGGGGAGAAGCCGAGTCCGAAGAAGACGGCGAAGAGCAGTCCCGCCACGCGCACCCAGAACAGATGCAGCAGCAGCAACGCCACGCCCATGAAGGCCAGCTGGGGGCCATTGCGTCGGAACCCTTGCAGGCAGAGCGCCAGGGAAACCGGCTCGCCCCTTTCCCGACGCCGGCTGGCCTCATAAAGGCCGGCGGCGATCAAGGGCGCCACCAGGAAGAAGCCGGCGGTGGCAGGCAGCACGGCCCAGGCGATGCAGGAATTCAGCAGCAGCGCGCTCAGAACCCAGCCGGCGACGACCACGGCGCCGCCGTACAGAAAGCCTATATGCGGCAGGGCCATCAGATCCTGCCAGCCGGCGGCCAGCCAGACCCAGGGCCTGTCGGGTGGCGCCGGGCCGATGGAGGGTGTCCACGGCCCATGGGCCGTCGATGCGGCGGTCTCGTCCATCTTGCGGGCCCCAACTTTCCTGTTTGTCATCCCTGTCATCACATTACCGGCCACCCCCGACGTTTCCATTGATCCGCATCAAGGACCCGGTGAGGCGGCTCGTGTCTTCTGCCGCGACCACACCGCCCAGATTGCGACCCCGGTGTGCGGAGGGGAGAGTTTTGTCATGGCAGCAGCAGGCTACGCCGCCAGCTCAGTCGGATCGGCTGCGGTGACGCGGTACGAGCCCTATGTGGAGGCACCCATAAGGGCCTTCGCGATCGCGACCGTCTTCTGGGGCGTGGTCGGCTTTCTGATGGGCGTGCTGATCGCCTCTCAGCTGGCCTGGCCGCTGCTGAACCTGGATCTGGAATGGACGACCTTTGGGCGGCTGCGCCCGGTCCATACCTCCGCCGTGATCTTCGCCTTCGGTGGCAATGCGCTGATCTGCACCAGCCTGTACGTCGTGCAGCGCACCTGCCGTGCCCGCCTGTTCGGTGGTGAGCCGATGGCCTGGTTCCTGTTCTGGGGCTACCAGTTCTTCATCGTGGCCGCGGCCGTCGGCTACGTCTTCGGCGTGACCCAGGGCAAGGAATATGCCGAGCCCGAGTGGTTCGTCGACATCTGGCTGACAGTGGTCTGGGTGCACTACCTGATCGCCTTCGGCGGCACGATCCTGCGGCGCGAGGAGCCGCATATCTATGTCGCGAACTGGTTCTACCTCGCCTTCATCGTCACCGTCGCCATGCTGCACATCGTCAACAACCTGGCGCTGCCGATCACCCTCGGCCACGGCAAGAGCTACGGCCTGGCGGCCGGCGTGCAGGATGCGATGATCCAGTGGTGGTACGGCCACAACGCGGTGGGCTTCTTCCTGACCGCCGGCTTCCTCGGCATGATGTACTACTTCATCCCGAAGCAGGCCGACCGGCCGGTCTATTCCTACCGCCTGTCGATCGTGCACTTCTGGTCGCTGATCTTCCTCTACATCTGGGCCGGCCCGCACCACCTGCACTACACCGCGCTGCCCGACTGGGCGCAGACGCTGGGCATGGTGTTCTCGGTGATGCTGTGGATGCCGTCCTGGGGCGGCATGATCAACGGGCTGATGACGCTGTCCGGCGCTTGGGACAAGCTGCGCACCGATCCGGGGCTACGCTTCTCCGTCACCGCCGTGGGCTTCTACGGCATGTCCACCTTCGAAGGGCCGGTGATGTCGATCAAGGCGGTGAACGCCCTGTCGCACTATACCGACTGGACCATCGGCCATGTGCATTCCGGTGCCATGGGCTGGGTCGGCTTCATCACCTTCGGCGCGCTCTACTGGCTGTTCCCGAAGCTGTGGAACAAGAAGTCGCTGTACAGCCAGAAGCTGGTGTCCTGGCACTTTTGGATCGCGACGCTTGGCATCGTTCTCTACATCACCGCGATGTGGGTCTCCGGCATCCTGCAGGGCCTGATGTGGCGTGCCTATGACGAGCTGGGCTTCCTGCAATACGCCTTCATCGAAAGCGTCGCGGCGATGCATCCCTACTACGTCATCCGCATGCTGGGCGGTGTGATGTACCTGAGTGGCGCGCTGATCATGGTCTTCAACCTGTGGAAGACGGTGACAAGCGAAGAGCTGAACGAGACCGCGCCGGTGGCTGAGCCCGTCGCCACCTACACCCACGCCCCCGCCGAGTGAGGAGTCCTGTCATGCGTTGGTTCAATCACGGACTCATCGAGAAGAACCTGATCCTGATGGGCGTGCTGACGCTCATCACGGTCTCCATCGGCGGGCTCGCGCAGATCGTGCCGCTGTTTACGGTGGAAAGCACCATCGAACGTGTGGAAGGCGTCCGCCCCTACACGCCGCTCGAACTGGCGGGCCGCAACATCTATGTGCGGGAGGGCTGCTACCTCTGCCACAGCCAGATGGTGCGCCCCTTCCGCGACGAGTTGGAGCGTTACGGAAACTACTCCCTGGCCGCGGAAAGCATGTACGACCACCCGTTCCAATGGGGCTCGAAGCGCACTGGGCCTGACCTGGCGCGTGTCGGTGGCCGCTATTCGGATGACTGGCACGCCGCGCATCTCCGCAGCCCGCGCGCGGTGGTGCCGGAGAGTGTGATGCCGCCCTACGCCTTCCTGGATCGTCCGCTGGAGGCGCGCGACATCGCCGACCATCTGCGGGCGCAGGTCGCCGTGGGTGTGCCCTATACGCCGGAGATGATCGCCAATGCCCGCGCGGACCTTGAGGCGCAGGCCAGACCGGATCTCGATGGCGCCGCCTTCAGCGGCCGCTACGCCCGCGCCCGCCAGGGCACCTTCGACGGTAACGCCAGCGTTGTGACGGAGATGGATGCGCTGGTCGCCTATCTGCAGATGCTCGGCACGCTCGTTCGCTTCAGCGACGTGACGCCTGAGCAGCTTCGCCAGCAGTGAGGAGCGCCATCATGGACCTCGTCGCCCTGCAACCGATCTTCTCCACCCTCTGGGTGGTCTGGTTCTTCGTTCTTTTCATCGGAATCCTGCTGCGGGTCCTGGCGCCTGGCCGGAAGCAGGATTTCGAGCGGGCGGGGCAGATCCCCTTCCGTGAAAACCCCTCCGACCGCCAGCGCTGAGGAGTCCCATCGCATGCCGACCAAGATCGAGAAGGACAGCCTCACCGGCACCGAGACCACCGGCCATAGCTGGGACGGGATCCAGGAGCTGAACACGCCGCTGCCGAAGTGGTGGCTCTATACCTTCTATGCCTGCATCGCCTTCGCCGCCGTCTGGGTGGTGATCTATCCAGCCTTCCCCTTCCAGGGCGCCACCGGCCTGTCCGGCTGGATCGCGCGTGAAGCGGTGGTGGACACGGTGCGGCAGGCGGAAGCGCGGCGCGAGCCTATGATGGCCCGCATCCGTAGCGCGACGCCGCAGCAGATCGCGGAGGATCCGGAACTGCGGAACTTCGCCATCGCTGGTGGGCGCATCGCCTTCGCCAACAACTGTGCCGGCTGCCACGGCGCAGGCGGCCAGGGTGCCGCGGGCGGCTTCCCCTCCCTGGCCGATGACGACTGGATCTGGGGCGGTAGCCATGACGCGATCCTCCAGACCGTCACGCACGGTATCCGCGCCGGCGAAAGCGACTCCGAGCGGGTAAGCATGATGCCGCGCTTCCTCGCCGATGGCGTGCTGACCCTGCCGCAGGTGAACGACACTGCCGAATTCGTCCTGTCCTTGACCGGGCACTCGACGGATGCGGCGGCGCTGGAGCGTGGCACGACCCTCTTCGCCGAGAACTGCGCCGCCTGCCATGGCGAACGCGGCGAGGGCAATCGCGATGTCGGCGCGCCGCGTCTGTCGGATCGCATCTGGCTCTATGGCGGCGACAAGCCGTCCATCGTTCGCTCCATCTCCTACAGCCGCGGCGGCGTCATGCCGGCCTGGGGTCCGAGGCTGGATGCGGCGGTGATCAACATGCTTGCCGTCTATGTCCATGCCTTGGGCGGCGGCGAAAACTGAAGGACGGAGCGCGGAGCGCGTCTCATGAGCACCATCCCGCCCAAGGACCGGTTGCGTCCCACGAACGAGGCTTCGGTCGCCGCGCCGTCGCTCTATGCCAGCCGCCAGCAGGTCTATCCCAAGGCGGTCAGCGGGCAGGTGCGGCGCGCCAAGTGGGTGGTGCTCATTCTGTGTCTTGCCGCCTATTACCTCGTGCCCTGGCTGCGGTGGGACCGCGGCCCGGGCGCGCCGGACCAGGCGGTGCTGGTCGATATCGCCAACGGCCGGCTGTTCTTCTTCTTCATCGAGATCTGGCCGCAGGAGGTCTACTTCCTCACTGGCCTGCTGGTGCTTGGTGCCATCGGGCTGTTCGTGGCGACCAGCCTGTTCGGCCGCGTCTGGTGCGGCTTCACCTGCCCGCAGACGGTCTGGACCGACCTGTTCATGTGGGTCGAGCGACTGATCCAGGGCGATCGCAATGAACGTATGCGCCTCGACAAGGCGCCCTGGTCGCTCGACAAGTTCCGCAAGAAGGCGAGCACGCACGTGGCCTGGCTGCTGATCGCGGCGGCGACGGGCGGTGCCTGGATCATGTATTTCAACGATGCCCCGACCGTGGCCCGGGAACTGCTGACCGGCCGCGCCTCGCTGGAGGTCTACTTCTTCTTCGCCCTGTTCTCCGGCACCACCTATCTCCTGGCTGGCTGGGCGCGCGAGCAGGTCTGTACCTATATGTGCCCGTGGCCGCGCTTCCAGGCCGCGATGCTGGATGAGAACTCCCTTGTCGTGACCTATCGCGACTGGCGTGGGGAGCCTCGCGGCAAGGCGAAGGATGCGAGCGCCGGCGACTGCGTCGACTGCCGCGCCTGCGTCAATGTCTGCCCCACCGGCATCGACATCCGCGACGGGCAGCAGCTGGAATGCATCGGCTGCGGTCTCTGCATCGACGCCTGCGACGACATCATGACGCGCCTGGATCGCCCCAAGGGCCTCGTGGCCTTCGAGACGCTCGCCAACCTAGCCGCCTCCACCGCGGCGACGAAGGCCATGCCGCCGAGCTCCACGCGCTGTTCCACCGGCATGGCAGTGCGCCGCGTGCCGCGCTTCGTCCGGCCGCGCACCATGCTCTATGGGGCGATGCTGGCTGCGGTGATGGCGGTGATGCTGGGCGCATTCCTGCTGCGCGAGACGGTCACCCTCTCCGTGCTGCGTGACCGCGCGCCGCTGTTTGTCACGCTCTCCGATGGCGCCGTGCGCAACGGCTACACGCTGAAGATCGCCAACAAGGATCGCGACGTAACGACCCTGACGCTCGAACTCGTCGCGCCCCAACCCTTGCAGGTGGCGGTGCAGGAGGGTGTGGCGATGGGTGAGAACCGCTTCGGCGTCACCACCCGTCCGGACGGCATCACCCAATGGCGCGTGCTGGTCACGCGTCCCGAGGGCCTGCCGGCGCGCGAGAGCATGGATGTCACCTTCCGCCTGCTGGATGCGCGGGGCCATGTCGTCGCCTCCAGCCACAGCGTCTTTCTGGGGCCAAAGCCATGAACGAGACGGCGATGAATTACGATCCGCGGCGCGGCCGCTGGATTCCCTGGGTCTTTGTCGGCGGCATGCTGCTGGTGGTCGTGGTCAATTTCGGCCTGGTCTGGGCCGCGCTGTCCACCTTCACGGGCGTCACCGTCGGCAAGTCCTTTGATCGGGGCCGCAGCTACAACCACGTGCTGGAAGCCGCCGCGCGGCAGGAGGCGCTGGGTTGGCGGGCGGAGGTCGCGCTGGTGCAGGGGATGGTGAAGGTCCTTGTGGTGGATCGGGATGGCGCCCCGGTGGCCGGCGCGCTGGAGGGTGTGCTGCTGCGACCACTGCAGGGGCTCGAAGAGCCCTTGGCCTTCCAGCAACGCGCCGCGGGGCGCTTTGAAGCCCCGGCCGCACCCTCGCTGCCCGGCCAGTGGGAAGCCCGCCTGCTGCTGCGTGCCGGCGGTGAGACCTTCGACATCCGCCAGCGGTTGATCGCGCCATGAGCAGCGAACCGGCGACCCGGGAACGGTTCGAGCCGGCGCAGATCGGCCTGTCCCGCGCCCATTGCGCGCATTGCGGCACGCCCCTGGCACCCGGCCAGGGCGCCTTCTGCTGCACCGGCTGCAACGGGGCGCATGCATTGGTGCGCGGCCTGGGGCTGGATGCCTTCTATCGCCGCCAGGACACCGCCGCTGGCACCCTGCGGCCACCGGAAGCGCCGCCGGCCTTCGATGCGGCGACGCTCGCCGTCGCCCAGGCCGATGGTACCCAGCGCCTGGAGGTGATGGTCAGTGGCCTGACCTGCGGCGCCTGCGTCTGGCTGGTGGAACAGGCGCTGGCCGCGGAGCCGGACGTGCTGCGCGCGCGAGCCAGCCTGACTGCCCGCCGCCTGACCGTCGTCTGGCGCGGCCCGGCCGAACGCGCGCGGGACCTGGTGGCGCTGGTCGCGCGCCTGGGCTTCCGGGTCGCACCCTGGTCGCCGGCCTGTCTGCGGGCGACGGAGGATGCGGAGGGCCAGGCGCTGCTGCGCGCGCTGGGCATTGCCGCTTTTGGCTCGATGAACGTCATGCTGGTTTCCATCGCCGTCTGGGTCGGTGGCGACATGGGCGAGCAGACGCGGGCGCTGATGCATTGGCTGGCCGCGCTGATCGGCCTGCCGACGGTGCTGGTCGCCGGCATGCCCTTCTACCGCTCGGCCTGGGAGTCACTGCGCGCACGGCGTGGCAATATGGACCTCGCCGTCTCGCTCGGCGTCATCGCCACCACGCTCATGAGCCTCAGCGAAGCTTTCCGGAACGGCCCCTACACCTGGTTCGATGGCGCGACGGCGCTGCTGGCCCTGCTGCTGGCGGGGCGGGTGCTGGATCGCGGCATGCGTCGGCGGGCGCGGCAGGCGGTGGCGGAGTTGCTGGCGCTTCAGGACGGCACGGTGGCACTACTTTGCGCCGATGGCACCACCCGATCCGTGCCGGCGGAAAGCGTCCATGCCGGGGATGAGCTTCTGATCGCCAGCGGTGACCGCCTGCGGCTGGATGGCGTGGCGGCGGAGGAGGTGGTGCTCGACCTCGGCGCCACCACGGGCGAATCCGTGCCGCGCCGCCTTCCGGCCGGAGAGGTTCTGGCCGCTGGCTCGGTGAACATGGGCACCGGCTTCCGGATGCGGGTGACCGCGGCGCTGAAGGACGGCTCGCTCGCCGCCCTTGGACGGTTGCTGGAGCGCGCGGAGCAGGGCAGGGGGCGTTTCGTCTCCATCGCCGATCGCGCCGCGCGCTTCTATGTGCCGGTCATCCACACGGTCGCCTTCGCTACCTTCCTGGGCTGGTGGCTGGGGGTTGGCGTCAGTTGGCAGGCAGCGCTTGTGCCGGCGGTCGCGGCGCTGATCGTCACCTGCCCCTGCGGCCTCGCCATCGCCGTGCCCGCGGTGCAGGTCGCGGCAGTGGGCGCGCTGTTCCGGCGCGGCGTTCTGGTCGCCTCGCCCACGGCGCTGGAGCGGTTGGCGAGCGCCGACCACGCGGTGTTGGACAAGACCGGCACGCTGTCGGAAGGCCATCCGGACCTGCTGCCCGATGCGGCGCTGGACCCGGTGATGCTGAGGCTGGCGGCCTCCCTGGCGCGAAGCAGCCGCCATCCCCTGGCCCAGGCCGTGGTCCGGGCCTGCCCGGAGGCGCCGGCGCTCGATGAGGTGGTGGAGGTGCCCGGCAGCGGCCTGCAGCGCGGCGATGTCCGGCTCGGCAGCGCTGCCTTCTGCGGCGTGGTGGAGGCGCCGGGTTCCGGGATGAGCCTCTGGCTCAGCGTACCGGGCCAAGCGCCCATCGCCTTCCATTTCCAGGACCGGCTGCGCGAGGATGCGGGCCGCGTCGTCACCTCGCTTCAGGCCCTGGGCCTGCGGACCGAGCTGCTCTCCGGCGACGCGCCGGCCACGGTGGAGGAAGCCGCCGAGGTGACCGGGATCGGCCCCTGGCAGGCCCGGGCGACGCCTGCCGATAAGGCGGCGCGGATCGAGGCGCTGCGTGGCGCCGGAACCCGTCCCCTGATGGTGGGCGACGGCATCAATGATGCGGCCGCGCTGGCCATGGCGCATGTCTCGGTCAGCCCCGCCAATGGCACCGACATCGCCCAGGCGGCCTCCGACCTGGTGCTGCGTGGCGAGGGGCTGGGCGCGCTGCCCTACGCGATCCGCGTGGCGCGCCGTGCGCAGAGCCTGGCGCGGCAAAATATCGCATTCAGCTTGATCTATAACGTGGTGGCGGTGCCGGCGGCCGTGCTGGGTTTGGTCACCCCGCTGATCGCGGCGCTGGTGATGGCGAGCAGTTCCATCATCGTCATCTGCAACGCCCTGCGCGCGGGGAAGGAGCCGGTCTGATGAACGCCCTCGTCCTGCTCGTGCCCATCGCCCTCCTCCTCGGCCTGCTGGGTCTCGCGCTGTTCCTGTGGACGCTGCGCAACCGGCAATACGAGGATCTGGATGGCGCCGCCGCCCGCATTCTGTTCGATGATTTGCCTAGGAAGGACCCGACACCGTGATCTACTTCATGATCCTCTCTGCCTTGATCTCCCTGATCGGCCTGGCCGCCGCCGCGGCCGCGCAGGAAGCCAGCCTGTCCTATTTCGGCCTGGCGCTCTTCGCCTTCGGGGTGCTGTTTGGGCTGATGCTGCTGAAGCAGCATTTTGATGCCAAGGATGCCGGGCAGCATTGATTCTTTGAGCTGCCCTCAAACGCCGGGCGGCCGCATCCGCGGCCTTGGCTTCGCCGCATAAGCGGCGGCGGCCATTCGGCCGCTCGAACCGGTCTACGACCGGTTCACTGGCGTGCATTGCCCATCAAGGCATCGGCGACAATTCCTGCTTCAGGCAGCGCAGCGCGAAGCTGCTGCGGGTGTGGCGGATGCCGGGCAGGCGGTAGAGGCGGTCGCGCAGCAGGCGCTCATAGCCGACCGTACCGCCGACCGCCGCCTTGATCATGAAGTCGTATTCGCCGGTGACGAGGTGGCATTCCAGCACCTCCGGAATCGCCTGCACCGCTTCTTCGAAGCGGCGCAGGCTGTCCTCGTCATGGCGTTCCATCATCACCTCGATGAAGACCGTATCCGGCAGGCCCAGCGCGGCCTGGTCCAGGATGGCGGCGTAGCCGCGGATCACCCCGGCCTGTTCCAACCGTCGCACCCGGGTCCAGCAGGGGGAAGCGGAAAGCCCCACCTCTTCCGCCAACTCCGTATTGGTCAGCCGGCCCTTTCGGGCCAGGGCACGGAGGATTCGTTTGTCGATGGCGTCCATGGCGGCAGTTTCTGCCGTTTATTCGGCAGCGCACAACAGAATTCGGAAAAGCTCCCTTGTGCGATCGGTCCATCCTTTCCAAGGTCTGAACCTTCAACGGGGGAATGCGGATGGGCAGCCTGCAACGTCCCGAGGTTACGCTGGAGGATCGCTGGAACCTGGCCGGAGAGCCGGTGCTGCTCACCGGCATCCAGGCCCTGGTGCGGCTGCCGATGCTGCGGCGCGAAATCGACCTCGCCATGGGCTGGAACACCGCCGGCTTCATCAGCGGCTATCGCGGCTCCCCCCTCGGAGGCTACGACCTGGAACTGGGGCGGCAGGCGGCGCGGCTGAAGGACGCCCATACCGTCTTCCAGCCCGGGCTGAATGAGGAACTTGCAGCAACGGCCGTCTGGGGCACCCAGCAGGTCGGGCTGGCGCCCGGCGCCCGCTATGACGGCGTCTTCGGCATCTGGTACGGCAAGGGGCCGGGGCTCGACCGCAGCGGCGATGTGATGCGCCACGCCAATTCCGCCGGCACTGCGCCGCGTGGCGGTGTGCTGGCGCTGTCCGGCGATGATCCTGCCGCCAAATCCTCCACCGTCACCTCCGGCTGCGAATTCACTTTCCAGGATCTGGAGATCCCACTGCTGGATCCCGGCGAGGTGGCGGAGGTGCTGGAATTCGGACTGAAGGGCATCGCCCTGTCCCGCCATGCCGGCCTCTGGACCGGGCTGAAATGCGTGGCGGAGACCATGGATGCCAGCCAGACGCTGCGCATCGACCTCGCCCGCTATGCGACGCAGGAGCCCGGCGGTGTCACGCTGCCGGCCGATGGCCTCTCCATCCGTCTGCCCGACCCGGCGCTGATGCAGGAAAAGCGGCTGCGGCAATACAAGCTGCCGGCGGCGCTGGCCTTCGCGCGTGCCAATGGCTTCGACCGCATGGTCATGGACAGCCCGCAGGCGCGCCTCGGCATCGCCGTGCGCGGCAAGGCCTTCGCCACGCTGCGCCAGGTGCTGGCGGAATGCGGCATCACGGCGGAGATGGCGCGGCGGCACGGGCTGCGAGTCTGGAAGGTGGGCCTGGCCTGGCCGCTGGATGCCGAGGGCGCGCGCGCCTTCGGCCGGGGACTGGAGCAGATCCTGGTCATCGAGGACCGCCGCGCCTTCCTGGAAACCCAGCTGCGGGATGCGCTGTATGGCGTGGCGCAGCCGCCGCGCATCCTCGGCAAGCGCGACGAACAGGGCGCGCCGCTGCTGTCGGATCTCGCGGAGCTCGACAGCGCCCAAATCCTCCGTGCTTTGGCGCCCCGCCTGCCGGAGGAATTGCGCACGGAGGCCATGGCGGCCCGGCTGCGCGAATTGGAGGCGCTGGACCGCCAGACCACGGAGCCGCTTTCCGCCCGCGATCCCTTCTTCTGCCCTGGCTGCCCGCACAACACCTCGACCCGCCTGCCGGAGGGCTCGCAGGGCCTGGCCGGCATCGGCTGCCACTGGCTGGTCACCAAGATGCCGGAGCGGGACAGCCTGCCCTTCACCCAGATGGGCGGGGAAGGCGTGCCCTGGCTCGGCCAGATGGGCTTTACGGACACGCCGCATATTTTTGCGAATATCGGCGACGGCACCTGGGCGCATTCCGGCAGCCTGGCCCTGCGCGCGGTGGTCGCGGCCAAGGCGAATATGACGTTCAAGGTGCTGGTGAATTCCGCCGTCGCCATGACTGGCGGCCAGCATGTGGAGGGCGAATTCACCGTGCCCCGCATCGCCGCGCAGCTGCGCGCGGAGGGTGTGGAGCGGATCGAGATCGTGGCCGATGATCCCGACCGGCATCGCGGCGATCCCATGCTGCCAGCGGGCATTGGCTTCCATCACCGCAGTGAGCTGGATACCGTTCAGCGCAGCCTGCGCGAACAGCCCGGCGTCACCGCCCTGATCTATGACCAGGAATGCGCCACCGAACGCCGCCGCAAGCGCAAGCGCGGCACGGCGGCGCTGGCCGAGCGCCGCGCCGTCATCAATCCGCGGGTCTGCGAGGATTGCGGCGAATGCTCCCGCGTCTCCAATTGCATCGCGGTGGAGCCGCTGGCGACGCCCTGGGGCCGCAAGCGCCGCATCGACCAATCCGCCTGCAACCAGGACCTGTCCTGCGTCCAGGCCTTCTGCCCCTCCTTCGTCACGCTGGTCGGGGCGGAGCTGGCGCGGCCAAAGCCGGTGGCGGCGCCGGAGGCCGCGCTGCCCGATCCGGTGCCGCCGGCGCTGGTCGATGGCGTTGCCTGGAACGTGCTGGTGGCGGGCGTGGGCGGGCAGGGGGTGACGGCGCTGGGCGCCATCCTTGCCATGGCGGCGCATCTGGATGGGCGGCCGTCGCGCTCGGTCGATACGCTGGGTTTCGCGCAGAAGGGTGGCGGCGTCTTCGTGCAGCTGCGCATCGGCCAGGTCGGCGCGACGGAGGACAGCATCCCGGCGCCCCGGATTGGCGCCGGCCAGGCGGATCTGCTGCTGGCCTCCGACATGGTGGTGGCGCATGGGCGCAGCGCGCGGCCAATGCTGGGGCCGGGGCGGACGGCCGCCGTGGTGAATGCGGACCTGTCGCCCACCGCGCAATTCGTGCGGGACACCGCGACGCGCTACGCGCCGGAGGCGATGCTGGCCAATCTCGCCGCGGTGTGCCGCGATATGACGGCGCTGCCGGCGGCCACCGAGGTCATGGCGGAGCTGGGCGATGCTATCTTCCTAAACGTCTGGCTGCTGGGCCTCGCCTTCCAGCGCGGGTTGGTGCCGGTCAGCGAAACGGCGCTGCGCCAGGCGATCACGCTGAATGGGGCGCAGGTGGAGCGGAACCTCACCGCCTTCGCGCTGGGCCGGCAGGCGGCGCTGGCGGCGCGGGATGCGGGGCCGCCGGTGGCGGAAACGCTTGAGGATATGATCGCCCGCTGCGCGGCCGACCTCACCGACTATCAGAATGCCGCCTATGCGCGGCGCTACACCGATGTGGTGGCGCAGGTCCGGTCGGCGGAAGCCGCCCTGCTGCCGGGCGAGACGCGGCTTTCCAGCGCCGTGGCGCGGCAGCTGCACCGGCTGATGGCCTTCAAGGATGAATATGAGGTCGCGCGCCTGCACAGTCTGCCGGAATGGCGTGACATGCTGAAGGCGAGTTTCGCCGGCGCGCCACGCATCGAGATGAATCTCGCGCCGCCTTTGCTCTCTGCGGAGGACCCCAATACCGGCCTGCCGCGCAAGCGCCGCTTCGGGTCCTGGATGTTGCGCGCGATGGGGCTGTTGCGGCACGGCAAGGCACTGCGCTTTACGCCGCTCGACCCTTTCGGTCGCACGGAGGAACGGCGCATGGAGCGGGCGCTGATCGCCGAGTACCGCGACACGATCCTCGCGCTGCTGCCGCGCCTGACCGCCAGCAACCATGCGGTAATCTGCGAATGGGCGGAGGCGGCGGAAGGCATCAAGGGCTTCGGGCCGATCAAGGCGCGCAACCTGGCGCGGGTGCGCCAGCGCTGGCAGGAGATCGGCGCGGGCCTGTAGCCGCGTCGGGAGGAGACAGGAATGGCCGATGACCCGGCGCTGTTTGAATTGCCCGAGGCGACCCGGGCTCTGCGCGAGACGGCTCTCGCCTTCGCGCGCGATCGCCTCGCGCCGAATGCCCTGGAGTGGGACCAGCAGCGGCATTTTCCCGTGGATGTGCTGCGGGAAGCCGCCGGCCTCGGCATGGCCGCGCTCTATGTGCGGGAGGAAAGCGGTGGCGCCGGGCTGACGCGGCTGGATGCGGCGGTGGTGTTCGAGGCGCTGGCGACCGGCTGCCCTACCATTTCCGCCTTCCTGTCGATCCACAACATGGTCGCCTGGATGGTCGATCGCTACGGCACGCCGGCGCAACGAGAATCCTGGCTGCCGAGGCTGATCCCGATGCAGGCCATTGCCAGCTATTGCCTGACGGAACCTGACGCCGGCAGCGATGCGGCGGCGCTTGCCACCCGCGCGACGCGCGACAATGCGGGCTATGTGCTGGACGGGACAAAGCAGTTCATCAGCGGTGCCGGCAGTTCCGACCTCTATCTCACCATGGTGCGCACGGGTGGGCCTGGCGCCGGCGGCGTCTCCGCCCTGCTCGTGCCGCGGGAGATCGAGGGCCTGACCTTCGGTCCCAACGAGAAAAAAATGGGCTGGAACGCCCAGCCGACCCGCCAGGTGATTTTCAGCGGCGCCCACGTGCCGGCGGAGGCGCTGCTGGGGGCGGAGGGCGAGGGCTTTCGCATCGCCATGAGCGGGCTGGATGGCGGGCGGCTGAACATCGGCGCCTGCAGCCTGGGCGGCGCGCAGCGCGCGCTCGACATTGCGCTGGCCCATGTGCGGGAGCGACGCGCCTTCGGGCAGGCTGTCGCGAAATTCCAGGCGACTCAGTTCCAGCTGGCCGATATGGCGACGGAGTTGGAGGCCGCGCGCACCCTGCTGTGGCGGGCCTGCGCCAGGCTCGATGCCGGCGCGGCGGATGCGCCCGCCTTCTGCGCCATGTCCAAGCGCTTCGCCACCGATACGGGATCGCGCGTGGCGGATGAGGCGCTGCAATTGCTGGGCGGCTACGGCTATCTGGCGGAATACGGCGTCGAGAAGATTGTCCGGGACCTGCGCGTCCACCGTATCCTGGAAGGCACGAATGAGATCATGCGGGTGATCATCGCCAGGCATCTGCTGGGGCGCTGAGCAGCCCCCGCCGGCCGCAGGTTGGACAGCGCCGGGACGCTCCGTCATCTTGCCGCGCCTTTTGCAGTGGGAGCTTGATTCATGGCGACGCGGGACGGTGCGGTTGGACGCGCCCTGGCATTCTTCGATGAGGGTGGTTTTGAAGGAAGGCTGGCCGAGCTGGTCGCCATTCCCTCGACCTCCCAGGAGGAATCCGGCGCGCCGGGGCTGACGGCCTATCTGGAAACCGCGATGCGGCCCTGGCTGGAACGGCTGGGCTTCGCCATCACCATCTCGCCCAACCCGCTGCCCGGCTTCGGCCCGATCCTGACCGCCCAGCGCATTGAGGATCCGACGCGCCCGACCGTCCTGCTCTACGGGCATGGCGACACGGTGCGGGGGCTGGAGGATCAGTGGCGGGCCGGCCTGTCGCCCTGGAAGCTGACGCGCGAGGACGGCCGCTGGTACGGCCGCGGCACCGCCGACAACAAGGGTCAGCACGCCCTGAATCTGGCGGCGCTGGAGGCCGTGCTGGCGGAGCGCGGCGGCAAGCTCGGCGCCAACGTCAAGCTGGTGATCGAGATGGCGGAGGAACGCGGCTCCCGCGGCCTGCGGGAATTCGTGGCGGCCCATGCCAAGGAGCTGGCGGCCGATGCGCTGATCGCCTCGGACGGGCCGCGGGTGGAGCCGGGGGTGCCGACCATCGCCACCGGCACGCGCGGCACCTTCCACTTCGAGCTGGCGGTGAAGCTGCGGGAGGGTGGGGTCCATTCCGGCCATTGGGGCGGGCTGACCACCGATCCCGCCATTCGCCTGGCGCATGCGCTGTCCACCATCATGGACCGCGACGGCAAGATCCTGGTGCGCGGCTGGCTGCCGGCCGGTGGCGTGCCGGCGCCGGTGAAGAAGGTGCTGGAAGGCTGCCCGGTGGGCGGTGGTGATGGCGCGGCGACCATCGACGCGGATTGGGGGGAGCCCGGCCTGACCTCGGCCGAGAAGATCTACGGTTGGAACAGCTTCATCGTGCTCGCCATGCTCTCCGGCCGGCCGGAGAACCCGGTGAATGCGGTCGCCCCCGAAGCGCGCGCCTTCTGCCAGATCCGCTACACGGTGGACACCGAGCCGACGGTGTTCGAACCGGCGCTGCGCGCGCATCTGGATGCGCACCATCTGGAAGACGTGCAGATCCTGAACCCCGGCATCCGCATGCCCGCCAGCCGCACCGCCCCCGACCACCCCTGGGTGATCTGGGCGCAGGCCTCCATGGAAAAGACCCTGGGCAAGCGGGTGCAGATCATTCCGGCCAGTTCGGGTGGGCTGCCGGGCGATGTCTTCGTGGACCATCTCGGCGTGCCGCTTGTCTGGGTTCCGCACAGCTACAATGGCTGCAAGCAGCATGGGCCGGACGAGCACATGCTGATCTCCGCGGCGCGTGAGGGTATCGCGAGCTTCACGGGCATGTGGTGGGATCTGGGCGAGGCAGGCACGCCGCCCCGCGGCTGATCAAGGCGTGCTACGGCGTGTTACGCTTCCTCACGTGAAGATGGGCTCGCCGACACGCCCCCGTTGCATGGGGCACCCATCTTGATCCTGTAGCCGGCGCTTGGTCGGCGGTAGGAGAAGCAAGATGATGTCGAAGAGGATCGCCCTGTTTGCCGGTGCGGCCATGACCCTCGCGGCCGGTGCGCTGCCGGCCCTTGCGCAGCCTGGCCCGGGTGGCCCCCCTGGCGGACCGCCGCCCGCCCGCGGTTTCGCCATGGGTGAGGCCTTCGCCCGCGCCGATGCGAACAATGACGGCCGCGTCAGCCGGGATGAAGGCTGGGCCTGGTTGCAGGCTCGCTTCCAGGAAGTCGACGCCGACCGCGATGGCGGCGTGACCATCGAGGAGATGCAGGCCTATGCCCAGGCCCGCATGGGTCAGCGCAGCCAGCGTCGCGATGCGCAGCAGCACGGTGCCGGGATGTTCCGGGCGCTGGATGCGAATGCCGATGGCAAGGTAACGCTGGAGGAAATCCGCCCCTTCGCCGAGGCGATGTTCCGGGCGCGGGATGTGAACAGCGATGGCTTCCTGACACGCGAGGAAGTGCGCCCCCGTCATCGCGGTCCGCGTCCCGGCCAGCACCCGCATCGTGGCCCGGGTGAGAACCGTGGGCCCGCCGGTGAGCGCGGCGGCCCGCCGCCGGCCGCGCCGGCGAACTGAGCCGGCCGGAACAGCCATGAGGTGTCGGAGGGGCCTCGGCTCCTCCGGCGCATCATGACCACAATCTGAAGGAGTACCCGGGATGGTGGGCGCGACAGGGATTGAACCTGTGACCCTTCGCGTGTGAAGCGAATGCTCTACCGCTGAGCTACGCGCCCATCCCGGGAGCGCGGAATTAGATCGGGGTCGCCAGGGTGTCAAGCCGGCCGACCTTGGCAGAGCTCCCTCTCACTCCGATATGCCGGCCATGCGCATCATCCCTGCCGTGCTGTCAGGCTTCCTGGTCCTTCTTCCGCTGGCGGCCACGGCGCAGCCTGTCCGTGCCACCTACGACGTCTATGCCGCCGGCATGACCATCCTGCAGCTCGAGGCGGTCTTCGACATCACGCCGCGTGGCTATGAGGTGGAAACCCGGATGCGCACGCGCGGCGTCGCCTCCGCCTTTGTCCCGGGGGAACAGATGGCCCGGGCGGTCGGGGCCTGGCGCGGCGATCGGGCGACCCCGGCCAGCTTCCGGTCCGAGGGCACCTGGCGGGGCCGGCAGCGGGTGATCGTGCTGGGCTGGGAGGCGGGGAATCCGGTGGTCCAGGCTCTGGTTCCGCCGAATGACGAGGAACGTGAGCCGGTGCCGGAGGCCGACCGCCTCGGCACGATCGATTCCCTCTCCGCCATGGCGCTGCTCTCCCGTGCCGTTGCCATGACGGGAAGCTGCGAGGGTCAGGCACCGGTCTTCGACGGCCGCCGGCGCAGCGACTTCATCAGCCGCAATGTCGGGCAGGAGGTGATTCGCCCCTGGGGGGCCGCCTGGCATGGCCAGGCGCTCCGCTGCGGCTTCGAGGGGCGGATGGTCTCCGGCTTCATGCGGGACCAGCGTCGTGACCAGGCGGCGGCACCGCAACGCGGCACGGCCTGGATCGCGGCCCCGTATCCGGGCGCGCCGCCGATCCCGGTGCGGATCGAGATGGAAAGCCGCTGGTTCGGCAGCGCCACCGCCGTGCTGCTGACGGCGCAGGCTTCAACCGTGGCGCAACGCGGCCAATAGGCCGGGCAGGTCGGCAGGCCGCTCCGCGATCGGCGCGCCGCCGGCCATGGCGCGGGGGCCATAGCCCCAACCAGCGAAGATCGCCCGTACCCCGGCGCCTTGCGCCGCGGCCATGTCGTTGTGGTGGTCGCCGATCATCACCGCGCTTTCGGGCGTGCCGCCGGCGTCCCGCAGGGTGCCCAGAAGATGGCCTGGATCGGGTTTGCGGGTGGGATAGGTATCGCCGCCGCCTATCGTCGCGAAAGCCGATTCCAGGCCAAGTTCCCGCAGCAGCGTCACGGCGGGCACGACCGGCTTGTTGGTGCAGACTGCCAGCCGCCAGCCATCGGCGGCAAGGCTCGCCACGACCTGGCGGATGCCCTCGAAAGGGGCGGTCTCCATCACGGCATGGGCGCCGTAATCCAGCAGGAAGGCCTCCAGCGCCGCCTGGTCGAATTCTGCGCCGCGCGCGGCCAGGGCCTTTTCCACCAGCACCTTGGCGCCGTCGCCGATCATCGCCACGACCTCCGGCCGGGTGAAGCCGGGAAGGCCGCGCTGCGCCATCAGGCGGTCCAGCGAGGCGTGAAGGTCGGGCGCGCTGTCCACCAGCGTGCCATCCAGGTCAAAGACGGCGATCGGTTGCATGGCCCCCGATAAGCCGGGCCCGCGCGCCCCGCAAGCTGCCCTGGTTACGTCGCGCAATGCGAGTTGACCAAGGGCACCTTGCGGCGCGGCCGGCTGTCGGACTACCCGGAGGCATGAGCACAGCCGCCGTCATTCTTGCCGCAGGCCTCGGCACCCGCATGCGGTCCCGCCAGCCCAAAGCCCTGCACCCGATCGCCGCCCGGCCGATGCTGCGGCACATTCTGGCCGCGGCCACGGAGGTCTTCGACCGTGCCGTGGTGGTCATCGGCCCCGACATGCCGGAGTTGGAGCGCATCGCCGCGCCGCATCCTGTGGTGGCGCAGGTGGACCGGCTGGGCACCGGCCATGCCGCCTTGCAGGCGGCCTCGATGCTGGAGGATTTCGCGGGCGATGTGGCGGTGCTCTATGCCGACAATCCGCTGATCACGCCGGAGACACTGCGCCGGCTCGCCGCCGCGCGCGGCGAGGCCGGGTTGGCGCTGGTGGCGATGCGGCCGGCGGATCCGGGCCGATATGGCCGGGTGCTGACGGACGCGAATGGCGACGTGGCGCGCGTGGTCGAATGGGCCGATGCCAGCCCAGCCGAGCGCGAGGTCGGCCTCTGCAATGCCGGGGTGATCTGCGCACCCGCCGCAAAGCTGTTCGGCTGGCTGCGGGCGATCCGCAACGACAACGCCAAGGGCGAATACTACCTGACCGATGCGGTCGCCCTGGCCCGGCAGGACGGCCAGCGCGTGGTCGCCATCGAGGCGCCGGAGGCCGAGCTGCGCGGCATCAACAGTCGCGCCGAGCTGGCAGCGGCCGAGGCCTCGGTCCAGGCGCGGCTGCGGGCGGCGGCGATGGAAGGGGGGGCGACGCTGGTCCAGCCGGACAGCGTGACCTTCGCCTTCGACACGCGGCTCGGCCAGGATGTCACCATCGGCCCGAATGTCGTCTTTGGCCCCGGCGTGGTGGTGGAGGATGAGGTCGAGATCCGCGCCTTCAGCCATCTGGAAGGCTGCATCGTGCGCAATGGCGCGGTGATTGGCCCCTTTGCCCGGCTGCGGCCCGGCACGGTGGTGGAGCGCGCCGCGCATGTCGGCAATTTCGTGGAGCTGAAGGCGGCCGTGCTGGGGGAGGGAGCCAAGGCGAACCACCTCAGCTATCTGGGCGATGTCACCATCGGTGCGGGCGCGAATATCGGCGCCGGCACGATCACCTGCAATTATGATGGTGTGAACAAGCACCGGACCGAGATCGGCGCGGGAGCCTTCATCGGCTCCGACACCGCCCTGGTCGCGCCGGTGAGGGTCGGCGCGCGGGCGCTGGTCGCGGCCGGCAGCGTGATCACCGAGGATGTGCCGGACGATGCTCTGGCCATCGCGCGCGGCCGCCAGGCCAACAAGCCGGGACGCGGCTTTCGCGGCAAGGGAGTGAAAGCCTGATGTGCGGGATCGTCGGAGTCGTCGGGCGGGAAGCCGCCGCGCCGCGCTTGCTGGAGGCGCTGCGGCGCCTGGAATATCGCGGCTATGACAGCGCCGGCGTCGCGACGCTGGTGAATGGCCATATCGAGCGCCGCCGCGCCGAGGGGAAGCTGGTCAATCTGGCCCTCGTGCTGGATCAGATGCCGCTGCCCGGCACCACCGGAATCGGCCACACCCGCTGGGCGACTCATGGCGCCCCGGTGGAGCGCAACGCGCATCCACATGGCACGGCGCGCGTCAGCGTGGTGCATAACGGAATCATCGAGAACCATGCGGAACTGCGCCTGGAGCTGGAGGCGCAGGGCCAGGATTTCGAGACCGAGACCGATACCGAGACGTTCGCGCGATTGGTCGACTGGCATCTGCAACAGGGCGCGACGCCGGAGCAGGCAGCCTCCCGTTCCCTGAAGCGGGTGCATGGCGCCTTCGCCCTGGCGATGATGTTTGCCGGCCATCCGCGCAAGCTGATCGCGGCTCGGCAGGGCGCGCCTTTGGCCATCGGCTTTGGCGAGAACGAGATGTTCGTGGGCTCCGACGCCCTGGCCCTGGCGCCGATGACGCGGCGCATTGCCTATCTGGAGGAAGGCGACTGGGCGGTGGTCTCCGACACCGGCGCCGATTTCTTCGATGCCGAGGACCGTCCGGTGCAGCGCCAGGTGCGGCTGACCGCGATCTCCGGCGCCGCCGTCGGCAAGGGCAATTTCCGGCACTTCATGGAAAAGGAGCTGCATGAGCATCCGGCCGTGCTGGGTGACACCTTGCAGCAGTACCTCGACCCCGGCACCCGCGCCGTGGCCCTGCCGCCGCTGCCCTTCGACCCGGCGGTGGTGCCGCGGCTGACCATGTCCGCCTGCGGCAGCGCCTTCCTGGCGGCGCAGGTCGGCCGCTACTGGATCGAGCAATTGGCGCGCATTCCGGTGGATGCCGATGTGGCCAGTGAATTGCGCTATCGCGAGCCGCCCTTCGCCCCGGGCGGCGGCGCCATCCTCGTCTCCCAATCCGGCGAGACGGCGGACACCATGGCGGCGCTGCGGCTGCTGCAACAGGGCGGCCAGAAGGTGCTGTCCGTGGTGAACGTGCCGGAGAGCAGCATGGCGCGGGAGAGTGACGGCGCGCTGCTGACCGTGGCGGGGCCGGAGATCGGCGTCGCCTCGACCAAGGCCTTCACCGCCCAGCTCGCCTTGCTGGCCTGCCTGGCGATCGGCTTTGGCCGGGCGCGCGGCACATTGGACGAGGCGACGGCGCGGCTGCTGGCCAATACCCTGACCGAGGTGCCAGGCCATGCCGCCCTGATCCTGGAACAGGACGAGGAAATCCGCGCCATGGCGGCGGAGGTGGCGCAGGCGCGGGATGTGCTGTTCCTCGGCCGCGGTGCGCTGATGCCCATCGCCATGGAAGGCGCGCTGAAGCTGAAGGAACTCTCCTACATCCATGCGGAGGGCTATGCGGCCGGGGAGATGAAACACGGGCCGATCGCGCTGATCGACAAGGATGTGCCGGTGATCGCGCTCTGTCCCTCCGGCCCGCTGTTCGAGAAGACGGCCTCGAACCTCCAGGAAGCGGCGGCGCGGGGCGGGCGGATCATGGCCTTCACCGATGCGGTGGGCGCCAAGGCCCTGGGCCGTTTCGCCGAGAGGGTCATCGTGCTGCCGACGGTGCATCCCTTCGCCGCGCCGATCCTGCACGCGATCCCGGTGCAGGTGCTGGCCTATCACGTCGCGGTGCTCAAGGGCACGGATGTGGACCAGCCGCGCAACCTGGCGAAGAGCGTGACGGTGGAGTGAGGCACCCTCGATCCTGACATCGGCCCGGCGACGTCCTATCTTCGCCGGACCCGAGGGAAGGAATGCCGATATGCTGGATGTCACGGCCAAGCTGCCGCTGAAGGACCCGGAGCTGTTCCGCCAGGCCAATTGCATCAATGGCCAATGGGTCCAGGCCGATAGCGGCAAGACCATCGCCGTGCGTAACCCGGCGACGGGGGAGGTGATCGGCCAGGTCCCGGCCATGGGCGTGGCGGAAACCCGCCGCGCCATTGAGGCGGCGCAGGCCGCCTTCGCCGGCTGGCGCGCCATGCTGGCCAAGGACCGCGCGGCGATCCTGCGCAAGCTGAACGACCTGATGCTGGCCAATACCGACGACCTGGCCGCGATCATGACGGCCGAACAAGGCAAGCCGCTCACGGAATCCAAGGGCGAGATCGCCTATGCGGCCTCCTTCATCGAGTGGTTCGCTGAGGAAGCCAAGCGCATCTATGGCGACACCGTGCCGCAGAATGCAAAGGGCCGCCGCATCCTGGTGCTGAAGGAGCCGATCGGCGTCTTCGCTGCCATCACGCCCTGGAATTTCCCCGCCGCGATGATCACCCGCAAGGCGGGCCCCGGCTGGGCGGCGGGCTGCACCGGGGTGATCCGCCCGGCCTCCCAGACCCCGTTCAGCGCCCTGGCCCTGGCCGTGCTGGCGGAACGGGCGGGGATGCCGCCCGGCGTCTGCAACATCATCACCGGTCCGGCCGCGGAGACGGGCGGGGAGCTGACCTCTCACCCCGCCGTGCGAAAGCTGTCCTTCACCGGCTCCACCGAGGTTGGTCGCAAGCTGCTGGCGCAATGCGCGCCGACCATCAAGAAGACCTCGATGGAGCTGGGCGGCAATGCGCCCTTCATCGTCTTCGACGATGCCGACCTGGATGCGGCGGTGCAGGGCGCCATGGCGTCCAAGTACCGCAATACCGGCCAGACCTGCGTCTGCGCCAACCGCATCCTGGTGCAGGACGGGGTCTATGACGCCTTCGCCCAGAAGCTGAAGGCGGCGGTGGAGGGCTTGAAGGTGGGCGACGGCATGGAGCCGGGCGTCACCCAGGGCCCGCTGATCAATGCCGATGCGGTGGCCAAGGTCGAGGAACATATCGCCGACGCCACCGCCAAGGGCGCCCATATCCTGACCGGCGGCAAGCGCCACGCCCGCGGCGGCAATTTCTTCCAGCCCACCATCCTGACCGACGTGCCCCCCGGCGCCATGGTGTTCCGCGAGGAGACCTTCGGCCCCGTCGCCCCCCTGTTCCGCTTCAAGACGGAGGAGGAGGCGGTGGCACTCGCCAATGACAGCGAATTCGGCCTGGCCGCCTATTTCTACGCCCGCGACATCGGCCGCATCTTCCGGGTGGCGGAAGCCATCGAGGCCGGGATCATCGGCATCAATGAAGGCATCATCTCCACCGAAGTCGCGCCCTTCGGCGGCGTGAAGCAGAGCGGGCTGGGGCGCGAGGGTTCCAAATACGGCATCGAGGATTATCTTGAGATCAAGTATCTCGCCCTCGGTGGCATCGGGACCTGACCTCCATGGCCTATGATTTCGACTTCTTCGTCATTGGCGGCGGCTCGGGCGGCGTGCGCTCCGCCCGCATCGCCGCCGGCCATGGCGCCCGGGTGGGCGTGGCGGAGGAGCGGTTCTGGGGCGGCACCTGCGTCAATGTCGGCTGCGTGCCGAAGAAGATCATGGTGAACGCCACCGAATACGGCCAATGGGCGGAGGACGCCGCCGCCTTCGGCTGGGATGTCGAGATCAAGGGCCATGACTGGGCGAAGCTGGCGGAGGCGCGGGACCGGGAGGTGCAGCGCCTGTCCGGCATCTACGGCAAGCTGCTGGCCGGCAATGGCGTGACCACCTTCGACGCCCGCGCGACGCTGCTGGATGCGAACACCATCCAGGTCGGCGACCGCAAGGTGACGGCGGAGCGCATCCTGATCGCCACCGGCGGCACCGCCCAGAAGCTGGACATTCCGGGCGCCGAACTCGGGCTGATCTCCGACGACCTGTTCACCCTGAAGGCCCTGCCGAAGCGGGTGGTGGTGATCGGCGCCGGCTATATCGCGCTGGAATTCGCCTGCATCCTGCGCGGGCTGGGGGCGGAGGTGGATGTGATGTACCGCGCCTCCCTGCCGCTGCGCGGCTTCGATGACGACATCCGCGCCGAGCTGGTGGAGGCGCTGACCGCCCAGGGCATCAAGCTGAATCCGGATGTCTCCCCCACCCGCATCACGCGGGTGGACGGCCATCTGATGGTTGCCATGTCCAACAACTTCATGCGGGAGACGGATGCGGTCTTCTTCTGCACCGGCCGGTCCCCCAATACCAATGGCCTGGGGCTGGAGGCGGCCGGCGTTGCCACCAATGCCGCCGGCGCCGTGGTGGTGGACGAGGATCATCGCACCAGCCAGCCGAATATTTTCGCCCTGGGCGATGTGATCGACCGGATCAACCTGACGCCCATGGCCACCGCCACAGGCCATGCGCTGGCCGATACCCTGTTCGGCAACAAGCCGCGCCGAGCCTCCTATGACAATGTACCCACCGCGGTCTTCACCAACCCGCCGATTGGCACGGTGGGCCTTTCGGAAGGCGAGGCCGCGGCGCGTGGGCCGGTCGATGTCTATGTCACCCGCTTCACCCCCATGCGGCACACGATCAGCGGTCGAAAGGGGCGGCGGACGGTGATGAAGCTCATCGTCTGCCAGCGCACCGACAAGGTGCTGGGCGCCCATATGCTGGGCGAGGATGCGGCGGAGATCATGCAGGGCATCGGCATCGCCGTCGGCATGGGGGCCACCAAGGCGGATTTCGACCGCACCATCGGCATCCACCCCACGGCGGCCGAGGAATTCGTCACCCTGCGCACACGGGCGCGGGAGTCGGGGGTGCAGCCACCCCAGCAGGCGGCGGCCGAATAGGCCGGAGTTTCCCTAAGCGGCTCCTGACGCTAAGGTTACAGCCAGGAGTGGAGCACGGATCACAATGAATGCGCGCGCGTGGACCCCGGACAGCTGGAGGGCGATGCCCATCCGGCAGGTTCCGGACTATCCGAACCCGGGCCAACTGAAGGCCATCGAGGACAAGGTCCGCCGATTTCCGCCGCTCGTTTTTGCAGGTGAGGCTGATCGGCTGAAGGCCCAGCTGGCACGTGCGGGTGATGGCCACGCCTTCGTCCTTCAAGGGGGCGACTGTGCGGAGAGCTTCGCCGAATTCCACGGCAATACCATCCGGGACACCTTCCGGGTGCTCCTGCAGATGGCGGTGGTGCTGACCTTCGGCGCCGCAGTGCCGGTGGTGAAGCTCGGCCGCATGGCCGGGCAGTTCGCCAAGCCGCGCAGCAGCGACAGCGAGACGATCGATGGCGTGACCCTGCCATCCTATCGCGGGGATATTGTCAACGGCCCGGAATTCACCCCCGAGGCGCGGGTGCCTGATCCGTCCCGGATGGAATTCGCCTATCTGCAATCGGCGGCCACGCTGAACCTGCTGCGCGCCTTCGCGACCGGCGGCTATGCCGACCTGCACGAGGTGCATCGCTGGAACCTGGACTTCGCCGCCCGCAGCCCATTGGCCGACCGCTATGCCGGCCTGGCGCATCGGATCGACGAGACGCTGCGCTTCATGGGCGCCTGCGGCATGTCCGACCTGCCGCAGGTGCGGGAGACGGAGTTCTACACCTCCCACGAATCGCTGCTGCTACCCTTCGAGGAGGCGCTGACCCGCCAGCCCTCGACCCATCCGGGCAAGCATTATGCCTGTTCGGCCCACTTCCTGTGGATCGGCGACCGCACCCGGCAGCCGGATGGCGCCCATGTGGAGTTCCTGCGCGGGGTCGCCAACCCGATCGGCATGAAGGTCGGCCCCTCCATGGAGGCGGATGAGCTAGTTAGGCTGACCGAGATCCTGAACCCTACCAACGAGAAGGGCCGCCTGACCCTGATCGCCCGAATGGGGGCGGAAAAGGTCGAGGGCAAGCTGCCCGGTCTGCTTACCGCCGTGCAGCGCGCCGGCCGCAACGTGGTCTGGCTCTGTGACCCGATGCACGGCAACACCGTGAAGGCGGGCGACTACAAGACGCGCTCCTTCGACTCGATCCTGGCGGAAATCCGCCGCTTCTTCGACTGCCACGCGGCGGTGGGCACCATCCCGGGCGGCGTGCATGTCGAGATGACCGGCCAGAACGTCACCGAATGCATCGGCGGCGCGCATCGGATGACGGAAGCCGACCTGGCCGCCAACTACGCCACCTTCTGCGATCCGCGGCTGAACGCCGAGCAATCGCTGGAACTGGCCTTCCTGGTCTCGGAGGAGTTGAAGGCCCGACGTCCGGGCGGGGCCTTCATCCCCGCCAAGGCGGCCCAGTGACCGCCATGCCCCCCAAGGGCCGGTCCTTGCCGCCGGCGGTGGGGGATATCCCGGCCTGGACCGACAGCTATTTCAACCGCACCCGGGCGGTCGTCGAGAAATTCGGCGATTGCCGTGTGACCTATGCGGTGTTCCTGCGCCGCCCGGTCATCTCCGCACCGCGCCTGGCAACCGAATGGCTGGAGGCAGTGGCGGCCAGCCGGAACACCAGCTTCGAGGTGGAGTTGATGCATCGGGAGGGGGACTGGGTCGGCGCCGGCGATCCGATCTTCTACCTCTCGGGGTCCTTCGCGCAGCTTGCGGATCTGGAGACGATCCTGCTGCAGAAGCTGGGCCCGGCCTGTGTCGCGGCCCATAACGCCTATCAGATGTGTGTCGAACTGCCGCAGGTCCCCTTCCTGGCCATGGAGGCCCGGCACTGCGCCGGTGCCGAGATGCAGGAGATGATGGCCTATGCCGCCGCCATCGGCAGCGTAGCGGCGCAGCGGGAGGGTGCGAAGGGCTTCATCGGCAATGCCAATGACGCCACGGCCCATTGGTTCGGCGCCGCCCGTGGGCGCGGCACGATGCCGCATGCGCTGATCGGCTATGCAGGCTCCACGGTCCGCGCGGCGGAGATGTTCCACGAGACCTTCCCGTCCGAGGACCTGACCGTTCTGGTCGATTACTTTGGGCGGGAGGTGACGGACAGCCTGGCGGTCTGCCAGCGCTTCCCCGAACTTGCTGCGGCCGGGCGGATGGCAGTGCGGCTCGACACCCATGGCGGCCGCTTTCTGGAGGGGCTCGATCCGGGCGAATCCTATGCCGTGCTGGAACGTCATGCGCCGCAGGCGGTCCGCCGCTACCGCAGCGAGACGGAACTGCGCCACCTGGTCGGCACCGGTGTTTCGGCGGCGGCCATCTGGCGGATCAGGGAAGCGCTGGACGAGGCTGGGTTTCCGAAGGTCCGCATCGTTGCGTCGTCCGGCTTCGGGGTCGGCAAGTGCCGCGTGATGTCGGAGGCCAAGGCGCCGATCGATGTGGTCGGCACCGGCTCCTTCATCCCAGATGTCTGGAGCGAGACCTACGCCACCGCGGATATCGTCGCCTATGACGGCGCGCCGCGGGTGAAGGTCGGGCGCGAATTCCTGCTGCGGAATGGGATGCGGCGGCGCGGTCCCGGCTAAGCTACCGCATCTCCACGCCCTTCTGCCCGCGGGCGGCGGCCTCCGCCATCAGCCGCCGCTCCTGCTGGGCGCCTTCCGCATCGGTGAAGAAGGTGAAGATGGCGAAGCGCTGGCCCTCGGTCACGGACAGCGCCTCGTGCAGCAGGTCGCAGCAGAAGATGGCGCAGCCGCCGGCCTCGGGCTCGTACTCCTCCGTGCCGAATTCCGGGAAGCGCAGCCGTCCGCCACGATAGGCGCCGCTGTTCAGGTTCAGGCTCATGGCGAAGCGGCGATGCGCCGTGAAGGGCGTGCGGTTGTCGCGATGCGCGCCGAAGGCGCCGGCCACCTCCGCCGCATAGCAGCCGATGCGTGGAGCCTCGAAGCTGGCGGCGCGGAAATGGAAGGCGCGCCACATCTCCGGCAGCACGCGGCGTTCCAGCCGGCGCTGGAAGGTGGCGTAGAGGTTCCGGTCATCGAGGAAGACATCCGTCCGGCGCTTGATATTCGCCACCTTGCCCACCCCGGCGCCGCCGGCCGAGGAGGCAACGCGGTCCTGCGATTTCTCGCCCTTTTCCCAATGCGCCAGCAGCGCGGCGATCAGCGCCGGCTCCAGCACGCCGGGGATCAGCAGCACCGGCGCCGCCTGGCGCCGCAACTCGGGTGTGGCAGGTTCGGGCAATATGGCGAGGCCGGCCCGCAGCGCCGCATCCCCGGCCTGGACGAAGGCCAGCCGCCCGCGCGGTGAGATCACGGCGACGCCGCCTTCCGGCAGGCCCAGCCCTTTGAACAGCTTTCGCGCAGGGTCGAACAGGCGTTGCGGCCCGTCCGCCGAATGGGTGCCATCGGGCCTCTGGTCGGAAATCAGGATGATGCATGCCGCGTGGTCCGCCGCCTGCTGCACCGCGGCCTTCGGCACGCTGGGCGCGCTGCCCAGCACCAGAACCCGGTGCAGCCCGGCGATGGTCTGCTGGTTCAGGTCGAACAGCGCCCCGGCCGCATCCGGCAGGGACAGGGCCGGCAGCAGGTCACCGGGCAGGAAGGGATCGGGGGTGGCCATGGCGGGTCCTTCCGTCAGGTGGGCAAAGGCTCGGATCACCATTAGACTGAAGCTGATGCCCGGCGAAACGCCTCCCCCCTCCGCCGAGCCCGGCGCTGCCGCCCTGCGCGAGCGGCGCATCGGTTTTGCATGTGCCTTCGCGGTGCTGTTCGTCTGGGCGGGGTTCCTGCTCTCCTCCCGGCTCTCGGCCAGCCAGGCGCTGACGCCTTGGGATGTGGCGATGCTGCGCTATGGGGGCGCCTTCCTGGCGGCAGTGCCGCTGGTGGCGGTGCTGGGCCGGCCGAGGCTGCCGCCTCTGCGACTGCTGCCGATCCTGGCCTCGGCCTCCTTCGGCTTCCCGATCCTCGCCTATCACGGCTTCACCCTGGCGCCCGCGGCGCATGGCGGGGTGATGCTGCCGGGGACGCTGCCTTTCCTGACCGCCGCCCTCGGCGCCGCCTTCCTCGGCGAGGCCTGGACCCGACGGCGAGTCGCCTCCCTGCTCGTTGTGGCGGCGGGCATCGGCCTTCTGGCCAGCGACACCTTCGGCACCCATCCCGGCGCCTGGCGCGGCGACGTGCTGTTCCTGGCCGGCTCCTGCTGCTGGGCCGTCTATACGCTGCTGATCCGCCTCTGGGGCATCGGCGCGATGCAGGCGACGCTGTCCATCGCGCTCTGGTCCGCGCCCATCTACCTGCCGGTCTGGTGGTTCCTGCTGCCATCGAGCATGGGCACGGCCAGTACGGGCGCGGTGCTCTATCAGCTCGCCTATCAGGGCATTGGCGCGACGATCCTGGCCGGGCTGCTGTTCACCCGCGCGGTCACGGCCCTCGGCGCGCCGACCACCACCACCATCACCGCTTTGGTGCCGGGCATGGCGGCATTGGCGGCCTGGCCGCTGCTGGCGGAGCCGTTGGGGCTGATCGGCTTCCTCGGCGTCGGGCTGGTTTCGGCCGGCATGATCCTGATGGTGGTCCGCTTCCCGGAACGGGCGCGTTGACCCTGTGTGGGGCCGTCCCTAGGTTCCCCGGATCATGACAAACCGCCTCCGCATCGCCCTCGCCCAGATCAACCCGCATGAGGGCGCGCTCGACGCCAATGCGGACCGCATCCGCCGGGCCAGGGCGGAGGCCGCCAATGCTGGCGCCGATCTCCTCATCACGCCTGAATTCTCCATCGCCGGCTATCCGCCGGAGGACCTCGTGCTCAAGCCGGCCTTCGTCGAGGCCTGCATGCAGAGGATCGAGGCGCTGGCGGCGGAGACCGCCGATGGCGGGCCGGGCGTGGTTGTAGGCGGCCCCTGGCGCGATGGCGACCGGCTGCACAACGCCCTGTTCCTGCTGGAAGGCGGTCGCATCCTCGCCCGGCGCGCCAAGCACGAGCTGCCGAATTACGGCGTCTTCGACGACAAGCGCGTCTTCATCGCCGGTCCCGCGCCCGGCCCGGTGGCCTTCCGCGGCGTCCGGCTCGGCCTGATGATCTGCGAGGATTGGTGGTTTCCCGCGGTCAGTGAGACGCTGCTGGAAAGCGGCGCGGAGATGCTCATCAGCATCAACGGCTCGCCCTTCGAGGCCGAGAAGCAGGACACCCGCGTGCAGCTCGCCGTGGCGCGGGTGGTGGAAACGGGGCTGCCCTTCGTCTTCCTGAACCAGATCTGCGGCCAGGATGAGTTGGTCTTCGAGGGCGCGTCCTTCGTCCTCAACGCCGATCGCAGCCTCGCCCTGCAGATGCCGATGTTCGAGGAGCAGGTGGCGATCACCGACTGGTCGCGCGGGCCGGAGGGCTGGGCCTGTGCGCCGCAGCCGATCCCACCCGCCATGCCGCGGCTGGAGCAGATCTACCGGGCGATGATGCTCGGCCTGCGCGACTACGTGAACAAGAATGGCTTCCCCGGTGTGGTGCTGGGCCTGTCAGGCGGCATCGACAGCGCCTTGTCCGCCGCCGTCGCCGCCGATGCGCTGGGGCCGGACCGGGTGCGGGCGGTGATGATGCCCTCGCCCTATACCTCCCGCGACAGCCTGGACGATGCGGAGGGCTGCGCGCAGTTGCTCGGCATCCGCTACGAAAGCATCCCGATCGGCGCGGCGATGCAGGCCATGCAGGGCATGCTGGCGCCGGCCTTCGGCAACCGCCCCGCCGACACCACCGAGGAAAACCTGCAATCCCGCCTGCGCGGCGTGACGCTGATGGCGCTGTCCAACAAGTTCGGCGACATGCTGCTGACCACCGGCAACAAATCCGAGATGAGCACCGGCTACGCCACGCTCTATGGCGACATGTGCGGTGGCTATTCGGTGCTGAAGGACGTCTGGAAGATGACGGTCTTCGCCCTGTCGCGCTGGCGGAACGAGAATGTGCCGCAGGGCGCCCTGGGGCCGGACGGGGCGGTGATGCCGGAGCGGGTCATCACCAAGCCGCCCTCGGCGGAACTCAAGCCCGACCAGACCGATCAGGACACGCTGCCACCCTATGAGGTGCTGGACGCGATCCTGGAGGGGCTGGTGGAGCGGGAGATGGATGTGGATGCGCTGGTGGCCCAGGGGCATGACCGCGCCACGGTGCTGCGCATCTGGCGCATGCTGGACCGCGCCGAATACAAGCGCCGCCAGGCGCCACCCGGGGTGAAGATCACCCCCCGTGCCTTCGGCCGCGACCGTCGCTACCCCCTGACCAACGGCTTTTCGGGATTGATCGCATGAGCGGGTCGGATGAGGGCGAGGAGGATCCTATCTTCGCCGAACAGGTGCTTGGCCAGGTGGAGGGGCTGGAGGTCCGCATCATGGACCTCTCCGGTGCCAATGGCGCAGAGCCGGTGGAGGTGGTGCGCGGCTTCGGCACCATCGCCCATGCCAATGCCTTCGCCCGCCGCTATGTGCGGGACTCGGTCGATATCTGCCGGGGTTCCGGCATGGACGCCAAGGCGGTGATGGCGGCCTGGGGCACCTTCGGCGAGGATGCCGAGGTGGATGGCGCCGGCGACGACGCCTGGCGCAGCGCCACCGAACTGGCCGATTTCGCCGCTCGCCCGGCGGCGGATGCCGAGGAGCGCAACTGGCGCATCATCGACCCGCGCCGGGACGAGGATGATGGCGAGGAGGAGGAGGGCGAGGAGTAGCCGGCGGCTACTTCGTCCCACCCCAGCCTGGCGCCGGGGCATAGACCGGGGCGGGCTCGTAATAGCCCGGCGGCGGCGCATAGGACGGTGCGTAATAGGCCGGCGGCGGATAGGCCGGCGCGTAATAAACCCGCGGCGGCGGCGCGTAATAGACCCGAGGCGGGGGCGGCGGGTAGTAGACGACCGGCGGCGGTGCATAGATCACCGCAGGCGGCGCCAGGGCCGCACCCAGCAGCGCGCCGACGCCAAGCCCCAGCAGGGCGCCACCGACCACGGCGCCGCCGTTATTATAGTGGTAGCCGCCGCCGTGATGGCCCCGGTAGCGCCAATCGGCATGCGCCGCCGGCGCCGCCATGGCACCCAAGGCGAGAACGCCGGCAAAGATCGCGGTACGAAGCCTGGGCATCGAAAGTCTCCTTACCGACCAACATTAGCACCCCAAGCATGACCGGAATGCGGCGAATTGTATCCGGCGCCTTGCTTTGCGCGGCCTTTTGACGTTCCTCTGCCCGCCTCATGAAAGTTCGCTTCGCCCCGTCCCCCACCGGCCTGCTGCATGTCGGCAATGCCCGTATCGCCATCGCCAACTGGTGCCTCGCCCGGCACCGGGGCGGTCGCTTCCTCCTGCGCCTCGATGACACCGATACCGAGCGCTCCCGCCCCGAATACGCCCAGGCGATCGAGGAGGATCTGCGCTGGCTCGGCCTCGACTGGGACGAATTCGCCCGGCAGTCGGACCGGATCGCCGCCTATGACGCGGCGGCGGCACGGCTGAAGGCCTCCGGCCACCTCTACCCCTGCCTGGAGACGGAGGAGGAACTGGCCTTCAAGCGCGAACAGCGCATCCGCCAGGGCAAGCCGCCGCTCTACGATCGCGCCGCGCTGCGCATGACGGAAGACCAGCTCGCCCGTGCCATCGCCAATGGCAAGACGCCGCATTGGCGCTTCAAGCTCTCGGGCGGCCATGTGGAGTGGCAGGACGGCGTGCTGGGCAAGCGCAGCGTCAAGCTGCCGAGCCTGTCCGACCCGGTGCTGATCCGCGCCGATGGCAGCTATCTCTATACCTTCACCTCGGTGGTGGATGACCTGGAGATGGGGATCACCGACATCGTCCGGGGCGAGGACCATGTCACCAATACCGGCATCCAGCTCGATATCTTCGCCGCCCTCGGCGGGGATCCGCGGAAGATCCGCTTCGCCCATCTGCCGCTGCTGACCGATGCCGATGGCGGGCCACTGTCCAAGCGCACCGGCAGTGTCGGGCTGCGGCAGCTTCGGCGCGATGGGGTGGAGCCAGCGGCGCTGGTTGGCTACCTGGCCGCCCTCGGCACCTCCGCCGATCCGGTGCCGGCCATGCCGGCCGATCTGGTGCCCGGCTTCGATCTCGGCCGCGTCTCCAAATCCGCGGCGCGCTTCGACACGAAGCAGATGCTGGCGCTGAACCGCCGATGGCTGCACGGCCTGAGCTTCGACGCGGTGCGGGACTGGCTGCCGGAGGGGGCGGGGGAGAATTTTTGGTTGGCGGTGCGCGGCAACCTTGATCTGTTGCGCGAAGCTCGCGACTGGTGGGAGGTTACTTCGGGTGGTATAGTTCCGCAGGGCGATCCCGCCGATGCCGAGCTTCTGCGTCTGGCCGCGGATTCACTGCCCGAGGAGCCGTGGGATGAGGCCACCTGGCCGGCCTGGACATCCGAGCTGTCGACGCGCAGTGGCCACAAGGGCCGCACGCTGTACCTGCCGTTGCGTCGCGCCCTGACGGGCGAGGACCACGGCCCGGACCTCAAGGTCTTCCTCCCATTGATCGGCCGGGAACGGGCGCTGAAGCGCCTGCTTCAGGCCGCCGCAGGCTGAAGTGATGGACATCCAACTCCACAATACCGCGACCCGCCGCAAGGAGCGGTTCGTGCCGATCGATGACCAGCATGTGCGCATGTATGTCTGCGGCCCGACCGTCTACGACTTGGCGCATCTGGGCAATGCACGCCCCAATGTGGTCTTCGACGTGCTGGCCCGGCTGCTCCGCCAGGCCTTCCCGAAGCTGACCTATGCCCGCAACATCACGGATGTCGAGGACAAGATCATCGACCGGGCGCGGGAGAGCGGGGAGGGGATCGCGGCGCTGACCGCGCGGACCACGGCCGACTTCCATCGCGACATGGCGGCGCTCGGTGTGCTGCCGCCGGATGTGGAGCCGACGGCCACCGGCAGCATCCCCGAGATGGTGGCGCTGATCGAGCGGTTGGTCGCCAATGGCCATGCCTATGCGGCGGAGGGCCATGTGCTGTTCGCCGTGGCGAGCTTTCCCGAATATGGCGCCCTGTCTGGCCGCTCGACGGAGGAGATGCTGGCGGGCGCGCGGGTCGAGGTCGCGCCCTATAAGCGCGATGCGGGCGACTTCGTGCTGTGGAAGCCCTCCACCCCGGAACAGCCCGGCTGGGACAGCCCCTGGGGCCGGGGTCGGCCGGGCTGGCATATCGAATGCTCCGCCATGTCCTGGAAGCAGTTCGGGCCGGATTTCGACATCCATGGCGGCGGCGCCGACCTGATGTTCCCGCATCATGAGAACGAGGTCGCGCAATCCCTCTGCGCCTTCCCGGGCAGCCATTATGCCCGCTACTGGCTGCACAATGGGATGCTGCTGGTCGACGGCGAGAAGATGTCGAAGTCGCTCGGCAATTTTCGGACGGTGCAGGACATCCTGGCGCACGGGCCCTGGGCCGGTGAGGCGTTCCGGCTGCTGTTGCTGCGCACCCATTACCGCGCGTCGCTGGATTACAACCTGGCGGCGCTGGAAGAGGCGCGGCGGGAGCTGGACCGCTTCTATCGCGCCCTGTCGAAGATGGCCGAGATCGAGCCGGAGGATGGCGACCGGCCGTATCCGGCCGAATCACCACCCTTCGAACAGGCCCTGGCGGATGACCTGAACACGCCGCTGGCGCTCGCCACGCTGCACCACCTGGTCTCCACCGCCAATGACACGCTGGCGCGGGGCAGCGAGGCCGGCCTGCCGCATCTCAAGGGCCGAATCCTGGCCTGCGGCGCGCTACTCGGCCTGCTCGGCACCGACCCTGCCGCCTGGTTCCGCGGCGAGGCCGGCGATGCCGAGGCCATCGAGGCCGCCATCGCTGCCCGCCTCGCGGCGCGCAAGGCGAAGGACTGGGCCGAGGCCGACCGCATCCGCCAGGAACTGGCGGGGCAGGGCATCCTGCTGGAGGACGGGCCGCAGGGCACGAGCTGGCGCCGTGCGTGAACCCCTTGCCTTCCCCCGGGGGCAAGGTTCCATCTGTCCGGCCGACCCCATCGAAGGAGGATCGGACATGCCCCGCCTTGCCATCGCCACCGCGCTTTCGCTTGCCCTGACCATGCCGGCTTTCGCCCAGCAGGGGCATCAAGGCCACCACGCGCCGCCGGCGTCGCGCGCCCCGCAACGGGCCGCGGAGCCGGCAAGCACCGTCGAGTTCCGCGCCGCCAATGCGCGCATGCATCGCGACATGGACATCACCTTCACCGGCAATGCCGATCGCGACTTCGCCGCCGGCATGATCCCGCATCATGAGGGCGCCATCGCGATGGCGCGCATCCAGCTTCGCCACGGCACCACGCCGGAGATGCGCAAGCTGGCCGAGGACATCATCCGGGCGCAGGAGGCCGAGATCGCACAGCTTCGCGCCTTCCTCGCCCGAACCGCGCCACCGACGCGATGACAGGCGGGCGTGGGGAAGGGGGCGCGGTGCTGACGCCGGCCCCGGGCGAGAGCCCCATCGTGGTGCTGGTGCGGCCGCAGATGGCCATGAATATCGGCACCACGGCCCGCGCCATGGCCAATGGGGGGCTGTTCCATCTGCGGATCGTGGCCCCGCGCGATGGCTGGCCGCAGCCCAATGCCTATCCAGCGGCCTCCGGCGCCGATGCGATCCTGGACGCGGCGCAGGTGTTTCCGGATGTGGCTTCCGCCGTTGCGGATTGCCACCGGGTGATGGGCACCTGCCCGCGGCCGCGCTACGCCATCGTGCAGCTGCGCGATGCCCGCGCCGCCGCCGCCGATCTGCGCGAGATCAACGGCCGTGGGCTGCGGGCCGCCGTGCTGTTCGGCCCGGAACGCGCGGGGCTGGAGGCGGAGGATCTGTCCTATTGCGACACGCTGGTCCGCTACCCGCTGAACCCCGAGCACTGCTCGCTCAACTTGGCCCAGGCGGTGATGATCCTGGCCTATGAATGGTGGATGGCAGCCGAGACCACGCCGCCCCGCCAGTTCCTGACCAATGGTACGCCGGTGGCCACCAAGGGGGCGCTGGAGAATTTTCTCGGCCGGCTGGTGGCGGAGCTGGATGCCTCCGGCTTCCTGCACAACCCGCCGAAGCGTCCCGGCATGATCCGCAACCTGCGCCACTGGTTCGAGCGCGGCGAGGTGACGGAGCAGGAGCTGCGCACCCTGCATGGCGTGGTGACGGAGCTTTCCACCGGCCGCATGCAGCGTGGCCGCTTCCCGGCGGAAGACCCGTTGCCGCCCTGGCATGAGGCGGCGGAGAAGGACAGCGGATGATCCACCCCGACGGCACCCCCATCCCAGCCCTGCCGGACCCGCGCTTCTGCGAGGTGGATGCGGCGGCGCTGGGGCTGGAGGGGCCGCGCCTGTCCTATATGGAAGCCGGCGAGGGGCCGCTGACGATCCTCTGCCTGCACGGCATCGGCGCCAACAGCATGGGCTGGCGCTTTTCCCTGGCCGGGCTTTCCGACCGGGCTCGGGTGATCGCCTGGAACGCGCCAGGCTATTTTCTGTCCGACAATTTTGGCGCCGATGCGCCGACGGCCGAGGCCTATGCGGATGTCGCGGTGGCGCTGCTGGATGCGCTGGGCGTGCGGGGGCCGGTCTGTGTTGCCGGGTCCTCCTTCGGGTCGATGCTCGGCGCCTGCCTGGCGGCGCGGCATCCGGAGCGTGTGGCGAAGCTGGCCCTGATGGGCACCTCCCGCGGTCAGCGCTGGAAGGGCGAGGAGGGTCGCGCCGCCATGCTGGCGATGCGGGCGGCGAGCGTGGCCCAGGGGGCGGTCGCCCTGGCGCGGACGCGGTCGGGCAATCTGGTCTCGCCCAATGCCGGTTCGCTGGTGCGCGAATTGGTGCAAGGCGTGGTCGCCGCGACCCATCCGCGCGGCCTGCTGCAGGCGGCGCGCTGCACCGACCGGGTCGATGTCATCGCCGATTTCGCGCCGCATATCCGCGCGCCGACGCTGGCCATCAGTGGTGCGGACGATGTGGTGAATCCGCCGGAGACGGTCGGCCGCCTGATCGCGGAGGCGATCCCCTGTTCGGTTTTCGTCTCGCCACCCGGTATCGGCCATCTGCCGGAGCTTGAAGCCCCGGCCTGGACGCTGGACATTCTGCGCCGCCATTTTTTCGGAGACTGACCATGCGCCTGTCCCGCCGCACGCTGCTCGCCGGCCTTGCCACGCCGGCGCTGGCCCGGGCGCAGTCCAGCGACTACCCGACGCGGCAGGTGCGCATCGTCGTGCCCTTCCCGCCCGGCGGCGGGCTCGACGCGCTGGCGCGGGTGCTGGCGGAGCGCCTGCAATTGACCTGGCGGCAGCCGGTGGTGGTGGACAACCGGCCGGGCGGGTCCACCGTGCCGGGCACGGATATCGTCGCCAAGGCGCCGTCGGATGGGCATACGCTGCTGATCACGGCGGACAATTCCATCACCTCGAATCCGCATCTGATCCGCAGTCTGCCGCATGATCCGATGAAGGACCTGGCGCCGGTCAGCCTGCTGGTGGATGTCCATCAGATGGTGCTGGTGCATCCCTCGGTGGGGGCGCGCAGCATGGCGGAACTGGTGACGGCGGCCCGGGCCGCGCCCGGTCAGTTCAACTTCGGCTCCTATGGCATCGCCAGCCAGCCGCACCTTTGCTTCGGCGCGCTGATGGCCCGCGAGAAGATCGAGATGGTCCATGTGCCCTATCGCGGCCTGACACCGGCCGTGATGGCGACCCTGGCCGGGGAGGTGCAGATGACGCTGGCGGGCATCGCCTCCGGCGCCAGCCATATCCGCGCCGGCACGCTGCGGGCGCTGGCGGTCGGCAAGCCGACGCGGTTCGAGGCGCTGCCGGATGTTCCGACGCTGGCCGAGGCCGGCTTCGACGATATCGACCCGCGCACCTGGTTCGGCGCCTTCGCCCCCGCCGGCACCCCGGCGCCGCTGGTCGCCCGCATCCAGCGCGACATTGCCACTGCCATGGCGGAGCCTGCGGTGCGGGAGCGGCATCTGCTGCCCGCGGGCTACACCGTGCATGCGGCGACGCCGGAAGCCACCGCCGCCTTCCTGCGTCAGGATTTCGACTACAAGGCCGGGCTGATCCGGGCCGCCGGCATCACGCCCGACCAATGAACGGCGGGCCGGTCGCTTGACCGGTCCGAGCGGCCGGATGGCCGCCGCCGCTTATGCGGCGAGCCAAGACGCCGGAGGCCTCGCCCGGCGCGTGAGGGTTTAAATCAGAGGCGCTTGGCCAGCTTCCGCGCCTGCACATAGCCGATCATGCCGGCGACGGGCGCGGCGGGCAGGACCATCAGCCAGCCGAGATGCTGACCGCCGATGACCAGCCCCAGGCCGATGCCGAGCATCATTCCGCCCACCAGGCTGCCGACCACACCCGCGGTCAGGCCGAGAATCAGGATGTCTTCGCGTGTGACCATGCGGGCGAAGTAGGGGAGGTGGGGCGGGTTTGACAAGCCGCCCGGCGTCCCCCTATAGGCGCCGCACTTCCGGGAACGCGGACAGGCCTTCGGGGCCTGCGCCCGCCCTTGGCCATGCTGGCCTTGGGCCTACCGGGACAACCCGCCGCGATGCCTTCAAGGGTGCCGGCACAAGTAAGAACCGGCAACCCTCACAGGTGCCGGGCAGGAGAAGCGCATGACCAAGCGCGCAGAAAGCAAGTACAAGATCAACCGCCGCCTCGGCGTGAACCTCTGGGGCCGTGCGAAGTCCCCGATCGCCAAGCGCGAGTATGGCCCCGGCCAGCACGGGCAGCGCCGCAAGCAGAAGCCGACCGACTTCGGCGTTCAGCTGATGGCGAAGCAGAAGCTGAAGGGCTACTACGGCAACATCGGCGAGAAGCAGTTCCGCAAGTACTACGAGGAAGCCGTGCGCCGTAAGGGCGACACCTCGGAGAACCTGATCGAGATCCTGGAGCGCCGGCTCGACACCATCATCTACCGCATGAAGCTGGCGGTGACGCCCTTCGCCGCGCGCCAGTTCGTGAACCACGGCCATGTGCTGGTGAACGGCAAGCGCCTGAACATCCCGTCCTACCTGGTGAAGGACACGGATGTGATCGAGGTGAAGGACAAGTCCAAGCAGCTGACCTGCGTGCTGGACGCCGCCCAGTCCGGCGAGCGCGACGTGCCAGAATACATCGAGATCGACCACCGTGCGATGCGCGGCCGCATCCTGCGCGCGCCGAAGCTGAGCGACGTGCCGTATCCGGTGCAGATGGAACCGAACCTGGTGGTCGAGTTCTACTCGCGCTAAGGGTAACGAGGCGGGGCCTAAAAGCTCCGCTTTTTCAGTGCCTTATGAGGGGTGAGCCATTGGCGCTCCCCCTCACGCCACCCCTCACGGTGTCCCCCCCACGGCCACGTTAAGCGCGATGCCGCAAAGGGGCGTTAACCCGGCTGAGGTGGGTTCGGCTGCCTGTTTCCAGCCGATGTCTTTCTATTGCTCGGTGACTCCCGCCAGCGCCGAGAGCAGGCCCTTCCCAAATTCCGACATGGAGGCTTCGACGCCTGTCTGGGTCAGCAGCCCCAGGCGGTGAAGTGCAGCCATAGAAAGCCCGAAATCGAGCGGCCCAACTCCGCGAATAGCCGCCTGCGCTTTCACCCGCTGGAATTGCTCGCTCATGAAGGTCCAACTGCCAGTGGAAACATCCTGCCCGTAGAGCAGGAATACGATGGCATCTGGCGGTTCCATCTGACGAACCGCGTCGAAGAAGGCTCGGCGCACCCTCCTGCCACCGTCCGGTTGCATGGCGTTCGCCAGCAAGGCAGCCCACAGTTCCTGAAGTTCTGGGCGCGACTCATCGGCGGCTGCTTGAAGAAGTGGCATGACCACGGACACGCTTGGCGCGGTGATTTGCCCGGCGCCAAGGCGGGCGCGGACAGCCTCGGTGTTCGCTTCAAGCGCCATGAGGTTGCGCCTTCGCTGGTGGTGTAGCCAGTCCCCACCAGCCAACCCCAGGAGGTCTTCGGGGATCGTCCCTAGGGTATCCTTCAGCCACCCGCCGAAGGCTCGGCCGGTAGCCAGGGCGTTGCTGCCCAGTTCGGCAACTTTGCCCATTCCGTCCCCGACCTTCCCGGCCGCAACCGCAGCGTCCTTGATCGTGTCCTCGCCCATCCGGCACCCCTCAGGCTGAACCTCGGTGGCCACTGTGTCTCGGCGCCTACCGCAGGGCAAAGGTCGCGGTTCCGAAATATTTGATGTGCATGTCCGAGACGCCCATTTACAGGGCCGCCGCACGACATCCCCCCCTCCCCGGGTGGCACCCCCACCCCCCTCTATGGATGCCCCCCGGGCGTGGCCGTGGCGGCGCAGGCGGTTCGGCCAGGGCGCGGCGCGTTAGTCCCGGCACCACCACTGCAGGGCAGCGCAGCGGCCCCCCCATTGCTGTCCCCAAGCGGCCCGGCAGGCATGATCCTGCAACCTCATCCGGCGGCTCCGGTCCCCAACCTCGGAGAGCGGGCGGGAGCCTGCCATCCATGTCATTGGCCTACTACCTCCGATGAAGGCTGTTGACATAGATCAGCCGGGGACTCAGGGTGGCGCAGCACCCGCCAGGACCGGCGCCGATGACCGCCACCACCAGCACCGCCACCACCAGCACCACCACCGCCAGCCCCCAGGGGCGCTCCTTCGTGGCCTACTGCCGGGTCAGCACGGCGCGGCAGGGGCGGAGCGGGCTGGGGCTTGAGGCGCAGGAAGCCGCCATCAAGGCGTTCCTCCAGCCGGCTGACAGGCTGCTGGCCCCCATCTTCGTCGAGGTGGAAAGCGGGCGCAGGGCAGACCGTCCCAAGCTAGCGGAGGCCATGGCCCGCTGCCGGGTCACCGGGGCCACCCTTCTGATTGCCAAGCTGGATCGCCTGTCCCGTGACGCCCATTTCCTGTTCGGGTTGCAGAAGGCTGGGGTGGAGTTCATCGCGGCTGACATGCCCCATGCGAACCGGCTCACAGTCGGCATCCTGGCGCTGGTGGCGGAGGAGGAGGCCAGGGCCATCAGCGCCCGAACCAAGGCGGCGCTGGTGGCGGCGAAGGCCAGGGGCGTGAAGCTCGGCGGCGACCGTGGCCACCGGCCGGCGACCCCTGAGGGCATCCAGAAGGGCGCCAAGGCGTCGGCGGAGGCCCGCGCCCTCAAGGCCGGGCACCATGCCCATGCGGTCCTGCCGGTCATCGCGGAGCTTCGGGCCACCGGGGCCAGCAGCCTGCACCAGCTCGCGGCGGCCCTCACGGCGCGCGGGGTGGCGTCCCCTAGGGGCGGCGCTTGGACCGCCACCACCGTGCGGCGGGTGCTGGCCAAGGCGGAGGGCTAGCCCACTACCACACTGTCGATCTGACCGGAGGCGCTATAGGCGATCTGGTAGGTGTCCCAGGTGTGCTGGTTCAGCAGGTCGTAGTCGGTGACGATCATCCGACCATCCGCCAACCTGTCCACCGCATAGTCCAGCCGACCCTGGGCGTCATAGTCCTGCGCCAGGGTGCGACCATTGGCGAAGACGGTATAGGCATAGTCGATCAGGCCGGTGGCAGCGTTGAAGTCCTTGGCCTCGATCAGACCGTCGATGTGTTCCACATAGGAATAGTCGAGATTGCCGGTGCCTGGGTCATACTCGGTCTGGCGGTAGGTCAGACCCGAGAGCTGCGGCCCTGCCGCATAGGATGTCTCGACGAAGACCGTCTCCGACAAGGTGCGCCCCTGTGCGTCGAAGGTCATATAGGTGTCTGTCGCGATGCCGGCCGGGCTGCCCCCTATGGCGAACACATAGTTGACCTCCCTGAGGGTCACCGACCCGTCATCCCAGGTGACCCTCACGGTGTCCAATGCGGGGACGGAGCCGTAGAGTTCGTGGGTAATCTCGTAGGTGGCCCAGGGGTTCTCGCCCCGCTGGTCATAGTCCAGTAGATAGGCGGTATAGGGGCCAGAGAGGACGCCTGTCGGGCCTGTTCGATACTCGTAATCCGGCTGCCCAGTGTCGTCGTCATAGACGGTGATGGTTCCACTCACCCTCGATCTCCTTTGGTGTCTCGGGATGATGCCGGAATGGGTTCTGGAGGGGAACCATGGGGCCTTCGCCCGGCGCTCGCACTCGATGAAGTAGTGACGCACCCGGCGGCCGGCGTCGTTGCGCTCGACCATGGCCAGCTCCTTCGCCATGTCGAGGGTCAGGTGGTAGTCGCGGGCGTTGCTACCGCCCCACGTCTTGCCGCTCAGATTTGAGCCGCGAATTTCCGCAATGAAATCAACGTCTTCACGGAACCCGTAGTCCGCGATCCGGCGGGCGATCCAGTCCTTGAAGGCGGTCGCCACCTCCAGGCTCGCATGCAGCTCCCGGGCGTTCACCGTCTGGACGGCCTCGCCGTCGATGGTGGTGGTGGAAATGACGCCATAGGCATTCCCTATGACCTCCTCGCCGCTCCGAGTTTTCCCCCCGCTTCCCTGAGAGTCAAAAAGAAGTCCCTATAGATACTCCTAAAGAAGCTCCTATGGATGAGCATAAGGAAGCTCCTATGGCGTGATGACCAGTGGAGGTAATCCCCCCTGCATCATCCCCGATGGTGGTTCACCTATGGGGCCTCCTTGGAGAATACTTGGGCAGAGCAGGGCGCAGGCGAGTAGAGCAGCCCATGGGCGTTCCCTGCCTGCGCCCCGTGGCGTCACCTAGGACCGGCCAGCCATTCCCGACCACCGGCCAGGACCGCCACCCCACCGTCATCCAGGCGTCGGCAGGCGAGGCCCTGGGCGTTGTCGGGGAAGATGATCCGGCCACCAGCGCCAGAAGCGCCAAAGACTCCAGCCTCCCAGCCGAAGGGGGACAGGATCAGGTTGGACAGCTTCAAGATGATGGACATGGTGAACCTCATGAGATGACCCAGGGACAGCCCCGACGGTTCAGACTTCATGGCACAATACTATGCCCCTATAGGGGATGACTGATGATTGATCGTCTGTGTGTTTTTCCGGTCACGCATGTCCGCCCATCTGTTGTTTTTGGTACCATGCTGACCACCTTCACCGCCGCCGCCGGCCAGGCCATCCGCGTCATCCAGATCGACGGCAACCCGTGGTTCGTCGCGGCGGATGTCTGCCGGGCGTTGGGCGTCACCATCGGAGGCGCTGCCGGGGGCACCACCCGCCACCTCGCAAAGCTGGCCAGTGACGAGAAGCGTACACTGCGGCGGGGTGAGGCAATCGGATTGCCTCTGTTCGGGGAGACGCAGGCGTCGTCCATCACCGTGCTCTCCGAGAGCGGCCTCTACCGGCTGACCCTGCGGAGCGACAAAACGGCGGCCCTCGCCTTCCGAGATTGGGTAACCCGTGAAGTCCTCCCGGCGATCCGCAAGGACGGCGCCTATGTGATGGGCGAGGAGAAGGTCCGCACCGGGGAACTGACCACCGGGGACAGGCTCCCAAGGAACAGCCCTGTGGCGACTCCCAGGAAGCCCCTGGAGCCTGCCGGCAGAGCGCCCGCTACTGTCCTACCGGCGGAGGCGCTGGCGAGTCTGTGGGGGCTCCTGGGGAGGCCTCCAGGGGCGGCAGCCTCACGGCCTCCACACAGGCGGTCAGGGCGGCGGCGGTGTCCCCGGCGAAGTAGACCCCCACTGTCACATCAGCCTTCGGCAGCTTGTGCCCGACCACCTGCTTCACGACCCGCTCAGGCTGGCCCGCTCGCAGGGCTTCGGTGATGAACCATCGGCGGAAGGAGTGGAAGTTGACGAGCGACCGGCGGCGGCCCTCCCGCGCCTCATGCACGCCCCGTTCCTGGCGGTAGCGGTTGAAGCGGGCAATGGCGTTGGCGCTGCGCTTGCCGAAGCGGTTGGGGTCACCCCATTCAGGGAACAGCCATTCCGGCCCGGCCTTGTCCTTCGTCCTGCGGGCGATGATGGCCCGAAGGTCGGGGTGGACAGGCACCCGGCGGATTGCTGCCGCCGTCTTGGTCCCTGGCACATCGAAGGCGGGGCCAGTGCAGCGGGCGGCAGTGAGCTGGCAAATCTCCTCCACCCGCATCCCGGTCAGGGCGGCAATGTGCATGAGGTCGGACAGGGCCGCATCGGCCGGGCCACCCAGGAGCTTCCTCATCTCCTCCGGGGTGAACGCCCTTTCCGGCTCATCCAGGCTGTCCTCCTGGGCCACCTTCCGGGGGGCCTGCCGGGGCCACGGGTTGGCGCCCTCCTTGGCGATCCCCCGGTATTCCAGCCACCGCCAGTAACCGGACAGGGCGGAGCAGACATCGCGGATGCGGGCATCGCTTCGGCCAGCGGCCAAGAGGGCGGAGGCATAGGCGCCGGCCACCTGCCGGCTGACGGCCTCGACGGTGACGGGGTGGCGCTGCTTGGCCAGCCACTCCCCGAAGGCGGCCAGCATGGCGCGGTACTCCGCTTTGGTCCGCTCATGGCGGCGGCCCTTGCGGCCCGGCTCGGCAAGCCACGTCTCCGCGTGGTGGGCCAGCGGGGTGGACCGACCCAGGGCCATGTCCGCGAAGGCGGAGGCGCGGGAGGCCCCCTCCGATGCCTCAATGTCCTCCGCCCTTGTGACGATAGCCGTGGCGAGGGCTTCCTCCGCTTCCTGTTCGGCGGTCAGCTCCAACAGCCGGCCGTCCTGAAGCTCCACCAGCCGGCCACCTGTGGCGCCCCAGCCGGCGACATCCCCGGAGCGGATGCGGGCGGCTTCCTCCCGGTAGGCCATGGCCTCGGCGGTCAGGGTGTCGGTAGCCGGATGCTGTTTGCAGGCGGCCTCTATCCTGGCGTGCAACTCCATCACCGCCTTCCTGAGGCGCGCCTCCGCGACGTGGACGTCCTGCGTGCTGAGGCCCTTGCGGAGCCTCTTGCGCCCCACCGCCTTCCGCAGGCTGGGCGGCACGTCCACCACCGCCTCAAACCCCGCCCGGCGCTTGGAAAGATACCCGCTGATCTTCATACCCCTCACGCCACCCCTCACGTTCTCCCCCTCACGGTGCCCCGGAAGGCGTTGCAACACAAGGGTTTCAGTGGCTTGAAGGGCAGGGGTGTCGAGTTCTACTCGCGCTGATCCGGTCACCCGGGAACGCGATGGAAGGCGAGGTCGCAAGACCTCGCCTTTTTTCATGGGCGCTTTTTGGCAGGAGCCGCGTCAGCCAGGGTTGGGGCAGCAATGTCCCAGGAACAGCAGTATTTCGCGTCCCACCCTCTCCCAGCCTTGCGGCTCCATGCGGAAGCCATGGTCCGTGTCGAGCATGACGAGCCTGGTCCTCTCGGCCAGGGGATAGCGCCCCGGCACGTCGTCGCCGCCATAGGGATCCCGGCTGCCCTGGATGATCAGCGTGGGTGTGCGCAGATGCGGCAGGTGGGTGTAGCGTGACGGATCGTCCGGCCGCGCTGGCTGACGGAAGGGATAGCCGAGGCAGACGAGGCCGCGCACCGGGCGCAAATCGGCCAGGGTGCTGGCGATCCTCGCGCCGGAGGAGCGGCCCATCAGGATCAACCGGCCCGGATCGGCGCAGCCTTGCAGCACGCCCGTGAGCCATTCCTGCCGTTCCGCGAAGCTGCGCGGCAGGGCCTGATCCGGCGGTATGCCGGATTGCTCCCCCTCCGTATGGAAGCTTGCTTCGAAGAAGGGGACGAGGGAGCGCCGCACCAGCGGGCCGAAATGCGCGTCCTTCGGGCGTGAATCGCCGCTCAGGAACATGATGCAGTCGCCGCGCGCAGCCCCGGGCGCTGACAGCTCCGCCACCAGCACGGCGGGGCCGTTGGCTGATTGGAGCGCTGGGCCGCAGCCATCCACCGCCAGGTCGGTCCCAGCTTCCGACGTCAGCAGTCGCAGGGCCGAGAGAGGAGGGGCACCGACCCAGCTGAGCTGGGCGACAGGTAGGGTGACCGCGAAGGCGAGACGACCTGGTTCAGCCAGGAACGGAACCAAGGGGCGGCCATCGGCCAGAAGCGCCCCGCCACGGTGCCCAGGCATCGCCGGAACCGGTGGGCTGGGCACTCCCAGTCAAAGGCGTCAGGCGGTCGCCTTCGGCATCACGCCATTGTCTTCCATCAGCGTCTGCAATTCGCCGGACTGGAACATCTCAGTGATGATGTCGCAGCCGCCGACGAATTCGCCCTTCACATAGAGCTGCGGAATGGTCGGCCAGTTGGCGAAGGCCTTGATGCCCTCGCGGACCTCCATGTCCTCCAGCACATTCACGCCTTTGAAGGGTACGCCGACATGGGACAGGATCTGCACCACGCGGGCGGAGAAGCCGCATTGCGGGAAGACCGGCGTGCCCTTCATGTAGAGCACCACCGGATTGGCGGAGATGTCGGCCTGGATACGGTCGAAAACGGGATTGCTCATGGCACGGGGTCCCTGGTCGGAAAGGTTACTCGGGGGCGGAAGTCTGCAATGCCAGGGCGTGCAGCGCACCCCCCATCCGGCCCTGCAGGGCGGCATAGACGATCTGGTGTTGCTTCACACGGCTGAGGCCCTTGAAGGCCGAGGAGACCACGGTTGCGGCGTAATGGTCGCCATCGCCGGCCAGATCCTCGATCGTCACCACGGCGTCGGGCAGGGCGGCCTTGATGAAGGCCTCGATTTCCGCCGCATCCATCGCCATCAGGCTGCCTCCCCCTGCATCAGCGCCGGCAGCGTCGCCTCATGGCTCGCCACCAGCTTCGTCACGGATATGGAGGAGCCATCGCCGAGAACCAAGTCCCCACCGCCGCTGCGGCCGAGCTTCCGCGCCGGCACGCCGGCCGCCTTGGCCGCCGTCAGCATCACCGCGCCATCGCGCACCGCCAGGATGTAGCGCGCCTGGTCCTCGCCGAACCACCAGCCATGCGGGGCGATGCCGGCGGGCGGCGCGGTCAGGGTGGCGCCGACGCCACCACCCATCGCCATTTCCGCCACGGCCACCAGCAGCCCGCCATCGGCCAGGTCGTGGCAGGCAACCACTTCGCCGGCCAGGATGCGGCCACGGACGAAATCGCCGTTGCGGCGCTCCACCGCCAGATCGACCGGCGGCGGCGCGCCTTCCTCCCGTCCCACGATCTCGCGCAGCCAGATCGACTGGCCGAGCCAGCCACGGGTCTCGCCGATCAGCACCAGGTCGAGGCCGGGTTGCAGGGCCAGGCCCACCGCCTGGGCCGCATCCTCCAGCACGCCGACACCGCCGATGGCGGGGGTGGGCAGTATGCCGCGGCCCTGGGTCTCGTTGTAGAGCGAGACATTGCCGCTCACGACCGGGAAGTCGAGTGCGAGGCAGGCCGCGCCCATGCCGCGTACGGCGGCGGCGAACTGGCCCATGATCTCGGGCTTCTCGGGATTGCCGAAGTTCATGTTGTCGGTGACGGCCAGCGGCAGGGCGCCGACCGCGGTCAGGTTGCGCCAGGCTTCCGCGACCGCCTGGGCACCACCCGCCTCGGGATCGGCCTGGCAGTAGCGCGGCGTGCAGTCGGTGGTCATGGCCAAAGCGCGCTTCAGCCCTTCCAGCTTGACCACAGCGGCATCGGCGCCGCCGGGGCGCTTCACCGTCTGACCGCCCACCGTGCTGTCATACTGGTCCCAGATCCAGCGGCGGGAACACAGGTCGAGGCTGCCCACCAGCTGCTCCAGCGCCGGCAGCGGGCCGGCGGGGTCGTCGATATCGGCCGCGTCCAGCACCGGCTGCTTCGGCGTTTCCACCGTCGGGCGGCGGTACAGCGGCGCCTCGGATTCCAGCGGGGCGAGGGGGATATCGGCCTCGATCTCGCCCTTGTGGCGGATGACGATGCGGCCGGTATCGGTCAGATGGCCGATGACGGCGAAATCCAGCTCCCATTTGTGGAAGATGGCCTCGGCCTCGGCCTCGCGGCCGGGCTTGAGGATCATCAGCATGCGCTCCTGGGACTCGGAGAGCATCATCTCATAGGCCGTCATGCCGACCTCGCGCTGGGGGACATTGTCCATCACCAGCTCGATGCCCACGCCGCCCTTGCCCGCCATTTCGACGGAGGAGCTGGTCAGGCCGGCCGCGCCCATATCCTGGATGGCGACGATCATGTCGGTCGCCATCAGCTCCAGGCAGGCCTCGATCAGCAGCTTCTCGGTGAAGGGGTCGCCGATCTGCACGGTCGGGCGCTTCTCCTCCGAATCGGCCGAAAATTCGGTGGAGGCCATGGTGGCGCCGTGGATGCCGTCGCGCCCGGTCTTGGACCCGACATAGACCACCGGATTGCCCAGCCCCGCCGCGGCGCTGAGGAAAATGCGGTCCTTCGGCGCGATGCCCACCGTCATCGCATTGACCAGTGGGTTGCCATTATAGGCCGGGTGGAAGTTCACCTCCCCGCCCACGGTCGGCACGCCGACGCAATTGCCGTAGCCGCCGATGCCGCGCACCACGCCGTCGATCACCCGCTTCATCTTCGGCGCATCCGGCATGCCGAAGCGCAGCGCGTTTAGGTTCGCGATCGGCCGCGCCCCCATGGTGAAGACATCCCGCAGGATGCCGCCCACGCCGGTGGCGGCGCCCTGATAGGGCTCGATGAAGCTCGGATGGTTGTGGCTTTCCATCTTGAAGATGGCGGCCAGCCCATCGCCGATATCGATTACCCCCGCATTCTCGCCCGGCCCATGGATCACCCAGGGCGCCTTGGTCGGCAGCGTCTTCAGCCAGACGCGGGAGGATTTGTAGGAGCAGTGCTCGCTCCACATGACCGAGAAGATGCCGAGCTCGGTGCGGGAGGGAGAGCGGCCGAGAATGGCCAGCAGCCGTTCATACTCGTCCGGTTTCAGGCCGAATTCGGCGGCGAGCTGGGCGGCATGGTCGGCGGGCAAAAGCTGCATATCGGCGGGGGCTCCGGGGGCGGAGAAGAAGAAGGCCTCAGGCGGAGGCGAGCGAATCCAGCAGGCTGGTGAACAGCGGCAGGCCGTCCTCCCCACCCATCAACGGGTCCACCAGATCCTCCGGATGCGGCATCAGCCCGCAGATGCGGAGGTTGGGGGAGAGGATGCCGGCGATATTGTCGCGCGCGCCATTGCGGTTGGCGGCCTCCGTGATGGCGCCCTCCGGCGTCGCGTAGCGGAAGGCGACCAGGCCTTCGCCGTTCAGGCGCGCCAGCGTCGCGTCATCGCAGAAGTAGTTGCCGTCGCCATGGGCCATCGGGGCGCGGAACACGGCGCCCTTCTGCCAGTGCTGGGTGAAGGGCGTGTCGGCCCGTTCCACCCGCATGAGGCAGTCCATGGACAGGAAGCGCAGCGTGGCGTTGCGCAGCAGGGCGCCGGGCAGCAGGCCGGCTTCGGTCAGGATCTGGAAGCCGTTGCAGACGCCGAGCACCAAGCCGCCGCCTTCGGCGAAGGCCCGCACCGCCTTCATGATCGGCGACTGCGCCGCCATAGCGCCGCAGCGCAGATAGTCGCCATGGCTGAAGCCGCCCGGCAGCACCACAAGGTCCGTCCCCGCCGGCAGGGCCGTGTCCAGGTGGAACACCATGGCCGGCTTGCGGCCGCTGACGCGTTCCAGCGCGATCGCCATGTCGCGCTCGCGGTTGGTGCCCGGGAAGACGATGATCGCGGATTTCATGGAGTCACCAGAATACCCAGAGGATCAGACCGGCCAGGATGGCCAGGACGATGAAAAGCCCGACCAGCCAGCAGGCGAAGCCGAAGAAGACCCCGAGCGCCTGCTCCGCCCCCAAGGGCCGAAGGATAAGGCGGCCAAGCCGGGCAAACAGGTCGATCAGTAGCTCCAACAGCTCCTGCATCGACCCGGCGCCCTCCTATTCCAGCCAGACCCGCAGCCAATGAAGGCCGCCGATCACGGCCAGCGTCGCCACGGTGGCCAGCGCCGCCGCCGTCACCCAGCGATCCAGCCCCTTCTTGCCCCGCGCCACCAGACCGAGCCGTCGCTGCTGAGCCACGGCCGGCAGACGCTGTTCGCGCCAGCGCAGCAGCATGGAAATCAGCACCGTCAGCACCAGCATGACGACGAGGGAGAGCTTCACCATGGCTGGCTAGGCGAGCTCGACCCGGAAGGACTCGATCACGGTATTGGCCAGCAGCCGCCGCGCCATCTCCTCCGCCGCGGCCTGCGCCTTGGCGGGGTCGGTCTCGGCGAGCTCCAGCTCGATCACCTTGCCGGCGCGCACTTCGGCAACGCCGTCGAAGCCGAGCGAGGCGAGGGCATGGCCAATGGCCTTGCCCTGCGGGTCAAGCACGCCGTTCTTCGGCATGATGGTGACGCGGGCCTTCACTGGACGGTCTCCGGACCCTTCATGTCCCGCACCCCGGCCTCGGGCAGGATGCCGAGGCGCTTGGCCACCTCCTGGTAGCCCTCCTCGACCTTGCCCAGGTCGCGGCGGAAGCGGTCCTTGTCCATCTTCTCGCCGGTCTTCACATCCCAGAGGCGGCAATTGTCCGGGCTGATCTCATCGGCCAGGACGATGCGCATCTCGTCATTCTCATATAGCCGGCCGAATTCCAGCTTGAAGTCGACCAGGGTGATGCCGACGCCGAGGAACAGCCCGGTCAGGAAATCATTCACCCGCAGCGCCAGGGCGACCATGTCGTCCAGGTCCTGGGTCGCGGCCCAGCCGAAGCAGGTGATGTGCTCCTCGGAGACCATGGGGTCGCCCAGCGCATCGTTCTTGTAGTAATATTCGAGGATGGAGCGCGGCAGCCGCGTGCCTTCCTGAATGCCCAGGCGCGTGGCCAGGCTGCCGGCCGCGACATTGCGGATGACGACTTCCAGCGGGATGATCTCGACTTCACGGATCAACTGCTCACGCATGTTCAGCCGGCGAATGAAGTGGGTCGGGATGCCGATCTCCGCCAACTTCATCATCAGGTATTCGCTGATGCGGTTGTTGAGCACGCCCTTGCCGGTGATCGTGCCCTTCTTCTGCGCGTTGAAGGCGGTGGCGTCGTCCTTGAAATACTGCACCAGGGTGCCCGGTTCAGGGCCCTCGAACAGAATCTTGGCCTTGCCCTCGTAGAGCTGACGGCGGCGCGCCATGGTGCTGACTCCTCGACTGCCGCGATCCCAGGAAGCGGGCGCGCGGGACGACAGGCCGCGGCGGCCCGGTATCTGGCGGAGCTATAGCAGGGCCTCTCGCGAACCGCCACGGCACGGCCGCAGGTCCGCATTGCATCGGTTTCAGGCCGTGGCCAGGGGCAGGTCCTGAAACGAAGCGCTGCCCGGCGGGGCCGGACAGAAGCGCCAGTGCCGGCCACCCTGGGCGCCTAGGGCGAGTAGGCTCGCGCAGACGGTGCCGAAGCCGCGCACGGGGGGAACCCTCAGGGCCTCGGCGATGCCGGCCTCGCCATAGTCACCATCCGCGAGCAGACCCTCCCAGGCCGACCACTCGCCCCTGTCGGGGTCTGGCGGCGCGGTCTCACGGAAGCGCGGCAGGTGCCGGCGGATTCGCGGACTTGCGAAGTCGTTCGGGTCCTGGGCCGTCACCATGGTGACGCCGTCCGTCAGGGGCTGGACGTCGACCTGTTCAGCGCCGGTGCCGCGCAGGAAAAAGGCGCGGGCGGCGTCCGCGATCACCAGATTGAAGGGGCGCCAGCCGCGACCATCCAATGCGCCCAGCGCTGCCACGGCCTGCCGGGCATCGCGGGCGGAGGCTGCCAACAGCGGGAGCTCCCCGCGCGACCGCTTGCCTGCCTCAGGCCCCAGGCTGCCGGGCCGGTTCAGCACCGCCGCCATCACGCCATGAGGGCCCAGCGCCATCCAGGTGCCGCCGCCGCTGTGGTCCAGTCCGCCGACAACCTCCGGCCAGGACGACCAGTGCATCGCTGGCGGCGACCAGGCCCGGTCAAGCTTCTCGTCGCGGTTTGCCGCGACCAGCAAAGGCCAGGCATGGTCGGGACGGCGCAGCAGAACCAGGGTGCACACGCCGTCGGGCCATCCTCAGAATCGGAAGTACAATCCGACACCGGGCGGCGGCGGGGGCGGCGCATAATAATAGCGCGGCCGCGGCGGCGGGGCATAGTAGACCGGCGGCGGGTAGTAGCGCCGCGGCGGCGGGCCGTAATAGGCGCGCGGCGGCGGGCCACGATAGTAGCGGGGCGGCGGGCCATGATAATACCCGCCGCGACGATGGTCATGGACCAGCAGGACAGCATCGTCCTTCGCCACGGCCGGCGCGCTGCCGGCACCTGCCAGGAGCACGGCGCCGGCGGCCAAGGGCAGTAACTTCGCCAGGAAACGCATCACGACATGGTCCTCCCTGTCTCTCATCCTAGCTAGGCATGAGATGTGGCAGGACCTTGGCAAACCACGCTTTCCGCCGATGACGGTCGCGCGATCGCGGTCTGGCGCGAGGCTAGCTGCCGAGGACACGCCGGAAGGTGGCGTCCACATGAACGAAATCACGTGCCGGATCCATCGCGGTTTCCAGCGCGTCCGCGGTCATGCAGCCGGCCACGTCCGGGTCGGCCAGAAGGTTGGTGCGGAAATCCTTTGCCTCCGGCTGGCCCAGCGCCTGCCAGGTCGCCATGGCAGCGCGCTGGACGGCGGAATAGGCGGCTTCCCGGCTCAGGCCTGCCTGGGTCAGCGCCAGAAGCACTTTCTGGGAATGCACGACGCCGCCAAGGCTGGCGAGATTTTCCGCCATGCGCCGCGGATAGATGGTGAGCTTGGCCATCATGCCGGTCAGGCGCATCAGCGCGAAGTCCAGGGTGATGGTGGCGTCCGGGCCGATCACTCGCTCGACGCTGCTGTGGCTGATGTCCCGCTCATGCCAAAGCGCCACGTTCTCCAGCGCCGGCATGGCGTAGCCGCGCACCAGGCGGGCGAGGCCGGTCAGGTTCTCGGACAGCACCGGATTGCGCTTGTGGGGCATGGCGCTGCTGCCCTTCTGGCCGGCGTGGAAGAACTCCTCCGCCTCCCGCACTTCACTGCGCTGGAGATGCCGCACTTCCGTCGCCAGCCGCTCCACCCCGCTGGCGATCACGGCCAGGGCGCAGAAAAAGGCGGCATGGCGGTCGCGTGGGATCACCTGGGTGGAGACAGGCTCCACGGTCAGGCCGAGCTTCGCCGCCACATGCGCTTCCACCCGGGGATCGACACTCGCGAAAGTGCCGACCGGGCCGCTGATGGCGCAGGTCGCGACCTCCGCCCGTGCCGCCACCAGCCGGGCGCGGTTGCGCTGGAATTCGGCGTAATGGCCAAGCAGCTTCAGGCCGAAGGTGGTGGGCTCCGCATGGATGCCGTGCGACCGGCCGATGGTCGGCGTGTGGCGGTGTTCCTCCGCCCGCGCCCGCAGCGCTTCCAACAGCGCATCGATATCCGCGATCAGCAGGTCGGCGGCGCGGGTCATCTGCACCGACAGGCAGGTGTCCAGCACATCGCTGCTGGTCATGCCCTGGTGCATGAAGCGCGCCTCCGGCCCGATTCCCTCGCCCAGCCAGGTGAGGAAGGCGATCACATCATGCCGGGTCTCGCGCTCGATGGCGTCGATGCGTTCCAGATCGGCGGCGGTGATGTCGGCGACCTTCGCCGCGCCGCCACGCCGGATGGCCTGGGCCGCCTCGGCCGGGATGGTGCCCAGTTCCGCCATGGCCTCGGCGGCCAGCGCCTCAATCTCGAACCAGATTCGGAAGCGGTTCTCCGGCGACCAGATGGACACCATTTCAGGTCGGCTGTAGCGGGGGACCATGGACCGGATTCCGTGAGCAATTGTGCGCGCGTGTCTTCGCGCGGCAGACAGCCAGTTGACAAGTCTCCCGCTCCCCATGGCATTAGGCCGGCAAGCGGGACAGGTGTCGAGAACATGGATTTTTCTTCATATGGACCAGAGCTCGTCGCTCTTGGTCAGGTTCTTTTCATTGATATCGTCTTGGCCGGCGACAACGCGATCGTGGTCGGAATGGCCGCGGCCGGCCTGCCGGCCGACCAGCGACGCAAGGCGATTTTCTGGGGCATCATCGCCGCCACGATCATGCGTATCGCCTTCGCGTCCATCACCGTGCAGCTGCTGTCCATTGTCGGCATCGTCCTCGCCGGTGGCGTCCTGCTGCTCTGGGTCTGCTGGAAGATGTACCGCGAGCTGCGCACTGGCGGCGGCCATGCCGAGCAGGAAGGCGTCGAGGCGCTGGAAGGCGAGCCGGGCGGCCCGCCGCGCAAGACGCTGAAGCAGGCCATCATCCAGATCCTGGTGGCCGACGTGTCGATGAGCCTGGACAACGTGCTGGCCGTCGCCGGCGCGGCGAAGGACCATCCCTATATCCTGATCATCGGCCTGGCCTTCTCGGTCGTGCTGATGGGCGTGGCCGCGACGCTGATCGCCCGTCTTCTCGACAAGCATCGCTGGATCGCCTGGATCGGTCTGCTCGTCATCCTCTACGTCGCGATCATGATGATCGTGGAGGGCACGCACCAGGTCGCCGAGACCGTGCCGCAGGCCTATGGCTATCTGTTCCTGCCCATGGGCTGGATCGCGCTGCCGGGGGTCTTCCCGGTCGGGCTGTGGGTGATGGCGACCGTGATGCATGTCATCGTGCTCGCCGTGATCGCTACCCTGGCGGTGGACCTCACCCGCCAGGTGACCCGGCGGAACCACGGATGATGCGGCGTGGGCTGCCGGTTCTCGGCCTGCTCCTGTCCGGCGTGCTGACAGCCTGCGCTGGTGGGCCGGACGGCACGTCCTCCTCCTCGGCGCGGGCTTCCGCCCGGCCGGGCCTGGAGCAGGTGGCGGCGCGGCTGCCCGCGGAGGTCGCGGCCTTCAGCCGCGGCGAAACCATCTGGCATGAGCGTGACCGGCCGGGCTTCGGCGTGGCGGTGGATTATGCCGGGCCAGGGCGCAGCGCCGTTTCCACGGTCAGCCTCTATGACCGGGGTGAGCCGATGGTGCCGCAGGACGTCACCTCCGCCGCCATCCAGCGTGAATTCGCCACGGCCGTGCAGGAAGCGCTGGCCATGGCGGACCGGCGCACCAACCAGCAGGTCACCGAAGGCGTGCGCAGCGAATTGCCGGTTCCGGGGCAGGCGCCGCTACAATGCGTGGACCTGCGCAGCACGTATGGCCGGCAACCGGTGCAGACCCTGCTCTGCCTCGGCGCCGCCGCCGGGCGTTTCCTGAAGGTGCAGGTCACCGCACCGGTGCGCCAGGTGCGGCCGGTGGACCCGATGCCCTTCGTGGTCGGCATCGCTCAGGCCGCCCGCGGCTGAGCAAAGAAGGTGGACGCCTCAGGCGTCCACCGCCTCCTCATCCAGCTTCGCCGCATTGTCCTGGATGAAGCGGAAGCGCAGCTCCGGCTTGCGGCCCATCAGCGCCTCGATCAGCTCCGATGTCGCGGCCAGTTCCGCCGAGGGCAACATCACGCGCAGCAGCGTGCGGCGCTTCGGGTCCATCGTCGTTTCCTTCAACGAGGCCGGCGGCATTTCGCCGAGACCCTTGAAGCGGCTGACATCGACCTTCTGGTTTGCCTTGAATTCCTTCTTGAGCAGCCGCTCCCGGTCCGCATCGTCGCGGGCATAGATGGTCTTGCCCGGCGCCTGCAGCCGGAACAGCGGCGGCTGCGCCAGGAACAGCCGGCCCTGGCGCACCAGCTCCGGCAGTTCCTTGTAGAAGAAGGTCATCAGCAGGGCGGCGATATGCGCGCCGTCCACATCGGCATCCGTCATGATGACGATGCGGCCGTAGCGCAGGCGGCCGATGTCGAAGCGGTCCCCGGCGCCGCAGCCGAGCGCCTCGATCAGATCGCGCAGTTCCTGATTCTGACGCAGCTTGTCGGCGCTGGCGCTGGCGACGTTCAGGATCTTGCCACGCAGCGGCAGCACGGCCTGTGTCTCCCGGTCCCGGGCTTGCTTGGCGGAGCCGCCGGCCGAATCGCCCTCCACCAGAAACAGCTCCGTGCCGTCCACGCCCTCTCGCGCGCAATCGGCCAGCTTGCCGGGCAGGCGGAGTTTGCGGGTGGCGGATTTGCGCGGCGTTTCCTTCTGCTCGCGCCGGCGGATGCGGTCTTCCGCGCGTTCGATGCACCAGGCGAGCAGGTTGTCGGCCCGCCCCGGATCGCCCGCCAGCCAATGGTCGAAATGGTCGCGTAGCGCCGCTTCCACCAGCCGCGCCGCCTCCGGGCTGGTCAGGCGGTCCTTGGTCTGGCCCTGGAACTGTGGCTCCCGCACAAAGACCGAGAGCATGCCGGCCAGGCCGCCGAGCAGGTCCTCCGCCGTCACATTGGCGGCGCGGCGTTCCTTTTTGAGCTCGCCATAGGCCCGCAACCCCTTCACCAGGGCCGCGCGCAGCCCTGCCTCATGCGTGCCGCCCTGCGGCGTCGGGATGGTGTTGGCATAGGTGGAGAGGAAGCCGTCGCTCTGTTCCAGCCAAGTTACGGCCCATTCGACTCGGCCGGCGCCATCGGGAAAGGTGGCGTCCCCCGCCCATGGGGTCGGCACCACCTGGGCGCGTCCCTCGATGGAGGCGGCGAGGAAGTCGGAAAGGCCGCCCGGAAAATGCAGCACGGCCTGGGCCGGCGTGTCGGTGCCCGCGACCAGCGCCGGATCGCAGGACCAGCGGATTTCGACGCCACGGAACAGATAGGCCTTGGAACGGCAGAGTCGGTGCAGGCGCGCCGCGCTGAAGACCTGCTTGCCGAAGATATCTGGATCGGGGCGGAAGCGCACCTGCGTGCCACGCCGGTTCTGCACCGGGCCCACCGTCTTCAGCTGCTGCGCCGGCTGACCGCGTTCGAAGGCATGAGCATAGAGGGTGCGGTCGCGCGCCACCTCCACCTCCATCCGCTCCGACAAGGCATTGACGACGGAGGAGCCGACACCGTGCAGGCCGCCGGAGGTCTCATAGGCCTTGCCGGAGAATTTTCCGCCGGAATGCAGGGTGGTGAGGATGACTTCCAGCGCCGAAAGCTTCGGAAAACGCGGATGCGGATCGACAGGAATCCCTCGGCCATTGTCGCGGACGGTCAGCCAGTTGCCGGCTTCCAGCGACATCTCGATTCGGTCGGCATGGCCGGCCACGGCCTCGTCCATGGCATTGTCGAGAATCTCGGCTGCCAGATGGTGCAGCGCGTTCTCGTCGGTGCCGCCGATATACATGCCAGGCCGGCGCCGTACGGGCTCCAGCCCTTCAAGGACCTCAATATCCTTGGCTGAATAGTCGCTGGTCGGCGCGGCGATCGCTGGCGCGGTGGCTGGCGGCTTCGAAGCCGGCCGGGCCGCGCGCCCGGCCTTGAACAGGTCGTTCATGCTGTGTTCTCAAGTTCCGGCCCAAGATAGCGGCCGGTCGCGCCCCGCACAACCAAAGTGGTTCTGGTCGTGCGGGATGCGATCAGGCGGCTCAGCTTTCGCCGGTGGCCGTCGCCTCCAGCATCCAGAGCGCCTTGTCGAGGTTCTTCGACACGCCGGTCAGGATGTCGGCCGTATCGGCGTCGCCGGCCTCGTCGGTGTCGTCGATGCCCTCACGCACGGACTTGGCCAGCGCCGCGTAACGCTCGCTCAGGGCCAGAACGTGGTCGCGACCGGCCTTCAGATCGCCCGGATAGGCGGCGAGGCGGGTCTTGGCCGCCACGTCCTGGCTGGCGCCGATGGCCGTGCCACCGATCTGCACCAGCCGCTCGGCCAGCTCGTCGATGTCGGTTTCCAGCGTGGTGTAGAAGGTCTCGAACATCAGGTGCAGGCCGTGGAAGTTCGGGCCCTTCACGTTCCAATGGGCCTGGCGCGTGGTGTTGTACAGGTCGATGCTGTCGGTCAGGCAGGCCTGCAGGACTTCGATCGAGGTGGACTTGGCATTGTCCTGAAGGTCATTGCGGCTCTTCGCGCCGGACTTGGCCATGTGCTGTCTCCGTGGCTGTTGCGTCGCACAGTAACGTAGCAAGCCGCCGCCTCGTTGCATCCCTCAACCCGGTAATCCTGGCATGACATTCAGGAAACGCGCTGCCTCCGGCGCTTCGGGGCCGCGATGCAGTGCGGCGGCGCGGGCCAGTACGCCGCGATCCCATTCTGTCATCCGCCCTTCTTCGCGCAGATGTTCGGTCCAGCTTTCCATCAGCCAGAACTCCACCCAGACTTCCGGATGGGCGACATCCTCATAAAGCCGCCATCCCTGCGCGCCGCTGCGCAGCCGCACCTGCCGGCAAGCCACCATGGCGGCCAGAAAGACGGCGCGATCGGCGGGGTCGATCCGGTAGCGCACCACCTCCAACACCCTGCCGCTGTCACCCTGGAGCAGGGCGGCGAGCGACTGTGCCGCGGGCTCGGGCTTCGGCACGGCGGGGGGCGGCGCATCGGTGGCGGAGGCTTCGGCGGGCGGCGCCTCGATGGCATAGCCCCGCACCAGAAGCCCGCCCACCGCGCAGCACAGGCCGGACAGCCCAAGCGCCGTGCCGATGCCCAGCGCCTCGCCCCCCCAGCCACCGAAGCCGGCGCCGAGCGTGAGCCCGCCGAAGGTGCTGAGCTGGTAGATGCCCAAGGCCCGCGCCCTGACCCAGCTCGGCACGGATAGCTGCGCCGAGGCCTGAAGGGTGGAGGCGCCGCTGAGCCAGCCGACGCCGTAGAGCAGCATGGCCAGCATGGCCACCGCCCAGTGTTGCGCCTGGCCGAGCAGGATCAGCGCGAGGCCGGTCACCACCATGGCGGCGGTCACCGTGCCGCCACGGTCCAGCCGGCCGCGCAGCGAGGGCAGCACGAAGCCTGCGGCCACCGCGCCGACGCCCATGCAGGCCAGCATGATGCCGAACCATTGCGGGCCAAGGCCCAGCTGCTGGCGGACCAGCAGCGGCAGCAGGCCCCAGAGCGCGGCGGCGAACAGGAAGAAAACGAAGCCGCGCAGCATGATCCCGCGCAGCACCGGGCTGGCCCGGGTGTAGCCAAGGCCGGCGCGGATGGCGGAGAGAAAATGCTCCTTCGGCAGGCCGGCGCGCGGAGCCTCGCGCTTCCAGGCCACCAGGGCTCCGATGACGACGATGAAGGACAGCGCGTTCAGCGCGAAGGTCGCCTCCGCCCCCGCCGCCGCCACCGTGAAGCCGCCCAGCGCCGGGCCGATGGTGCGTGCCAGGTTGAAGCCGATGCCGTTCAGCACGATGGCGCCGGTCAGGTCCTGGCGTGGCACCACCTCCGGCGTCGTGGCAGCCCAGGCGGGGGAATTCATGGCGGTGCCGATGCCGATGGCGAAGGTCAGCGCCACCAACCCCCAGGCGCCCAACGTGCCGGTCCAGGCCAGCAGGGCCAAAAGGGTTCCGGCGGCGGCGATCCAGGCCTGGGCGAGGATCAGATAGCGCCGCCGGTCCACGATATCCGCCAGGGCGCCCGCCGGCAGCGCCAGCAGGAATACGGGCAGCAGGCTGGCGACCTGCACCATGCTGACCATGAGCGGGGAGGGGGCGAGGGAGGTCATCAACCACCCCGCGCCCGTGTTCTGCATCCACATGCCCGTATTGCTGCAAAGATTGGCGAGCCAAAGCATGCGGAAGGCCGAATGCCGAAGCGGGGTCAGGGCGGAGGGGAGGTGCATTTGGCCGCAAGGTGGCTGGCCTGAGGCGCGGGGGGAAGCGCAAAGCGCGGATTTGAACGGAAAAGGCGCCGTCATCCCGCTATGCTCGCGCGGCCATGAACACATCGAGCGCCTGGACCTATGACGACTTCTGGTTGCACTACCTGCGCCAGCACGCCCATCCGCGGACCCGGTTGGTGCACGTGGCGGGTACGCTGACCGGGCTTGTTCTGGTGATTTCCGGGCTGGTCGCCGGGCCCCGGTGGCTGCTGCCGGTCGGCGTGGTGTTCGGCTACGGCGCCGCCTGGGGCTCGCATCTGCTCATCGAGGGCAACCGGCCGGCCACCTTCGGCCATCCCTTATGGTCTCTGATGAGTGATGCGCGGATGACCTGGCTGCTGCTGACCGACCGGCTGGGGGCGGAACTGCGCCGGGCCGGCCTGTCGTGACGCCCCGCCCCTGGCGGGTCAGCTGAGCGCGAATTTCACGGCAGAGAGCGCGGCCAGCAGCCACACGGCGCCATGCACCTCCGCTGCCCGGCCGGCCATGGTCTTCACCAGCGCATAGCTGAGAAAGCCCAGGCCGATGCCGGTCGCGATGGAGAAGGTGAAGGGCATGGCCAGCGCCGTCAGGATCGCCGGCAGGTATTCGGTCGTATCCTCCCAGGCCAGGTCCTGAAGGCCCTTGGCCATCACGCAGGCGACAAAGACCAGCGCGGGCGCCGTGGCGAAGGCGGGGATGGAGGTGGCCAGGGGCGCCAGGAACAGGGTCAGCAGGAACAGCCCCGCCACCACAACCGCCGTCAGCCCGGTGCGCCCGCCCGCCTGGATGCCGGCCGCACTCTCGATATAGCTGACGGTGGTGGAGGTACCGAGCGCCGCGCCGATCATCGCCCCGCCACTGTCGGCCATCAGCACCCGCCCCAGTCGCGGCACCGTGCCATCCGGATTCATCAGGCCGGAGCGATGGGCGGTGGCGATCAGCGTGCCGGTATTGTCCAGCAGATCCAGCAGGAAAAAGGTGAAGACGATCGCGACCAGCCCGAGGCTGAGGGCGCCGGGGATGTCCATCTGCAGGAAGGTCGGCGCCAGGGAAGGTGGCAGGGCCACCACGCCCTTGAACTCCGTCAAACCGAAGGGCAGGCCGATGGCGGCCGTGGCCAAAATGCCCAGCACGATCGCCCCCGGCACCGCCCGTGCCGCGAGGCCCGCGATCAGCAGGAAGCCGGCGCAGGCGAGCAGCGTGCCCGGCGCCGTCAGCCGGCCCAGCCCGACCATGGTCGCCGGGCTGGCCACCACGATGCCCATGCCTTGCAGCCCGATCAGCGCCAGCAGGAAGCCGATGCCGGCGGCGATGCCGAGTTTCAGTGACATCGGGATGCCGTTGATCAGCCATTCGCGGATGCGCAGCACGGAGACCAGGAAGAACAGGAAGCCGGAGACGAAAACCGCCCCCAGCGCCACCTGCCAGGGGATGCCCATGGCGCCGACCACGACGAAGGCGAAATAGGCGTTCAGCCCCATGCCCGGCGCCAGCGCGATGGGGAAATTCGCCAGCAGCCCCATCAGTAGGCTGCCGATGGCCGCGGCGAGGCAGGTGGCGACGAAGGCGGCGCCGTGGTCGATGCCGGCCGCGGCCAGGATCGAGGGATTGACCACGACGATATAGACCATGGTGAGATAGGTCGCGATGCCCGCCAGGATTTCGGTGCGCGGCGTCGTCCCGCGGGCGGTGAGTTCGAAGAACCGATCCACGGGGAGGCGTCTCCAGCGGGTTGGAAGGCGCCGAGCCTAAGCGGTGGCCCGGTGTTGTCCAGGCGGATTGATCGGCGCCGCGCGGCAAGGCAGGCTGCCCGGCACGGAGGACACAGCATGATCCATGAACTGCGCATCTATCACTGCGTGACGGGCCGGCTACCGGCGCTGCTCAAGCGGTTCGAGACGGTGACGCTCGACCTGTGGGCGCGCCACGGCATCCGTCAGGCGGGGTTCTGGACCGTGGCGGTCGGCCCCTCCAACCAGGACCTTTACTACCTTGTCGCCTGGGACTCGCTCGCAGACCGGGAGGCCAAATGGGCCGCCTTCCAGGCCGACCCCGAATGGATCGCCAAGCGCGCGGAGAGCGAGGCGGATGGGCCGATCGTCGAGCGCATCAGCAACCTGATCCTGACGCCAACCGCCTTCTCCGCCGTTCGGTAGCGGCGCTGGGCGATCAGTAATTCGCCTTCTTCTCTACGTCGAAGCCGCGCCTGGCGATCAGCATGGTGCGGTCGAATTCGCAGACCAGCTTGCCGTCCTGGTTGAAGCCGCGGGTGCGGACATTGACGATGCCGGCATTCGGGCGGGATTTGGACTCGCGCTTGTCCAGGACCTCGCTCTCGCCCGACAGCGTGTCGCCGGCAAACAGCGGGAAGGTCAGCTTGATCTCCTTCCAGCCCAGATTGGCGATGGCTTTTTGGGAGACATCGCTGACGCTCATCCCCACCAGCAACGCGACGGTGAAGGGGGAGCAGATGATGCAGCGGCCGAATTCGGAATGCTTGGCGTATTCCGCGTCGAAATGCATCGGGTGCTGGTTCATGGTCAGCAGGGTGAACCAGGTATTCTCGGTTTCCGTCACCGTGCGGTTCGGTCGATGCTCATAGATATGGCCCGGCACGAAATCCTCGAAATAGCGGCCGAAGCTCTCGCGGAAGCGGTTCGGCGCCACCTCGGCATGCGTCTGCACCATGCTGGCTCTCCCAAATTTGTCCGGACAAATTACTAGCGCATCATGCGGCGGCGCGCGAGGGTCCGATAGGCCGGTGCGACCAGCATCGGCATGATGAACAGCGTGAGTTGCGCGGCGGCCACGATCAGGCCCAGGTCACTGTCGCCCGGCGTGCCGAGCGCCGCCAGCAGCAGCACCATGTTGCGGGACCCGCTGACCAGGGCCGCGGAGAGCGCACCGGCGATGGGTGCCGCGCGGAACACCAGCCAGCCGATGGCCTGGAGCACGAGGTTCAGGACCAGCGCGAAGCCGATCATCCCCAGGAATTGCAGCGGCCGCGCGGCCAGCGCCGGCCCCACCCCGGCCATACAGGGCAAGGCGGAGATGGTGATCAGCACCACCAGCCAGGCATCGATGGTCGGCGCCGCCTGCCGCAAAGCGGGCCGCCCGACGATCGAGGCCACCAGCCAGGCGCCCGCGAAACTGCCGCCCACCATGATGCCGAGCCGGATCGCCATGGCGCCCGGATCAACCTGAGCCCCCACCCCCATCAGCCCCGCGACCAACGGCAGCCATAATGGCGCCAGGAAGTTGGAGGGAATGGCGACCACGGTCAGCAGCGCCGCATCGGCGCCGAGCAGCAGGGCGAAGGTGGCGGCGGACATGACGGAGGGTGCGGCGGACATCAGCACCGCCGCCGAGACAAAGGCCGAGCCCGCCGGCAGCACGGCCCCCAGCACCAGCCAGACCAGCAGCGGCACGGCGAGGGTGACCCAGGCCAGGATCAGCAGCGCCAGGGTAGGGCGTCGCAGGACCTGGCCGAAGGCGGCGGGCTCGATCCGCAGCAGCCCGCAGAGCATCAGCGCGATGGACATGATCACCAGCGAAGGCCGCGTCGCCTCCGCCAGTTCCGGCAGGGCGACGCCCGCGAGCGCACCCACGGCGATCAGCTTCAGGCCGTGGCGACGAATCCAGGGACCCAAATTCATCCTCGCAGGGAGGTGGGCAGTGCCGTGACGATCTGGGGGAACAGCGTGATCAGCCCCGTGAACACCATCATGATGACGCAGAAGGGCCAGGCATAGCCGGCGATGCGGAAGATGTTCTCCTTGGTCAGGCCCTGGATGACGAACAGGTTGAACCCGACGGGCGGCGTGATCTGCGCCATCTCAATGGTGATGATCAGGAAGACGCCGAACCAGATCGGATCGAATCCCGCCGCCACGGCCAGCGGCAGCGTCACGGGCAGGGTCATGACAATCGCGGAAAGCCCATCCAGGATGCAGCCAAGCGCGAGATAGAACAGCAGCAGCACGAAGATCAGCATATAGGGGTGCAGGCCCCAGGACTGGATGGCATTCGCCACATCCGCCGGCAGGCCCAGCCGTGCCATGGCCTTGGACAGGAACAGCGCGCCGACGATGATCAGCCCGATCATCGAACAGGTCTTCACCGTGCCCAGCAGCGCGCCCCACATGCCACGCAGCGTCAGCGTGCGCTGGCCCACCGCCACCAGCAGCGCCCCCAGCACGCCGATCGCCGCGGCTTCCGTGATGCTGGCAAAACCGAAATACAGGCTGCCCATGATGAAGGAGATCAGGAAGGCGATCGGCACCAGTTGCAGCAAGGCGCGCAGCGCGTCCTTCATCGGTATCGCCGGCTCCTGCGGCGGCACCAGCGTGGGGTCCATCCAGGCGCGGAAGGCGATGTAGCCCATGAACATCAAAGCGAGGCACAGCCCCGGCACCAGCCCTGCCATGAACAGTTCCAGGATCGAGGCATCGGCGACGACGCCATAGACGATCATCGGGATCGACGGCGGAATCAGAAAGCCCAGCGTGCCCGCGCCGGCCAGCGACCCCACCGCCAGCCGCCGATCGTAGCCGCGCCCGAGCAGTTCCTGAAGCGTGATCCGCCCGACCGTCGCCGTCGTGGCCGCGCTGCTGCCGGAGACGGCGGCGAACAGCGTGCAGCCCAGCACATTCACATGCACCAGCCGACCGGGCAGCAGCCGCGTCCAGGGCGACAGGCCCTTGAACAGATTCTCGGACAGCCGCGTATGGAACAGGATCTCACCCATCAGGATGAAAAGCGGCAGGGTGATCAGCTCCACAGCCGTGGCGCTGGACCAGATGTCGCCGGCCAGGAAGCGATCCACCCGCATATCGCGGAAGGCCTCCAAGGCGACGATGCCAATCGACATCAGCGCGACGCCCACCCAGACGCCACCGGCGAGTGTCACCAGCAGCATCCCCAGAACGAGGATAAGGGGCGCGGTCATTCCACGCCTCCACTCGCCAGCGCATCGCCGAGGTCCGGCGCCTCCTGCCGCAGCAGGCGCAGCAGTCGCGCGACGAAGCCCAGCAGCAGAAGCGTGAATCCCAAAGTCAGAAGCAACTGCGGTATCCAGACCGGGGTGGCCATGGGGTAGTAGGAGGTGCTGGCGAAATCGAAGCTGCGCAGCAATTGCTGCCACAGTGTCTGGGTGGCGAAGCCGATGACGCCGATGGCGAAGACGCAGCCCGCCATGTCCAGCAACCTGGCGGCTGCCGGCGGCAGGGTCTGCGTCAGCACCGCGACCCGGATATGCCCGCCCTGCCGCAGGGTCCAGCCGGCGCCGCAGAACAGCACGAAGCATTGCAGATAGATGGCGTATTCCACCGCCCAGGGCTGCGACCAGTTGAAGAAGCTGGTGGCCACCACTTCAACGATCAGGATGATGGCGAGCAGCGCCGCGGAAATCGCGGCGACCCAGGCCCCGGCGGTGCAAAGCACATCCACGCCGCGCAGCAGCATCCTCATCCCAGTAGCCCTCGCCGTGCGGGGCCGTGTCGCGTTAGCCTGGATGAAGGATGCATGGGAAGGATTCCATCATGGCCGATGAGGCCGAACATTTCGAAGCCACCCTCGGGGCCGTGCCAGAGAGTGTCGCGCTGTTGCGCCGCCATGCGCCGGAGGCTTTCGCCGCCTATCTGATGGCTCGCGAAGCCGCCTATCGCCTGCCGCCGGAGGGGCATCTGCCCCTGGCGAGCAAGGAACTGGTTTTCATCGTGCTCGATGTCGCCGCGGGTCATGTGGAAGGCGCCGTCGCGCATGCCGAGGCCGGGCTGCGCGCCGGCCTCACGCCAGGCCAGATCATGGAGGCGCTGAGCATCGCCATCCTGATCCACGGGCATCAGTGCTGGGCCAAGGCGGGGGCGGCGGTGATGCGCCGTGTCGAGGCACTCACCGCAGCTCCGCCTGGCTGAAAAGGTCACGCCCGCCCGACGCGCCGGCGGAATTCCTGGATGATGGGGCCCGCCGCCGGATTGGCGCGGGCGAAGTCATCGGCCATCGTCGAGGTCGCGGTCCGCATCGCCTGCACCAGGGCGGGGGAGGGTTCCTCCACCGTCATGCCGTTGCGCTGCAACTCCGCCATGCGGGTCGCATGCTCGGCCTTGGAGACGTTCCAGAATTCCGGCTCCATCCGCTTCGCGATGTCCTGGATGGTGGTGCGTGTGGCCGCCGGCAGGCGCCGCCAGCTTTCTAGGTTCACCAGCATCAGGTTGGTCGCCCAGAGATGGTTGGTGACGTAGGTGTGCTTGAGGAATTCCCAGTAGCGCTGGGCCGCGGCCGTGGTGCCGGAGGTCATCACCGCATCGACGCGGCCGGAGGCCAGCGCCGGCACCACATCGGGGTTGTTGAGCTGCTGCGGCACCATGCCAAGCCGCGTGCACATCTCCGCCGTCACGCGGTCATAGGTACGCATGCGCACGCCGCGCAGATCGGCGGCCGCGACGATCGGCTTCTTGAAATAGAAGTTCTGCGTCGGCCAAGGCACCATGTACAGCACGCCCACGCCGCGCCGCTCCAGCTCCCGCTCCCAGGTCGCGCGGACCAGGCTGTGCATGATCTGCAGCTCGTCGTAATTCGCGATCAGGAAGGGCAGGCTCTCGATACCCAGAAGCGGCAGGTCGCCGACATTCTGGAAACCGGCGGATTCCGCCATGGGCACCACGCCGTCGCCCACCGCGCGCACCGTCTCATTCGCGCGCACGCCGAGCGCGCCGCCCGGATGCACCGTCATCTGCACGGCGTCGTTGGTGGCCTTCTTCACCTCGGCGGCGAAGTTCTGGGCGTTCACTGTGTGGAACTCGGTCGGGCCCCAGGGCAGGGAAACGTCCCAGCGCACGGGCGCCTGCGCCCCGGCGCCACGCATCGTCGCGCCGGCCAGCACCGCGCCACCTGCCACCCGCATCATATCGCGTCGCCGCATCTGCCCACTCCTTGTGAGGAAGCCCCTACTTGGAATGAAGCCAAGCATGAGGCGTGCCAGTCGACAAGGAATTTGTACGGACAATTTTTTCGCCCTGCGTTAGTCTTCGTCCATGACCCTCCGACTGCTCCGCCAGGCTGGCATCGCCACCCTGCTGATCGACAATCCCGCGCGTCGCAATGCCATGGGCCGCGCGATGTGGCAGGCGCTGCCAGGGCTGGTGGCACAGGCCGTGGCCGACCCTGCCATTGCGGTACTGGCGCTGACCGGCCAGGGCGCGCATTTCTGCGGCGGCGCCGACATTGCCGAATTCGCCACGGGCTATGCGACGCCGGAAGCCGCATCCGTCAGCAATGCCGCGATCCGCGCGGCGGTGGACTCGCTGGCCGAATGCCCGAAGCCCGTCGTTGCCGTGATTCGTGGCGCCTGCATCGGCGGCGGCGTGGCGATGGCGTTGGCTTGCGACATCCGCATCGCCGCGGAAGATGCCCGTTTCGCGGTCACTCCGGTGAAGCTCGGCCTCATCTACAGCCAATCCGACACGCAGCGCCTGATCCGCGCCGTGGGCGTCGGACGGGCGAAGGAGATGCTGTTCACCGCGCGGATGGTGGAGGCGGCGGAAGCGCTGCGCATCGGCCTGGTGGAGCGGCTGCTGCCGCCTGATGACTTCGAGGCGGGGTCGGCACAGATCCTGGCCGGCCTCGCCGTCACCTCCCGCCCCGCTTTGCGTGCCGTGAAGCGGATGGCGGACGCCATCGAGGCCGGCGCGCCACCCACTGCGCCGGAGCTGGAGGCGCTGTTCGAGGAGCAGTTCCGCGGCGCCGATTTCGCCGAAGGCAGCGCCGCCTTCCTGGCCAAGCGGCCGCCGCGCTTCACGGCGGACTGAGCGCCTCCGCAATGCCGACCAGCAGCGCCTCCGCATGCGGACGCCCGACGAGCTGCACGGAGGCCGGCAGCCCGCCATCCTGGGCCGGCCAGGGCAAAGCGATGGAAGGAAGACCGGCGAAGTTCGCCAGGGCGGTGAAATCCGCCTGGTCCACGGTCGCCGGCGTACCATGGGCGAAGGCGCGCTGCGGCGCCGTTGGCATCAGCAGCACATCGTAGCGGTCGAGCGCGCGCAGCGCGGCGGCCGTCACCTCCTCCAGCCGGAACAGCGCCCGCATCAGCCGCAGCGTGCCGGCATCCCGCCCATAGGCGAGGGCGGCGCGAAAGCCAGGGGTCGCCGCCTCCGGTTTGTCGATCAGCGCCTCATGCAGTGCCGCCGCCTCCGCCTCCACCAGCAGCAAGCCGGCGCGGCGGGCCTGGGTGGGGTGCCAGGCGGGCATGGCCACCGGCTCCACCACCGCGCCCTCCGCGCGCAGATGCGCGGCGGCGGCGGCCCAGGCGGCGCGCAGCTCCGGCTCCATCTCCGCCGCCAGGACAGGCTCCGGCAGCCCAATGCGTAGCGTGGAGATATCCGGCGGCGCTTGCGGCACGGCGTGCCAGCCGGCCGGGGCAGGGCGCCAGGCAGGGTCGCCGAGGTCCTCCGCCACCATCGCCTCCAGCCCCCGCGCGGCCAGGCGCGGCGTGGCGGCGAGCATGCCGACGGTGTCCAACGCTGGCGACAGCGGCACGACGCCGCTGCGACCCACCAGGCCCCGTGTTGGCTTCAGCCCGACCACGCCGCAATAGGCGGCCGGAATGCGGACGGAACCCATGGTGTCCGTGCCGATGGCGAGATCGACAAAGCCTGCGGCCACGGCCGCGCCGGACCCGCCGGAAGACCCGCCCGGCGTGAAGCCCTCCCGCAGCGGATTCATGCAGCGGCCGAAGCCCGGCGTGTCCGTAGTGGCGCCCAGCGCACCCTCATGCATCGCCAGCTTGCCGAGAATGACGACGCCTGCACGGCGCAGCGCCGCGACGCAGGGTGCATCGGCGCTGGCGACGCGGTCCCTGAAGGCGGTGATGCCGGCGGTGGTCCGCAGCCCCGCCACATCGACATTGTCCTTCACCCCCAGCGCAAGCCCGACCAGCGGCCCGGTGGGGGTCGTGGCCAGGGCGCCGGCAGCATCCACCTGCCAGAAGGCACCGATGGCACCGTCCCGCTGCGCGATACGGTCGAGGAAGCCCGGAATGTCGCTCATTTGCGGTCGTCGATCAGGCGGATCGGCTTCTGGCGGCTTTCTACCTGGGTCAGCGCGGCCAGGCTGCCAGGGGCGCAGAGCGCGACGCCGATCTCGACGCCAAGCCGCTGCCGCAACAGGCCTTCCAGTCTTTCGCGCAGGGCGTCATCGATGGCGCCCCGCACCTCCAGCTGCGCGGTCATCGCGTCGCGGCCCTCGCTGCGGCTGACGCGGCAGATGAATTCGCCGGTCGCTTCGCCGGCCTGGTCCACCAGCAAGGCGCCGATGCCGGTAGGGAACAGGTTGATGCCGCGCAGCTTCACCATGTTGTCGGAGCGGCCCAGAAAACCCTTCATCCGCCGGAAGGGAATGCCGAGGGGATTCGGTCCCAGCACTTCCTCCGTCACATCATGGGTGTTGAAGCGGATGATGGGGAAGATGTCGTCCTTGAACAGGCAGGTGCAGATCATGTCGCCCAGCGTGCCTTCCGGCACCGGCAGGCCGGTGTCGGGGTCGGCGATTTCCAGCGCATGCGCATCCTCCATGATGTGCATACCGCTGCGGTCCGGCCCTTCGCCAGCGATGATCCCGGTATCGCCCACGCCATACCAGTCATAGACCGCTGCGCCACCCCAGGCGGCGGAGAGGCTGGCCTGGGTCTCGCTGCCGAGATGGGCGCAGATCAGGCGGATGGGAATGTCGCGGCCGGGCACCAGACCCTCATCGCGCGCCACATCGGACAGGCGGCGGATATAGTCGGCGAAGCCGACGATGGCCGTGGCGCCGAACTGCTTCATGATGAAGACCTGCTGCGCTGAGCGTGTCTCCACCCCCGTGCCGGCGGACAGGAAGCGGGCGCCGACCCAGTGATGCACGGCTTCGCGGATGTAGTGACCGCCGTTGATCATGCCGTGGCCATAGACGGAATGCACCACATCCTCCCGCGTCATGCCGGCCATGAAATACATTCGTGCCAGCAGGCGGTTCTGCACCTCCCGCGATTTCGCGCCGAATAGCAGCGGCTGCGGCGTGCCGGTTGTGCCGCTGGTGGTGTGGAAGATGATCTGCGGCCGGCGTTCCGGCGGATGCGCATCCTGCCCATGGAAATCGCCGAGTGGCGGATAGGCGGCGACGGAGGCCATTAGGTCGGACTTGTCATAGGCCGGCAGCTTCGGCAGGTCGTCGAGGCTCTGGATGTCCCCCGGCTCGATGCCCTTGGCGCCCCAGAGCCGCTGGTAGAAGGGCACCTTCCAGGCGAAGTCCAACAGCCTGCGGAAGTCACGATCCTGCCGCGCCCGCAGGGCATCGCGGGAGAGGCCTTGCAGCGCCCGTGGAAAGTCCGGCCCGATCGGGTAGTCCCGCAGCAAGGCCGGATGGTCCATGGCGGTGACGTAGTCGAAGACCGGCATGCGCGGTGGTTCCTTCGGGATCAGGGGAGAAGCGCGTCGAGCGCGGCGGGGGAGGCGCCTTCGGCCAAGGCGAGTGTCGCGGCGATGATGGCCTCGATCCGGTCCGGTGCCACATCGACGCTGGCCATCAGCATGCGTGCCTTGTCGAGGATGCGCGGCTGCGGCAGCGGGTTCTCCGGATCACCCAGCGCGTCCGGTACCTCGGCGCGATGACGCGTGCCATCCTTCAGCATCAGCGTGACGGCAGCGCCGTAGCGCAGCGGGTAGGCGGCGCTGAAATCCGGGTCGCGGCGTATCGTCACGCGCTGGCGCAGGCCAGCGAGGCTCGGATCGGTGAACCCCGCTGGCGTGAAAGCCTCAAGCGGCGGCGGCCCATCGCGCAGCGCCACTGCGACGGCATGCTGCAGCGAGAATTTGGACTGGATGACGCTGGTCGGCGATGGGTTGTCGCAGAAGGCGATGGCGTCGCCATAGCTCGCCACCTCCACGGCCGCGATGCTGTCCACGTCCGGGCCGTGCAGCACCAGCGCGGCGTCGATGCTGGCATGGCAATGCCGACAGGCGGGCCAGGGTTTGAAGCTGGTGGCGTGGACCGTCCACGGCGCGTCGGGTTCCGCCAGCACGCGTTCCGGCCGCGCATCCGGGGCGAGCCCGGCAAAGACGCCGAAGGGGCCTTCCAGGATCAGCCGGGGGCCGGTGAGGCCGAGCGCCGCCAGCTCCGCCGCTTCCAGCCCCATCACCGCGGCGCGGGCCGTGTGAAGCTGCTTGGTCATCACCGGCTCTGCCCGGCATTGCCAGACACCGCCCGCCTGCGTGCCCGCATTGCCCAGCGCCCAGACCATCGCCCTGTCATCGAGCCCGAGGAGGGAGGCCGCGGCCGCGGCCGCGCCGAAGGGGCCGCAGCTCGCTGTGGGGTGGAAGTGGCTGTAATGCACGGGACCCATGGCGCGGCCGATGCGGATTTCCGCCTCATAGCCGCGCAGGATCGCATCCAGCAGCGCGAGACCGACGGCGCCGCGTTCAACGGCCAGGGCGAGAGCCGCGGGCATGATGACCGGGCCGGGATGCAGGATCGCCTCCCGGTGGACGTCATCCATCTCCAGCACATTGCCGAAGGCGCCATTGGCGAACGCCGCGTCGCGGGCATTGGCCTGGCCGCCGAAGATGATGCGCGCCGCACCGCCCGGCTGGCGCGCGGCCTGCGCCCGAAACACCCCGCCCACCTCGCTGGCCGCGCCGGCCACCGCGCAGCCGATCCAGTCCAGCAGATGCAGCGCCGCGCGCATCCGATCGGCTTGCGTGATCGGGCGGCGCAGCAGTGCGGTCAGGTCCTCGGTGAGGGAGGCATTGGACATGGGATTTGCCATGAAACTTGTCCGGACATATCAACGGAAGCATGTCCACTGCGCAAGCCGTCTCTGTCGCCGCATTCCTCGCCACATTGCCGCGAGGGTTGCGGCTGTTCATCGCTGGCAGCGGGGGGGAACCGCTGGCCGTGCTGACGGCGATGCCGGCGCGGCCGGATCTGACGTTGCTGGCGCTGCCTGTCGCCGGCGTGAACCGCACCGATCTGGCCGCGATCGCCCCGGTGGAGGCCGCCTTCATGACGCCGGAGCTGCGGCCTGGCCTGGCCGCTGGTCGGGTACGATTCCTGCCGCTGCATTATTCCGAGGCCGATGCCTGGCTGCGTGGCTCTGCGCGCGCCGATATGGCGATCTTCCGCTGCACCCCGCCGCGCGGCGGCAGTGTCTCTCTCGCCCTGGCGCATGACTTCGTGCCGACGCTGGCGGCAGCCGGGGCGGCCCTGGTTGGTGTCGTTGATCCTGATTTGCCAGATGTGCCGGATGGCATGCTGCTGCCGCTTGATCGGCTGCATGCGCTGGTCGATGGTCCCTGCGCTTCGCCAATCCTGCCGGTTGAGCCGCCGACAGTACCCATGCAGGCCCTGGCGCGGCATGTGGCGGGGCTGGTGCGGGATGGGGCGACGGTGCAGCTCGGCCTCGGTGCCGTGGCCGGCGCCGTGCTGGCGGAGCTGCGTGATCACCGGCGGCTGCGCTATCACGCCGGCATGATCTCCGACGGCGTCATGGCGCTGTTCGACTCCGGGGCGCTGACTCAGGCGACCGCCGGAGTCGCCCTCGGCAGCCAGGCGCTGTACGGCCGATTGGCGGAGGCGCCGCATATCGCCTTCCGGCCCGTATCCGAAACCCACGATGGCGCAAGCCTCGCCGCGATTCCCGGCCTGGCCGCGGTGAATTCGGCGGTAGAGGTGGATCTGTTCGGCCAGGTGAATTCCGAGATGATCGAGGGGCGGCAGGTTTCGGCCCAGGGCGGCGTCGCCGACTTCGTGCGGGGTGCGCGGCGCAGCGCTGGCGGCCTTGCGGTGATCGCGCTGCTGTCCAGTGGCCGTGGCGGAACGGTCACCCGAATCGTGCCGCGCCTCGCGCCCGGCACGCCCGTTTCCATCACCCGGGCGGATGTCGATGTTGTGGTGACCGAACATGGCGTGGCGGAGCTGCGCCATGCGGATATCGACCGGCGGGCGGATCGGCTGATCGCGATCGCCGCGCCGCAGTTCCGCGACAGGCTCGCGGAAGAATGGGCGGCGATGCGACGCGCTATGTAGCCAGCCGGCGCCGCGCCTCCGCCACCACCTCCGCCGTATGCTCGCCGAGTGCGGGCAGTTTGGGGTTGAGCGTGCCGGGTTCGTCGCGGAATTTGATGGGCAGGCCGATATGCAGATGGCCCTCCTCATCCCGCACCAGCATTTTTCGCGCCGCGACCTGCGGGCCGTCGAAAGCCTCCTTCAGATCGAGCACGGGCGCGAAGCAGACGTCGCGGCCTGCGAACCAGGCTTCCCATTCGTCGCGCGTGCGCGTGGCGAAAGTGGTGCGCAGGAAATCCCGCGCGGCGTCATGGCCGGGGCCGGGTGGGCCGGAGGCGCCGGGGATGAGGTTCGGGCGATCCAGTGCCTTCAGCAGCGTCTCGACGAATTTGTGTTCGGCGCCGCCGAGCACCACCCATTTGCCGTCGCGGGTCGGGTAGATGTTGTAGAAGGCGCCGCCACCCCACTGCCGTTCATGCTTCACCAGCGGCGCGCGATCCTCGCCAAAGACGGCGCCGGTCGCATTGGGCAGCCATGATAGGGTGGCATCGAACATCGCCATGTCGATCACATCGCCACGCCCCGTGCTTTCCCGCCGCAGCAGCGCCATCAAGATGCCCGACAGCGCGAGGAGGGATGCGGTGGCATCAGCCATCGGAATCCCGGGATGCGTCGGCCTGCCATCCTGGCCGAGATTGATGGCCAGCGTGCCGGCCAGCGCCTCCACCGCCAGGTCATGCGCGGGGCGGCGGCTTTCCGGCCCGTCCTGGCCGAAGGCGGAGATGGAACAATAGACCAGCCGGGGATTCAGCGCTGTCATCGCCGTGGCGCCGATGCCGAGGCGATCGGCAACGCCGGGCCGGAAGGCCTCCAGCATCACGTCGCAGGTTCGGACGATGTCGCGCAGCGCTTCCAAATCGTCAGGCTTCTTCAGGTCCAGCACGATGGACTTCTTGCCACGCGCGACATTGCGGAACCACACGCTGTGGTCGCCGGCGCGCTGGCCGATCTGGCGCACCGGCTCGCCGGAGGGCGGTTCCAGCTTGATCACCTCCGCCCCATGATCGGCGAGGATGGTGGTGAGGTACGGGCCCGGCAGGAACAGCGACAGGTCGAGAACCCGAATGCCTTGCAGCTTCATCGCCTAGACCGCTCCCCATGCGCGCAACTGCGCGATCTCCGCCGCATCATAGCCGGCTTCCGCCAGAAGCGCCGCGCTGTCCGCGCCATGGCCGGGGCCAGCGCGACCGGGCAGCCGCTGGCCGTTCAGATGGATGGCGTTGGCCGCGACCTTGAGGTCGGGCCTCGCCGGATGCGGCAGGTGCAGCACGCCACCGCGATCACGGAAATACGGGTTGTCCAGCGCCGCGCCCAGCCCGAGTACCGGCGCCACCGGCACCTTGCCTGCCAGCAGCGCCACCCATTCGGCAGAGGTTCGGCCGCGCATGACAGGATCGAGTTCCACCATCAGCGCATCCCGATTCGCCAGCCGCGCCTCAAAACCCTTGAAGCGAGCATCAGTGAGCAGGGCGGGCGTGCCGGCCAATTCGCAGAAGGCGCGCCAGAAGCCGGGCTTGATGCACATGACGAAGACATGGCCATCGGCCGTCGGAAACATCTCGCAGGGCACCACGGAGGGGTGGCCGCCACGCGGCCGGCGCGCGACCTCGAACCCGTCATTGAGATACCAAGTGGCGAGGTAGGTCAGGTTCTGCATCGCCACATCGTAGAGCGACACATCCAGATCGCAGCCCCGCCCGCTGGCGCGCGCACCCATCACGCCGGCGAGCAGCGCCATGGCGGCGGTCAGGCCTGACAGGAAATCGACCAGCGAAAGCCCGGCGCGGGCCGGCGGTGCATCCGGCTCGCCGGTCATCGCGCAAAAGCCGGCCTCGGCCTGGGCGAGATAGTCATAGGCGGGCCAGGCGGCGCGCGGACCGTCGCGGCCATAGCCCGAGAGATGCACGCAGACGATGGCGGGATTGACCTGCGACAGCGCGGCATGGTCGAGGCCGAGCTTCGCCGGCAGGTCGCCGCGCAGATTGTTCAGCACCGCATCGGCGTCCCGCACCAGCCGGTGCAGCACATCCCGCGCGCCGGGCTTGCGCAGATCCAGCGTCAGGCTGCGCTTGTTGCGGTTGAAGGACTGGAAGTACTGGCTGTCATTCTCACCCAGCGCATGGCCGCCGGTGTGGCGGGCGATGTCGCCGGGCAATTCGCCGTCGACCGCCGGCTGTTCCACCTTCACCACCTCCGCGCCCAGATCGGCGAGGTTCATGGTGGCGAAGGGGCCGGCGCCGAACTGCTCGAAGCTGATGATCCGCAGGCCCTTCAACGGCAGCAGGGGGCTCACGCCGGATTCCGCTCGATCATCTGCTTGGCGATGATGATGCGCTGAATCTCGTTGGTGCCCTCGCCGATGCACATCAGCGGGGCGTCGCGATAATAGCGCTCCACATGATATTCCTTGGAATAGCCATAGCCGCCATGGATGCGCAGCGCCTCCAGGCTGTTCTCCACCGCGGCCTCGCTGGCGAAGTACTTTGCCATGCCGGCCTCCATGTCGCAGCGCTGGCCTGCATCGTAGATGCGCGCCGCGTCATAGGTCAGCAGCCGCGCCGCCTGCACCCGCGTAGCCATCTCGCCGAGTTTGAGCTGGATGGCCTGGTGCTCGCAGATTGGCTTGCCCATGGTCTTGCGAATCTGGCTGTAGCGCACTGAATCCATCAGCGCGGCGGAGGCGAGACCACAGCCGCGCGCGGCGACGTTGATGCGGCCGAGTTCCAGCCCGCCCAGCGCCGTCTGCAAGCCCTGGCCCTCGATGCCGCCGATCAGATTTGCGGCTGGCACGCGGTAGTCCGAAAACACCAGCTCGGCACTATCGATGCCCTTGTAGCCAAGCTTTTCGAGCTTCTTCGAGACGGTAAAACCCTCGCCCTTCGGCGCCAGCAGCATGGACATGCCCTTGTGGCGCGGCTTGGCGTCGCTATCCGTCTTCACCAGCAGTGCGAAGCAGGAGCCATGGATGCCGTTGCTGATCCAGGTCTTGGTGCCGTTGACGATGTAGTCGTCACCGTCGCGCACCGCGCGGGTACGGATGGCCTGGAGGTCGGTGCCGCAATCCGGCTCGGTCAGCGCCAGCCCGCCACGGATCTCGCCGGTGGCGAATTTCGGCAGCCATTCCGCCTTCTGCTCCTCCGTCCCGAGGCGGGAGACGCAGGCCGCCATGATGAGGTGGCTGTTGAAGATGCCGCTCAGCGACATCCAGACTTCCGCGATCTTCTCGACGATCTTGGCATAGACGGTGGCGGACAGGCCCAGCCCGCCATATTCCACCGGGATGGTGGCGCCGAACAGGCCGAGTTCCTGCATCTGGGCGACCATCTCGGCAGGCCACTCATCCGCATGTTCCAGCCGCAGCACATGTGGCCGCACATCCCGGTCCAGCCATTTGGCGATGCTGTCGAGGAGGGCAGCCTCTTCCTCATGCATATCCATGGCGGCGTTCCTCTTCCAGACTTGTCCGGACAAATTAGGGGGCGGAGTCGCCCCGCGTCAATCGGTTCCGGCCAGCTTCGCGGTGATCGCCGACACATCCGGCAGCGTTTCGATCTGTGCCACCAAGTCACGCAGCGCCGTCGCGCGGCTCTCCGGCACCGGCGGCACCGCGTGGCGGCAACAACGGAAGAATTTTTCCTCATTGTCGGCGGCGGAAAGCGCCACCTCCGGATGGCCATAGATGCGGGGCAGGGTGATGACGTGGCTGGCACCGGAGGTCAGGCGCACCTCCACCACCTGCGGGTCCAGCGTGTTCTCATCCGTGTTGCCATCCGGCTCCAACCGCACCTTTGCCGCATGGCGGTGCACGTCCGGATCGCGCAGGGCGGCGCCCCGGAAATCCGGCACGTCGCAACGCCCCTTGGCCAGGAAGACGCCGGCGACGAAGGGCAGGCAGAGCTTGGCGTAGTTCGATGTCGGGTCCGGCACATTGGGCCGGCCGACCAGTCGCAGCACCAGCGGCGGCGCCCGGCAGACCACCTCCGCCACCTCATCGGCGGTGAAGCCATGCCGTGCCATCAGGTCGCGCAGCCCATGCACCACGCCATGAGTCAGCCGGCCGGAAGGGAAGGGCTTGTGCGACAGCTTCTCGATCTGCCATTCGTGGCCGAGCGCGCCGGTCACCCGTTCCGGATGAAGGTCTGGATCGATCAGGGAAAAATAGCCGTAGCGGCCGGTGAAGACGTCCAGCGGCCCCTGCATGCCGGCCGCCGCCAGGTCACAGGCGGCGATGGCGCCGCGGGCGTTGAAACCGATCTGGAGCCCCAGCAGCGGGGAGCCTTCCAGATGCGCCTGGAGATTGCCGCTGGTCTGCCCATACATATGGCCGAAGGCGCTGCGCGTTGTGGCGACGTCGAAGCCCGCGAGATTGGCGATGGCCGCCGTGGCGCCGAAGCCGCCGGCGGTCGCCGGGCGGAAGAAGCGCAGCGCGGCATCCGTGGCGACGCCGAGCAGGCCCGCCAGATCGACGCCGACCGCCATGGCGGTGAGAAAACGCGCACCGGAAACCGGCCGGCCCTGCGCCGCCTCCCGCTCCGACCAGGCGAAGATGGCGGAGAGCAGCGTCGCCATGGGGTGGACCACCGCGCGTTCATGCACGCAGTCGAATTCCAGGCAGTGGATCAGATAGGCATTGACGATGGCGGCCGAGCCGGCGGACATGCGGCGCCCGCCGAGCCAGGCGGTGGCCTCGTCGCCCGGCCCCCATTGCTGCGCCAGGTCCAGCACCGTCCGCACATTCGCGCCGCTGCTGCCGGCAAGGCCGACGCCGAGCGTGTCGAGCAGAAAGGTCTTGGCCGCTGTCACCGCGCCGGGCGAGAGGTCGGCAAGCCGTATCCGCACCGCATGTTCGGCGAAGGCCTGGGCGAGATCGTCGCTCATCGTGCGGCTGGCTCCACGGGGGGCGGGGTCTGGGCGGCGAAGGCGCGGGCGATCTGCGCGCGCGTGGCGATCCACACATCCGGCTTGCTGCGCGCATGCTGGAGGAACTTGCCGAAGGCGCCGATGCGCCCGGGCCGACCGATGATGCGCAGATGCACGCCGAGCGACATCATGCGCGGCGCGATGGCACCCTCCTCATACAGCACCTCAAAGGTCTCGATCGCATAGTCCAGCCATTGCTGCGGCGTGTAGCCCGGCGCCAGCCAGAACTTCATGTCGTTGCTGTCCAGAGCATAGGGCAGGATGAGGATGGCGCGCGGACCATCCTTCGTCTCCACCACATCCCAGCGCGGCATGTCGTCGGAGAAATCGTCCATGTGGTAGAGGAAGCCTTCCTCCGCCAGCGTGGTGCGAAGCCGCGGGGAATGCAGGTAGCGGGACAGCCAGCCATAGGGACGGGTGCCGGTGGTGCGGGTAATGCTGTCCACCGCCTTGCGCACGAAATCGCGCTCCCGCGCCTCATCATAGGAAAACTGATGCACCCAGCGCCAGCCATGGCTGCAGGCCTCATGCCCGCCGGCGGCGATGGCCTGGCCGATCTCCGGCGCGCGCTCCAGCGCCTGGGCCGCGGCGGTAAAGGTCGCCGTCACCTCATACTTCGCGAGCTGTGCCGCGACGCGCGGCCAGCCGGCGCGAATGCCGTAGAGATAGTTGGATTCATTGGCGTAGTTGCGGATCGGAATCTTCAGCGCGACGCCCAACTCATCAACTGGCTCCGGCCCCTTGTCACCATCCCGCACCGACATCTCGGCGCCCTCCTCGACATTCACCACGACGGAGAGGGCGAGGCGGGAATCCTGAGGCCAGGGCGAAAGGGGCATCGTGTCCACCTATGTTGTCCGGACAAATCCTAGACCAGAAGTGCGGCGCGTAAACCCCTCAACCTTCGCCGCGCCGCAGACGCATCGCATAGGTGAAGCGCTCCGCCGGGTGCCAGCTTCGGGACAGCAGCAGTGTGGCGCCATCGGTGCCCAGGTAGCGGCGGACGAAGCGCATCCCCACCTCGCGCCGCTTGCGGCCTAGGGCGGTGGCGATGCGGCTGGGCAGCGGGCCGGCGCTGATTTCCTGCACCACCTCCGCCACCTCCACCCCGAAACGGCTTTCGATCATGGCGTAGATGGCACCGCGCTCCGGCAGGGCATTGGCAATGGCGGCGAAGCGCGGATGGATGAAGACTTCGGCGGTGGCGATGGCGGCGCCGTCCTGGCCGATGCGGAGGCCTTGCAGATGCAGCCAGGTCTCTCCCGCCTCGGCGGGAATCAGGGCGGAATCCTCGGCCCCCAGCGGGGCCATGCGGCGGTCCCGGATCTCCAGCCGCGTATCGGCCGCGTATTGGAAAAGGGACTCGATGCTGCGCAGGGACTGCACCGTGCCGCTGGGCGCCTCCAGCGCCACCACCATGGTGCCGGCGCCCTGCCGGCGCTCCACCAGCCCCGCCTCGGCCAGGCGACGCAGCGCCTCCCGGATCGTGTGGCGGGATACGTGCAGGCTGTCACACAGCTCCGCCTCGGTCGGCAGCAAGGCGCCGACCGGATACTGGCCTTTCGCGATCGCCTCGCGCAGCTGCTGCTCGATCTGCGCGTAGAGGGGCCGGCTCAGAGCCGTGCCTCCTGGCCGTTTCGCATGATCTCGTCCTTCCGCCCTGTGGCGAAAGGCTAGACCGTCCGGCTTGTCCGGACAACCATGTCGGGATCAGGCGATGACGGGCAGTTCCAGCATCTGATAGGCATGGCGCAGGCTGCGGCCGAGCACCGGGTCGTGCAGCTCCATGGCGAAATGGCTGGAGGGGCGGATTCCGCCGATGGCGCCCAGTGTGCCGCAGAACATCAAGGTCCCGGGCGGCAAGCTGGGGCCGCCTGGGCGACGGGCGAGCAGATCGCGCGGATGGCGCAGCGCGGCCAGGCTGCCTTCCTGGTACAGCACGGCCTGCCCATCGATGGTGGCGGTGGCGCGCAGGATCAGCGAATCCCAATGCGGCTCCACCTCCTCCAGCCGCCAAAGGTCCCGGCCCACGGGCTTGCCGCAAATCTGCTTGGACAGCGCTATGCCAATAGCTTCCGCCTTACGGTCCGTGTGGTCGGAGCCAATGCCGACCCAAAGCCCGTCGGCGAGGGAGAGCAGAATCGGTTCAACCTCGCCGGAGGAATCCGGCCCCAGCACTTCCAGCACCTCCGCCTGTGTCAGATTGGCGGCCGCCGCGCGGTAGTAGACCGGGACGGATGACGGTGGCGGCACGCCGATCGCCGCCAACTCCTCGATATGGTGCCGCACCGCGGCTTCATCCCGCGCCGCCCAGCCGGCGATCACAAGCGCCTCGGGTGAAACGGAGATGTGGTCGCGGCCGTTGGCGGTGTGGCGGGTGAAGCTGAGCATCGGCGTCCTTATGGCCCCACGGCGCTGGGTAGCCACAATGCGATGCCGGGCATGAGCATCAGCAGGCCGATGGCCAGGATATAGACGGTGACGAAGGGCAGCACGCCGACGAAGACATCGCCGATGCCCCGCCCATCCTTGCGCAGCCCTTGCAGCACATAGAGCACCGTGCCGTCCGGCGGGCTGATCAGCGCGATCTCCACCAGCATGGTGACAACGACGCCGAACCAGATGGGGTCGTAGCCCAGCGCGACCACCACCGGAAAGATGACCGGGATGGTGGTGATGATCATGGAAAAGCCCTCCATGAAAGTGCCGAGCGCCAGGTAGAAGCCGATGATCAGTGCCATGATGACCCAGGCCGGCAAGGGCAGGCCGGAGACCAGCGCCGACATCATCTGCGGCACCCCGAGAAGGGTGATGATGTAGTTCAGCACATAGGCGCCGAGGAGGATCAGCCCGATCATCGCCGTGTTGCGTGCCGTGGCCTCGGCGCAGGCGTGCAGCATGCGCAGCGAAAAGCGGCGCTCCACGATGGCGATGACGATCGCCGCCACCACGCCCAGCGCGGCCGATTCCGTGGGCGTTGCCAGGCCCGCATAGATGGTGCCCAGCACGATCAGGATCAGCACGATGGTGGGAAGCAGATCCACCAGGCCGCGGAGCTTGACGTTGAGTGGAACAGGTTCCCCGGGTGGCGGCGCGCTTTTGCGGTTGAGCAGGATGACGCCGATGAAGGCCAGCATCACCAGGATGCTCGGCCCGACCGCCGCCAGATACAGCGCGCCAACCGAGGTCTCGGTGATCAGCGCATAGATGATGAAAGTGATGCCAGGCGGAATCAGGTTGCCGAGCGCGCCCCCCGCCGCCAGTGAACCCATCACCATCTTCGGATCATAGCCCTTGCCCTGGAAGAAGGGCATGGCGACCGAGCCCATCGTCGCCGCGGTGGCGACGGAGGAGCCCGAGATGGCGGAGAAAACGCCGGAGGCGACGATATTGGTGTGCAGCAACCCGCCCGGCATGCGGTCCAGCCACAGGTTCAGCGAGCGGTACAGCCGCTCCGACAGCCCGGCCCGCAGCAGGATCTCGCCCATCAGCAGGAACAGTGGCACGGCAACGAGGACGAAGGAGGAGGAAGGCCCCCAGATGGTCTGCCCCAGGAAGGTCCAGAACGGCCGGTCGGAGAAGGCGAATCCGGCCAGCAACCCCAGCACGCCCAATGCCGCGCCGACATAGATCCCGGCGGCGAAGAAGGTGATGAAGACGCCGAGCAGCAGCAGCACGCCGGTCCAGGGAATCTCAGGGCCCTGGCTGACGCCCGTCATCGACAGGACAAGGAAAACCGCGATCAGGACGACGATGAATACAACGGCGATCATCGGCGCGCCTCCGCCTCGGCCAGGGCATCCAGCGCTTCCTGCGCTTCCTCCACATAACCGCGGGAGGAAAGATTGCGTTCCAGCTGGGACGCTTCGCCGGCCAGGGCCAGCAGCAGGTTCTCGAACAGCATGGTGGCGATCTGCACCAGGAAGACGATCAGGCCGAAGGCCCAGAGCCCCTGCGGAATGGCCAGGGGGGTGCGCAGCAGGCTAATGTCGGTGGCGCCGAACAGCAGTGATTCATCCACCAGGTCCCATGCTCCCTTGGCGACAAAGGCCATCAGGAGCCCCAGCAGCAGCAAAGACAGCAGGTGCAGCCAGATGCGCGCCGGCTGGGGCATCCGGTTCACCAGCATGTCGATGCGCACATGGCTGCGGGTGTTCAAGGCATGTCCCAACCCCCAGGACAGCCCAAAGGCCAGCATATAGCCCGTGATCTCCGTGGTGGACTGGGTGCTGAAGCGAAAGATCGACCGCGCCAGCACCTCGAAGGCAATGAAGAAGGCGCAGAGCACGAAGCCCCAGCCGGCGGCGAGGCCCATCAGCGATGAAAGCGCGCCAACGGCGCGCCGCAGGCGGGTGGCGACGTGCAGCATGCTCTACTGCGCCGTGTAGCGAACGCCGGAGATCGGCGCGACGATGCGGTTGTAGGTTTCACCACAGGCCGCGCCGCAGCGACGCACGAAGGCGGGCAGCACGTTGTTGGTCAGCACGCCGCGCAGAGTCACCAGATCCTCCGGCGTCGGGCGCGTGACCGTCATCGGGCGGGTCTCTACCAACCGGCCGATGGAACAATTGGCACGCTGGCCGATATTGCAGGAGATGCCGTCTTCCGAGGCCTCATCGCCCAGCTTCCACTGCGCATCCACCACTTCGGACATCACCTGCGTCAGCAGTTCCCGCGCCGGGGCATCCAGGCGGTTGTACCAGGCGAGGTTGACGAAATAGCCGTAGGTCGACCAGGCGACCGGCAACGCATACATATGCGTCGTCACCTCATACCAGCGCGCGGCATTGCCCGAGCCAGTGCCGGTGATGGCGCAATCCACCACGCCGCGTTCCAGGGAGGGATAGACCTCCGGGAAGCCGATGCCGACGGCCTGTCCGCCGATGGCGCTGACGAAGTCGTTGATGCTGCCGCCGCCGGTGCGGATGCGGCGGCCGCGCAGCGCCGCCAGGCTCTCCGCCTTCTCGCGGCAGAACAGCACCTGCGCCGGATAGGGCGCGACGCCCAGCAGGCGCACGCCGAAGCGCTCCAGCGCCCGGTTCATGTCGGGCAGCAGGGCCTCGCCGATCTGGCGCGCCTGCTGGATGGTGGGGTTCAGCCCGGCGAGGTCCGCCATGTCCAGCAAGGGCACGTCGCCCGCCACGGTGTTCAGCGGCGCCGCGCCGATCTCGATCTGGCCGGAGCGGGTCAGGCGGATCAGTTCCGGCCCGTTCAGATTGCGCTCGGGCCAGGTGGCGATGGTGACGCGGAAGCGGCCGTTGCTGCGCTGCTGCAAGGCGTCGCGCAGCAGCGGCACGTCCACGCGCGTGTATTGCGGCTGCTGCGGATTCGGCTGTGTCACGGCCTGCAGGTTGATCGGCGCCTGCGCCGCGGCGGCGCCAGCGAGCAACGTCGCCCCCATGGTGGCACCGAGCAGCGTGCGGCCCCAATTCGTCAGCTTTTTCATGATGTCCCTCGTCCCCCTGTTCATGGAAGCCACGCTACAGCGCGGCCCGTTGGCTGTTGTGCCGAGTCGTCGCCAGCTTGCCCCGCATGCGGCCCGCGGCAGGGAAAGATGAATGTCCTGTCATTTGTCCTGCCGATGCGGCGCTGCGCCCTGCATCGGACGGGGCTCGGGCGGCGGCGTCATCGGACATGCGGACTCAATCCCTCTCACGGGACTGCGATGATGACGAAGCTGGCGCAGTTCGCAATCGTCAATGTTGCTGCGACGCAGCATCACTGGGCGGGTCTGCCGCCTCCCGCGCCACCTTCTGGCATGGATATGCCCAGGCCGTGGTCAGCCTGGTCGGAACCTGCGGGTGATCCCTGGCACGGCAGTTGCTGGTGTCTGCTGCAAATTCAGCCGGAGCGGCAATGACGGAGCCTTCGGACGACGCGGCGATCACCGCTGGCCTGTTCCATGTGGCGGTGAAGACCAATGACTTGGCCGGCACCGTTGCCTTCTACACGCGCGTCATCGGGTTGCGCCCCGTGGCGCGGCCGGATTTCGGCTATCCCGGCGCTTGGCTCGCCGTGCCGCTGCCGGGTGGTGGCGCCATTCTGCACATCTATGCCGGCGGCCCGGCGCTGGGGCCGGAGGGCCGTGCGCCGATTGGCACGGGTGCCATCGACCATGTCTCGCTGAGCTGCCACGGCTATCACGCCTATATCGCGCGCTTTCGCGCGGCCGGACTCGACTGGCGCGAGTTCCTCGTGCCCGGGACGCAGCTCTGGCAGCTTTTCGTACACGACCCCTCCGGCGTGCAGCTCGAGCTGACCTTCGATGGCGCGGCGGAAGCCGGACCGCCGCCGGACATGTCCGAGGGCCGCCGCTACATCGCCGGCGCCAGTTTCCACGACCCCGCCACCTATCCCGCTTTGTCCTGAGGATGCGCCCATGATCCGCCGCCGCAAGCTGCTGCTCGCCGCCCTCGCCACACCCGCCATTGCCCAGGCCCAGGCGGCCGACCGCGTGCGGGTCGCGGTCTTCAACGTGTCCTCCGCACTGCCTTACTACGTGGCTGTAGAGCGCGGCTTCTTCGCGGCGGAGGGCATCGAGGCCAGTGCTGTGCCCTTGCAGGCCGCGCCGCTGATCGTGCAGGCGATGGTCTCCGGCGATGTGGAGGCTGCGTCGAACCTGGTGACGCTGGAAGGCGCCAATATCAACAGCCGGCGCGCCAATACCGCCGTCTATATCGCGCTGAACGGCCAGAATGCCCGTTACCAGATGGAGCAGTTCATCGTCCGTCCGCAATCCACGGCGCAGGGCATTCGCGATCTGAAGGGCGCGCGCATCCTCTCCGCCCCCGGCCCGGCCAATCTTTCCGCCGCGCGGGCCGTGCTGGCGGCGAATGGGTTGCAGGAGGGGCGCGACTACACCATCCAGGAACAGCAGATGGGCGTGCATGTCGGGGCGCTGGCCGCCGGCACTTTCGATGCGGCCTATACGCTGGAACCCGTCGCCACCATCGCCGAACGCGCCGGCGCCGCGCGGCGGCTGGAAGCGGGCGTGATCGCCACGCATCTGCTGGGCCGGGCGGAGGCGCAGGCTTTTGCGGCCGGCGCGGCGCTGACCGGCAAATTCCTGCAGGAAAAGCCGGATGTCGCGCGCCGCTTCGCCAGCGCCTGGTCCAAGGCCTGCGCGCTGATCACCTCGGATGCTGCCAGCGTGCGGCCGCTGCTGGTGCAGCACATGCAGACCTCGGCGGAGCTGGCGCCGACCGTGCCGCTGGTGAACTTCGTGATGGTGCGGGACCTCTCGCCGCAGGACATCGCGGATTTCCAGAAGTTCGTGGATCTCGCCGTGGCGCAGGGCGTGGTGCGCAGCGCGATTCCCGTCGGCAGCTTCCTGCGCGCGCTGTGAAGCTGAGCCCCCGCGAGACCGCGATCACCATCCGTGGTCTGCGCAAGGCCTTTGGCGGGCAGCCGGTCTATTCGGGCTTCGACCTGGATGTGAAGCGTGGCGATATCCTCGCCATCTTCGGCCCGAATGGCTGCGGCAAATCCACGCTGATCAACATGGCGGCCGGTCTGCTGCCGAGGGATGGCGGCGAGATCCTGTATGACGGGCGCGATGTTTCCGAGATCCGCGTCGGCTACGTCTTCCAGAATTACCGGGAGGCGCTGTTCCCCTGGCGCCGTGCCGCCGACAATATCCGCTACCCGCTGCGCCGCATGGGACTGCCCAAGGCGCAGGTGGAACGCCGGCTGCTGTCGCTCTCCGAGCGCTTCCGGGTGCGCTTCGACCTGAACCGCTATCCCTATGAGCTTTCCGGCGGGCAGCAGCAGCTGGTCTCCATCATGCGGGCGCTGGCGGTGGAGCCGGAGGTGCTGTTCCTGGACGAACCCTTCTCCGCGCTGGATTTCGAGACGACCCTGTCGCTGCGCGACCTGTTGCAGCGCGTGCTGAAGGACCTCGGCGTCACCACCATCCTGGTCTCGCATGACCTGGAGGAATCCATCGTGCTGGCTGACCGGCTGCTGATGCTGACGCGCCGCCCCACCACTGTTGCGGATGACGTGCCCATCACGCTGCCCTGGCCCAGGCTGGCGGAGGCGTTGGCGGCGCCCGACTTCATGGCCCTGAAGGCACGCTGCCTCGATGTCTTCCAGCGCGCGGTGGCGGCATGAAGGCGCTGACCGCACCGGTGCTCGGCGCCGTTGGCTTCATACTGCTATGGCAGGTGGCGGTCTGGCTGCGCGTCGCCGACCCCATCCTGCTGCCACCCCCGGCCGAGGCCTTCACCGAAACCTGGCGGGGCTTCGCGGGTGGCACGCTGGCGCATGATACCTGGCGTACCGTGCAGCGCACCGGCCTCGCCTTCCTGATCGCGACCGCCATTGGCGTGCCGCTGGGCGTGGCGCTGGGCGCGCAGGAGAAGCTGTATCGCGGCGTCGAGTTCATCGTGGATTTCTTTCGCTCCACCCCGGCCTCCGCGCTGTTCCCGCTGTTCCTGATCCTGTTTGGACCCGGGGAGGGCACAAAGATCGCGGTGGCCGCTTTCGGCGCGGCGCTCGTTATCCTGTTCAACGCGGCTTATGGCGTCATCAATGCGCGGCGCACCCGCGTGCTGGCGGCGCAGATCATGGGGGCCTCCGGCCCGCGCATCCTGGTGGATGTGCTGATCTGGGAGGCGCTGCCGCAAATCCTGGTCGGCATGCGCAGCGGTATTTCGCTGGCGCTGGTCATCGTGGTGGTGGCGGAGATGTTCATCGGCTCCACCGATGGCCTCGGCCACCGCGTCATCAATGCGCAGATGCTGTTCGAGAGTGGGCTGATGTATGGCGTGATTTTTGTCGCCGGCGCCCTCGGCTACCTGCTGAACCTCACTTTTCTACTGATTGAAAAGCGCTTCGTGCATTGGTCGGGACGCTAATCGACTTCCGTGTAGAGCGTCCGCAGCCTGTCCAGAAATTCTGGCCCCGTCTTCTTCCGGGTGCCGGCCACCACATCGGCCGGCGGCAGCAGCGTGTCAGAGGCGGCGAGCGAAAAGTCCCGCACGAAATCAACCCGTGCATCGCGTGCCGTCGCCACCGCCGCGGCATCGCCACCCGCCCGCAGCACCCGCGCCGCCACCACGCCGCATTCCACCGCTTGGGTCGCGCCCTGGCCGAGCGTCGGCACCATGGCCTGCGCTGCATCGCCCAGGAACAGCGCGCGGCCGTCCAGCGCATGGCGCAGCACCGGCACGGTGGCGGAGCGGGCCCAATGGATGTCCGGCAGATGCGCCGCGATCTTGTCCAGCATCCAGGCGACGGCCGGGCAGGGCGCACCATCTGCCGGCGTGAACAGCGCGCGCTGGGCCTCCGCCGTCTTCATCGCCTCGGGAATCTGACCCTCGACCGGCAGGGGAAAGGTGCCGGCGATATAGACGGCGCCGCCGGGCACCCGGAAGGACAGCAGCCGGGCATTGCCGTTGAACCACTGGCCGTAATCGTCATAGGGGCAATCCGCCGCATCGGTCACCAGCAGCCGCCAGATGCACACGCCGAGCAGCGTGCCCTCCGGCTCCCCCGCCGCCAGCGCGCGTAGCCGGCTGTAGCGGCCATCGGCGCCAACCAGCAGGTCGAACCCGTCTTCCCGCCGCAGCCCATCAGCTGTGCGGAACACCGGCACCAGCCGGCCCGCCGCGTCCTCCTCCAGCGCTTCCAGCGCATGCCCGTTGCGCGTGCAGCCTGCCACAGGCGCGCGCAACAGCCGGTAAAGCTCGGACCAGCGAATGCGCAGGCCCGGCTCCTCCGCCACCGACAGCATGTCGAGGTCGAAGAGCCGCGTGCCATCCGTCAGGTCCACGAACCAGCGGTGCCAGGGCAGCGAGGCCTCGCGCAGCGCCGCATGGCGCGCCGGCATGTGCAGCCGCAGCGCCTTCAGCGCATTGGGGCCGATGTTCAGCCCGGTGCCGGCCTCCGCCTGGTCGCCCGGCGCCACACGCTCGAAGGCGGTCACGTCGAAGCCGGCGAGCCCCTCCGCCAGCAGGCTGCCCGCGACGCCGGTGCCGATGATGCCGATGCGCATGAAGTCTGTCCCGTAATCCGTGCGAAGCGGTGCAATCGCCGCGCCAGGGCATTATGCTCCCGCCATGCCCAGCCTCGCTATCCACCGACTGCCCATGGCCCATCCGGGCGATCTTTCCGCCTTGGCCGCGCTGATTGCGGCCGGCGCCGTTCGTGCCGGCGATATCCGGGCGGTGATCGGCAAGACCGAGGGCAATGGCGGGCTGAACGATTTCACGCGCGGCTTCTTCACCCAGTCGCTGATGCTGCTTCTGGCACGGGAGACGGGGGAGGACGCGGCGGCGCTTTCCGCCCGCATCCCCTGCGTGCTGTCGGGCGGGACGGAGGGGGCGCTTTCCCCCCATTACCTGGTCTTCGTCGTGGACCCGGCCGGTTCCGGCCCCCGCGGCCTGGCGCTGGGCACGGCCTTCAGCCCACCGACATCCGCGGCGGAAATCGGCCGCGATGCGCAGATCGCCGCCGTGGTCCAGGCGGTGCGCGATGCCATGGCCGACGCCGGAATCACGCGGGTGGAGGATGTGGCGCTGGTGCAGGTGAAGGCGCCCTGTGCCCAGGCGCCGGGGCCGGACGCCCGCAGCACCGACCCCCGCCTGCTGATGGCCCTGTCCCGCGCCGCTGCCGCGCTAGGCGTGGCGCTGGCCTTGGGCGATGTGGCGGAGGCCGGGGAGGCGGATCTGCTGCGCGACCTTACCAAGTATTCCAACCGCGCCAGCATCTCTTCCGGCATCGAGGTGGTGGCGAATGAGGTGGTGGTCTTCGGTCATGCCGAAGGTTGGGCGCCCGGCCTGACTGCCGGCGTCGCGCCCATGGTGGACCTGCTGGACCTGCCGGGCGTCGTCGCCGCCTTCCACGCGGCCGGGCTGCCCGCCGATCCCTCGGTGCCCGCAGATCAGCGCCATCGCGTCCTGGGCGTGATCGCCAAAGGCGAGCCGGAGAAGGCTGGGCATATCCGGGGCGCCCGGCACACCATGCTGGGCGATACGGACCTCGATGCCCAGCGGCATCTGCGCGGCGCGCTGGGCGCCATCGTCGCCAGCGTGGCCGGCGACGGGCAGGTCTTCGTCAGCGGCGGGGCGGAGCATCAGGGGCCACCGGGCGGCGGCCTCGTCTGCGTTTTCGCCAGCGGCTGAGAATTACCGCGCGGCGTCCACCACCGCATGCGTCCAGGCGCCAGTCGGCGCGCGGCTGATGACGGGGGATTCGCCGCCGGAGGAAAGCAGGGTCTGCACCGTGCGCTCATAATCCGCGGGGTCCAGCCGGCCGCCGCCGGTGGTGTCCAGCAGCTTGGCGATTTCGGCCATCATCCGGCGCTGATGCGCCTCCGTCTGCGCGCCGGAGGCATCGTTATCCAGCACGATCGCCGCCGCCGCATCCGGGTTCTGGCGCGCCCAGTCCCAGCCCTGCATGGAGGCGCGGACGAAGCGGCCCATGCGCGCCACGAAGGCCGCATCGGTCAGGCGGCTTTCCAGCACATAGAGGCCATCCTCCAGCGTTGCCACGCCCTGATCGGCGTAGCGGAAGACGGTCAGCTGGTCCGGGCGGAAGCCGCCATCGATGACCTGCCAATATTCGTTATAGGCCATGGTGGACACGCAATCCGCCTGGCGCTGCAGCAGCGGGTCCACGTTGAAGCCCTGGCGCAGCACCCGCACGCCCTGCGGCGTGCCATTGGTCGGCAGATTCAGCCGCGCCATCCAGGCGAGGAAGGGATATTCGTTGCCGGAGAACCAGACGCCCAGTGTCCGCCCGCGCAGATCGGCCGGGGTGCGGATGCCGGTCTCGGCGCGGCAGGTCAGCATCATGCCGGATTGCTTGAAGGGCTGGGCGATGTTGACAAGCGGCACGCCGCGCTCCCGGCTGGCGAGTGCCGCCGGCATCCATTCCACCACCACATCGGCGCGGTTGCCGGCGATGACCTGGGGCGGGGCGATATCAGGTCCGCCCGGATTGATCCGCACATCGAGGCCGGCGGCGCGATACATGCCGCGCGCCTGCGCCACGTAGTAGCCGGCGAATTGCGCCTGGGTGACCCATTTCAGCTGCAGTGTCACACGCTCCTGCGCCTGCGCCTGGGCCTGCGCCGCCGCGCCTCCCGCCAGCAGCCCGAGCCCCACCAGCCCCGCGAGTATCTTCCGTCGCATCCCTGTTTTCTCCTGCTAGCCGTTGCGCACGCTGGGGTGCCAGAAGGTGGCGGCACGTTCCGCCAGCGCGACCAGCCCGTAGAATGCCGAACCCGCCACCGCGGCGACAACGATTTCCGCCCAGACCAGATCGAGCGCCAGCTTCGCTGCCTCCGTCGTGATCCGGAAACCCATGCCCATGGTCGGGCTGCCGAAGAACTCCGCGACGATGGCGCCGATCAGCGCGAGTGGCGCATTCACCTTCAGCGCGGTGAAGATGAAGGGCAAAGCGGCGGGCAGTTTCAGTAGCCATAGGGTCTGGCCTGGTCTGGCGGCGTAGCTGCGCATCAGGTCGCGCTCCAGCGCTCCGGCGGCGGCCAGCCCGGCCACGGTGTTCACCAGCATGGGGAAGAAGGTCATGGCGACGACGACAGCGGCCTTGGACTGCCAGTCGAAGCCGAACCACATGACCATGATGGGCGCGATGCCCACCACCGGCAGCGCCGCGACGAAGCTGCCCAAGGGCAGCAACCCGCGGCGCAGGAAATCCACCCGATCCGCCAGTAGCGCCAGCGCGAAGCCGGCGCCGCAGCCGATCGCATAGCCGGCCAGCACCGCCTTCAGGAAGGTCTGCCCGAAATCCTGCCAAAGCATCGGTGCGGAAACCGCCATGCGCGCGGCGATGGCCGAAGGCGCCGGCAGCAGCACCATCGGTACGCTGAAGCCGACGACCAGCACTTCCCACAAGGCCAGGGCGCTCGCGCCGAAGACAAGCGGGGCGCTAAGGCCCGCAACTCCCTCGCCCGCGCCATCGCCGAGCCGCTGCACCAGCCAGGCGGCGAGGAGCGTCATTGCGCCCGCCCCCAGGCCAATACCGGGCACACCCGCATGCGCCGCCGCGATCAGCCCAGTGAAGCCGGCGGCGACGATCAAGGCCAGCAGGCCGGTCCTCATGCCCGCGCGCCCATGCGCCACGCCACCGCACGCTCCGCGATCCCCAAAAATCCGACCAGCGTGGCGGAGACCAGCGCGGCCATGGCCAGGGCCGACCAGATTTGCAGCGTCTGCCCGAAATAGGACCCCGCCAGCAGTCGCGCGCCCAGCCCCGCCTGCGCGCCGGCCGGTAGTTCCGCCACGATGGCGCCGACCACGGCGGCGGCCATCGCCACCTTCAGCCCGGCGAAGAGATAGGGCAGGGAGGCCGGCAGTCGCAGCTTCCAGAAGACCTGCGCCCGGCTGGCCGACCAGGTGCGCATCAGGTCCAGCGCCATGGCATCCGGCGCGCGAAAACCCTTCACCATGCCGATGGTGACGGGGAAGAAGCAGAGATAGGCGGCGATGATCGCCTTAGGCAGAAGCCCCTCCAGCCCCAGCGTGCCCAGCGCCACGATGACGATCGGCGCCAGCGCCAGCACCGGAACGGCCTGGGAGGCGACGATCCAGGGCATCACGCTGCGTTCCAGCGCCCGCAGATGCACGATGGCCACCGCCAGCACCACGCCGAAACCCACTCCCATGCCGAAGCCGGCCAAAGCAGCCGACAGCGTCACCCAGGCATGGTGCACAAGGCTGCGGCGGGATGTGATGGGCAGCGTCACCGTGGTGCGCCAGAGCTCCTCGATGATCTGGTGCGGCGCCGGCAGCAGCGGGCGCGGCTGCGCCAGGGTCAGCCGGATCATCTCGGTAAGGCCCGGCGTGGCGCCGGCCCGCGCCTGGGTATCCGCCACCAGCTGCCAGTTCATCCAGACGGCGCCGAGATACCAAAGCACGACCAGGGCCGCGCAGACCGTCAGCACCGGCAGGACGGACCTAGACATCATAGGCATGACCCGCCCGCAGCCCGTCCCGCACCCGCTGCGCGATGCGCAGGAATTCCGGGGTCTCGCGAATCTCCAGCGGCCGATCCGGGCCGAGGTCGCAGGGCACGATATCCGTGATCCGCCCCGGCCGCGGCGACATCACCACGATGCGGGTGGAGAGGAACACCGCCTCCGGAATCGAATGCGTTACGAAGACCACCGTTTTCCCGGTCGCAGCCCAGAGCTTCAGAAGCTGTTCGTTCAGGTGGTCGCGGACGATCTCGTCCAGCGCTCCGAATGGCTCGTCCATCAGCAGCAGTTTCGGCTCGATGGCCAGCGCGCGGGCGATGGAGGCGCGCTGCTGCATGCCGCCGGAAAGCTGCCAGGGAAATTTGCGTTCGAAGCCGGAGAGGTTCACCAGATCGAGCTGCGTCTTCGCCCGTGCCGCACGTTCGGCGCGGGGCACGCCCATGATTTCCAGCGGCAGCATGACGTTGCCGAGGATGGTGCGCCATGGATAGAGCGCTGGCGCCTGGAAAACATAGCCATAGTCCCGCGCCAGCCTAGCCTCTTCCGGCGTGCGGCCGTTCACCGTGATGCTGCCGGAAGTGGCGCGTTCCAGATCGGCGATGACCCGCAAAAGCGTGGTCTTGCCGCAGCCGGAGGGGCCGATCAGGGAGATGAACTCGCCCGGTGCGATGTCGAGGTTCACGCCGGACAGCGCATGCACCGGCCCGTCGCGCGTTTCGAAGACCAGCGACAGGTCCTTGGTGGAAATGACGGCGTCAGCCACCCTGCGTGATCTCCCAAAGCCGGGAAGGGCTGAGCGGCATTTCCCGAATCTCGATGCCCTGCGCCGGCAGGTCCAGCGCATCCTCAAGCGCCTGGGCGAACAACGCGCCCACCGGAATTGCGCCCGCCTCGCCCGCGCCCTTCACGCCGAGCGGATTGAGCGGGGAGGGGGTGACGGTGTGATCCAGCCGCATGCGCGGCACGTCGAGCGCCGTGGGGATCAGGTAATCGGCCAGGCTGGCATTCAGCAACTGGCCTTCGGAATCCCATTCCAGCTTCTCGAAGAAGGCATTGCCGATTCCCTGCGCCACACCACCGTGAATTTGGCCGGCCAGGATCAGGGGATTGATCACCGTGCCGCAGTCATGCACCACCACATAGTCGAGAATGGTCGGCCGAAATGTGCCGCGGTCGATCTCCACGATCATCGCATGCACGCCACTCGCCGTGGCGCCGCTGGCTGGGCCGAAATAGCTGGTGGCTTCCAGCCCGGGCTCGGTGCCCGGCGTCACCGCCCCGCGCATCGGATTGGCCAGACCCGCGAGTTTTCCGAGGGTGATGGCGTGGTCGGGTACACCGGCGACATGCACCTTGCCATCGGCGAGGACCAGATCCTCCTCCGCGCATTCGAAATGCATTGCCGCGGTCTTCAAAATCTTTTGGCGCACCACCTTCGCCGCCTCATGCGCCGCGCTGCCGGCGACGACGGCGCCGCGACTGGCAAAGGTGCCGACGCCCCATTGGAACTGGTCGGTGTCGCCCGTCACCACTTCCACGTCGCGGATATCTACGCCGAGCTGTTCGGCGACGACCTGGGCAAAGGCGGTGGCATGGCCCTGGCCCTGGCTGCCGATGCCGGTGGCGAGGCTGACCTTGCCGGAGCCCTGCACCTGCACCCGCGCCCCCTCATAGGGGCCGATGCCGGTGCCTTCCACATAGCAGACCAGGCCGATGCCGAGCGCGCGGCCCTCGGCACGTGCCGCCGGCTGCACACGTGCCAGAAAGTCACCATAGCCAATGGCGTGCAGCGCCTTGTCGAGGATCGGTTCGTAATTGCCACTGTCGTAGCTCAGCCGCGAAAAATCCTGGTAGATCACGCCCTGGTCGAAGGGGAAGGCATCGGCGGCGATGAAGTTGCGCCGGCGGATTTCCGCGCGGTCCAGCCCCAGCGCCCGCGCCGCCATGTCCAGCAGCCGTTCCATGACGAAGACGCCATGCTGCCGGCCGGCGCCGCGATAGGGCGTGACCAGCGTGCGGTTGGTGAAGACGGCGGTGAAGAGGCTGTCATAGGCCGGCACCACATAGCAGCCGAGCAGGGTGCATTGGCTGTTCAGCGGCACCGTCAGCCCATAAGGGTCATAGGCCCCGGTGTCGTGCAGGAACACGTCCTTCACGCCGAGGATTTTTCCCTGCGCATCCAGCGCGATTTCCGCATCGTGAATCTGGCTGCGTTCATGGGTCGTGGCGAAGAAATGCTCCAGCCGGTCCTCGATCCATTTCACCGGACGGCCGAGGCGCATGGCGGCCCAGGGGATCAGCACCTCCTCCGGATAGAACATCATCATCTTCGGCCCGAAGCCGCCGCCGATATTCGGCGCCACCACGCGCACCTGCCGCTCGCTCAGACCCAGCATGGCGGCGAGACCGTTTCGGATGACGACGGGCGCCTGGGTGGTGTCCCACACCGTCAGCCGGTCCGCACGCGGGTCCCAGCTTGCCACCACGCCGCGTGTCTCCATCGGGATGGAGGCGCCGCGGTCATAGGTGAAGCGACGCTTCAGGATCAGATGCGCGGCCTTTGCCGCCGCCGCGTAGTCACCGCGTGCCTGATGCACCCTCGCGGCGACATTGCTGTCCAGGTCATCATGCACAAGCGGCGCGGCGGGTTGCAGAGCGGCTTCCAGATCGCCCACCGCGGGCAACGTTTCCCATTCCACCAGAATGTCGCCGACCGCGTCCTCCGCGACATAGCGGTTTTCGGCAAGCACCATCACCACCGGCTCGCCAACATGCCGCGCCTTGTCGCGCACCAGCGGCACCTGGCAGCGCTGGTAGAAATCCATTCCCGGCACCGGCGGCGGCGGCACCAGCAGCGGGCCAGGCTGCCAGTAGTCACCGAGATCAGCGGCGGTCACCACCGCCACCACGCCGGCCCGCGCCTTGGCGGCTTCCACATCGATGGAGATCAACCGCGCATGGGCATGGGGGCTGCGGAAGAAGGCGACATGCAGCAGCCCGGGCAGCTCCACATCATCGACGAACAGCGCCTCGCCCCGCAGCAGGCGGGGGTCCTCGTTGCGGGTCAGCGGGCGGCCGAAGCTGGTCATGCCGCAACCACCCGCAGCACCGCATCGACAATGTGCTGATAGCCGGTGCAGCGACACAGATTGCCCGACAGCGCTTCCCGGATCTGCGCCTCGTCCGGATGGGGATTCTCGGCCAGGAAGGCGGTCAGCGTCATCAGCATCCCCGGCGTGCAATAGCCGCATTGCAGGCCATGCGCGTCCTGGAACGCCTGTTGCAGCGCGTTGAGCTTGCCCGGCGCCGGCGCCAGGCCTTCCACCGTGCCGATCTCATGCCCCTCCGCCTGCACCGCGAAGGCGAGGCAGGATCGCGCGGGCTCGCCATCCCACAGGATGGTGCAGGCGCCGCAGACGCCGTGTTCGCAGCCGACATGGGTGCCGGTCAGGCCGATTTCGTGGCGCAGGAAGTCGCTGAGCAGCAGACGCGGCTCGACATCCCGTGTGTAAGCCGCGCCGTTCACCCGGATGGTGATCTTCATGCCGCACGCTCCGCCTTAGGATCCCAGGCGCGCTCCGCTGCGACGGCCAAGGCGCGGCCCACCAGCACGCCTGCCAGATGGCGCTGATAGGCGGAGGAGGCCTGCACGCTACCCATCGGATCAATTTCCCGCACAGCCAGCACCGCCGCTTCCGCGAAGGCCCCCGCATCCAGCCGCAGCCCCAGCAGTGCGGCGGCGGCGCCCGGCGCGGCCATGGGCGTCGGCCCGGCGCTGCACAACGCGATCCGTGCCGCCGCACAGCGCCCATCCGGCCCGCGCCGCAGAACCGCCGCCACGCCCATCATGGCGTAGTCGCCGCGCCGCCGCGCCACTTCCAGGAAGGCGGTGCCGCTGCCGGGCGGCAAAGGCGGGATAAGGATCTCCGCCAGCATTTCATCTTCCGCCAGCACCGTCGCCAGCGGCCCCAGAAAGAAATCCGCCGCCGCCACGACCCTTGCCCCGCCTGCCCGTCGCAGCCGGAACCGGGCATCCAGCGCCAGCATCACCGCCGGCATCTCGCTGGCCGGATCGGCATGGGAGAGATTGCCGCCGAGCGTGCCGCGCGTGCGAATCTGCGGATGCGCCACTTCCGCCAGCGCCTCCGCCAGCAGCGGCAGCCGCGCGGCCACCGCGGCATCCCGCTCGATCCGCCGGTAGCGGGCCATGGCGCCGATGCGCAGCGTGCCATCCGCGTCGAACTGGCAGAAGTCCAGATCGACCACTCGGTTGAGATCCACCAGCACGGCCGGCTGCGCCACCCGGAAATTCATCGCCGGCACCAGGGATTGGCCCCCGGCCAGGAAGCGCGCGGCCTCCCCATGCCGGGCCTTCAGGGCCAGCGCCGCATCCAGGGTCTCGGGCGCCTGCCATTCAAAGGGGGCCGGCTTCAAACGGGGTTCCTCATGCCGCAAACCTGCCAGAACCCCGCGTGACCGGACCAGAGGCCTTTTCCGCCAAGGCCCGCCATGCTGGCGCGGGACTGCTCGCCGCTTGCGCGCTTTGCGCGCCGCGTGGTCAGCTTCACCCCATGCCGCTCGCCTATCTCGCCGGACCCGACGTCTTCCTGCCCGACGCGCCTGCCCAGGCCGCCCGCAAATCGGCGATCTGCGCCCGCCATGGCATCACCGCCCTGCCGCCGCTGAATGAGGATGTCGCCTCCCTCGCCAGCATGGCGGAGGCCGAGGCCTGGCGGGTGATCTTCGCCAAGGACCTGGCGATGATGGAAAGCGCCGATCTGGTCATCGCCAACCTCACCCCCTTTCGCGGTGCCTCGGCCGATGCCGGCACGCTGGTCGAACTGGGCTGGTTCCTGGGGCGTGGGCGGCCGATCTTCGCCTATTCCAACAGCACCAAACCTTTCGCCGCCCGCAGCGCGGCGCTGCTGGCGGCGGTGCCTGACCCGATGCCGGGCCTGACCGTGGGCGGTTTCGGCCTGCCGGACAATCTGATGATCCCCGGCGCGGTGGAGCAGGCCGGCGGCCTGCCCATCTTCCTGCCCGACGCCGGTCAGGACCTGCCCTTCGATGCGCTCGAGGTGTTCAGCCGCTGCGTGGCCGCCGCCGCCCGGCAGCTCGGGCTTTCGCCGGCGGGGTAGCGGGCGCGGGCTCCGCCAGATTGGCGCGGGCGCGGCGCAGCAGGCTCAGCAGGGTTTCCACCTCGGCGGCCTCCAGGCCGACCAGCGCCTCGGCGATCACCCCCTTGGCCTCGGGCAGCAGCTTTTCGCGCAGCGCGCGGCCGCTGTCGGTCAGGTGGATATAGACCTTGCGGCGATCGGTCTCGCTGCGTTCCCGGATGATCCAGCCCGCCTCCTCCATCCCGCGCAGGGCGATGACGGCGGTGGGTTCCTGCATGCCGATGCGCTGCGCCAGCTCCCGCTGCGTCAGGCTGTCCTCCTCCCACAGCACGCGCAGGAAGTACCAGGCGCCGAGCGTCGCGCCGCTGGGCTGGATGCGCGCCTGAAGATTCTTCTGGATGGCCCGGTTAAGGTCCCGCACCAGGAAGCCGAGGCTTTGCTCGAACGGCAGCGCGGATTCGCGGTCGCTCACTGTTCTTCCCTCATGCGCCGGGCGCGCGCTCCGCGCGCTTGGCTGCGCGGCACTTGCCGCGGCGGCCGTTCGGCCGCTCGGCCGGCAAAGGAAGCCGGCCGCAGGCGGGACATCATTCGGGGTGGTGTCATCGGGCGCGCGGTCGATTCGCCGCAGCGGTGAGGGTGGCAATCATGTCCTGCTCGGCCGCCGCCGCGCTGCTGTAGCGGGGCGCGGTGCTGACGAAGGGGGTCGGGGACTCAGCCGGCAAGAAAACCTCCAGGAAAAACAAACCGCTGGTGGCATCCTGCTGCGCCTCGATGCGGAGCGTCGGCATGTCTCAAGGTCCTTTCGGCGCCACCTGGTGATGCAGCGCGATCTCCCGCCCTTCGTGGGCGGATTGCAGGATGGCGAGGCAGACCTCCAGCGTGGCCATGCCCCAGGCACCATCCTGCACCGGGGGAATGCCATCCAGCACTGCACTGCACAATGCGTCCCAGACCTCGCCGCGCGGCACGGCGGGCAGCGGCGCCTTGCGAAGGCGGCGCGCGGCATCGCCATGCACCTCCACCCCCTGCGCCGTCAGCCGCAGATCGGCCTGTTCGCAACTGGCGATGACCAGGCCGAACTGGTTGTGGAATTCGGGGGGCTCCAGCGGCGGCAGGCCGGGCGGCTGGCCGGGGGCGCCATAGGTCCGGCTGGCCTTCAGCGCCGCCTCGGCGGCCGCATCAGGCAGCCCGGCCAGGGCGGCACGGGCCAAGCCGTGGCGGCCCGGGTCCTTGCGCTGGCCCATCTCCCCCACCCAGTCGAGGAAGACATCGCTGTCGAAGCGGCCATAGCCGGAATAGGTCAGGTTGGCCGCCGCGCCATTCTCAAAGGCCAGGAAGGCGGCATAAGCGCCCTCCGTCGGCCGCGCCGGGTCCCAGGCGCCGGTCATGGCGCGGACGGATCGCACCAACCCGCCGCCCAGCAGCCGCACCACATCCACCTGATGCGCCCCCTGGCTGAACACCACGCCGCCGCCCTGACTGGTGTCCAATTCCTCCGCTCGCCGGGGGCGATACAGGAAATCGGTGTAGTTCAGCGCGGTGATGAGGCGCGGCGCGCCGACCTCCCCGCTGGCAATCAGCCGCCGCGCCGCCAGCACTGGCCCGTCCTGCGCATGGCTGTGGCCGACCAGCAGATGCACCCCCGCCGCCCTTGCGCGCTCGACCATGGAAGCGGCCTCCGCCAGCGTCACCGCCAGCGGCTTTTCCACCAGGATATGCTTGCGGGCATCGGCGGCGCGGGCGACCTGGGCGGCGTGGAACTGGTGCGGGGTGGCGAGGTAGATCGCCTCGACATTCGGATCGTCGCAGAGCTCGCCAAATTCGGCATAGGAGGGCGCGTCGAAATCGGCGGTGAAGCGGATGCGCGCCTCCGGCCGCGGATCGGCGCAGGCCACAAGCTGGATGCGCGGATGATGCGCCAGCCCCGGCAGCATCAGCATGAAGGCCCGGCCCAGCCCGGCCACGCCGAGCTTCAGCCGGCGCGGTGGCCGCAGGTCCAGCTCCGGCTCGGCGGGTTGGGTCACAGGTCGAGCACCAGACGGGCGCAGCCGGGGGCGGCGCGGGACACGCAGGGCATGATCGCCATGGCCTTCTCATGCTCCATCAGCACCAGGTCGCGATGGTCCACCGCGCCGGCGACCAGGCCGGTGCGGCAGGACCCGCAGGTGCCACTTTCGCAGGAGAATGGCACGGCATGGCCCGCCGCGTGCAGCGCCGCCAGAAGGGTTGTGCCGGCCGGCACGGTCACCTCGCCGCCAGATCGTGCCAGGGCGGCGGTGAAGGCCGTGTCCTCCGGTCGTTTCTGGCCGGAGCCGGCCCCGAAATCCTCGAAATGCACGGCGGCGGAGGACCAGTGGCCGGTCATGTCCCGCACCGCCTGCATCAGCCCGCGCGGCCCGCAGCAATGAATATGGCGGCCCTTGGGCTGTTCCAGGATGGGCCAGAGATCGAAGGCGCGGTCCGGATCGCCGCCGTCATGGTGGATCACCACCTTGCCGCGAAAGGCGGACAGCTCCTCGCGGAAGGCGGTCTCGGCAGGGGAGCGGGTCAGGTAGTACAGCTTCCAGGACGGCCCGCCGGAGGCTTCCAGATGCCGGATCATGGACATGATCGGCGTGATGCCGATGCCGCCGGCAATGAAGACCCGCCCGACCGGTCGCCCTTCCAACGGGAAGTCATTCTGGGGTTCGCCACAGGGCAGCAGGTCCCCGGCCTTCACTCCATCACACAAAGCAAGGGAGCCGCCCTGGCCGGTTGTGTCGCGCTTCACGGCGATGGACCAGGCGGCGACGTCCTCCGGGTCGGAACAGAGCGAATAGCGCCGCACCAATCCACCCGGCAGTTGCACCCGCAGATGCGCGCCGGCGGTAAAGGGCGGCAGGTCCTGGCCTTCGGGATGCGCCAGGTCGAACCGAAAAATGCCGCTGGCGATCTCCGCCGCCGCCATCACCCGCAGGGGCCGAAACGCCGCCTCCGTCATGCTGCCTGCCTCCGCACGCTTTCCATTCACTTAGAAATCTAACTATCTACCGTCAACACCCTCTGGACAGCGCGAAAGGTGCGCCGCATATCTTAGGGACCTAAGCATATCGGGAGGAACCGCCATGCTCACCCAGGCCGAGAACGAGCTGCTGTGCCGCGTCACCGGCGATGCCCCCATGGGCCGCCTGCTGCGCAGCCATTGGCTGCCCGTCTGCCTGTCGGAGGAGGTGGAGGAGGCGGATGGCAAGCCCGTCCGCGTTCAGGTGCTGGGCGAGAAGCTGGTCGCCTTCCGTGACAGCGACGGCCGCCTCGGCCTGGTGGCGGAGGCCTGCCCGCATCGCAAGGCCTCGCTCTATTACGGGCGGAACGAGGAGGGCGGGCTGCGCTGCCTCTATCACGGCTGGAAGGTCGACGTGGAGGGCAATGTCCTCGAAATGCCGAGCGAGCCGCCGGAGGCCTGCGCCGCCGCGAAGTTCAAGCATCCGAGCTTTCCGGTGGAGGAGGCGGGCGGCTTCGTCTGGGCCTTCCTCGGCGACCGTGCCGACATGCCGGAATTCGAACCGCCGCCCTTCGCGCCGACGCCGGCCACCCGCGTGTCCATCGGCAAGACCATGGTGCCCTGCAACTGGGCGCAGATCGTCGAGGGGCAGATCGACAGCGCCCATTCCTCGTCCCTTCATTCCTCCGACATGGTGCCGGCCCGCGTCGGCCGGGCCGGGGCAAGCGCCAAAAGCTGGACGCGGCCTTCGACCGACAAGGCGCCGCGGCTGCAGGTGCAGCTCACCTCCTACGGCTTCCGCTATGCCGCCATCCGCCGCCCGATCACCCAGGCGGCGACGCATGACTATGTGCGCATCACCACCTTCGTCGCGCCGCTGACCTGCCTGATCCCGCCGAACGCCAGCTACAACGTGGCTCAGGTGACGGTGCCGATCGACGACACCCATAGCTGGTTCTACTTCATGGCGTGGGGGGAGGGGCCGGACGTGCCCTCCACGGAGGACTGGCGCAAGTTCCTGGCACTTCAGCCCGGCATCGACGTGGATGCCGACTGGCAGAAGAAGCGGGTGCGGGAGAATGACTACGGGCAGGATCGCCGGTTAATGGCGCTCGGCAATTTCACCGGCATCAAGGGCATCCCGGCCCAGGATATGGCGATGTGGGAAAGCATGGGCCCCATCGCCGACCGCACCAGCGAACGCCTCGGCGCCAGCGATGTCGCCATCGTGCAATGGCGCCGCTTGATGATCGAGGCCGCGCGCGCCTTGGCGGAGGGAGCCCCGGCGCTGGGCCGCACCGAACCGCGCGTGTCGCTGAAGGACATCGCCAGTTTCGAGGGCGTGGTGCCGAAGACCACCGATTGGCGCAGCTTCGGCACGACGGAGATGGAGCGCGAGCTTTTCGTCAGCGCCCCGTCCTCCATCGCGGCGGAATAACGCATGTCGAAGCTTCAGCTTTCCATCGCCATCGGCCCCTATGACCGCATGCGCCCCCTGGTGGATGGGGAGGTGCAGATCGATGCCGTCGATCCGCAATTCATGCTGCTGGAGCCGGAGGAGATCTTCTTCCGCGCCTTCCGGCATGAGGCCTTCGACATCTGCGAATTGTCGCTGTCTTCCTATTCCGTGCGGGTCGCCAAGGGGGACTCGCCCTACATTGCCGTGCCGGTCTTCCCCTCCCGCGCCTTTCGCCACACCTGCATCGTGGTGCGGACGGATCGTGGCATCGGGAAGCCCGCCGATCTGCGCGGGAAGCGCATCGGCATCCCGGAATACCAGCTCACCGCCAATGTCTGGGCGCGGGCGATCCTGGAGGAGGAGTACGGCGTCGCCCCCGCCGAGGTCACCTGGGTGCGCGGCGGCTATGACACCCCCGGCCGCGTTGAGAAAATTTCGCTCACCCTGCCGCCCGGCGTGGTGGTCGAGAATGCGCCGGAAGGCGCCACCATTTCCGGCATGCTCGCGGCGGGCGAGTTGGACGGCGTGATGGGGCCGCGCGCACCCTCCTGCTTCGAACGGGGCGAGCCGAACATCGACTGGCTGTTCCCGGACCCGACGGCGGAAGCCCAGGCCTGGTTCCGCAAGACCCGCATCTTCCCGGTGATGCATGTGCTCGGCATCCGCAAGACGCTGGTGGAGCGCCACCCCTGGCTACCCGCCGCGGTCCAGAAAGCCTTCGAGAAGTCGAAGTCCGTGGCTCTGGCCAAGCTGGCTGACACCTCCGCCACCAAGGTCACGCTGCCCTTCGTCGAGGAAAACCTGCGCGCCGCCCGTCGGCTGATGGGGGACGACTTCTTCTCCTACGGCCTGGCCGCAAACCGCCATGTCTTCGACTGGTTCCTGCGCCACCATCACGCGCAGGGCCTGTCCAGCCGGTTGCTGGTGCCGGAGGAGCTGTTCCACCCCAGCACGCTGGAAGCCCACAAGATCTGATCCGCCGTCAACCGAGCGGCCAGAAGAAGGCGATGGCCGGGACGCCGACCAGCACCACCGTGACCGATAGCGGCAGTCCCAGCCGCCAGTAGTCGCCGAAGCGATAGCCGCCCGGCCCCATCACCAGCGTGTTGCACTGGTGGCCGATGGGGGTGAGGAAGTCACAGGCCGCCCCGATGGCGACCGCCATCAGGAAGGGATCGGGGCTGAGGCCGATCTGCTGCGCCAGGCTGGCGCCGACCGGCGCCATCACCAGCACCGTCGCCGCATTGTTCAGGAAGGGGGTGACCGCCATGGCGATCACCATGATCAGGGCCAGCGCGGCCAGCGGCGGCAGGGCCTGCGCCACACCGGACAGCCAGCCCGCGACCAAGTCGGTGCCGCCAGTCGTGCGGATGGCCTCGCTCACCGGGATCAGCGCGGCCAGCAGCACGACAACCGGCCATTCCACCGTCTCATAGGCCTCCCGCATCGTCAGCGTCCGCAGGGCCAGCAGCACCACGGCGGCGCCGAAGAAGGCGATGGCGACCGGCACCCAGTTCAGCGCCACCAGGGCCATGGCCGCGGCCAGCACCAGCGGCGGCAGCCACCCGCGGCGGCTGCGACCAAGCTGCACATTGCGCTCCGACAGGGGGAGCACCCGCAGCCCGCCCATCGCCTCCGCCATCACCGTGGCCTCGCCGCGCAGGATGACCACGTCGCCGGCGCGCAGTCGCAGGTCGCTGAGCTTCTCTGCGATCCGCTGGCCGCGGCGGCTGACGGCGATCAGGCTCAGGCCACTGCGCCGGTGCAGGTCGAAGCCGGCGGGCGTCATGCCGACCAGCGGGCTCTCCCCGGTCACCACACCCTCCACCACCTGGGCGGCATCCTCGGGAATCTTGTGGCGTTCACCCTCCAGTGTCAGCCCGCTGCGGGCGATGAAGGAATCCAGATCCTCCGCCTCACCTTCCAGCAGCAGCCGGTCCTCCTCCTGCAGCGCACGGCCCGGGACGGGTGACAGGCGGTGCACATTGGCGCGGATGACGGCCGCAATGCGGACCTCGCCTTCGCCAATCGCCTCCAGCTCCGCCACCGTCTTGCCGATCTGGTCGCTGCCCTTCGGAATGCGGGCTTCCGTCGTGTATTGCTCGATGGTGAAGGCGGCATCCTTTGAACCGCTGCCCTTCTGCCCCCCCGGCAGCAGCCGCCAGCCGACCGCCAACACCACCAGCCCGGCGGCGGCGATGCACAGCCCGACGGGTGCGAAGTCGAACATGCGGAAGGGCGCGCCTGTGATCTCCTCCCGCAGGCGGGAGACGATGATATTGGGCGAGGTTCCGACCAGGGTGACCAGCCCACCCAGCAGCGCGGCGAAAGCCATGGGCATCAGCAGGGCGCTGGCTGGCGTGCCAGTGCGTCGGGCAAGCTGGAAAGCCACCGGCATCATGATGGCCAGCGCGCCCACATTCTTGGTCACGGCGGACAGAACCATCACCACCGCCGCCAGGATGGGCACCTGAACGGCCGGCCCCCCCTGCATCCAGGGCAGCAGCGGCCGCATCGCCGCCTCCACCGCGCCGGAGCGCGCGACCGCGGCGCTGACGAGAAGCGCGCCGGCCACGATGATCACCACGTCGTCGCTGAAACCCGAGAAGGCCTTGTCGGCCGGCACCACCCCGCTGATGACCGCGGCGAACAAGGACAGCAGCGCGACCAGATCGTAGGGCAGGCGCCCATGGATGAATAAGGCGATGGTGCCGCCCAGGATAGCGAAGGCGATGGCCTGGTCCGGCGTCATGGAATCGATTCCCCAGCGCAATGCGCGCGCTGGGGCGAACGGGCGGGCCGAGCGCGGGTTGCACCCCGCGTGGCGCGGATCAGACCTGCCTGGCCAACAGGGCCTCATTCACACAGGTCGGCCGCGCGCCGGTCCGGAGAAAATCCATCATGTACTGCATGGACAGGCGGCGGATGTCGCGGATGCTGGCGGTGGAATAAAAGGCGGCGTGCGGGGTCAGCACCAGTCGGTCATCCAGCCATTCCTCCCCGGCCGCCCAGGCGGCGATCAGCGGGTGGGCACGGTCCAGAGGCTCGGTCTCGAAGACGTCGATGCCCGCGCCGGCGAGATGGCCGGCGCGCAGCGCCGCATGCACCGCATCCAGGTCGAGAATGGCGCCGCGCGCCGTGTTCACCACCACGGCGCCCTGCGGCATCAGCGCCAGGCGCCGCGCATCGACCAACCCCTGGGTGCTGGCGTTCAGCGGGGCATGGATGCTGAGCACGTCGCTGCGCGCCAGAAGCGCCTCCGCCGTGTCGAAACGCTCCCAGCCAAAGGCCAATTGGTGGCCCACCGGCAGGTTGGGATCGTGGAATCCGACCTTCATGCCAAAGGCCTGGAAGCGCAACGCCGCCGCCGTGCCGATGCGCCCCAGCCCCAGAATGCCGACGCGCAGCGTGCCGAGCCGCCGCACCTGCTTCATCTGCCGCGCGTCCCAGGCGGCATTGCCGCGCCGCAGCCGCCGGTCGTAGCCCTGCACGCCGCGCAGCAGGCCAAGCGCCAGCGCCACGGCATGATCCGCCACTTCCGTCGTTCCGTAATCGGGCGTGTTCAGCACGGGTATGCCGCGCGCGGCGGCGGCTTCCAGGTCCACATGGGCGAAGCCCACGCCGCCCTGCACGATCACTCGGCACCTTTCGAACAATGCGATCGATTCCGCCGGCAGGCGATGCATGGACCGGCAGTTCAGCACCGCATCGGCGGCGGCGTAATCCGCCGGGTCAGGCAGGCGACCGCCGATGGAACGGCGGAACGCCAGCTCCGCATCCTCTCCGACGATCGCCCTCTCGATGTCCTCGTCCTCGCCCTGCGGATCGATGACCAGAATGCGCGGCCGGGTCATGGCGCGGTGCGGATGCCGGTCGCCATGGTGTACTGGTCGCCGCGCGGCGTCAGGGTCAGGCCGCGCCGCACGCCGTAGGAGGCGCGGAGCGAGAAGATCGGCAGGATGGCATTGTCCTCGATGGCGATGCGCGCCGCGGCACCCATCAGCCGCTCCCGCTCCGCATCGTCCAGCGTGCGGTCCACCACATCCAGCGCCGTATCCATCGCCGGGTTGGAATAGCGGCCCCGGTTCAGCGGCCCCTGGCCGAGGGCGGCGTTGCGGGTGCGCAGGATGCTGCTCATCGTCTCGCTGGCAACGCCTGTGGAGGAGGCGAAGATCGCCATGAAGGCGGTGAATTCGGGATCGAGCTGCGCATTGCCATTGGCACGGCGGAAGAACACCGCCGCCGGCAGCGCATCCACCGTCACGCGGATGCCGACCGAAGTGAGCATCTGGCCGACCACCTGGCAGGTGCGGGAATCGCCCGCGAAGCGGTCATTCGTGCAATGGATCGTCAGCCCGAAGCCGTTCGGATAGCCTGCTTCCGCCAGCAGTCGCCGCGCCTGCGCCTGGTCCTGCGCCGGCACGGTGAGGCCGGGATCGTGGCCGATGAAGCCCGGCGCGGCGAACTGCCCGATCGGGTCGGCGGAGCCTTCCATGGCACGTTCGGCCAGCGTGGTGCGATTGATGGCAAGGTTCATCGCCTGTCGCACACGCGGGTCGCGGATCGGGTTACGCGCCAGGGGCTGGCCATCCGGGCCGGTGGCGAAGGCCACCTGGTCGCGGAAATGGTCGAGATACATGTACAGCGTGAACAGCCCGGTGCCGGTGATGAGCTGCGACCGGTCGCTGTCGCGCACGCGGCCGTAGAGCGCCGCCGGCACATTGTCGATCACATCCACATCGCCGGCCAGCAGCGCGGCGACACGGGCGCTGTCATTGCTGATGAAGCGGAAGGTCACACGCTGCCAGGGCTCCGGCTCTCGCCAATGCCGCTCGGCCCGTTCCAGCACGACATCCTGGCCCTGCGACAGGCGCACCCAGCGATAGGGGCCGGTGCCGATTGCGGCGCGGCCGCCGTTGAAATCCGCCTCCACCGCGCCTTCGGCCAGGCGGCGCGACAGGATGGCGATGACCGCCATCTGGCTCGGCAGCAGGGTGGAGATGCCGCGGGTGCGGATGATGACGGTGCGGTCGTCCTTCGCCTCGGCGGAGGCGATGCTGCGGGTCTGGCCGACGAAGGTGCGCAGGCCGGTGATCTCCCGCGCCCGCTTGATCGAGAACACCACGTCATCCGCCGTCACCGGCGTGCCGTCATGGAAGGTCAGGCCCTCGCGCAGCGTGAATTCCCAGGCCTCGTCGCTGACCTGCCGCCAGGAGGATGCCGCGCCGGGCAGGGGGCGCATGAAGGCGTCCTGGAACACCAACGGTTCGTAGACATGCAGCTGCACATTGCGGTTCGGCGTGTAGTTCTGGTGCGGGTCGCTGCCATCGACCGCGGCCTTGAAGCCGATGCGCAGTTCCTGGGCGGCGGCGGGCAGGGCGGTGAGCAGGGCTGCCGTCATCAGCAGCGGGCGGAGCAGGCGCATGGTGGCGTTTCCCGACATCATTCGGCCGCTAGGCCGCGGGCGAGCGCGGCACGACGGTGGGTGGGGTAAGGCACGCCAAGATTCTCGCGCAATGTCGTGCCCTCATATTCGGTGCGGAACAGGCCTCGCCTTTGCAATTCCGGGACCACGAGGTCCACGACATCGGCGAGGCCGCCCGGCAGCCAGGGCGGCAGGATATTGTAGCCATCCGCCGCACCCTGCTCGAACCATTCCTGCATGGCGTCGGCGATATCGGCGGGCGTGCCGACCACGGTGCGATGGCCATTGCCCGCGGCGACCAGCGTGTAGAGCTGGCGGATGGTCAGGTTGTCGCGCTTCGCCAGGTCGAGAAAAATCTGCGCGCGGCTGCGCATGCGCGGGTCGATCGCATCCGGCACGGGCCCATCCACGTCATAGGCCGAGAGGTCGCCCATGACGCGGGACAGCTGGTTCAGGCCGAGCAGCGGGTCGAGCAGGGACTGCACCTGCTCATGCTTGTCCTGTGCTTCCTGCCGCGTGCGGCCGGGCACGGCGAGGATGCCGGGCATGATCTTCAGATGATCGGGCTCGCGCCCATAGCGCGCCATGCGGCCCTTGACGTCGCTGTAATAGGCCTGCGCGACGGACAGTTCCTGCGATGCGGCATAGAGCCCATCGGCCGTTGCCGCCGCCAATTCGCGCCCGGCATCGGAAGCGCCGGCCTGAAAGATCACCGGATGGCCCTGCGGCGTGCGTGCGACGTTCAGCGGGCCGGCGACCCGGAAGTGCTCGCCTTTATGGTTCAGCACATGCAGCTTGGATTCGTCGTAATTGACGCCCGATGCCTTGTCGCGGACGAAGGCGTCATCCTCCCAGCTTTCCCACAGACCACGCACCACTTCGACGAATTCGGCGGCGCGGTCGTAGCGCTTGTCGTAATCCGGCGCCTTCTCGAAGCCAAAATTCCGCGCCTCGGTATCGGTGAAGGAGGACACGACGTTCCAAGCCGCGCGACCGCCGCTGATATGGTCCAGCGAGGCGAATTTGCGGGCGACGTGGTAGGGCTCATTATAGGTGGTGGAGGCGGTGGCGACGAGGCCGACATTCTCGCTGACCATGGCCAGCGCCGAGAGCAGCGTCAGAGGCTCGAACACCACGTTCTTCGAGGAGCGGGCCAGCGCCCCCTTCGGTTCATCCTGCGCGCGAATGCCGACGCCATCCGCCAGGAATACCAGGTCCAGCTTGCCGCGCTGGGCGATGCGCGTGACATCGACATAATGCGACAGCTTCATGTTACCGGCCGGATCGATATCCGGATGGCGCCAGGCCGCCATGTGATAGCCAAGCCCGATCATCGAGACACCGAGCTTCATCTGACGCCGCGCCATGGCGACACCTCCCACAGAAAGCGGAAGGCTGCCGCCATCCCCGTGCCACCGCAAGCAGTCTCGCGGCGATCACGGGGTTGTCCGGGTTAGATCACTCGGCGAGCGACATGCCGAGCGCCGGCTTCGCATCGGCCGGCAGCGGGCTGACATAGGGCTTGCCACCGGTGCGCGCCTGATGATCGGCCTTGGCCTTGGCGATGATGTCCGGATTGCGCAGCGCATCCACCGCCGTGCCGGCCATCACCTTCGCCACATGCACCATGCCGGTATGCGCCGCCGGTGCCTTGCCCTGCGCCACAACCTGCCAGCTATGGCCGGGCGTGCCGATGGCATAGGTTGCGCCACGCGCCTGCACGGTCGGCACCTTCCAGGAGACATCGCCAACATCGGTGGAGCCGTTCATGCCCGCGCCCTTGGCGTCCAGCGGCACGATCAGCTCGCACAGCGCCTTGCCGGTATCCGGCGTGACGCCCTGGCGGCGATAGCCGGAGAGGATGTCCTCGTCGCTCAGCGTCTTCTGGATCTCGGCGGCATAGGCCTTGTCCTCATCGGTGAATTGCGGCGGGCCGAGGCGCTGGAAGTTGTCGTACATCAGCTGTTCCAGCGGCGAATTGCCGAGCAGGTTGGACACCGCCGAGATCACCTGGGTGGAGACGGTGGTCTCCGTCATCAGCGCCGCGCCATCGGCGATCTTGCGCACGCGCGTCACCAGCGCGTTCAATTCGAGCAAGTTCCGCGCGCGGATCAGATAGCGGACCTTGGTCTGGGACTGCACGACATTCGGCGCGATGCCGCCGGCATTCAGATAGGCGTAGTGGATGCGTGCATCGCTCGGCATGTGCTCGCGCATATAGTTCACGCCGACATTCATCAGCTCGATCGCGTCCAGCGCCGAGCGCCCGAGATGCGGGGACGACGCGGCATGCGCGGCGCGGCCCGTGAAGGAAAAGTCGATGCGCGTATTGGCCAGCGAAATCGCGTCATTCACGCCCGAAAAACTGGCCGGGTGCCAGGAGATGGCGATGTCCACATCATCGAAGGCGCCTTCGCGCACCATAAAGCCCTTGGCTGCGCCGCCTTCTTCCGCCGGGCAGCCATAATAGCGCACCCGCCCTGGCAGGTTGTTGGCCTTAAGGTAATCCTTCACCGCCGCGGCGGCGAGCAGGCTGGCGGAGCCCAGCACATTGTGGCCGCAGCCATGGCCGTAGCCATCGCCGGGCAGAGGCCTGTGTTCCGCGACGTCGGCTTCCTGCGACAGGCCGGGCAGGGCGTCATACTCGCCGAGGATGGCGATGACGGGACCGCCCTCGCCAGCCTCGCCCATCACCGCGGTGGGGATGCCGGCGACATCGCGGGTGATCGCAAAACCCTCGGCCTCCAGCATCGCGATATGTTCGGCGACGCTGCGGTGCTCGTTGTAGCAGAGCTCCGGCATGCCCCAGATGCGATCGCTGAGTTCGGCATAGGTCTCCTTGCGCTCATCGACGCTGCGCCAGACCTGTTCGTCGTTCCGCATGATGGCTTCTTCCTTCAGTTCAGCGCCGCATCGGCGGCATCAAGCGCGGCCTGCGCCTCGCGTAGGGCGAAGGCCAGGCGGTTGCGGGCGCGGGTCGCGTCCACCGCAGCGAACTTCTCCGCATCCGTCCCGGCTTCCGTCGCCGCCAGATCGCGGATCGGCTGCAACGTCGGCCAGGCGGGCAGGGGCAGAGCGGCGGCATGGGCGAAGCGGTCGCCCGGCGTGTAGTCCAGCGGAACCAGAGCACGGGACGCCCGCATCAGCGCCGCATTGACCGCCACGGCATCCTTCGCCGTCCGCCCGGCGATACGCGCCGCACTGTCCCGCAGCCGTGTCGCTGCGGCGACCAAGCCATCCATCTCGAACCGGCCCGACAGCTTTCCTGACAGGCCTGCCAGTTCCTGCACCAGGGAGGCCGCAGTCGCAGCATGATCCAGCGGCAGCACCGGTTCCGCCAGCAGCTTCCACACCACCTGCGTCAGCACGCGCGTATCGCGCACCAGATTCGCCTCATCGACCTTGTCGATCAGGTCATGCGGCGTGTGCCACCACCAGCCGAGCGCATTGCGCGCCTGCGCGTGCCGCGCCGGCTGTTCGCTGATGGAGCCGAGCATGGAGGGAATGCCGATGCCGACGAAGCTCTCGTCGCTGTTCCGCGCCTTGCGCTTGCCCTTGTAGGTCTGGTTGGTCTGCGCCTGCACGGCCTCCGCCGCCAGGTGGCGCAGCTCCGTCATCGCAGCCGCATTCTCCAGCACCGTCGCGCCGGCGCCGCCGAGGCTGTCCACATTCACATGCGCGGCGCAGCGGCGGTCCAGCTCATCCCAATGCGTGTCGGCATACCAGGCGGAGCCGGAATAGCGCCCATGCGAATGGCCCGACCAGAAGCACACCCGCAGCCCGCGCTGCCACTTGGCGTGATGCAGGGCGCAAAGCCGCGCCGCCTCCATCATGCCGGCATTGGCGGAGCCATTGTCCATCACGCCATAATACCAGGTGTCCTGATGGCCGGAGAGCAGGATGAAGGGTGCCTCCGCCCCGCCATGCGGCGCCTCCATCTCCGCCACCAGGATCGGCGTCTTGCGCCAGCCGGTATCCACCTCCGCCTCCAGCGTCACCACCGGCTGCGCGCCGGCTGCCAGCGCGTCGCGGATGGCGCCGCCTTCGGCATTGTCGACGCTGCACACCACCGTGGTCGGCAAATCGGCCAGGGTGCTCGCGCCCGGGCTGCCCCAGACGGGGGAGATGCACATCTCGTGGATATGCTCGTGATGGCTGATATGCAGCTGCCCCGCCGCGCCGGCCTGCGAGGCGCGCTGCGCCACGGCCGGCGTCGCCATGCCCTCGAACAGCAGGATACGGCCGGCCAGGTCCTTGCCAGAGAAGTCGGCATCGTGCCCATGGCCGAGATAGACCGGCACGCCGGAGACGCGGCCGGGCCGGGAGAAGGACTGCGTGATGCAGCGCAGGGCCTTGCCGTCGACGGTGACGGCGGCCTTGCCCGGCAGGCTGATATAGGCATCGTGCAGAAGGATCTGCGTGCGGAAGCCATAGGCCTTCATCCGCTCCTTCAGGAAGCCGAGTGACTCCAGCTCCTCTGCCGCGCCGCTCAGCTTCACCCAACGGGCGATTTCCCGCAGGTTGTCCATCATCTCCGGGCCGCTGACCTGGTCGATCAGCGCGGCGGGCAGGGCGTCCGTCATGCTCGTTGTCCTTCTCTCAGCGCCGGGCTGGCACCTTGCCTTCGCCGATATCCCACCAGATGCCGGCCATCAGCCCCAACCCCTCACGCAGCAGCGGCGCCAGGGCGTGTTCGTCGGGACCATGCTGATTGCAGCCGGCATAGCTGTTCGGAATCCAGATCACCGGCGCATCCAGCTCCTCCAGGAACATGTCGGAGGGGTTGGAGCCGGAGGAGCTGGGCACAATGTTCGGCGCGCGGTTGCTGGTGCGCGCCATGGAATTGGCCACCATGCCGACCCAGGGATCGTCCGGATTGGTCCGCGCGGCGCCGAACATGTCGCGCTCCATCATCGGAATGATCTCGACCTCCGGGAAGCCCTTGGCATCCAGATGCTTGCGCAGCGCGGGCACGAAGGCGGCGCCGGGCACGTCCACCGTGTGGCGGATCTGCAACCGCGCGCGCGCCTCGCCTTGCACCGCATTGGTCGGCGCGTCCGGATGGCCAGTGATCTGCGCCAGCATGATGACGCTGGTCCAGCCGAAGATCTTTTCGGCTTTCGTCAGGCCAGGCTCGCCCCAGTTGGGGTCGCCTTCCGGCAGGCCGGGGATGTCCTCGAACACCAGATCGCCGATGGCGCGCTTGACGGCGGGCGGGATGGCCGCCGGCGACCAGCCTTCCACCAGGATGCGGCCGTTGCGATCGAGGATGGTGGAGAGCGCATGCGCCAGCACGAAGCCGGGGTCGGTCAGCACGCCGCCCCAATGGCCGGAATGATGCGCATGGTCGCGCAGCTTCACCACCAGGTCGAAGGCGACGCCGCCGCGCGCGCCGAGCTTCATCTCCGGCATGAAGGTGGTCTGGCGCGGGCCGTCGAGACCGATGAACACATCCGCCGCCAGCATCTCGCGATGCTGTTGCAGCATCGCGCGCAGGCCGGGGGAGCCCTGTTCCTCGCCGGTCTCCACCAGCACCTTGGCGTTGAAGCCGAGCGTTCCGCCGCGCTCCGCCATCACCGCGCGCAGCGCCTCAATGGCGATCAGGTGCTGGCCCTTATTGTCCACCGTGCCGCGGCCGTACCATTTATCGCCGCGCACCGTGACCTGCCAGGGGTCGAGCCCCTCACTCCATTTCGGCGCCAGGCCGCGCACCACATCGCCATGGCCATAGACCAGCACGGTCGGCAAAGACGGGTCCTCGATGCGCGTCGCGACAAAGACCGGGCCACGACCCTCCCGCGGGTTCGGCAGCACCGTCTGCTCGAAGGGCATGTCCCGCATCAAATCGGGCAGGGTTTCGGTGCAGTAGCGGGTCAGCGCCGGAAGGCTGTCCGAAAGCTGGCTTTCGGTTGGCACGGCGACCAGCTTTCGCAGCGCCTCCAGATATGCGCCATCGTCAAAGCAGCGTTCCGCGCGTGCGATCGCTCCAGCCCTGGTCCCCGCCATACCGGCTCTCTCCACCCTTGTTCCGTGGCGAAGCTTCGCAGGCATCGGCGGCGGCGTGAAGACGTGCGGGGGTTGCCCGGCCGCATGTGGCGCGCGAGGCTGCGGCCGGCAGGCGGGAAGGGGTGAGGATGGCGGGGCCGACGCAGCGACTCGCGGAATGGATCGCGGATGTGCCGCCTGCCCGGACGGCCGCCGTGGCGCCGCTGGCCATCGCCGGGCTGCGTGATGCCATCGGGGTGATGCTGGCTGGATCGGTGGAGGAAACGCCACGCCGCGTCGCCGCCACCGTATCGCGCTGGGGCGGCGGCGGTTCGCGCCTGCTCGGCACGGGAACCGCCCTGGCCGCGCCCTGGGCGGCGCTGGTGAATGGCGCGGCGGCGCATGTGCTGGACTACGACGACACTTTCAACCCGCTGCACGGCCACGCCACCGCCGTTCTGGTGCCCGCCATCCTCGCTTTGGGCGAGGAGCGCCAGGCCGCAGGCCCGGCGCTGCTGGATGCGCTGGTCGTGGGGCTGGAGGTGATGGCCTGTATCGGCCGCGGCGTGAATCCGCGCCATTACGGGCTGGGCTGGCACGCCACCTCCACCATCGGCGCCCTCGGCGCGGCGGCGGCCTGCGCGCGGCTTCTGCGGTTGGATGCGGTGCGGGCCGGGCATGCGCTCAGCCTCGCCACCAGCATGTCCAGCGGCAGCCGCATGCAGCTTGGTGCGATGGCCAAGTCCGTGCATGCCGGCCTCGCCGCGAAATCCGGTCTGCTGGCGGCGAGCCTGGCGGAGCAGGGCGTGGATGGTGCGGAGGAGGCGCTGGCCGGCCGTTGGCGCTTCGCGGAGATGTTCGCGGGCGCCGATGTGCCGGAGGGGACGATGGACCCGCCCGGCGACAATGCGCCGCTGGCCATCGCGGCCGTGGGCATCAGCTACAAGCCCTATCCCACCTGTGCGGCGACGCATCTGTCGCTGGATGCGCTGCTGGCGATGAAGGTGCCGCCCGCCGAGATCGCCGCGATCGAGACGGCCTTGCCCGCGGTGCTCGCCGGCAACCTGATCCATCCCGATCCGCGCACGGGCATGCAGGCACGTTTCAGCATGGAATATTGCCTGGCCACGGCCGCGCTCCAGGGCCAGGTGACGCTGGCGGATTTCGAGGGGGATGCGATCCACCGCGCGGCCATCCGCGCCTTGATGCCGCGCATCACGATGCGCGCGCTGCCGGATGCAGACCCGCGCCCACCGACGCAGGTGACTCTGCATCTGCGCAATGGCGGCACGCTGCACGAAACACGCAGCATCCGCCGCGGCGCGGCCGAGAACCCGATGACCGAGGCGGAGCATCTCGCGAAATTCCGCGACTGCGCGGCGCGCGTGCTCAGCCCCACAGCGACCGAAGACGCCCTGTCCGCCATCGCCGCGCTGGCGGAAGGCGGCGATGCCGCAACCCTCGTGACGAAACTGGTGCCCTCCACATGACCTTCACCACCGATGCGCTGCTCGCCAATATCCGCCCCTGGGTTGAGCATGAGACGCCGACCGACGCGCCCGATGCCGTCTCCGCCCTGATGGCGAAGGTCGCGGCGGAGGCTGGCGAGGCCGGCGCACGCGTGGAAATCATCCCGGGCCGGGAAGGCATGGGCGACCATGTGTTGCTGCGCTCACCCTGGGGCGGCGATGCGCCGGGCATCCTGGTGCTGTCGCATCTGGATACGGTGCATCCCATGGGCATGCTGGCGCGCATGCCCTTCCGGGTGCAGGAGGGCATCGCCTACGGCCCTGGCATCTACGACATGAAGGCCGGTGCGCGGCTGGCCTTCGAGGCCTTTCTCTCCTTCCTCCGCGCCGGCACGCAGACGCCCCTGCCCATCACCTATCTGTTCAATTCGGATGAGGAGGTCGGCAGCCCGACCAGCAAGGACCTGATCCGCAGCCTCGGCGGCCGCGCCAAATATGTGCTGGTGACGGAGCCGGCGCGGGAGGGTGGGAAGATCGTCACGGCCCGCAAGGGCGCCGCGCGCTTCGACCTGGTTGTGAAGGGCCGCGCCGCGCATTCCGGCAGTCGACATCAGGACGGCCGCAGCGCCATCGACGAGCTGGCACGGCAGATCATCGACCTGCATGCGATGACCGATTACGAGCGTGGCGTCACGGTGAATGTCGGCGTCGTTACGGGCGGCACGCGGGCGAATGTGGTGGCGGAAGAAGCCCGCGCCGCCATCGACATGCGCCTGCCGACGCCCGCGATCGCGGAGGAGATGCTGGCGCGCATCCAGGCGCTGCGCCCGCATGGCCCCGATGTGACCCTGACCCTGACCGGCGGTTTGAACCGTCCCCCCTATGAGAAGACGCCCGCGATCGCCGCGCTGTTCGATCATGCCAAGGCGCTGGCGACCGAGATCGGCTTTGAGTTGCAGGACCTGAAGACCGGCGGTGGCAGCGACGGCAATTTCTGCGCCGATCTTGCGCCGGTGCTCGATGGGCTGGGCGCAGATGGCAAGGGCGGGCACACCGATTTCGAGCAGATCTATCTCGACAGCCTGGTGCCCCGCGCGCTGCTGCTGCGGCGGCTGATGGAGACGCTCAACTGATCCTGCTCGGATCGATCTCCACCTGCTTCACGTCATAAGCGCGCAGCTCCGCGTAATAGCGTGGCAGTTCGGCGGCAAACAGGCCGCGGGTGATGCCGGCGGCCAGGCGCGGCACGGCGATGCCCATGGCGTTGATGGAAGCGCCAGCGGGGCCGAAGGACAGGGTGGTGCCGATGCCGAACAGGTGGATGTCCCGCATCCAGGGCGTCTCATCCGGCACACGCTCCACGAAGCTGTAGTCGTCGGCAAGGTAGGGGAATTCGCCGAGGCGCGGATTGGCCTCCTCCGCCGGTGGTGTGTAGCGGTCCGACCAGCGCGCGATGTTGTGGGCGCAGCCGGCGAGTTCCGGCACCAAAGTCGGGTCCATCCGCACGCCGGTGCCGCAGATCAGGAAATCGGCTTCGAAGTCGCCGCGTGGGGTGGCCAGCGTCACGCGCACCCCATCGCTTCGCGCATCGGTCCAGGCGCGGCCGACATGCATTTCGAAATGGGGAAAACGCAGGACGCGGGCATAGGTATCGGGCGGAAAGCCCTCCCGCAGCCCCAGCACATGCGCCATGAAGCGCCAGCGCCACTCATCCGGCATCTCGTGCAGGTGGCGCAGGAACCCGGCAAAGGTCAGCCAGCGATAGGGCTGCACCACCATCGGCTCCGCCCGCCGGCAGAACAGATGCACCTCCGCCGCGCCGGCCTCCAGCGCCATCGCCGCATTGTCGAAGGCGGAGGCGCCGGCGCCGAGCACCGCCACCACCTTGCCGCGCAGCGCCGCGAAGTCGATCGGGTCGGCGCTATGGGCGCGCAGATGGCGAGGTAGAGCGGCGACGAAATCCGGCATCCACCAGACGCCCGCGCCCTCCTGCCCCGTCGCCAGCACCACCTTGCGCGCCAGCATCGGGCCGGCGGAGGTTTCCACGGACAGGCAGGGCAGCCCGTCATCGGTCCGGGCGGGGGAGATGCGCCCCGCATTCACCCCGTTGCGCACCGGCACGCCGACCACGCGGCGCAGCCATAGAAGATAGTCGTTCCAGAATTCCTTGGGGATGTAGCGCAGCGCCGCCCAATCCGCGGTGCCGAACTGCGCCTCATGCCAGGCCTGGTAGGTGAGGGAGGGCACGCCGAGATCGGGGCCGCTCTGATCCTTCCAGGACCGTAGATTGTGCATCCGCGCATAGGTCTGCCACGGCCCTTCCTGCCCATAGGCCGCGCGGTCCAGCACCAGCAGGTTGCGCACGCGGTCGCGCATCAGCGCGAAGGCGGTGACGACGCCGCATTGCCCGCCGCCCACCACCAGTACATCCAACACGGGCTTGCCGCCGCTGGTCTTGGATTGCAGCCAGTCCATGCGCGGATGCGCGATCAAGTCCAGGTCGCGCCGCGCATCGTCTTCCAGGGCCGCGAGGCTGCGGGGTGCGGGCAAGGCGAATCACTCCTGAGGGGTAGCCGAGAATGGTCGGAATTCGCGCCGCTTCCAGCCCCGGAACGGAGGCGGAAATCGTATGCCGGGTCGCATTGCTGCGTATACCGGCATCGCCTGCTTGCCGTCCGCGCAACGCGGCGCGGGGGCGTGGTTTGAGGCGAGCGATCCCGCTTGCAAGCCGCCACGGATTGTTGCCACGCTGGCGGCATGCAGGAGAAAACGCTTCCCCGCTCGGCCGCGCTCGCGCCCTCACCGGTCTGGTGGCGGCGATGGGAAGTGCCGACCTGGGGCGTGGCCTTCGCCATTTATGCCGCCTGGTTCGCGCTGGTCTGGTTCCATGCCAGCATCCCCTGGCCGCTACAGATGCTGGGCGGGGCCTATGTGCTGGCCTGGCACTTCTCCCTGCAGCATGAGGCGATCCACGGCTGGCGCAGCATTCCGCGCTGGCTGCGCACGGCGATGGTCTGGCCGCCCATTGGGGGCTGGTTCCCCTTCGAGCTCTACAAGCGCAGCCACACGGCGCATCACCGCAATACGGTGCTCACCTATCCCGGCGAGGACACCGAGAGCGTCTATCACCGGCGGGAGGACTGGTCCGGCTATTCACGCCCCTGGCAGGCGGTGCTGCTGTTCAATCAGACCCTGCTCGGCCGGCTGACCATCGGCCCGGTGTTGCGGCTGCGCAAGCTGGTGCTGACAGAATGGGCCAAGCTGCGCGCCGGGGATTTCCGGGATGTGCCGATCTGGCTGCGCTTCTTCGCCGGCCTCGCGGTGGTGCTGTGGTTCGTCTCCGGCGTCGCCGGCATGCCGGTCTGGCACTACTACCTGGTCTTCGTGCTGCCCGGGCTCAGCCTCGGCCTGCTGCGCGCCTTCATCGAGCATCGCTGGGGTCCGACGCCGGGCGAACGCACGGCCAGCGTCGAATCCAACTGGGTCTTCGGCCTGCTGTTCCTGTGGAACAACCTGCATATCGTCCACCACCTGTATCCGCAGATGGCCTGGTTCGAGATTCCCGGCTTCTGGCGCCGCCATCGCGAGAAGCTGCTGGAACATAACGGCCACTACGTCTTCCCCGGCTATTTCGACATCGCGCGTCGCTGGCTGCTGAAGCCGGTCTTCGTGCCCGCGCATCCCGCGCGCTGAACAGGAGCATGATCATGCTGAATCGTCGTCACCTGCTGGGCGCCGGTGTGACCACCGGCCTGGCCCTGGCCGCGCCGGCCACGCTACGGGCGCAGACCACCTTCACCTTCCGGCTGCACAGCTTCTCCTCCCCCACCGCGCTGGACCACACGCTGCATCTGGACCCCTGGGCGGCGAAAGTGGCGCAGGAATCCGGTGGGCGTATCAAGATCGATGTCTTCCCCGCCATGCAGCTCGGCGGCCAGCCGCGCGACCTGGTGCAGCAGCTGGAAGACGGCGTGGTCGACATGATCTGGACCGTGCCCGGCTTCACGCCCGGCCGCTTCATGGGGACGGAGGGGCTGGAACTGCCCTTCCTGAACACCGGCCTCTCCGCAACCGAAAGCCCGGCGGCGATGGAATTCATCGCCAAGCATCTGGCCGATACCGAATATCGCGGCATCAAGATCATCGCTGTGCATGCCACCGACCGCGCGCTGGTCCACACCTCCCGCAAGCCGATCCGCACCATGGAGGACTTTCGGGGGCTCAAGCTGCGCGTCGCCGGCCGCTTCATTGGGGAGGCGGTGACGGCGCTCGGCGGCACGCCGGTGGGCATTCCGCTGGGCGGAGTCTACGAAGCCACGGCGCGCAACCAGGTGGACGGCTTCCTCATCAACTGGGCGATCACCCAGCCCTTCCGCCTGTACGAAGTCGCGAAATTCCACAGCGAGCCGCCGGGCGTCGGCCTGTTCCAGGGCATGATCCTGACCCTGATGAACGGCCGCAGCTACAATCGCCTGCCGCCGGACCTGAAGGCCGTGATCGACGCCAATTCCGGCCCGGCGCTCGCCGCCAATCGCGGCGCCATCTGGGACACGCAGACCAAGCCGGCCGTGGATGCGACCATCGCTGCCGGCAATGAGATCATCGCCATTGGCGATGCCGAAAAGGCCCGCTGGCGCACGGCCGTGCAGCCGGCCTACGACGCCTGGATCGCGGAGATGACGCGCCGTGGCCGCGATGGCCGCGCGATGTTCGACGATCTGCAGGCCATCACGGCCAAGCACGGCCGCGTATGAGCCTGGAGGCTCTGCGGGCCGGCTTTACCCGGCTCGCGGTGGGCTGCGCCATTCTCGCGGGCTTTCTGCTTTTGGCGGCGGTGGCGGTCACCACCGCCTCCGTCCTGCGCGGCGCCTTTGGGCGGCCGATCCTGGGCGATAGCGAGGTGGTCGAGATGCTCCTCGGTGTCGCCGTGGCGCTGTGCATGCCGCTTTGCGAAATGAAGGGCGCGCATGTGGTGGTGGATTTCTTCACCCAGAAACTTCCCGCGCGCGGCATCGCGGGGCTGGATGCGGTGATGCGCGCCGTCGCGGCGCTGGTGGTGGCGGTGCTGGCCTGGCGGCTGGCGATTGGTGGCTACAATATGTGGGATCGCGAAAGGGACACGATGTTCCTGCAACTGCCCTTCTGGTGGGGCTATGCGGCGGCGGCGCTCGGCATGCTGGCCTGGTGCCTCTGCGCCTGCTTCGTCGCGATTGAGGGGCTGTTGCGGCCGCGTCGCGCGGCATGAGCAACTTCGCCATCGGTCTTCTGATGTTCGGCGGCGCGCTGGCGCTGATCGCGCTGCGCATGCCGGTCGGCATCGCCATGCTGCTGGTGGGCGGGCTTGGCTATGCGGAGCTGTCGGGCTGGGACCGACTTTTCGCCACGCTGAACACGCTGACCTTCAGCCGCTTTTCCGCCTATACGCTCTCCGTCATTCCGCTGTTCCTGCTGATGGGCGATTTCGCCACCAAGGGCGGTATGAACCGCGCGCTGTTCCGCTGCGCGCGCGCCTGGATGGGGCATTGGCGCGGCGGCCTGGCGGTGGCCAGCATCGGCGGCTGCGCGGCCTTCGGCGCCATTTGCGGCTCCTCGCTCGCCACCGCCGCCACCATGTCCCAGGTGGCGCTGCCGGAGATGCGGCGGCATGGCTATTCGCCGGCGCTTGCCACCGGCACGCTGGCGGCGGGCGGCACGCTCGGCATCCTGATCCCGCCCAGCGTCATTCTGGTGATCTACGCGATCTATACCGAGATGAGCATCGGCGCCCTGTTCATCGCCGCCGTCATTCCCGGGCTGATCGCCACCGCGGGCTATATGCTGGTGGTGAACATCTACGCGCGCCTTGTGCCTGGCGCCGCGCCGGCGGTGGAGCGGATGCCCTGGCGGGAACGCATCCGCGCAACCGGTGAAGTCTGGCCGGTGATGCTGGTCTTCATCACCGTCGTCACAGGCATCTATGGCGGCTGGTTCAGCGCGACGGAGGGGGCGGCGATCGGCGCTGCGGCCACGGGTATCCTCGCCGTGGTGCTGGGTGGCATGCGCTGGCAGGGGCTGAAGGAGAGCCTGCTCTCCACCGCCGAGACCACCGGCCTGATCTTCCTGGTGCTGCTGGGGGCGGAGCTGTTCAGCGCGGCGCTGGCGCTGTCGCATCTGCCATCGGAACTCTCCACCATGGTGGCGGCGCTGCCGGTACCGCCACTGGCGATCCTCGCAGCAATCCTGGTGGTCTACCTGATCCTCGGCTGTTTCATGGAAAGCATGGCGATGGTGCTGCTGACCCTGCCCATCTTCATCCCGCTGATGCTCGGCCTGGATTTCGGCATGGACCGCAATCAGGTGCTGGTCTGGTTCGGCATATTGGTGCTGATGAGCGTGGAGGTGGGGATGATCTCGCCCCCCTTCGGCATGAACCTCTTCGTCATCAATGCCATGGCGAAGGACATCCCCATGGGGGAGACCTATCGCGGCGTCATGCCGTTCTGCCTCTCCGACATCGTGCGCATCATCATCCTGCTGCTGTTTCCGGCGCTGTCGCTGTGGCTGCCCGGCCTTTGGTAAATCGGCGCGTCGAAGGATCCTGCCATGCGTAGGTTGCTCGCGAAGCTTCTTCTCTCCGCCGCGCTGGCCTGGCCAGGCGCCGTCCTCGGCCAGACATTCCCGACGCGGCCGATCCGCATCATCGTGCCATTCCCGGCCGGTGGCGCGTCGGATGCGCAGACCCGCGCCTTCGCCGATGCGCTGGCGGCACATTACGGCCAGCGCGTGCTGGTGGATAACCGCCCGGGCGCGGGTGGCAATCTGGGCACGGAGGCCGCGGCGCGGGCGCCGGCGGATGGCTACACGCTGGTCATCGGCGGCCCCAATACCATCAACACCGCCTATCTGCTGCGGGACACGCCCTTCCGCTGGGAACGCGACCTGGAACCGCTGGGGCTGATGTTCGCCTCCTCCAACGTGCTGGTCGTGCATCCCTCCGTACCCGCACGCAATGTGCAGGAGTTCATCACCCATCTGCGGGCCAATCCAGGGCGGCTGAACTTCGCCTCGGCCGGCGCCGGCGGGTCCATTCATCTGTCCGCCGAGATGTTCATGCGGATGACGGGCACCCAGATGGTGCATGTGCCCTATCGCGGCGATGCCCTGGCACGGGCGGACCTGACCAGCGGCGCCGTGCAGGTGATGTTCAATTCCATCGCCAGCACCGTGGAGCCGGTGCGCGCCGGCCAGTGGCGCGGCCTGGCAACCACCGGCCCCAGCCGCGCCTCCGCCATGCCGGAGCTGCCGACCATTGAGGAAAGCGGCCTGCCCGGCTATGTGGTGATGAGCTGGATGGGCCTGTTCGGGCCGAAGGGCATGCCAGCCCCCGTCCGCGACCGGTTGCAGGAGGGCTTCGACGCCGTCTTCGCCAGCGCCACCAATCGCGCGGCCTTCGAACGGCTGAACGTCGACATCACCCCCTCCAGCCCCGCCGCCCATCTCGCCTATATGCAGGCGCAGGAAGCGCTCTGGGCGCCCATTCTCAGGACCTTCGACCCCCAATGATCGAGATCTGGTCTGCCCGGACCACCAACGGGCTGCGCGTCTCCATCATGCTGGAGGAGCTGGGCCTGCCCTACCGCGCCCATGCTGTGGATATCGACGATCCGGCGACCAAGCCGGCGGAGATGATGGCCATCGCGCCGCACGGCGCCATCCCGGTGCTCAAGGACGATGCGACCGGCATCGCCATGACCCAGTCCTTCGCCATCATGCAGCATCTGTGCGAGCAGGAAGGACGCTTCCTGCCGAAGGAGGCGGCGGCGCGCGCCCTGGTGCTGCAATGGATGTCCTATGTGATGACGGACGTTATCAGCGCGACGCATCCGATCTTTGTCCTGACCAGCGAATTCACCGACACGCCCGCGCCGATCATCGCGCATTATGAGGCGCGGCTGCTGCGCTTCCTGGGCCAGGCGGATGCGCAGCTCGCCACCACGCCCTATCTGTGCGGCGAGGAGGTAACAGTGGCGGATTTCGCGCTGTATCCGACCGCTGCCTTCCGTGGCCGGTTGCTGGACCGGGCTGGTGGCCTGCCGCATCTGCGGGCCTGGATGCGGACCATGGCCGCGCGCCCGGGCGTGGCGCGCGGCATGGCCGTGCCGTAGTCAGCCGCCCCGCGCCGCCTTCCACTCCGCGAAGGCGGCGCGCGTCGCCTCATTGGCCGGGTAGGTACCCTTCAGCGGCGCGCCGGCCTTGATACGTTCGACGATGAAGGCCTCCATCTCCTCCCGCGCCGCGGCGGCAGCCGCGACCTCCGCCGCATGGGCCGCGGGCACTAGCACCACGCCATTGCCGTCGCCGACCAGCACGTCGCCGGGCATCACGCCCACGCCGTCGCAGCCGACCGGCCCGCCCATCTCCGTGAAGTGCAGGAACAGGGAGGCGGAGGTGGCGGCGTTGCCCTTGGCGAAGACGGGCAGGTCGATTCCGGCAATCGCCTCCTGATCCGAGACGCAGCCATCGATGACGATGGCCGCGGCGCCGCGCACCAGGGCGTAGGTCGCCATGATGTCGCCGAAGACGGAGGCGCGCAGATCGCCACCCGCCTCGATCACCAGCACATCGTCCGGCCCAAGCGATTCGAAGGCCGCCATCTGCAGGTCCGGCAATTCGCCGGCCGCGACGCGCTTCTTCAGATCCTCCCGCGTCGGGATGGCGCGCAGCGTCACCGCGCGGCCGACGAAGCGGCGCTTCGGGCCGATGGGCGCCAGGCTGCGCATATGGTTGCTGCCCAGACCGGACTTGGCCATCACGGCATTCACCGTCGGCACGGCGCAGAGGGCGAGCTGGCGGGCGATCTCGGTGGTCAGGGCCATGCGGCGTCTCCGGTGAATCGCGGGAAGGCTACGCCGTTTTGGCGGTTGCGCCAGAGGTGCGAATCGAGCAGCAAGGCGGCATGACAACGCTTCGCCTCGCGGCCGCCAAATGCCGCTTCCTCCCCGCCCGTTCGGTCACCGACGACACCTCCATCCTCACCCTGAAGAACTGGGTGCTGGAGCCGCTGACGCGTTGGGAGCAGGGCGAGGCGCGGCCGGGCCTGCTGGCCGATTGGTCGCATGACGGCACTGCGCGCAACTGGCGCTTTCGCATCCGTCCCGGCGCCATCTTCCATGATGGCAAGCCCTGCACGGCGGAGGATGTGCTGCATTACATCACCGAGATCTGCGCCTCCATCGACCAGTTCGGCATGAAATGGGCCTATGCCCGTTACTTGGCGGAGGCGCGTTTCACCGCCGTGGCGGCCGATATCCTGGCGATGGACCATCCGACGCCCTTCGCCGACATCCTGGATATCTTCTCCGAATTCTACATCTGCCGGGAGGATGCGGAGGGGCGCGCCGTGCTCGGCACCGGCCCCTATCGGGTCGAGGCGTTGGAACAGGATCGCCGGGCGGTGCTGCGGCGCGTGGCGCCCGGTGCTGGCCCGGATCGGATCGAGGCCCTGGCGATGCCGGAGGCGGAGGACCGGCTGCGCGCGCTGCGCGATGGCGCGGTGGATGTGGCGATGAACCTGGAGCGTGCGGAGCATGCGCTGGATTTCGGCGCGGACCTGGTCTGGGGCCGGGCGATGCACTGCCAATCCGTCATGTACTACCTGAACGGCTTCGCGGGGCTTTTCGCCAGCCCGGCCGCGCGGCTGGCGGTGAACCATGCGGTGGACGTCCAGGGCATCATCGACGGCCTTTGCCACGGGCTCGGCCAGCGCAGCGCCAGTGTCGCCAGCCCGCTGCATCTCGGCATGCGGCTGCAGCCCCCCACGCCCTTCACCTATGATCCGGAGGCGGCGAAGCGGCTGCTGCAAGGCTGCGACATTCCCAGCCAGTTGCTGATCCGTACGCCCACCTTCATGCCCGAACGGGCGCGGGAGATCAGCGCGAAGGTTGCGCAGGACCTTGTCGCCATCGGCCTCGACTGCCGGATCGAGGTGCAGGAGGACCGGCCCGAATATGCGCGGGAGGTTGGGCGCAAGCAGATCGGCGATATGGCGATCTTCGATTCCACGCCGCATAGCAGCTTCCGCGTGCTGGACGACAAGGTGTCCTCCACCACAAAGGGCCTGTGGTGGCAGGGCCATGACGATGCGGAACTGGAGGCGCTGTTCGCCGCTGCGCGGCAGGAGGTGGGGGATCGCGAGGCTGCCTATGGCCGCTGCATGGCACGCCTGCGGCAGAACCCGCCCTGGCTCTACCTGTTCCATCCGGAGGAAGTCTTCGCCGCCCGCCCCGGCACCCCGCCGCTGTCGCTGGATGCCAAGGGCGTGCTGTCTATACGGTGAGCAGCTTGCGTACCGCTTCCTCATCCAGCGTGCCGGCGGGGCCGCCCAATGCCACCTCGCCGCGGACCATCACGGCGATGGAATCCGCCAGCTCACGGGCGAAGTCGTAATATTGTTCCACAAGGATCACGGCCATGCCGCGGTCCTTCGCCAGATGGCGGATGACGCGGGCGATGTCCTTGATGACGGAGGGCTGGATGCCCTCCGTCGGCTCGTCCAGGATCAGCAGGCGAGGGCGGGCGCAGAGCGCGCGGCCGATGGCGAGCTGCTGCTGTTGACCGCCCGAAAGGTCGCCACCGCGCCGGCGCAGGAATTGCCGCAGGATCGGGAACAGATCGAAGATTTCGGAATCCACGCCCGAGCCGCGCGGTGCCGCGGCCAGGGCGGTTTCCAGGTTTTCCTGCACCGTCAGGAAGGGAAAGATCTCCCGTCCCTGCGGCACATAGCCGATGCCGGCGCGGGCGCGTTCCGCCGGGCCCAGCCGCGTCACGTCGCGGCCTTCCCAGGTGATGGTGCCGGCGCGCACCTTCTCCAGCCCCATGATGGCGCGGAGCAGCGAGGATTTGCCGACGCCGTTGCGGCCGAGCACGGCGGTGACCTTGCCGGGATGCGCTTCCAGCGAGACGCCGCGCAGGCAAAGGCTGGCGCCATAGGACAGGTCGATTGCGGATACCGTCAGCATCTCACCGCCCCAGATAAACTTCGATCACGCGCTGGTCGTTCTGCACATGGTCGATCGACCCTTCCGAAAGCACGCTGCCATCACACAGCACGGTGACGCGTCGCCCGAGGGCGCGCACGAATTCCAGGTCGTGCTCCACCACCACCACGCTGCGACGCCCGGCGATGCGGACCAGCAAGGCGGCGGTGTGCTCGGTTTCGGAATCCGTCATCCCCGCCACGGGTTCGTCCACCAGCAGGAGTTCCGGGTCCTGCATCAGCAGCATGCCGATCTCCAGCCATTGCCGCTGGCCGTGGCTGAGGATGCCGGCCAGGTCCTGAGCGCGCTCGGTCAGGCCGATCTCCGCCATGGTCATCTCGATGCGAGTCCGCGCTTCCCCATTCAGCTTCCAGCGCAGACAGGCGATGGGGCCGCGTGGCGCCTTCAGGGCGAGTTCGAGATTCTCGAACACCGTCAGCGCGTCGAACATGGTGGGCTTCTGGAACTTGCGGCCGATGCCGAGATTGGCGATGCCGGCCTCATCCATCTTGGTCAGGTCGGTCTCGCCGAACAGTACCTTGCCCGCCGTGGGGCGCGTCTTACCGGTGATGACATCCATCATCGTCGTCTTGCCCGCGCCATTCGGGCCAATGACCGAGCGCAACTCCCCAGGTTCGACAATGAGCGAGAGATTGTTCAGCGCCCGGAAGCCGTCAAAGACCACCGAGACGCCATCGAGATAGAGGCGGCGCCCTTCCTTCATTTCGCGCGCCCCCTCGCCAGGCCAATCAGCCCCTTCGGCAGAAACAGCGTGACCGCCACAAACAGCCCGCCGAGGACGAACAACCACAGATCGGGTGCCGCGCTGGTCAGCCAGGTCTTCAACCCGTTCACGGTGAAGGCGCCGAGCACCGCGCCTACCAGCGTGCCGCGCCCGCCAACCGCCACCCAGATCACCGCCTCGATCGAATTGGCGGGGCTGAACTCGCCCGGGTTGATGATGCCGACCTGCGGCACGTAAAGCGCGCCAGCCACGCCCGCGAGCATCGCGGACAGGACGAAGGCAAACAACTTGTGGCTGGTGGTGTTGTAGCCGAGGAAGCGCACGCGGCTCTCCGCGTCGCGGATCGCCGTCAGCACCCGGCCATATTTGCTGCGCGTCAGCCGCAGGCAGATCAGGAAGGACAGCACCAGCGCGATCAGCGAGGCATAGAACAGCCCCGCCCGCGCGCCGGAGGTATTCAGCGCGAAGCCCAACAGCTCCTTGAAATCCGTAAAGCCGTTATTGCCGCCAAAGCCCATGTCATTGCGGAAGAAGGCGAGCATCAGCGCGAAGGTCATCGCCTGCGTCAGGATCGAGAGATAGACGCCGGTGATGCGGCTGCGGAAGGACAGGAAGCCGACGACCAGCGCCAGCGTGCCCGGCACCAGCAGCACCATCAGCATGGCGAAGGGGAAGCTGTCGAAGCCCAGCCAGTACCAGGGAAGTTCCTGATAGCCGAGGAAGACCATGAAGTCCGGCAGCACCGGATGGCCATACACGCCGCGCGGCCCGATCATCCGCATCAGATGCATGCCCATGGCATAGCCGCCCAGCGCGAAGAAGGCGCCATGGCCGAGCGAGAGAATGCCCGCATAGCCCCAGGCGAGATCCAGCGATAGCGCCAGGATGGCGTAGCAGATCCATTTGCCTGTGATGGAGACAAGGAAATCCGAGACATGCAGCGGGTTGGTCGCCGGCAGCAGGTTCAGCAGCGGCATGATGCCGAGCAGCAGCACGAAGATGGCAAGCCCCGCCCGCAGGCCGAACCGTAGCCGCGCATCCGCGGCGAGGGGTGACACAGCAAGGATCATGCGTCCGCCGCCCTCCCTTTCTGGGCGAACAGCCCGCGCGGCTTGCGCTGGATGAACAGCATGGCGGCGACCAGCACGAAAACCTTGGCCAATACCGCGCCGGCCCAGGGCTCCAGAATCTTGTTGATGGTACCCAGCCCGAAGGCCCCGACCAGCGTCCCCGCCAGCGATCCCACGCCGCCGAAGACAACCACCAAAAAGCTGTCGATGATGTAGCCGGTGCCGAGGTTGGGGGAGACGTTGTCGATCTGGCTCAGCGCCACGCCGGCGATGCCGGCGATGCCGGACCCGAAGGCGAAGGTCAGCGCATCCACGCGGCCCGTGCGGATGCCCATGGAAGACGCGATGGCGCGCTTCTGGGTCACCGCCCGCATTTCCAGCCCGAAGCGGGTGAAGCGGATCGCGGCCACCGTCAGGCCCAGGATCACCAGCGAGAAGACCAGGATCCACAGGCGGTTCTGCGTCACGGCGATGTCGCCCGGCAGCATCAACGTGCCCTGCATCCAGGCCGGGCTGATGATCTCCCGATTCTGTGCCCCGAAAGCCAGGCGCACGGATTGCTGGATCATCATGCCGACGCCGAAGGTCATCAGCAGCGTCTCCAGCGGCCGGCCATACAGATACCGGATCAAGCCGCGTTCCATCGCCGCGCCACAGGCAGCTGTTACGAGGAAGGCGGCCGGCACGGCCAGGGGCAGGGACCAGGGCTGCAACATCGGAATGCCGCGCAGCGCCTCCTGCACGATGAAGGTGGTGTAAGCGCCGAGCATGACGAACTCGCCATGCGCCATATTGATCACGCCCATCACGCCGAAGGTCACGGCGAGCCCCAGCGCCGCCAGCAGCAGAACGGAACCGAGGGACAGGCCCTGGAACAACGTTTCCGCCGCGCGGCGCACCGCCAGGCGCTGATCGATCGCCGCCACCGCATCCTCAATCTGCGCCGCGATGGCGGGGTTCGTCGCGCGGGCTTCCAGCAGCACGGCGCGTGCTTCCGGGGAGGAGGTGGCGCCCAGCGCCGTCACGCCCAGAAGCTTGTTCTCCGGGTCATTGGCCATCAGCCGAGAGGCCGCCAGCGCCAGCGCGATGCGCGCCCGGATCGCCGGCACCGTCTCCCGCGCCAAGGCCGCATCCAGCAGCGGCACATTCTCCGCCGAACGGCTTCGGAACACCGCCTCCGCTGCCGCCTGACGCTCGACGGGATCGGGCGAGACCAGTTGCAGACGGCCCAGCGCGCCACGCAGGGCCACGCGCACGCGGTTGTTCAGCCGTACCAGCTCCGCCCCCGTGGCATCGGCCGCCGCGCCGGTCAGTGCTTCGGTGGTGCCGGCCGCCTCGCGAATCAGCAGCGTGTCATCGGCCCGACGCAGCAGCCGGCCATCATTCAGCGCGCGCAGCAGGGGAAGGGCGCGTGGGTCGCCGCTTGCGCCGAGACGGTCCACGGACTCCGCGGTCTGGTTGAAGCTGGTGCCGAGCCCGGTGAGCCCGGCGGTGAAGGCATCCTGCGCGCGCGCCGGCAGGGCCAGCGCGAAGAGCAGCAGGACAATGAGGAAGGGATGCTTCATGCGGATCAGGCGGGGGCGGCGCCAGGCCGCCCCCTGATTCTCAGCCGCGGCGCCGGTTCGCATTCTCCGGGATGAAGGGCGACCAGTTCTCCGCCGGGATCGCGTTCGGCGTCTTCCAGACGATGTTGAACTGCCCATCCGCCTGGATCTCGCCGATCATCACCGGCTTCGAAAGGTGGTGATTGGCGTGCATCTCCTCGGTGAAGCCGCAGGGGGCGTCCACCTTCTGGCCGATGATTGCCGTGCGCACCGGATCGACCGCGGTGGTCCCGGCCTGCGCCACGGCCTGCGCCCACATCTTGAAGCCGGTGAAGGTGGCTTCCATCGGGTCGTTGGTCACGCGGCGCGGGTTCTTGATATAGGCCTGCCACATGGTCTTGAACTGCGTGTTCGCCGGGCTGTCGACGGACATGAAGTAGTTCCACGCGGCCAGATGGCCGACCAGCGGACGCGCATCGATGCCGGCCAGCTCTTCTTCACCGACGCTGAAGGCGACAGAGGGAATGTCTTCCGCCTTGATGCCCTGATTGCCCAGCTCGCGGTAGAACGGCACGTTGGCGTCGCCGTTGATGGTGGAGACGATGGCGGTCTTCTTGCCTTCGCCCGCAAAACGCTTCACGCGGCTGACGATGCCCTGCCAGTCGCTGTGGCCGAAGGGCGTGTATTCCTCCAGAATGTCGGAATCTGGGATGCCCTTGCTGTTCAGGAAGGCGCGCAGGATGCGGTTGGTGGTGCGCGGATAGACATAGTCCGTGCCGAGCAGCGCGATGCGCTTGGCCTCGCCACCATCCGGACCCATCAGATATTCCACCGCCGGGATCGCCTGCTGGTTCGGCGCGGCGCCGGTGTAGAAGATGTTCTTGCTCTCCTCCTCGCCCTCATACTGCACGGGGTAGAATAGCAGGCCGTTCAGCTCCTCAAACACCGGCAACACGGATTTGCGGGACACGCTGGTCCAGCAGCCGAAGGTCACATCGACCTTGGAAACCGCGAGCAGCTCCCGCGCCTTCTCGGCAAACAGCGGCCAGTTGGAGGCCGGATCGACCACCACCGCTTCCAGCCGGCGTCCCAGAATGCCGCCGGCGGCGTTCTGCGCCTCGATCATCATCAGCACGGTGTCGCGCAGCGCCGTCTCGCTGATCGCCATGGTGCCGGAGAGGGAGTGCAGGACGCCGACCTTGATCGGCGCGGATTGGGCGAAGGAGGGTCGGATGGCGGGAGCGGCCAGAGCGGCGCCCAGGCCGGCCAGGGCGGCGCGCCGTGTGATGGGCAGGCGATGGATCATTTTTTTGAAGCCTCCTCGGGGATGCACGAACCGGCGGCGTCTAAGCGCCCCAGAATGCGGCATTGCGAGATACGTGCCACGGCATCGCATACGATTCGATAGGCGCATTCCTTCCGTTTCCGCAAACGAAACCTGAACGGCTGCCCCCGAAACGAGCGTCCTCTGCACAGTCGCCGTTCGGTTCGCATCAGTATTGGGCAGATGACCGAAGTCTGGCCGCCGCATCCCGGCCATGCGATGGTCATTGGGATGACTTTCGAGACTCGCCACCAGCGTGCCCGCGGGCGTGCCGAACTGCGCCTGGCCGCCGCACCCGGCGGTGCGCGCATCCTCCACCTGTTCCAATCCGCCCCGCTGCGCATGCTGTTCCCGGATGCGGACCCCAGCGAGCCGAAACAGGTGGCGATGGTGAATGTCGCCGGTGGCCTGGCGGGTGGGGACCGGCTGGACGTGGCGCTGCGGCTCGATGCCGGGGCGCGGCTGACCGCCACAACCCCTGCGGCCGAAAAAATCTATCGCAGCCTCGGCCCGCGGACGGAAATCGCCGGCAACCTCGATGTCGCGGAAGGCGCCGTCTGCGAATGGCTCCCGCAGGAGACCATCCTGTTCAACGACGCCCGACTGACCCGCAGCCTGGATATTGCGCTGGAGCCCGGCAGCCATCTTCTGGCGGCGGAGATGCTGGTTTTCGGCCGCGCCGCGCGGGGCGAGGTTTTTGCCGGCGGCGCGCTGGCGGATCGCTGGCGCATTCGCCGTGGGGGAAGGCTGCTTTGGGTCGAGGCCCTGAAACTGGATGCCGCCACCCTGTCGCATCGCTTCACCCTGGACGGCGCCGGCGCCATGGCAACGCTGGTGCTGGCCATGCCGGAGGCCGCGTCGCATCGCGACCTGGCGCGGGATCTGGCGGGTGGTGGCGCCGGGCTGGTGGCCCCCGGTCTGCTCGTGGCACGCTGGCTGGGGGAGGCGGGTTCGGTGCGCGCCAGTCTCGCCGCCGCCATCTGTGCCTTGCGGGCGGCCGCCCTCGGTCTGCCGCCTTTGCTGCCCAGGCTCTGGCGTGCATGATCTGGCATGGGCCATGCTTGGCATTCGACGGAGGTGACGCATGAACCTGACGCCGCGTGAGAAGGACAAGCTGCTGGTCGCCATGGCGGCCACCGTCGCGCGACGGCGGCTGGAGCGTGGCGTGAAGCTGAACCATCCGGAGGCCGTGGCCCTCATCACCGATTACGTGGTGGAAGGCGCCCGCGACGGCCGCAGCGTGGCGGAGCTGATGCGCGACGGCGCCACGGTGGTCACCCGCGACCAGGTGATGGAGGGAATCGCCGAGATGATCCATGAGATCCAGGTGGAGGCGACTTTCCCGGACGGCACCAAGCTTGTCACCGTGCATGAGCCCATCCGATGATCCCGGGCGAACTGTTTCCCGCCCCGGGTGAGATCGAACTCAACGCCGGCCGCCCCACGACGGAGATCGAGGTGGCGAATACCGGCGACCGCCCGATCCAGGTCGGCAGCCACTATCATTTTGCCGAGACCAACCCGGCGCTGCGCTTCGACCGTGCGGCCGCACATGGCCAGCGGCTCGACATCCCCGCCGGCACCGCGGTGCGCTTCGAGCCGGGGCAGTCGCGCAGTGTGCGGCTGGTGCCCTATGCCGGTGCGCGCATCGTGCATGGTTTTCGCGGTGAGACGGAGGGGAAGCTCTGATGCCCGCAAAGCTCTCTCGCCGCGCCTATGCCGGCATGTACGGCCCGACCACCGGCGACCGGCTGCGTCTGGCGGATACCGACCTGATCATCGAGGTGGAGCGCGACCTCACCACCTATGGTGAGGAGGTGAAATTCGGTGGCGGCAAGGTGATCCGCGATGGCATGGGCCAGTCGCAGGTCACGCGTGCCGATGGCGCGGTGGATACCGTCATCACCAATGCGCTGATCGTGGATCACAGCGGCATCTACAAGGCCGATGTGGGCCTCAAGGACGGGCTGATCCACAGCATCGGCAAGGCCGGCAATCCGGATACGCAGCCGGCCGTCACCATCATCATCGGCCCGGGCACGGAAGTGCTGGCGGGTGAGGGGCGCATCCTGACGGCGGGCGGCATCGACCCGCATATCCACTTCATCTGCCCGCAGCAGATCGAGGAGGCGCTGGTCTCCGGCGTCACCACCATGTTCGGCGGCGGCACCGGTCCGGCGCATGGCACGCTCGCCACCACGGCCACGCCGGGCCCCTGGCACCTGGCGCGCATGCTGCAGGCGGCCGAGGCCATCCCGATGAATCTCGGCTTTTTGGGCAAGGGCAATGCGGCGCTGCCGGATGCGCTGGAGGAGCAGATCCGCGCCGGCGCCTGTGGGTTGAAGCTGCATGAGGACTGGGGCACCACGCCGAAGGCGATCGACACCTGCCTGAAGGTGGCGGATGAGTTCGACATCCAGGTCGCCATCCATTCGGACACGCTGAACGAAAGCGGCTTCGTCGAGGATACCATCCGCGCCATCGGCGGCCGCGCCATCCAGGCCTTTCATACCGAAGGTGCCGGTGGCGGCCATGCGCCGGACATTCTGCGGGTCATCGGCGAGCCGAATTTCCTGCCGTCCTCCACCAATCCGACGATGCCCTACACCCGCAACACGGTCGATGAGCATCTCGACATGCTCATGGTCTGTCATCACCTGGACCCGCGCATCCCGGAAGACGTCGCCTTCGCCGAAAGCCGCATCCGCAAGGAGACGATCGCGGCGGAGGATATCCTGCATGATCTCGGCGCCATCAGCATGATGTCTTCCGACAGCCAGGCGATGGGACGTGTCGGCGAGGTCATCATCCGCACGTGGCAGACCGCGCATAAGATGAAGCAGCAGCGCGGACGGCTGCCCGGCGAGACGGGCGACAACGACAATCTGCGGGTGCGCCGCTACATCGCGAAATACACGATCAACCCGGCCATCGCGCAGGGCATCGCCACGCATGTTGGCAGCATCGCCGTGGGCAAGCTGGCGGACCTGGTGCTGTGGTCGCCGGCCTTCTTCGGCGTGAAGCCGGACTACGTGCTGAAATGCGGCACCATCGCCATGGCGCCGATGGGCGATCCCAACGCCTCCATCCCCACGCCGCAGCCGATCCACTATCGCCCGATGTTCGGCGCCTATGGCCGCGCCAATACGCTGTCCTCCGTCACCTTCACTAGCCAGGCGGCGCTGGAGGGTGGCATCGCGGAACGCCTCGGCCTGCAACGCCCGATGCTGGCAGTGACGAACACCCGCAACATCAGCAAGCGTGACATGGTGCTGAACGATGCGCTGCCCAGGATCGAGGTCGATGCGGAAACCTATGAGGTCCGCGCCGATGGCGAATTGCTGGTCTGCGAGCCCGCCACCTCGCTGCCAATGGCGCAGCGCTACTTCCTGTTCTGAGAGAGCCCATGCCTCAAGCCCGCGCCATTGCCGTCCACCCCGCCGGAAGCTGGCCGGAAGCCGAAGCGAAGGACAGCGTGACGGTCGATTTCGACGACCGTTTTCGCCGCCGCAAGGTCTATCTGACCGATGGTGGTGGCAGCTTCCTGCTGGACCTCGGCGAAGCGACGGTGATGCGCGAGGGCGATGGGCTGGAACTGGAATCCGGCGGCTTCATCCGGCTGCGCGCGGCGGCGGAGGATCTGGTTTCCGTCACTGCCTCCAGCCCGGCGCTGCTGCTGCGCCTCGCCTGGCATCTCGGCAATCGCCACCTGCCGACGGAGCTGGATGGCGACCGCATCCTGATCCGCCACGACCACGTCATCATCCGCATGCTCGAAGGCCTTGGCGCCACGCTGCAAAAAGTGCGCGCGCCCTTCAATCCGGAGGGTGGCGCCTATGGCGAGCACAACCGCCTGCCGGCGCATCCGCATGGTCACCACGGCCACGACCACGATCATGACCACCATCACCACGAGCACTGACCTCGGCGCCCTGGCGCGGCTGCTCGCCTGGCTGTCGCCCGCCTATCCGACCGGCGCCTTCAGCTACAGCCACGGGCTGGAGATGGCGGTGGAGGAGGGCGCGGTGACCGATCGCGCCGGCCTCGTCGCCTATGCCGAGGCCGCGCTGGCGCATGGCGCCGGGGCGGTGGATGGCGGGTTGCTGGCGCTGTCCTGGCGCGCTGCCGTGGCCGGGGATGCCGCGGCGCTGGACGAGCTGGCCGAGCTTGCCGCCGCCCTGCGCGGCACGGCGGAGCTGGCGCTGGAGGCGACGCAGCCCGGCGGCGCCTTCGCCATCGCCACCAATGCCGCCTGGCCTCATGCGGCGTTTTGCGCCTTCACCACGCGCCATCCAGGGCGCCTGACGCATGCGGTGGCCTTCGGTGCCGCCGCCGGCTTCCATGGCATGCCGCTGCGTGAATCTTGTTTCGGCTGGCTCGCTGCCTTCGCCGCCAATCTGGTTTCCGCGGGTGTGCGGTTGGTGCCGCTTGGTCAGACCGATGGCCAGATCGCCACGGCTGCCTTGCTGCCGGCGCTCACCACCGCCACCGAAGCCGCCTTGGCGGTGACGGGTGCCGATGACATCGGCAGCGCTGCGCCCATCATCGACCTGTTCTCGCTGCGCCACGAGACGCAATACACAAGGCTCTTCAGATCATGAGTAACGGCCCTTTCCGCGTCGGCATCGGCGGCCCCGTGGGCTCCGGCAAGACCGCGCTGGTCGATCGCCTCTGCAAGGCGATGCGCGACAGCCACGACATCGCCGCCATCACCAACGACATCTACACCAAGGAGGATTCGGAATTCCTCACCCGCTCCGGCGCCCTGGCCCCGGAGCGCATCATGGGTGTGGAAACCGGCGGCTGCCCGCATACCGCGATCCGGGAGGACGCCTCCATCAACCTCGCCGCCGTCGCCGAAATGTCCGGCCGCTTCCCGGCGCTGGAGGTGCTGTTCATCGAATCCGGCGGGGACAACCTGGCCGCGACCTTCAGCCCGGAACTGGCGGATCTGACGATCTACGTCATCGATGTCTCGGCCGGCGACAAGATCCCCCGCAAGGGCGGGCCGGGCATCACCCGGTCCGACCTGCTGGTCATCAACAAGACCGATCTCGCCCCCCTGGTCGGCGCGGACCTGTCCGTCATGGACCGCGACGCCAAGAAGATGCGCGGCGCGCGTCCCTTCATCTTCACCAACCTGAAGGCGAACCAGGGCGTGTCCGAGATCGCCGACTTTATCCTGAAATCCGGAGGTATTGCCTGATGCGCCGTCTTCTCACCCTCGCCGTCCTTCTGGCGCCGATGCCCGCCTTCGCGCATGGCGCGGGCGATCATGTGCATGGCTTCGCCGCCGGCTTCCTGCACCCGGTCGGCGGGCTGGACCATGTGCTGGCCATGGTGGCGGTGGGCCTCTGGGCCGGGCTGCTCAGTGGTCGGGCGCTCTGGGCGCTGCCGGCGGGTTTTCTGGGCGCCATGGTGCTCGGCTTCGGGCTGGGCGCGGCGGATGTCGCGCTGCCGATGGTGGAGGCCGGCATCCTCGCCTCCGTCATCATCCTCGGCGCGCTGGTCGCCGCCTCCGCGCGCTTTTCGCTGGCGCTGGCCGTTCCGCTGGTGGCGGTGTTCGGGCTGCTGCATGGCCATGCCCATGGCACGGAACTGGCCGGGGCAGGGGCCTTCCCCTATGCGGCGGGCTTCCTGATCGCCACCGCCGCGCTGCATGCGCTGGGCGTCTTCAGCGCGCAAGCCATCACCAACCGCACGGTCGTCCGCGTCGCGGGTGGCGCCATGGCGGCGCTGATGCTGGTGGTCGCGGGCCTCGGGTGAGCGAGCTTCGCCGGGCCGTCCTGGTTCCGGAACTGCTGGTCGCCGATCTGGCGGCCAGCCTTCGCTTCTGGTGCGACTTGTGCGGCTTTCGCGTTTCCTATGACCGGCCGGAGGATCGCTTCGCCTATCTGGACCGTGACGGGGCCCAGGTGATGCTGGAGGAGGCGGCCGGCCCCGGCCGCCGCTGGATCACCGGCAGGCTGGAAAAGCCCTTTGGCCGTGGGATCAACTTCCAGATTGCAGTCCCGGATTGCAACCCGATCCTGGCGGCGCTGGAGCAGGCCGGGTGGCCGCTTTACCTGCCGCCGGAGGAGAAATCCTATCGCGTCGAAGGCGGCGCCAGCACCGTGCGGCAGTTCATCGTACAGGACCCGGATGGGTATCTGCTGCGGTTTTCGCAGTCCTATTAGGGATATGCGCCAGGGGCATGACGCAGAGTGAGTTCAGTTCACACCGAATGGGGTATGGCTGGCGTCGAGACTCTGCGGCAGCAGGTCGCGGTGCTGGTCATCGTGGATGTCCTGTCTTTCTCCACAGCGGTCGATGTGGCCGTGTCGAGGGGAGCCGCAGTGGTTCCCTTCCCATATGGAGACCGTAGTGCGGCGGAGATCGCCGCCAGGCAGGCGGGCGCGGTACTGGCTTATCCCAGAGGCGCCGGGGGTGGGCAGTTCAGCCTGTCGCCCGCGAGCCTGATGACGGTCACGACCGGAACAATGCTGATGCTGCCATCACCCAATGGCTCGCGCTTGTCCCTGGCCGGAGGTGCCACGCCGGTTCTGACCGGCTGCTTGCGCAATGCCGCCGCAGTCGCGCGGGTGGCTCGTGCGATGGCGGGAGAGGGCGCGATTGGCGTGGTCCCTGCGGGAGAGCGTTGGCCGGATGACAGCTTGCGCCCGGCGATCGAAGATCTGCTGGGCGCGGGTGCCATCATCCATCATCTGGATCTTCCCTGCTCGCCCGAGGCGGAGATCGCAAGAAGCGCCTTCCGTTCAACCGGCGACGATATCGCACGCTTGATCCGTGACTCGGCATCGGGGCGCGAGCTTATCGGCAGGGGTTTTGTCCAAGACGTTGATATCGCCCTGGACATCGAAGCCAGCAGCGTCGCACCCATTCTGAGCAAGGGCGCTTACCGCGCGGCCTGACGGTCGGCTTTTGTGTCTAGGCGGCTTCGCCCGCGACCCAGCCGCTCGACCAGGCCCATTGGAAATTATAGCCGCCAAGCCAGCCGGTCACATCCACCGCCTCCCCCACCACGAAGAGGCCCGGCACGTCCTTGGCCGCCATGGTCTGAGAGGACAGGGCGGCTGTGTCGACGCCGCCGAGCGTCACCTCTGCCTTGGCGTAACCCTCGCTCCCCGAAGGTTGCAGGCGCCACCCCTTCAACAAGGTGCCCAGCGCCTTCAACGGCGCGTCCCCCACTTCGCCGATCACCCGCGGTGGCAGGTGCCGGGCCGCCAGGGCCTGGGCGAGGCGGGACGGCAGGAATTCGCCCAGCACGGTCTTCGGCTCCGCCTTCGGCCGCGCCCGCTTACCGGCCAGAAGCAGTGCAGTGGCGTCACGCTCCGGCAGCAGGTCGAGCGTGATGGCCTCGCCGGGCTGCCAGTAGGACGAGGCCTGAAGGATCGCCGGGCCGGACAGGCCGCGATGGGTGAACAGCAGCGCCTCCCGGAACCCGGCCTTGCCGGCCTTGGCGATGCTGTCCAGCGCCACGCCCGACAGGGGCTGCATCAGCTCCAGATCCTCGCCGCCAAAGGTCAGCGGCACCAGGCCGGGGCGGGGCGGCACCAGCGCCAGACCAAAACGCCGCGCCACATCATGCGCGAAGCCGGTGGCGCCCATTTTCGGGATGGAAAGACCGCCGGTTGCCAGCACCAGACTATCCGCCGTGAAGCCGCCACGATCCGTGGTCACACGGAAGCGGTCATCCCGCGAAACATCGGTGATCCGATGCGCCAGCCGCAGATCGACCCCCGCGGCCGCGCATTCCGCCAGCAGCATGGCGACGATCGCCCGCGCGGAGCCGTCGCAGAACAATTGGCCCAGCGTCTTTTCGTGAAAGGCGATGCCGTGCTTCTTCACCAGCCCGACAAAATCATGCTGCGTGTAGCGCGCCAGCGCCGATCGGGCGAAGTGGCGATTGGCGGAGAGGAAGCGATCCGGCACGCAGCCGGTATTGGTGAAATTGCAGCGCCCGCCGCCGCTGATCAGAATCTTCTTCCCCGGCTCCTCGGCGTGGTCCAGCAGCAGCACGCGCCGCCCACGCTGCCCGGCACGCATGGCGGCGAACAGCCCCGCCGCCCCGGCGCCCAGCACCACCACATCGAAATGGGTCACGCGGCTTCGGCCAGCCCGGCCATGTCGCGCCCCACGGCCTCCGCCACGCGGATGCCGTCAACGCCGGCGGAGAAGATGCCGCCCGCATAGCCCGCGCCTTCGCCGGCCGGGTACAGGCCCAGCGTATTAACGCTGCGGAAGCTGGCATCGCGGCGGATGCGGAGCGGGGAGGAGGTGCGCGTCTCGACGCCGGTCATCGCGGCCTCCGCCATGTCGAAGCCGCGGATCTGCTTGCCGAAGGCGGGCAGGGCTTCCCGCATCGCGGCCACGGCGAAATCCGGCAGGCAGGTGGCGAGGTCGGTCGGGGTCACGCCCGGCTTGTAGCTCGGCACGACCGCGCCAAGGCTTTGCGAGGCGCGGCCGGCCAGGAAGTCGCCGACAAGCTGTGCCGGCGCGCAGTAATTGCTGCCGCCGGCGATGAAGGCCTTCTCCTCAAGCTGTCGCTGCAGGGCGATGCCGGCGAGCGGGCCGTCGGGAAAATCCACCTCCGGCGTGATGCCGACGACGATGCCGGCATTGGCATTGCGCTCCGCCCGCGAATACTGGCTCATCCCGTTTGTCACCAGCCGCCCCGGCTCGCTCGCCGCGGCCACGACGGTGCCGCCCGGGCACATGCAGAAGGAATAGACGCTGCGCCCATTCGCGCAGTGATGCACCAGCTTGTAATCCGCCGCGCCGAGGATCGGGTTGCCCGCAAAATTGCCGAAGCGTGCCCGGTCGATGATCGACTGCGGATGCTCGATCCGCACGCCGATGGAAAACGGCTTGGCTTCCAGGAAGACGCCAGCGGCGTGCAACTGGAAAAAGGTGTCGCGCGCCGAATGGCCGATGGCGAGCACCACATGCTGGGTCTCGATCGTCTCACCCGCTTCCGTCACCACGCCGCGCATGCGGCGTTGGCCGTCGCGCCCTGTCTCGACCAGGAAATCCACCACCTTGGTGCCGAAGCGGTATTCGCCGCCCAGCGCCTCGATCTTGGCGCGCAGGCTTTCGACCATCGTCACCAGCCGGAAGGTGCCGATATGCGGCTTCGCGACATAGAGGATCTCTTCAGGCGCGCCCGCCTGCACGAACTCGGTCAGCACCTTCCGGCCGAGATGCTGTGGGTCCTTGATGCCGGACCACAGCTTTCCATCCGAAAACGTGCCAGCGCCGCCCTCGCCGAACTGGACGTTGCTTTCGGGCGTAAGCTGGTTGCGGCGCCACAGCGCCCAGGTGTCCTTGGTACGCTCCCGCACCACCTTGCCGCGGTCGAGAATGATCGGCCGGAACCCCATCTCCGCCAGGATCAGGGCCGCGAAGATGCCGCAGGGTCCGGTGCCGATCACCACGGGGCGCTGCGGCAGGCGGGCAGGGGCCTGGGCGACGGGGCGGTAGCTGGTGTCCGGCGTGCGGATCAGCGTGCGCGCCAGCACCTTGTCCGACGCCGCGCGGCGCAGAAGCGCCCCCTCGTCATCCACACAAAAGTCGACGGAATAGACCAGCAGAATGGCTGACCGCTTGCGCGCATCCCAGGCGCGGCGGGCGATGGTGACGTCGCGCACCGCCTCCGCCCGTAGCCCGAGCGCCGCGCAAAGTGCCTGCCGGACCGCCCCTTCCGGGTGGTCCAGCGGCAGTTTGAGTTCGGTCAGCCTCAGCATCGATCCCTCAGTACACCACCACCGAACGAATGGACTCGCCGCGTTCCATCAGCTCGAAGCCATGGTTGATCTCATCCAGTGGCATCACATGGGTGATGAGGCTGTCGATGTCGATCTTCCCCTCCATGTACCAATCGACGATCTTCGGCACGTCGGTTCGCCCGCGCGCACCGCCAAAGGCCGTGCCGCGCCAGGACCGGCCGGTGACCAGCTGGAAGGGCCGGGTGGCAATCTCCTGCCCTGCGCCGGCCACGCCGATGATGATGGATTCGCCCCAGCCGCGATGGGTGCATTCCAGCGCCTGGCGCATCACCTTCACATTGCCGATGCATTCGAACGAAAAATCGGCGCCGCCGCCGGTCAGGTCGACGATCGCCTGTACCACCTTGTCGTGGCCGATCTTGTTCGGGTTGATGAAGTCGGTCATGCCGAACTTCCGGGCCATTTCCTCCCGCCCATCATTCAGGTCGATGCCGATGATCTTGTCGGCGCCGACCATGCGGGCGCCCTGGATCACGTTCAGCCCGATGCCGCCCAGCCCGAACACCGCCACATTGGCGCCCGGCCAGACCTTGGCCGTATTGATGACGGCGCCGATGCCGGTCGTCACGCCGCAGCCGATGTAGCAGATCTTCTCGAAGGGCGCGTCTTCGCGAACCTTGGCCAGCGCGATCTCCGGCAGGATCGTGTAGTTGGCGAAGGTGGAGCAGCCCATGTAGTGCATCACCGGGCTGCCCTCGCAGCTGAAGCGGCTGGTGCCGTCCGGCATCACGCCCTTGCCCTGCGTGCCGCGGATGGCGGTGCAGAGGTTGGAGCGTTGGCTGAGGCAGGTTTTGCACTGCCGGCATTCCGGCGTGTAGAGCGGGATCACATGGTCGCCCGGCTTCAGGCTGGTGACGCCCGCGCCGACCTCGCGCACGATTCCGGCGCCCTCATGGCCCAGAATGGAGGGGAACAGCCCCTCGGGATCCGCGCCGGACAGGGTGTAGAGGTCCGTATGGCACAGGCCGGTGGCCTTCACCTCCATCAGGACTTCCCCCGCCTTGGGGCCGCCGATTTCCACTTCCGTCACCGAAAGGGGCTTGCCCGCCGCCCAGGCCACTGCCGCGCGCGTCTTCATGCCGTCCGCTCCGTCTGCATCGCCCGCCGCCTATAGCATCCGCGGTGCCCGCTGGGCGAGGCGGCGACAAGAGGCGAGGCTTTGCGCGTGCCGCTTGCAATGGAAATGGCGCCACAACCCGCCGCCATCCCCGCCATCCCAGATCCGGCACAGAATACGCACAGTGTATCATGCCCTGCATCAGGCGAGAGGGCCGCGTCATGCGGGGGCGTCATGGCGCATTTTCGGGACTTGCGCCTGCCGTAACGACGAGCGACACCTTGTCCTGGGATAGGGGAGTCCGATGATGCGTTTGGCCGTGCTGGCACTGTCCGGGTTGCTCGGCCTCCTCGGCGCGCTATGGGCCGCGCCGGCGCAGGCGCAGACCGGCAATCCCACCCATGACGCGATGCTGGCGCGGAGCGTCAGCGGGCAGCGTGACGCGCTGCGCAGCCTGCTGCGCACCAATGGCGTGGCCTGCGCGGAGGTCTCCAACCTATTCGCCGCCGGCATGGGCCGCGACCGCACCGCCTATTGGGACCTGCAATGCCGGGATGGCGGGCCCTGGCGCCTCGCCTTGCCGGCGCAGCGCTGGAGCGCGCCACGGCTGTTTCCCTGCGGGCTGACCAGCGGCCCGGCCGCCGGCGCCTGCTTCCAGCCACTTGGCGCCGGCGCCCCGCCGCCGCAGCGCCTGGCGACGTCACCCAGCCCCTCCGCCACACCGCAATCCTGCCGCCAGGCCTGTCAGACGCAGCCAGGGGCGCTCACCAATGCCTGCCTGCGACGCTGTGCGGAGGGGGGCACGATCCAGGCCTCAGCACCCGCGCTGCGTGGCACGTCCAGCGCGGTGCGCGGCCGCTTCGGTTTCATCTACACGGCGGAACCGCCCTCCACCGCCTATGGCTTCACCAGCGGCCAGGCCGACCGGCTTGCCGCCAGCATGCAGGCAATCCGCGCCTGCGAGGCCTTGGTGGGCCGCAACCAGTGCCGGATCGCGCGGGAATTCCCCAATGCCTGCGGCGCCCTGGCCCAGGCGGTCAGCGGCAATCCCGCCCAGCTGCGCAGCAGCGCAGCCGGCGCCGGCCAGACCCGCGAGCAGGCGGAGGCCCAGGCCTTGCAGGATTGCCGGATCGCCGAGCGTCCGGGCTCCGGCATCGTCTGCCGCATCGCCGTCTCCGGTTGCTGATCCCATGCCGCGCCCCTTCCTCGATCGGACCTCCGCCATGCGCCGCTGCCTCCTTGGCCTTCTGATGCTGTTCGGTGCCGCTGGCGCGGCGCCGGCCCAGACCCTGGAGGCGGTGCGCCAGCGCGGCGAATTGCGCTGCGGCGTCTTCGGCCAGCTTCCCGGTTTTTCGGCCCCCGACGCGCAGGGTGTGATGCGCGGGCTGGATGCGGATTTCTGTCGGGCCGCCGCCGCCGCGGTACTCGGCGATGCCGAGAAGGTGGCCTTCGTCACCGCCGGCTCCATCGACGCGGCCATGGCCAATCTGGCGGAAGGCCGGGTGGAGGTCCTGTCCAGCAACCTGACCGCCACCGCCATGCGCGATGCCGGGCAGCGCGTCACCCCGGTCGGCGTTCTGCTCTATGATGGGCAGGGGCTGCTGGTGCGCGCCGATGCCAATATCGGCAACCTCGCCCAGCTGGATGGCAAGCGCGTCTGCGTCGCGACCACGGATGCCAGCCAGGCGATCCTGCGGGATGCCGCCCGCCGCGCCGGCATCACCGTGATCCCGGTGCCCAACAGCACGGGCGGGCCGGCGCTGCTCGAAGGTTTCCGTGGCGGCGCCTGCGATGCTGTGACGGCGGATGCCGCCGCGCTGGCGACGCTGCGCGTGACCGAGCTTCCCGACCCCGCCGCCGCCATCCTGCTGCCGGAACGGCTGAGCCGTGAGCCCCTGACCCCCTTCGTGCGCGGTGGCGACGAGGCCTGGCGCAAGATCGTCACCTGGACCCTTCAGGCCCTGGTGGCGGCGGAGGAGCTGGAAGTGGCGAGCAGCACGCTCGAAGCCGCGCTGCAATCGGACAATCCCGAGGTGCGCTTCCTGATCGGCCTCGACCCCGGCCTTGGCGCCGCGCTGGGCCTGGCCGACACCTGGGCGGCGGAGGCGATCCGCCAGGTCGGCCATTACGGCGAGATTTTCGACCGTAACCTGGGTGACGGCTCCGCCATCGGCCTGGACCGCGGCCTGTCGGACCTCTGGCGCCGTGGCGGCTTGATGTACGCCTATCCCTTCCGCTGATCGGAGTCAGCCGATCAGCAGGTCGCTGATTAGCAGGCTCGGCGCGCCCACCAGCATGGCCAAGGCCACGGGAGCGGCCGGGCCGCCGCCATCGACGTCATGCGACAGAAGGCCGGTGTCGCGGTCATACAGGATGCGGTGGGTGCCCGGCTCCTCCCCCACATAGCCGAAGCGCACCTTGGCCAGCCGACCCTCCGGCAGGCCGATGCCGGTCAGCAGGATACGGTCCTCACCGCTGGTGAAGTCCAGGATGCGGTCCATCCGCGCGCCCGGCGCCTCCATCACGAAGATGTCCCGCCCGGCGCCTCCGGTCAGCGCATCCGTCCCGGCACCACCCACCAGCCGGTCGTCGCCGTCGCCGCCCATCAGCCGGTCCACACCGTCGCGGCCGAACAGCCAGTCATCGCCGGCCTCCCCCAGCAGGACATCCGCCGCGTTGCCGCCCGCCAGTGTGTCGGCGTAAGTGGAGCCCCAGATCTGCTCGATCTCCTGCAGCACGTCGCCGCGCGCCTCCCCGGTCGACAGTTCGGGCGTGAGCAGGTCCAGCCGCACCTGGGTGTTGTAGGTCACCCGGTCCAGCCCGGCGCCGCCGATCATCAGATCCGCGCCGGCGCCGCCGGTCAGGATGTCGTCGCCATCGCCGCCCAGCAGCGTGTCGGCCCCGCCGAGACCGATCAGTCGGTCCTTGCCGCGCGCACCCATCAGCAGATTGGCGCCGACATGGCCGCGCAGGACGTCGTTGCCATCGCCGCCGATGGCATCCTCGATCAGCGTCGCCGCATCGATGGTCAGGCTCTGCCCGGCGATGCGGCTTTGGGCGCCCGGGCGCAGGTCGATCACCATGGCACCGGTGACGGCGGCGGCGTTCAGCACGTCGTGGCCGGCCGCGTCCTGCAACAGGTTGCGCCTATCCTCCGACGCGAAGCGGGCGAATTCGTCCGTATGGATGTACTGGTCGTCGTCGCTTTCGGCGGCGCCATAGACGGTCAGCGCCAGCTCTCGCACCGTCATCGGCGCGCCGGCCCTTTCGTCGCGGATTTCCACGCGCCAGGTGCCCGCCGCGCCTTCCCCCAGGAAGCTGTTGGCACCGAAGGTCCAGGGCTTGTAGACGGCGTTATCCCCGGCATTCGGCGCCAGATCCGCCCGCGTGCCATCCGGCGAATACAGCCGGATATCGACCTGGGATGCTATGCCGGAGGTCAGGTCCACATACAGCGCGATGCGTTCCACCCGGATGTCGTCGGCGATGGTGAAGGTGAAGCTCAGCCCTGCCGGATCATGGTCCGGCACCAGCAGGTTTCCCGTCCAGCGAGGCGCGGAGACGGCGACCTCATTGGCGGAGGTCCGAGCCGCCGGCTGCCAGCTTTCCGCCAGCCGCACCGCGGCGCGGGCATCGACCAGGCCGAAGCCGTAGTCGTTGGAAAAATGCATCCCGCCGCCATTCCAGTCCTCGGCATGGGTGATGCGCCAGGGATTGCGCTCGGGGTGGGACATCGCCCCGCCGATCTCGTGGCCGGTATGCCGGGCGCTGAGCGCCAGGATGGCCTGCACGTCGCGCCAGCCCAGTTCGGGATTGGCCTCCAGGATCAGGGCCGCGACGCCCGCGACCAGCGGTCCGCTGGTGGAGGTGCCGCCGAAGCTGGATGTCCAGTCGCCCAGGCTGCTGCCTTCGGCGCCGGTGCGGTCCGTCGTCGTGATGTCGCCATAGAGGCTGGCGGAGGAGGGGGCGACCACCAGCAGCGTGGCCGCGGGATTGGAATAGCTGCTGACCATCCCGTCCCGCCCCACCGCGCCGACGCTGATCACGTGACGGCTCGCGGTCAGCCCGGTCATGTTGGCGTCGATATAGGAATTGGTGAAACGGTCATTGCCCGAGCTGGCGACAGAGACGGTGCCAAGCCCGCCGCGCCCTTCCTCAACCGAGGCCACCAGCCCCGCATGCATACCGGCCCATTCGCGATTCGTCGGGCCGCCGGTGAAAGGCCAGCTCAGCGCCCAGACCTGGGCGGCGACGTCGAAATTCTTCAGCAGGGAGAAGACTTCCTCGATCCGCGCCTGGCCGTGCATGGCGATGCCGCTGGCGAGGACGGGCATCTGGGTGATGCTGGCCTCATAGGCGACACCGACGATGCCCAGGCCATTGCGCGCCGCGGCGATCAGGCCCGCGGTCGCCGTCGCGTGGATGGAGCCGCTATCCGGCACGCGCAGCGGGTCGTCGGGCAGTTCCAGGGAGGCGTCGTAATTGGGTGCCAGGTCCGGGTGGGTGGCCTCGATCGTGGTGTCCACCACGCCGATCTTCACGCCGCGCCCCGTGTAGTCGGCCCAGGCGGGCAGCACGTTGATATCCACCCCCGGTCGGCCGCCCTGGTAAAGGTACCATTGGTCGGCGAACAGCGGATCGGTTGGCAGGCTTACGGTGCCGCTCATCTTCGTTTCTCCCAGGCAGGCATCGGAAGCCATTTCGGCAGACGAGACAATCCGCCGGCGCATCCCGGGCCTGGACGCAGGGCCTTCCCAGGCGGCACAACCGCGTGATGCCCCGCCGGACGACCCCCGCCGAGTCCCCCGCGCCGCGCCCCACAAGGGGCGAGACGATCGCCGCCAGCCTCGCGGAGGAGATCGTGTCGGGGCGCCTGAGGCCCGGCACGCCGCTGGACGAGGTCGGCCTGGCCAAGGCCTTTGGCAGCAGCCGCACCCCGGTGCGGGAGGCGCTGCGCCAATTGGCCCCCACCGGCCTGGTGCAGGTCGCGCCGCGCCGCGGCGCCGTGGTGGCGATTCCCGATGCGACGCAGCTGAGGGACATGTTCCTGGTGATGGCGGAGCTGGAGGCGATGGCGGCGGCGCTGGCCGCGCTGGCGATGACGCCGAACCAGCGGCGCGGGCTGGAACGCCAGCATGCGGCGATGGCGGCCATGATGCGGGCCGGCGATGTCGCGGCCTATCGCGCCGCCAATGTCACCTTCCACCATCTGCTCTATCTCGGCGCCCATAACGGCTATCTGACCGAGATCGCCACCGCCACACGCCGCCGGCTGGCTCCCTTCCGCGCCGCACAGTTGGAGGCGCCGGACCGTCTGCGGCGGTCGCATGAGGAGCATGGGGACATCGTCACGGCGATTCAGCGTGGCGATGCGGCCGGCGCCGCGGCGCGAATCCGCACGCATATCGGGCTGACGGAACAGACCTGGTCGGCGATGGCCACCGCGCTTCGTCGACCGGATGCTGCGTAGAATTTAGGCAAAACGCCGTTTTTAACGCGGTATTGCATACATGGGGCGGGAGTAGGGTCACTAAAGCACTGATCTGAAACAGTGCCGCGGACGGCACGCAGTTTGCTTACCAAAGCGCGATGACCCAGCCCTTCCGCCCATGACCGCGCCGGTCCTCCCCCGCACCATCGCCGCGCTGCACGCTGCCTATGCCGGGGGCTTCACCCCGGCCGCGCTGTTGGCGGAGCTGTCCGCTCGGCATGATGCGCTGGCCGATCCCGGCATTTTCCTGCACCGCCCCAGCGCGGCGGAACTGGCCGCGGCCGCCGCCGCCCTGCCACCCTTCGACCCGGCGCGCTTCCCGCTCTGGGGCGTGCCGGTGGCGGTGAAGGACAATATCGACGTCGCCGGCATGCCGACCACGGCCGCCTGCCCGGATTTTTCCTACCTTCCCGAGGAGAGCGCGCCAGCGGTGGCGCGGCTGGTCGCGGCGGGCGCGCTGATCGTCGGCAAGACCAATCTGGACCAGTTCGCCACCGGGCTGGTCGGCGTTCGCACGCCGCATCCCATCCCACGCAATGCCTGCGCGCCGGACCGCGTCCCGGGCGGTTCCTCCTCCGGCTCCGCCGTCGCCGTGGCACAGGGCCTGGCCATGCTGGCCCTGGGCACAGACACGGCCGGATCGGGGCGGGTGCCGGCGGCGCTGAACGGGCTTGTGGGGCTGAAGCCCTCGGTGGGCGCGATCCCCTCGCGCGGCGTGGTGCCGGCCTGCCCGAGCCTCGACTGCATTTCCTTCTTCGCCCACAGCATCGCCGATGCCTGGGCCGGCTATGCGGTGATGGCGGGGGCGGATGCGCGGGACCCCTGGTCGCGCCCCATCACCCTCGGCACGCCGGGCGCCCCGCTGACCCGGCTCGGCATTCCGCGTGCCGCCGATCTGCAGCTGGATGGTGCCGAGCAGCGCGCCGCCTGGGATGCGGCGCTGGCACGGCTGCCGGGCGATGTGGTTCTGGCGGAGATCGACCTCTCGCCCTTCCTGGAGACCGCGCGGCTTCTGTATGAGGGCGCCTTCGTCGCCGAACGCGACGCCGCCTTCGGCCATCTTGTGCCGCGCGCGGCGATGCATCCGGTGACGCAGCGCATCCTGGCGGGCGCTGCGCGCTTCACCGCCATGGATGCCTTTGCGGGCCTGCACCGCCTCGCGGCGCTGCGCCTCGCGACCCTGCCCGCCTGGGCGCATATGGACGCGCTGCTGGTACCGACCGCGCCCAACTTCCCGACGCTGGCGGAGCTGGAGGCCGACCCGATCGGACCGAATGCCCGGCTCGGCACCTATACCAATTTTGTCAATTTGCTGGACCTTGCCGCGCTGGCCGTGCCGGCGCCCTTGCGGCCGGATGGCCTGCCCTTCGGCGTCACGCTGATCGGCCCGCGCGCCAGCGACGCGGCGCTCGCCGCCACCGGCGCCGCCCTGATGCGGAGTTTTTCGAAATGATCGAGATCTGCGTCGTCGGCGCGCATCTCTCCGGCATGGCGCTGAACGCGGAGCTGATGGGGCAGGGCGGCCGCATGCTGCGCGTGGTCGCCACCCAGCCCTGCTATCGCCTTTTCGCGCTCGCCGGCGGCCCTCCGCGCCGCCCCGGCCTTCTCCGTGTCGCCGCGGATAGTGGCGCCGCCATTGCCACGGAGGTCTGGGCACTGACCGAGGACGGCTTTGGCCGCTTCGTCGCCGGCATTCCCGCGCCGCTCTGCATCGGCACGCTGCGCCTGGCCGATGGCACCACGCCCAAGGGCTTTCTCGTGGAGCCCGAGGGGCTGCACGGGGCTGAGGACATCACCCGCTTCGGGGGCTGGCGCGCCTTCATCGCCAGCCTCGCCCCCGCTTGACCCAACGCCGCATGAAACAGGGAGAGCTCATCATGATCCGTCGTCGCCACCTGCTCGCCGCCTCCGCCGCCGCCTTGGCTACGCCCCATATCGCCAACGCGCAGGCCGCGCGCACGGTGAAGATGGGCTCGCTGCGCCTGATCCATTCGATGACGCCGCATTTCTACCAGCGCTTCGCCCCCGCCGGCCTGACCATCGAGATCATAACCTTCGACAGCCCGACCGATGGCAAGAACGCCGTTGTCACCGGCTCCGTCGCCTGCGGCGGCTTCGGCATCGCCGCCGCCACGCTGGGTGCCGCGGCGGGTGAACCTGTCGTCGTCGTCGGCGCCTTCTGCAACAAGGGCATGGGCGTGGTCAGCAAGGCGGGCAGTGATCTGCGCGCCCTGGCCGATCTGCGCGGCAAGCGCATCGGCATCTGGCCCGGCTCGACGCAGGAGGTCTTCATCCTGGAACGCCTGCGTGAATCCGGCATGTCGGTCCGCGACATCACCCCCGTCCGCGTGCCCTTCGGCGAGATGCACGCCATGCTGTCGCGCGGCGATATCGACGCCTATGTCGGCGCCGAGCCCGGGCCAGGCCTGTCCATCTCCTCCGGCGTCGGGCAGCTGGTGGAATACCCCTACGGCACCGCCATGGGCGGGCTGAACATGATCTTCGGCACCAGCGAGGATCTCATCAAATCCGACCCGGCGCTGGTTCGCACCATGCTGAACATCCACCGCCAGGCCAGCGACTACATGAAGGCCAATCCGGCCGAGGTGGCGGAGGCCACCGTGCGCGTCCTGGGTGCCCCGCGCGCAGCCGTGGAACAGGCGCTGGGTGCCGGCAATGTCGAATACATCTGGAAGCTGGACGACACGGTGCTGCGCCAGTCCCGCACCTATGCCCAGCAAATGCTGGAACTGCGGCAGATCCGCCGCCTGCCGAACTTCGACACCTTCCTCAATCCCTCCTTCTCCAACGCCATCGCCACCGCCTGACCTGGAAGGGCAGCATCATGTCGGACGTGACCCTTGCACAGGCGCCCGCGGCGCGGCCCCTGCCGGCGCTGCGGCTGTGGCGACGCGTCCGGCCGGTGCTGCTCTCCCTGATCGTGCCGCTGCTGCTGCTGCTCGGCTGGCATTGGGCGGTGGCGGCAGGAATGACGCGGCTGATCCCGTCCCCGGCCGAAGTCGCCGAATATATGGTGGATTTCGCGGTGGGGGGCATCTGGGATGATGCCTTTTCCGCCACGCTGCACATCCACCTTCTGGCCTCCGCCAGCCGGGTCTATGGCGGCTTCGTGCTGGCGGCGCTGGTCGCCATTCCGCTCGGTCTGCTGATCGGCCGCAACGCCTTCGTGCGGCAGCTGCTGGATCCGTTTCTGCAGCTGATGCGGCCGATCCCGGTCACCGCCTGGCTGCCGCTGTCCATGATCCTCTTCGGCCTGGGCGCGCGATCCGCCTTCTTCCTGGTGTTCCTGGGCGCCTTCTACCCGATCCTGCTGAACACCATCTTCGGCGTGAAGAATGTCGAGCCCCGTCTGTTCGAGGCAGCCTCGATGCTCGGCTGCCGCGGCAATGCGCAGTTCTTTCGCGTTGTGCTGCCGGCGGCGCTGCCCTCCATCTTCACCGGCCTGCGCCTCGGCCTCGGCCTTGCCTGGTTCGTCATCGTGGTTGGCGAGATGACGGGCGTACCCCAGGGCCTTGGCGCCGTCATCATGGATGGCCGCACGCTGTCGCGGACCGAGCTCGTCATCTGCGGCATGATCGTCATCGGCATCGCCGGCTTCATCTCGGACCGCGTGGTCGTGATGCTGATGAACCGGCTGCTGCGCTGGAGCCCCTCCCACCATGGCTGAGATCCCGATCCTCGACATCCAGGGCGTGGGCAAGACCTACATCCTGAACGACAGCCGCATCGAGGCGCTGCGCGATGCGAACCTCACCGTGAAGAAGGGCGAATTCGTCTGCCTGATCGGCGCCTCCGGCTGCGGCAAATCCACACTTTTACGAATTGTCGCGGGCTTTGAAGCCCCGACTGCGGGCCAGGCCCTGATGTGGGGCAAGCCGATCACGGGGCCTGCGCCGGATCGGGGCATGGTCTTCCAGGATTACGGGTTGTTCCCCTGGCTCAGCGTCCGCGAAAACATCGGCTTCGGCCCGGCCAGCCGTGGCCGCCCCAAGGCGGAAGTGCGCGATACCGTCGAGCGCTTCATCTCCCTGATCGGCCTCAGCCGCTTCGCCGATGCCTATCCGCACCAGCTCTCCGGCGGCATGAAGCAGCGCGTCGCCATCGCGCGCGTGCTGGCCAATGACGCCGAGGTGGTGCTGATGGATGAGCCCTTCGGCGCGCTGGATGCGATGACGCGCGAGCGGCTCCAGGACGAATTGCTGGAGCTATGGCAGCGTACGGGCCTGACCGTGCTGTTCGTCACGCATTCCATCGAGGAAGCGATCTTCCTGTCTGACCGCGTGGTGGTGATGGAGCCGGGCCCCGGCCGCATCGCCAGCGCGCATCAGGTGGAATTGTCGCGCCCGCGCGATGTCGCCTCCCCGGAATTCAACGAGGTGCGACGCGAACTGGGTGCGCGGCTGCATTCCCACCATGCGAAGAAGGCGGCCTGATGCGGCCCGAACAACGCCTGCGCTACGCGACCCCTTCGGATCGCCCGCCTTCCGCCTTGCCCAATGGCGCCAAGGTCGCCGTCTGGCCGGTGGTGAATGTCGAGAACTGGCTGATCGACAACCCGATGCCGCGCCAGGTTCTCGTGGCCCCGACTGGCGCCGCTTTGCTGCCGGATATCGCCAATTGGGGCTGGCACGAATACGGCATGCGTGTCGGCTTCTGGCGTTTTCTCGAAGCTTTCCAGAATCGGGGCATCCGGCCGACGCTCTCCGTCAACGGCTCCGTCTGCACCGCCTATCCGCGCGTGGCCCAGGCGGCGCATGAGGCCGGGTGGGACTTCATGGGGCACGGCCATGTGCAGGTGCCGACCCATAAGGTGCCGGACCAGCGGGCGATGATCCGCCAGACCATCCAGGCGATCCAGGACTGCACCGGCGCGCCGCCGCTCGGCTGGCTTGGCCCGGGGCTGACCGAGACGTTGGAAACCGCCGATCTGCTGGCCGAGGCCGGGCTGCGCTATTGCGCCGATTGGGTGGTGGACGACCTGCCCTGTCGGCTGGAGACGGCGCACGGCCCGATCTTCACCATGCCCTACAGCGTCGAGCTGAACGACATTCCCGTGGTGATGATCCAGCACCATGACGAGCAGGAACTGCCCCGCCGTGCCCGGCTGCACGCCGCGCGGCTGCTGGCGGAAGCCACCACCACGCCGCGCGTGATGTGCATCGCCATCCACCCCTATATCACCGGCGTGCCGCACCGCATCGCGGCACTGGAGGCGATGCTGGACGACCTCGCCGCCATGCCGGGCATCGCCTTTCTTCAGGCGCGTGAGATCCTGGACTGGTATGCGGGCTGCGGCGATCTGACCTGAAACGTTCCACCTTGACAGCAGGCCGCCGCCGGCATCACTGACGCGGCATGGAGGAGACGGATTTCGAATACGCTCCGGAAGGGGAGGCGCTGGTCATCGTCTTCTCCAGCTTCGGCATCCCCGGTGCCGCCGGCAGCACCGCGCTCGCACAGCCGCGGTTCGAATTCGTCCGCACGCTGCGGGACCGCCGCATCGCCTGCCTCTTCCTGCGGGATCGGTTGCAGCACTGGTACCATTCCGGCGTGCATGGGCTGGCGGGTGATATTCCCGAGACGGCCGCGCGCCTGGCGGATTATACGGCCCGCCACAGCCGCAGCTACACCATGGGCCACAGCATGGGGGGCTACGCCGCCATGCTGTTCGCTGAACTTTGTGGCCTGACCGGCTCCATCGCCACCGCACCGCAGACCACCATCACCACCGCGCATCGCCGCGCCTGGAAGGATTTTCGCTGGCTGGCAAAAGTGCGGGAGACGCATGCCAGCACCACCACCCCCGGCTATCTGGACCTGCGGCAGACGCTGGCCGGCGGGCGCTCCCGCCATCAGCTCTTCGTCTCGGCCGGCGAGGCGCTGGATAGCCTGCATGCGCGCCATGTCGAGGATCTGCCGGGCGTCCTGGTGGAGCAGGTGGAATCACACGACCACAATACCGCCCGCGCCATTCGGCGCAGCGGTCGGCTGAACGCGCTGCTGGATGAGATCGGCGCCTGACACCCCCTGGCCATCCCGCGTGATCCGCGCGAAGCATCGACCCATGAAACTGCTGCTCATCAACGCCAATACCACCGAATCCATCACCGACCGGCTGGTCGCCATCGCCCGCGACCTGGCCCCGCCCGGCGTGACGATCCAGGGCGCCACCGGCCGTTTCGGCGCCCGCTACATCGCCAGCCGCGCCAGCTCCGCCATCGCCGCCCATGCGGCGATCGACGCCTATGCTGAGCACGGTGCAGGGGCGGATGGCGTGCTGATCGGCTGCTTCGGCGATCCGGGCCTCGACGCACTGCGCGAATTGGCGCCCGTGCCGGTGCTCGGCCTGGCCGATGCCAGCGCCGCCGCCGCCCAGGGTCGCCGCTTCGGCGTGGTCACTGGCGGCGCGGCCTGGAAGCCGATGCTGGAGGAGTTTTTTGCCGCGCGCGGCTATGGCGGACAGCTCACTGGCGTGCGGACCGTGGCGCCGACCGGCGGTGAGATCGCCCGCGACCCGGAAGGCGCCCTGGCCCTGCTGGCCGAGACCTGCCGCGCCTGTGTGGCGCAGGATAGAGCGGAGGTGGTGATCCTGGGCGGCGCCGGCCTCGCCGGTCTGGCCTCCCGGCTGGCACCCATGATGCCGGTGCCTGTGCTGTGCTCGGTGGAGGAAGGCGTGCGCGCGGCCGTTGCGGCGCTCGGCCAGGGCGGCGCCGGGCTGATCCCGCATGGTCCGGTGGAGACCATCGGCCTTTCCCCGGCCCTGGCGGCGATTCTCAGCCCTGGTAGCGGGCCATGAAGCCGCGATCCAGCCGGTCCTTCAGCCACCAGACCCACCGCCCGCCGAAGACCAGCCCGTTGCGGGTGCCCAGCGCGGTGCCATCGGCCAGCGACAGCAGCCGCAGATAGTCGCGCTGCGGGCGATAGGGGCGGGGGGGGCGGCCCCGGGCCACGGCCCGCAGATTGGCCGCCAGCACCGGCCCTTGGCGCACGGCGAATACCCCCGCCTTGGGCAGCCCCGCGCCAAAGCTCGCCACGTCCCCGGCCGCGAAGATATGGCTGTGCCCCTCCGCCCGCAGGCAGGCATCGACGCGCAGGAAGCCGCGCGTATCCCGTGCCAGCCCGGTATCCGCCAGCCAGGGCGCCGCGGCGGCGCCGGTGGCCCAGATGATCGCATCCGCCGTCAGCGGGGGCGCGTCCGCGAAGTGCAGTTCCCCGGCCTCAACGGAGGCGACATCCGCCGCCGCGCGTAGCATCACCTTCCGGGCCGCCAGGGCTTTCGTCACCCGGCGTCGCAGCCGATCCGGAAAGCCGGGCAGCAGGCCGGAAGCGCCGGCCACCAGCGTGATCTCCGCCTCCAGCCGCACCGCCAGCGCCAAGGCCACCTCCACCCCCGCCGCTCCGGCGCCGACCACGGCGATGCGCTGTCCGGGCCGCGCCTCGTGAAAGATGCCGCGCAGCCGCGGCAGCAGGGCGTCGATCGGCTTCAGCGGCAGCGCATGCTCCGCCGCCCCCGGTGTGCGGGCGGTATCCGGCGTCGCGCCGGTGTCGATCGACAGCAGGTCCCAGGCCACATCCGCCCCCTGGGCGCGCCGCAGGCACTGCCGCGCCGGGTCGATGCCGGTGGCCCGGTCCAGGATCAGCGCCGCATCGCAGCGCGCCGCCAGCGCGGTGATGTCGATCAGCGCCTCCTGCGGCGCATAAAGCCCGGCGATGACCCCGGGCAGCATGCCCGAATAGGGTGACATCCATTCCCGCGTCAGCAGGGTCACGCGCCAGCCGGGCAGGGGGCGCTCGGCCCATTGCCGCAGCACCTCCACATGCGCATGGCCGCCGCCGACCAGCAGCAGATGCGGCACGTCAGATTCGCCGCACCCCGGTGAAGTTCGACATGCCAACGGGAATGTCCGCCAGGTTGCGTTGATGCGCGATGATCCGGAAATATTCGCCCAGCGGCAGATAGGGCACGTCCTGCCAGAACTGCGTCTGAAGCTCCCGCGCCTTGGCTTGCTGCGCAGGCACGTCGGGCGCGGCCATCCATTCCTGCCGCAGCCGTTCCAGATCGGGGCTGCTGGGCCAGCCGAACCAGGCGCGCGGCCCATTGGCGCGCAGGCCGAGATTGGCCACGGGGTCGAGCAGCCCCGCCGCGCTGAAGCCGGAGATGAAGACGTTCCAGCCGCCGCGATCGGATGGCTCCCGCGACCCACGCCGCTGCACGATGGTGCCCCAGTCGGCGGAGAAGGCCTCCGCATTCACGCCGACGCGGCGGAACATATCGACCGCCACATCCGCCATGACCTTCAGGAAGGCGAGGTCCATCGGCTGCAGCACCACCACCTTCTCGCCCTTGTAGCCGGCGGCGATCAGGTCCTGCTTCACCCGCTCATAATCCCGCGGGCCTTCCAGCGCGGCGATGCCGGCATCGTTCGCCATTGGCGTGTTCGGCAGGAACACGCCGACGCCGGTGCGCCACAGGTTGCGGTCCTCGCTGAAGGCGGCGGTCATATAGGCGGACTGGTCCAGCGCGCCGATCAGGGCGCGGCGGATGGCGGGATTGTCGAAGGGCGGATGCAGGTGGTTGAAGCGCAGGATGCTGATGCTGCTGTCCTCCGTCACCTTCACCTGCACGTTGCGGGCGCGGCGCAGGATCGGCAGCAGGTCGTTCGGCGCATATTCCAGCCAATCCACCTCATTCTGCTGCAAGGCGGCGGCGGCCGTCGCCGGGTCGGGCAGGATGTGCCACTCGATGCGGTCCATATGCGCGATCTTCGCGCCGGCGGCGCGGCTCGGCGCGCCCTGGCGCGGCACATAGCCGTCGAACTTGTCATAGACCACGCGCACGCCGGAAACCCGCTCCGCCGCATTGAAGCGGAAGGGCCCGCTGCCGATCATCTCGGTCACGGCGCGGGAGGGATCGGTCAGCGCCAGGCGTTCGGGCATCATCGCCGGCAGTGGCGCCGTCACCTTGCCCAACGCCTGCGGCAGCAGCGGGAAGGGGCGTTTCAGGCGGAAGCGGATGGTACGATCATCGGGTGCCGTCAGCTCGTCGATCGCGGCCAGCAGCTCCTGCCCGAACATGTCCCGCGCGCCCCAGCGGCGGATGCTGGCGACGCAATCGCGGCCGCGCACCGGCTCCCCATCATGGAAGCGCAGGCCCTCGCGCAGGGTCAGGGTCCATTGCAGGCCGTCATTCTCGATGATGTGGCCCTCGACCATCTGCGGCTGCACATTGAATGCGGCATCCAACGCATAGAGCGTGTCGAACACCATGGCGCCATGCGTCAGTGTCACCGTCGCGGTGTTGTAGATCGGGTCCAGCACCGTCAGATCCGCCTGCGGCACGAAGCGCAGCGTGCGGCTGGCGGCACCCTGCGCGCTGACCAGGCGCGGGGCGGCCAGGATCGCCCCGGCGGTGCCGAGGAATTGACGGCGGCTGGGCATGGGCTGGACTCTCCTGGCGGCGACGCGGCGCAGCATGCCGGAGGAGTTTGTGGGTGGGGAAGGGGGTTTCGTCATCCGCAAAGCGGCGCCATGCTGCGTGAACGGCCAAGGAAGCTGTGCTCATGACCCTCCGCTGCGATCTGATCCTTCGTGACGCCACCATCATCGACGGCACGGGCGGCCCGCGCCGACGCGGCGATGTCGCAGTGAAGGGCGACCGCATCGCCGGCATCGGCGACCTGTCCGGCATGTCCGCAGACCGCGAGGTGATGGCGGAAGGCCGCGTGGTGGCCCCCGGCTTCATCGATGCGCATACGCATGACGACCAGGCGGTGCTCTGCGGCCCGGCCTGCATGCTGTGCAAGACCAGCCAAGGCGTCACCACGGTGGTGGTCGGTAATTGCGGCATCAGCCTGTCGCCCGTGACGATGAGCGAACGCCCGCCCGCCCCGCTGGACGGCGTCTGCGCCCCCGAATGGTGGATCTTTGACAGCTTTGGCGCCTATGCGGAGCGCCTGCGCACCACGCCGTCTTCGGTCAATACGCTGGCGCTGATCGGCCATATGTCGCTGCGCGTCGGTGCCATGGGCCGCGACACCGGCCGCCCGGCGACGGACAAGGAGGCGGAGCGGATGCGCAAGCAACTCGCCCAGGCCCTTTCGGAAGGCGCCGCCGGCTTCTCCACCGGCCTGTTCTACCCGCCCAGCAAGGCTGCCCCGACCGAGGAGGTGATCGCGGTGGCGGAGGCGCTGCGCGAGCACAAGGGCCTGTATGTCACGCATATGCGTGACGAGGCCGATCATGTGCTTGACAGCATCGAGGAGACGCTGCGCATCGGCAAATCGGTCGGCGCACCGGTCATCATCAGCCATCACAAATGCGCCCAGCCGGAAAACCACGGCCGGTCGGTGGAGACGCTGCCGCTGATCGAGAAGCATGCGGCGGAGTATCAGGTCGCCTTCGACGTCTATCCCTACACCGCCTCCTCCACCTCGCTCGCCGCGCGCAAGCCGCGGCCGGATGTCCCGGTGACAGTGACGACCTCCGTCCCGCATCCCGAAATGGCGGGCCGCGCATTGTCCGACATCGCGCAGGAATGGGGCGTGACGCTGGAGGAGGCGGCGCAGCGCCTGACGCCCGGCGGCGGTGTCTTCCACAACATGGCGGAGGAGGATGTGCGCCGCATCCTGGCGCATCGCCTGTCGATGGTCGGCAGCGATGGCGGGCCACTGGCCAAGCATCCACATCCGCGCCTCTGGGGCACCTTTCCGCGGGTGCTGGGGCAGTATTGCCGGGAGCTTGGACTCTTCGACCTGGAGACCGCCGTCCACAAGATGACGGGCCGCACCGCCGCCATCTTCGGCATCCCCGACCGCGGCGTGCTGCGCGAAGGCGCCTTCGCCGACCTCGTGCTGTTCGACGCCGCCACGGTGCGCGACCGCGCCACCTTCACCGAGCCGCGCCAGGTGGCCGATGGCATTGTGGAAACCTGGGTGAACGGCCAGTCCGTCTATACCCACGCTGCCGGCGCCAGCGAGACGCCCGCCGGGCGCCTGCTGCAACGGGTGGCGTAGCTCTATTCGGCGGGCGCGAAGGCGCCCGCCGGAACCTTCGTCTTCCGCGTCCCACGCCCGAGCGCCAGGCCGTTCAGCGCCGGCACCACCAGCAGCGTCGCCACCGTGCCCAGCAGCAGCCCGCCGATCATCGCCACCGCCATCGGCCCCCAGAAGACGGAGAGCGTCAGCGGCACGAAGGCCAGCACCGCCGCCAGTGCCGTCAGCACCACCGGCCGCGCGCGGCGCACGCTGCTTTCGATGATCGCCTGGCGCAGCGGCATTCCCGCCTCCACATCCTGGCGCACCTGATCCACGAGGATCAGCGTGTTGCGCATCACCATCCCGGCCAGCGCGATCACGCCAAGCAGTGCGACGAAGCCGAAGGGCATGTCCATCAACAGCAGCGCCGCTGCCGCGCCGGGAATGCCCAGCGGCGCCGTCGCCACCACCAGCGCCACCTGCCCGAAGTGCCGCAGCTGGATCATCAGGATCAGCAGCATCACCGCGACCATCGCCGGGAACAGGGCGAAGAGGCTGGCATTGGCCTTGCCGGATTCCTCCGCCGCGCCGCCCGTCTCGATGCGCATGCCCACCGGCAGCCGCGCCGCGATTTCGTTGATCCGCGGCAGGGCGGCGGCCGTCACATCGGGCGGTTGCAGGCCGGGTGCCACATCGGCGCGCACGGTCAGGAAGGCCTCCCGGTTGCGGCGCCACAGGATCGGCTCCTCCATCACCGGCTCCAGCCGCGCCACCTGGCCGAGCGGCACCGGGCCGGCGCTGGTCACCAGGGTCAGGTCCCGCAGGTCGGCGAGGCCGAGCCGCTCCACCGCAGGGGCGCGCAGCACCACATCGACCAGCCGCGAACCCTCCCGCAGCTGCGTGGCGGTGACACCGGAGACCAGCGCCTGCATCGACTGCGCCACGGCCCTAGGGCTGAGGCCGAGCTGCGCCACACGGTCCTCATCCAGCACCAGCCGAAGGGACGGCGCGCGCTCGCCCCAGGCAAGCTGCACGTCGCGCGTGCCCGGCATGGCGCGCAGCGCCGCCATCACCTCCTCCGCCGCCTGGCGCAGCGCATCGGGCTGGCCGCCGACGACGCGGAACTGCACGGGGAAGCCGACGGGCGGCCCGAAATCGAGGCGGGAGACGCGGATGCGCGCCTCCGGCACCGCGCCGGATTCGGCGAAGGCGATCAGCTTCTCCCGCAGTCTTTCGCGGGCCGGCACGTCACGTGCCTGGATCACCAGCTTGCCGAAGGCCTCATTGGGCAGGTCGGGATTCAGCGCCAGGAAGAAACGGGGCGCGCCAGCGCCGAGATAGGCCGTGGACATCATCGCGTCGGTGTCGCCGTCCAGCTCCGCCGCCACGCGTTCCACCGCCTGCCGGGTCGCGTCGAAGCTGGCGCCCTGGCGCAGATTGACGTCCACCAGCAATTCCAGCCGGGCGGAGGTGGGGAAGAACTGCTTCTTGGTCATCCCCATGCCGGCGAAGCCCGCCACCAGCACGGCCAGCGTCGCGGCCAGTACGACCCAGCGGAAATCCACGCACCAGGCCACCAGCCGCCGCAGTGTCCGGTAAAAGCGGCCATCATAGAGCGTGTCGTGATGCACCACATGCTTCGGTGTCGGCAGCAGCTTCACGCCGAGCCAGGGCGTGAACCAGACGGCGACGAGCCAGGAGGCCAGCAGCGCGCCGCCCACCACCCAGAAAATGCCGCCCGCATATTCGCCGGAGGTGGAGGCCGCGAAACCCACCGGGATGAAGCCCGCCATGGTTACCAGCGTGCCCGACAGCATCGGCCCCGCCGTGCTGCCCCAGGCGAAGGCGGCGGCGCGGCTGCGGTCCCAGCCTTCCTCCAGCTTCACCACCATCGCCTCGATGGCGATGATCGCGTCATCCACCAGCAGGCCCAAAGCGAGGATCAGCGCGCCGAGCGAAATCCGCTCCAGCTCCGTGCCCCAGTAGAGCATCATCAGAAACACCGCGGCCAGGGTCAGAGGCACTGACAGGGCCACGATGATGCCGGCACGCAGGCCGAGCGAGAGGAAGGAGATCACCAGCACCACGGTCAGCGCCGCGACGAATTTCTGCAGGAACTCCGCCACGCTCTCCGCCACGATATGCGGCTGGTCGGAGACCATCTGCAATTCCAGGCCGAGCGGCAGGTCGCGCCGCACCTCCGCCAGCGCCAGGCGCAGGCTCTCGCCCAGCGCCAGCACATTGAAGCCGCGCTGCTTGACGACGGAAATCATCACCGCTTCGGCGCCATCATGATACACGGCCGAACTTGGCGGATCGGCCAGGCCGCGGGAGATCTCGGCGATGTCGCCCAGCCGCACGGTGCGGCCGGCGCCGGCGCTGACCGGCACGTTGCGGATCGCCGCCAAACCGTCCAGCCCGCCGCCGACGCGCAGATGCACGCGCAGCGGGCCGGTTTCCACCACGCCCGCCGGCACCACCGGATTCTGCTGGGCCAGCGCGTCCAGGATCACGCTGGGCGTGATGCCCAGCGTGGCGAGGCGGGCATGGCTGACCTCGACATGGATGCGCTGCTCGATCTCGCCCTGGATCGCGACCTTCTCCACCCCCGGCACGCGCAGCAGGCGCAGGCGAATCTGCTCCGCCTGGCGCACCAGCTCGGGGTTCTCCGCGCCCGTCAAAGCGAGGACGGCGGAATAGACGTCCGAATACTCGTCATTGAAGAACGGCCCGCGTACGCCCTCGGGCAGGTTCTGCGTGATGTCGCCGACCTTCTTGCGCACCTGGTACCAGAGCCCCGCCACTTCCCGCGGCGGCGTGGTGTCGCGCAGCGTGATGGTGATGACGGCATTGCCGGGGCGGACATAGGTTTGCAGCGTATCGAGATAGGCCAGGTCCTGAAGCCGGCTTTCGATGCGGTCAGCGACCTGGGCCTGCATCTCCGCCGCCGTGGCGCCCGGCCAGGCGGCGGAGACCACCATGACCTTCAGGGTGAAGGAGGGGTCCTCCGCCCGGCCCAGCCGCAGATAGGCGCCGGTGCCGAGAACGGCCAGCATCAGCATGGCGAACAGGGTCAGCGCGCCATTGCGCACGCCCCAGGCGGAGAGGTTGAAGCGGTCCATGGTGGCGCGCCCCTCAGCGCAGCGTCGCGGCGAGGCGGTTCTGGACCACCCGCACGCGCTGGCCTGGGTCGAGCAGTTGCGGTCCCATCGCCACCACCTGATCGCCGGGCGACAAGCCGCCCTCCACCTCCGCGGTCAGCGCGGCCAGAGCACGCACGGTGACGGGCACCGCCTCGATCAGCCCCTGCGGCAGCACGCGCCAGACCATCGGCCCCTGGCCGCGGTCATGCAGGGCGGAAAGCGGCAGGCTGGCGGAGGCCACGCCGGGGCGCGTCAGCCGCACCGTGCCGGTCATGCCCAGCGCCACCCAGTCTGGCGCCTCTGCCAGGGCGAAGCGCACGGCATAGGTGCGCAGCGTGGCATCGGCCTGGGGCGCCACCTCCCGCAAGGTGGCCGGCAGCGTGACATCGGGCCGCGCCCAGAAGCGCACCTCGGCATGGGACCGGGCGAGGTCGGGCAAGGCCGATTCCGGCACAGCCACCTGCAATTCGCGCTCCGCCGGATCGGCCAGGCGCAGCACCGCCTGGCCCTCCGTCACCACCTGCCCGGCCTCTGCCAGCAGGGCGGTCACCACGCCCGGCCCGGCGGCGCGCAGCGTGGCGTAGGACAGGCGGTTGCGCGCCAGTTGCAGCGCTGCCTGGGCCGAGGCGACCCGCTCCGCCGCCGCGCGATCGGCGGCGACGCGCTGGTCGTCATAGGCGGCGGCGACATGGCCGGCGGCGAGAAGCGACCGCGACCGCGTCGCGTCATTGCGCGCCTGCCGTGCCTGCGCCTCGGCCGAGGCCAGGTCGGCCTCCGCCGCACGCAGCGACAAGGCGAGGTCGGCGGGGTCGAGCAGCGCCAGGACCTGGCCGGCCGCCACCGCCTGACCCACCTCCACCGACCGGCTGACAATCCGCCCGCCGGTCCGGAAGCCCAGCTCCACCTCCCGCCTCGCGCGGACCACACCGGTATGGGCGGAGGCGGCCTCGCCGGAGGAAAGCCGCACCTCCGCCACCTGGACCGGCCGGGGCGGCATGGCCTCGGCGGCGGGCGGCGGGGCCGAGGCCTCGCCATCGCAGGCCGTCAGCGTCGCCATGCTCACCGCCGTCAGCAGGGGCAGGCCGAGCAGGAGGGTGGTCGCGCGGGGGAGCGGCATGGGGGTCTCGCGGGCTGTCTGCCAGCGAGTATGGCGGCTAAATGATGAAAGTCAATAATCGTCAGTCAACATCAGTCAGGGCGCAGGCCCCGCAGCAACAGGTCGATCATCGCGGCCAGGTCCCGCGCCATCTGCTCCTCCGACACCTGCCGAAGGCCGCATTCCGCGATCAGCACCGGATGCATGAAGCCGATCACCGCCATCTTCACTGAACCCGCGGTCGCCTCCGGATCCAGCCGGCCGAAGGCACCGCTGGCCATGCCGTCCAGCAGCACATGGCGGATGGCGGTGCGGATGCCTTCGATGAAGCGCTCGACCACGCCCCAATGCTCCGCCATGGCCGCGGTGACCATGTCATGCAGCCGCCTCTCCTTGAAAAACAAGGACATATGTCGGTTGTGCAGCGTGTTCAGCAGGGTACGCAGCCGCTCCGGCGCCGGCGCCTGGCTGCGGGCGATGGCCCAGAGCTCCGCCTCCACCCCATTCAGCATCCGCGCGGCGATCGCCTCATTGATCGCGGATTTGGAAGGGTAGAAGCGATAGATATTGGCCGGCGACATGCCAAGCTCGCGGGCAATGTCGGCCACCGTGGTCTTCTGGTAGCCGATCGACCGGAACAGCGTCTCCGCCATGTCCTCGATCCGCTGCTTCGTCTCTTCCGCCGTCGCGCCGCGGCGGGCCGGCGGGTCTTTGATGGCTGTGGTCATGACGAATATTCTAATCCATCAGTCATCATGTTTCTATACCCCCCGCGCAGCCTCTTGGAGTTCCGCCCCGGAATCGGCGAAAAGAAGGTATGAGCCCTTATCGATTCGACCACATCCATCTCCGCAGCCCCGACCCCGAGGCCGCCGTTGCTGTCTATGTTTCGGCCTTCGGCGCCGAGATCAAGCAACGCGTGACCCCCGGCGGCCGTTTGCGGATCATCCTGGACCTGGCCGGCGTGCCGCTGTTCGTCGAGGAGGTGCCGGCCGACACCGCCGCGCCGCCGGCGCCGCCCTTCCTCGGCATCGAGCATATCGGCCTCGGCGTCGATGACCTGGACGCGGCCCTGGCCGATCTGAAGGCCAAGGGCGTGCCGCTGATCTCCGGCCCCACCGAGGCCCGGCCCGGCGTGCGCATCGCCTTCCTCCAGGCGCCGGATGGCGTCCGCGTGGAATTGATCGAGCGCCGCGGCTGATCCAGCCGGCCGCAACCCGCTGGGCCCCCGTCGCCGCCATCCTGGCGGCTGGCATCCTGGGGGCGGCGCAGATCGGCAAGGTGCCGGCGGCGATGACCACCATCGGCGCCGAATTCGGCCTGGGCCTGGCCGGGGCGGCGCTGCTCGTCTCGTTATTTGCCTTGATGGCGGCGCTGGGTGGGCTGGCCATCGGGCTGGCCGCCGCGCGCATCGGGCCAAGGCGGGCGCTGCTGGCCGGGCTGGGGCTGGGCGCGCTGGCGGCCATCGGCGCGGCGCTGGCGCCCAGCACCGGCTTGCTGCTGCTGGCCCGCGTGGTGGAAGGGGCGGGCTTCCTGCTGCTGGCCGTCGCGGCGCCGGGACTGATCACGGCCAGCGTCGCGGCAAGGGATCGCGGCCTCGCCATGGGTCTCTGGGGCACCTACATGCCGGCCGGCATCGCGCTGGGCCTGCTGAGCGCCCCGCTGGTGGAGGCGGCCGGCTGGCGCTTCGCCTGGATGGCGCTGGCCCTGGCGCTCGGCGCCGCCACCCTGGCCTGCTGGGCGCTGGTGCCGAAGGCGGAGGCCGCCACGGCGCCCACCCGCGCACCGATCCTCGGACAGCTCCGCGCCCTGGTCGCGGCGCGGGCACCGCTGCGCATCGCGGCGGCCTTCGCCACCTATAACGTCATGTATTTCGGCATCGCCGCCTTTCTGCCGGCCCGGCTGGAATCGCTCGGCGCCGGCACCGGCGGGGCGGGCGCCGCGGCGGCGGTGGCGGCGCTGGCCAATGCCGGCGGCAACCTTGTCTCCGGCCTGCTGATGGGGCGCGGCGTGGCGGCGGACCGGCTGGTGGTGGTGGGTGCGCTGGGCATGGCGGTGACCGCCGCCGCTGTCTACCTCGTGCCGGACCCGGTCGCGGTGACGGGCCTCGCGGTACTGGCCTGCGCCATCGGCGGCGTCCTGCCGGCGGCCTGCTTCGCCCTGCTGCCGCGTGCCGTGCCCAACCCGGCGCTGCTGGCGCCGGCCGTCGGGCTGGTGATCCAGGGCAACAACCTGGCGCAGCTTCTGGCCCCGCCGCTGATCGGCGCCCTGGCCACGCAATCCTGGTCCCTCGCCGCCCTGCCACTGCTGCTGGCCGGCCTGCTCGCGGTGCTGGCCGGACGGTCGCTGGCACGCTGACCCGGCCGGGTCGCTAGGCGCGATGCATTTGTGCTGACAAAATGCGCCGAGCCACCCGCTGAGGACCCTCCCCATGCCTTACGTCATGCCCGGCACGCATCTGCTGCAGGGCGCCATCGACCCGCATGTGCATTGCGCGCCCCATCTGAACGGCCGTTCGGTGAATGTGTTCGAGGCGGTGCGTCAGGCGGCCGCGGCGGGCATGCGAGCCATCGGCATCATGTGCAACTTCCAGAACACCTCCGGCTTCGCCGCCCTGGCGAATGACGAACTTGGCCATCTCGGCTGCAAGGTCTTTGGCGGCCTCATCATGCAGCCCGGGGCGGGCGGCGTGACGCTGGAAGCGGCCAAGGCGGCGATCGGCTATGGCTACGGCCCGGGCACCGGCGCCCGCTTCGTCTCCCTGCCCACGCACCACACCCGCTACATCGCGGAGAAGGAGGGCCGTAGCCCAGCCTTCCTGGAGACCACCTTCCAGCTTCCCTCCGGCCAGGTGCCCGATGTGGTCCGCGCCATCCTGGACCTCTGCGCCGAGAAGGATGTCGTGTTCGATTGCGGCCATGTCTCGGGGGACGAGGCCGTGATCCTGGCGGAGGAATGCGGGCGTCGTGGCGTCAAGCGCATCCGCACCCATGGCTCGCGCTACAGCACCGACCAGATCGCGGCGATCGTCGCGCTCGGCGGCTATGTGGAGTTGACCTTCTTCAGCCTGTCCCACGCCACCCAGGTCGGGCTGACGCATGTGGATGAGGAGAAGCACAAAAGCTCCTCCGTCTGCACCGTGCAGGACTACACGCCGCGCATCCGCGCCGCCGGCGACAATTGCATCCTGTCCTCCGATGGCGGCGTCTACCTGTTGCCGCCGCCGGTGGAATGCCTGCGTGAGTTTCTGCTGCTGGTGCAGAGCGAGGGTTTTTCGGATGCGGAACTCCGCCGGATGACCTCGACCAATCCGGCGGCGCTGTTCGGGATCGACTGAGAAGACCGGTCAGTGCGCCAGAAGCACCGGCACAGTCATCCGCGACAGGATACCGCGGGTGACGCCGCCTAGGATGAACTGGCGCAGGCGGGAATGGCCGTAGGCGCCCATCACCACCAGGCCGGCACCGGAATCCGCGACCTCGTTCAGCAGCACATCAGCCTCCCGCAGATCCTCGGCCAGGATCTGCCGCGCGGTGACCTTCACGTCATGGCGGGCCAGGTGCAGGGCGATATCGGCGCCGGGCACCTCGCCATGGCCGCCGATGCCCTGGCGCGGATTCACCGCCACCACGTCGACATGGCTCGCCGCCCGCAGAAGCGGCAGCGCGTCATGCACCGCCCGCGCCGCCTCCCGCCCCGCATTCCAGGCGACCAGCACCCGCTCCGGCGTGACTTGGAACTTGCCGGCATAGGGCACCACCAGGATTGGGCGGCCGGACTGGAACAGCGCTGCTTCCAGGATGGCGATATCCGACTCCTCCTCCGCGCTGCCCGGCTCCGGCTGGCCCACCACAGTGAGGTCGGCGTAGCGGGCATGCAGCGCGACCGGGTCGGCGGGGAAGAGGTCCACCTCGCGCCATTCGCCATTCAGCCCATCCCGGCGCAGCTTTTCCTCGAAGGCGCCGCGTGCCGCCAGGGCTCTGGCGGCTGCATCCTGCCGGAATCGCTCGACCAACTGGCCGAACTCCGCCACCGGGTAGTAGCCCGTCAGGGCGAGGGGCAGGGCGGTCTCGACCGCGTAGAGGCCGATGAGGTGTGCGTCATGCCGCGCCGCCAGCGCCGCCGCGTGGTCCAGCCGCGCCGCCGCCCGGGGCGAGCCGTCCAGATGCACCAGAAGATCCTGCAAGGCCATGATATCCTCCTCGCCCGATGGCGTCGGAGCCAGATTGGGCGACGAGGGCGCGCGGCGCCTTGATCCTCGTCATATCCGCGGCACGCCGCTTGCCAACATCGGCCCATGACCCCTGCTGATCTTGAATCCCATATCCGCTCCGCCGCCGCCCTGCTGGACCTGCCGATCGCGCCTACGCATCTGCCGGGCATGGTGGCCACATGGCAGGTCGCCGCCGCCGCCGCGGCGCAGATCGCCCAGGTGCCGCTGACGGCGGAGGATGAGCCGGCGCCTGTGTTCCGGGCGACACCATGAGCGCCCGAACCCTCGCCGCCGCCATCCGCGCCCGGCAATTGCCCGCGGCGGAGGCAGTGGACGCCGCCCTGGCGCGCATCGCTGCCGCCAATCCTAGGCTGAACGCCTTCACCGCCATCACCGCGGAGCGGGCACGGGCGGAGGCCGCGGCAGTGGATGCCGCCCTGGCGGCAGGCCAGGACCCCGGGCCGCTCGCCGGCGTGCCCATCGCGGTGAAGAACCTGTTCGATGTGACGGGCCTGCCCACCCTCGCCGGGTCGCGCATCCGGCGCGAGGCCGCGCCCGCGGCCGCGGACGCCTTCGCCCTGGCGCGGCTGCGCGCCGCGGGCGCGGTGCTGGTCGGCACCACCAACATGGATGAATTCGCCTTCGGCTTCACCACCGAGAACAGCCATGACGGCGCCGTCCACAATCCGCACGACCTGAGCCGCGTCGCCGGCGGGTCCTCTGGTGGCTCGGCGGCGGCGGTGGCGGCGGGGCTGGTGCCGATCGCGCTGGGTACGGACACCAATGGCTCGATCCGCGTGCCGGCGGCGCTTTGCGGCATCTGGGGGCTGAAGCCGACCTATGGTCGGCTGTCGCGGCGCGGCGCCTTTCCCTTTGTCACCTCGCTGGACCATGTCGGCCCGCTGGCCGGCAGCCTGGATGACCTGGCCCTGGCCTATGACGTCATGCAGGGGCGGGATGCGGCGGATCCGGTGCAGCAGGACCGGCTGGCGGAGCCGGTCTCCGGCCTTCTCGGCACAGGCGTGGAGGGCCTGCGCATCGCCATCGCCGGCGGCCATTTCGCCCAGGGCGGCCAGCCGGACTGCTTCGCGGCGCTGGACCGGGCGGCCGCGGCGCTCGGCGCCAGCGCCCGCATCGACCTGCCCTTGGCAGCGGAAGGCCGCGCCGCGGCGCTGCTCATCACCCTGGCGGAGGGCGGCAGCCTGCACCTGCCCGATCTGCGCAGCCGCGCGGAGGATTATGACCCGCTGACCCGCGACCGCTTCCTTGGCGGTGCCCTGCTGCCCGCCGCCTGGCTGATCCAGGCGCAGCGGGTGCGGGCGGCCTGGCAGCGCGCGGCCCTGGCCATCTTCCAGGATTGGGACCTGCTGCTGACGCCCACCACCCCCTTCGCCGCCCAGCCCATCGGCACGGCGATGATCGAGATCGAGGGGCGGATGGTGCCGGCCCGGCCACAGCTCGGCTGGTTCACCCAGCCGATTTCGGCCATAGGCCTGCCCGCGCTCTCCGTGCCGATGATCGGTCCGGATGGCCTGCCTCTCGGGGTGCAGCTGGTCGCCCCGCCCTGGCGGGAGGATCTGCTGTTCCGCGCCGCCGCCGCCCTGCAAACCGCCGGCATCGCCGGCTGCCCTTCGCCCAAGGACCCCTTCTGATGCAGATCGACATCCCCGAGGTCGTCGCCGAGGTCACCGCCGCCTTCCAGCGTTACGAGACGGCGCTGGTCACCAATGACGTGGCGGTGCTGGACGAGCTGTTCTGGAACGATCCCCGCACCATCCGCTACGGCGCCACGGAAATCCTGCACGGCTATGCCGAGATCATGGAATTCCGCGCCTCCCGCCCCTCCGTCGGGCTGGAGCGGGAGCTGCTGCGGACGGTCATCACCACCCATGGGCGGGATTTCGCCACCGCGAACACTACCTTCGCCCGGAACGGTCGCGTCGGGCGGCAAAGCCAGACATGGGTGCGCCTGCCGGAGGGCTGGCGGGTGGTTTCGGCCCATGTGAGCCTCATGCCGGCTGCAACGTGACGCCGAATCTCAATAATTGTGTTCAAGGCCGCGTGATCGGGGGCCTGGGATCATGGGGTTTCTGCCACGAGCGCCCTTCTATGCTGCTAGCCTATCCCGAACGTCGGTCAAAGTATCGCGCCCACACGCATGGCCTTGGACATATTGAACCTCTCCACGGTGTGGGTCCCTTCGCCCGGCCTTTGCTCGCTCGTTGAGCCAGATGTCATATATCTGCATCTGATCTCGGATATCGCGATCGGTCTCGCTTATTTCTCAATCCCGGCGGCGCTGCTGGTTTTCGCGCGGCGCCGGAAGGACCTGGCCTTTCCCTGGGTCCTCCCCCTCTTCGCCGCCTTCATCATCGCCTGCGGCGCCACCCATCTGATGCATGCCTGGACCATGTTCCGGCCGGCCCCGGTGACGGAGGGGTTGCTCAAGCTGGTCACCGCCGCGATTTCGGTGGCGACCGCCATCCTGCTCTGGCCCCTGCTGCCGCGGCTGCTCGCCCTGCCCAGCCCAGCCGCCTTGGCGCGGGAAGTGGCGGATCGTAGGGCGGCGGAAGCCCGCGCCGTGGCCAGCGAAGCCCGCAGCGCCGCCTTCATCACCCATCTGGCGGAGGCGCTGTTCGTCATCCGGGTGGAGGCACCGGACCGCCTGACGGTCGAGACCGTGAACCCCGCCTTCGAACAGCTCTTCGGCATTCCGGCGGCGGCCGTCGAACAGCGCGAGGTGGCGGCGGTGATACCGCGACCGGCGCTCGATCAGGTGCTGCCGCATTGGCAAAGGGCGATCAGCATCAAGCAGCCGGTGGACTATGTGGTGGAGGCCGAGACGCCCGCCGGGTGGCGGGTCTGGGAAACCGTGCTGGTGCCAATGGTGGGGGCGGAGGGCCAGGTGGAGAGGTTGCTCGGCTCGGCACGGGACATCACCCGGATGCGCCGCCTGCAGGCGGAACTGCTGCAAAGCGCCCGGCTGGCGACGATCGGCACCATGTCCGCCGGGCTCGCGCATGAAACCAGCCAGCCGCTGAACACCGCCACGCTCTGGCTGCGCAACGCGCGCGCCGCGGCGGCGGGGCTGGAGGGCGGTGAAGCGGCCGCCCGGCTGCATCGGGCGCATGACATCATCGAAAGCCAGCTTCGCCGGGCCGGGAAGCTGGTGACGCAGATCCGCGCCTTGCCGGTCGAGGAAGCCGGGGCGGCCGAGGTCTTCGACGCCGCCGAGACCGCCGCCGCCACGCTGCGCGACTTCGCAGGCGAGGCGGAGGGGATCGAGGTGACCTTGCAGGGGACAGCCACGACCCTGCCGGTGCTGGGCGTCGCCGCGCGGCTTTCGCAGGCCTTGCTGCGATTGCTGATCAATGCGCGGGACGCGGTGCGGGACCGCGGTGCCCATGACCCCGACGCCCCCGCGCGCATCACGCTGACCCTGGGCGCGGAAGCCGGGGAGGCGGTGCTGGAGGTAGCGGATACCGGCCCCGGCGTGCCGGAGGCGCTGCGCGACCTGATCTTTGATCCCTTCTTCACCACCCGCGATCCGGGCCGAGGCAGCGGGCTCGGCCTGCCCCTGGCGGCCGCGGTCGCGCGCGGCATGGGCGGGCGCATCGAGGCCCGGAACTTGCCCGAAGGCGGTGCCGCCTTCACCCTGCGCCTGGCGCTCGCGCCAACCTCCAGTCTTCAAACCCCCGTCGAGGTGCTTTCATGATGGCCCGATGCATCCTGCTGGCGGAGGATGAAGCGCTTGCCGCCATGGCGATCGAGGAGGAATTGTTGGGCGAGGGCTATGAGGTGGTGCTGGCCACCGATGGACAGGCGGCGCTGGAAGCGGCGCGGACGCGCCGACCAGACCTGCTGCTGACCGACCTGCGCATGCCCCGCCTGGACGGGGCCGGGCTGATCCGGGCGTTGCGGGCGGAGATGCCGGAACTGCCGGTGGTGGTGATGACCGGCTATGCGCCCGCCGGTGGGGCAGCGGCCTTTGCCGGCCAGGGGGAGGGGCCGATCGCACTGTTCGCCAAGCCGCTCGACATGGATGCGGTGCTGGCGGAACTGCGCCGCTTGCTGCCGTTGCCCTGACGCGGCGCTACCTTTCGAAGCGGGCGCCGCGATCGGCGTCCAGCCGGGGCGCGCCGGATCGGGGCAGGGGGCGGGTGCCGTCGAAGCTGATCGGCACGGCGACCACCACGAAATCCTCTCCGGGCGGGGTCGCGAGCATCTCCATGGCCTGGGCCTGGGGTTCGGCCAGCATCTCCTCGATGGTGTTGATGGGCGCGCAGGGCACGCCGGCCTCCACCAGCAGGCCGAGCCATTCGGCGCGGCGGCGCGTGCGCATGATCTCGCGGATCATCGGCAGCAGCGCGTGCTGGTTCGTCAGGCGGTCGCGGTTGGTGACAAAGCGCCCGTCCGTGATCCACTCAGCGCGGCCGAGGATCCGGGAAAATTTGGCGAAGAGCCGGTCATTGCCGCAGCAGACCAGCAAGGGCGCGTCGCTGGCCTCGAAGGCCTCATAGGGCACGAAGCCGGGATGGCCGCTGGCATGGCGCACCGGCTGCTCGCCCTGGTTCACAAAGGCGGAAACCTTCTGGTTGGCCCAGGTGAAGGCGGTTTCGAACAGGGATGTGTTGATGACGCAGCCGCGCCCCGTTTGCGCACGCTGCTGCAGGGCGGCGAGCGCGCCGATCACCGTCCACATGCCGGTGCCCTGGTCGACCACGCTGGCGCCCATGCGCACGGGCTTGCCGCCGGGCTCCCCGGTGATGGAGGACAGCCCGCCAAAGGCCTGCAACAGCGGCTCATAGCCCGGCTGGTCCTTCATGGGGCCGCGATGGCCGAAGGCGCCCATCTCGCAATAGATCAGGCGCGGATGGCGCGCCGTGGTCTCGGCGCCGCCCAGGCCGAGTGCTTCCGGCACGCCGGGGCGCATGTTGTGGATCAGGATATCGGCCTGTTCGAGCAGGGCATGCAGCGCGGCCACGCCCTCCGCCGATTTCAGGTCCAGCGCCACGCTGCGCTTGCCGCGGTTGAATTCATGAAAGTTCAGCGCGTCGCCATGGCGGAAGGCGCGGCCCATCTGGCGGGCATCGTCCCCGCCTTCGGGCTTTTCCACCTTGATCACATCGGCGCCGAGATCGGCCAGGATCGCGCCGGCGAAGGGGCCGGCGAAGACCTGGCCGATCTCGACGACCTTCACGCCCGCCAATGGCGTCACGCCGCCAGTTCCCGCTTGCCCCGGTACTTGGCCAGCGACCCCGCATGCATGACACGGCCGTTCAGGCGGCGGCCGATCAGGCGTTCCGCCATCCGGGCGCATTCCACCAGGGCTTCCAGATCGATGCCGGTCTCGATGCCGAGTTCGTGGCAGAGGAAGACCAGGTCTTCCGTGCACACATTCCCCGCCGCACCGGCATCGCCATGGGCCGCGAAGGGGCAGCCGCCGAGCCCGGCAACGCTGCTGTCGAACAGGTCCACGCCCATCTCCAGCGCCGCCATGACATTGGCGGTGCCAAGACCGCGCGTGTCGTGGAGATGCAGGCCGATGCGTGTGTCGGGCAGCGCGTCCCGCACCATGCCGATCAGGCGTCGCGTCTGGTCTGGATTGCCCCAGCCCATGGTGTCCGCCAGGAAGATTTGCGGCAGTTTCTCGCCACGTTCCGCGCAGATGTCATGGGCGTAGCGGGCCAGGGCGACAACGCGCTCCGGCGGAATATCGCCCTCATAATTGCAGCCGAAGGCGGCCATGATGATCGCGTATTCGGGCTTCACGCCGGCACTCGCATAGAGGTCGAGCCAGCCCTTCTGGCGCTCCGCCATCTCCGCTGCCGAGCAGCGATTGTTGCGCTGGGCGAAGGCGTCGGAGGCATAGAGCGAAATCTTGCCCGACAGGTCGACGTTACCCGTGGCCCGCGCCCGTTCAAAACCCTGCTCGTTCAGCCAGAGGCCGGCGTAGTGGACGCCGGGCTTCTTGCGGATGGCGGCGAAGAATTCGGCGCTATCGGCCATCTGCGGCACGTGCTTCGGGCTGACGAAGCTGGCCACCTGGATGTGGTGCAGGCCGGTCTCGGCCAGCACCTCCACCAGCTTCACCCGCTCCGCCAGCGGGAAGATGGTCTTTTCGATCTGAAAACCCTCGCGCGGGCCTTCCTCGCGGAATTCGACCCGTTTCGGCCGGTCGGACATGGGATTTCCTCCAAGAATCAGGGCGCGGCGAGGATGGTGCCCGTGCAGTCGCCGAAGCCGATACCGACAAAACCCTCCCGCCGCGCCCGGGCGCGCAGGGTGATGGTGTCGCCATCCTCCAGGAAACGTCGGGTGGTGCCGGATGGCAAGGTGAGGGGCTTGCGGCCTCCGGCGGTGATTTCCAGCAGCGAGCCGTAGCCGGCTTCGGTGGAGATGGTGCCGCTGCCGAACAGGTCGCCGGGTTGCAGATTACAGCCGCCGCAACTGTGATGCGCCACCATCTGCGCCGGTGTCCAATACAGGCCGCGCGCCTCGCTGGTGGAGAGGCGGAAGGGCGACTCACCTGGGACGGTCAGCCAGACTTCCAACTCCAGCGCCATCGCGCCCCGCGCCTGGTCCTGATCGTCCCACAAATAATCCATGGGCTTCGGATCGCCTTCGGGCCGCGCCGGCTGCGCCACCCGGAAAGGTGCCAGCGCCTCCGGCGTGATGACCCAGGGGCTGATCGTTGAGCCAAAATTCTTCGCAAGGAAGGGGCCGAGGGGTTGGTATTCCCAGCCCTGGATGTCGCGTGCCGACCAGTCGTTCAGCAGGCAGTAACCAGCGATATGGCCGGCGGCCCGGGCGATGGGAATTGGCTCCCCCAGCGCATTGCCCGGCCCGATCCAGATGCCGAGCTCCAACTCGTAATCCAGGTTGCGGCTCCGGCCAAAGCTGGGGGTCGTCTCGGCGGCCGGCTTGCGCTGGCCATTGGGACGCCGCAGCGCGGTGCCGGAGGGGACGATGGAGCTGGCCCGGCCGTGATAGCCGATCGGCACATGCTTGTAGTTGGGCATCAACGGCTGGTCCGGCCGAAACAGCGCGCCGACATTGGTGGCGTGCTGGATGCCGGCGTAGAAGTCGGTGTAGTCGCCGATCCGCGCCGGCAGATGCAGCGTGCAATTTTCCGCATCATGCAGCACCAGCGGCGCGTCGCTGCCTTCCGCCAGCAATTCGGAAAGCTGCGCCCGCAGCGCCTGACGCGGGGCCGCGCCCAGGGCGAAGAAGCTGTTCAGCGTGTCATCCGCCATCGCCGCCACCGCCTCGGCGGCCACGCCCGTCAGCGGCGCGCTGGCCAACTCCAGAATACTGTCGCCGATCGCGACGCCGGCCCGCTTCGCGCCACCCGGCGGCGCGAAGATGCCGAGCGGCAGGTTCTGGATCGGGAAATCCGCATGGCCATTGGCGGAGACGACGCGGCTGCGCCGTGCCGCATCATGAGTCGCATCCAGCATCCAGGTCACCGCCGCGTCGGATCGAATTTCTTGACCAGGCCCGACCAGCAGGCCTCGTAATCCGGCTGGCGTTGCGCGACGGCGGCGGCATAGGCCGTCACCCGCTGCGGCAGCCGCGTCTCCAGCATGAAGGCCATGGTATTGGCCAGCTTGTGGGGCGCGAGCTCGACGGTGCTCGCCTTCTCGAAGGCCTCCGCATCCGGCCCATGCGGCAGCATGCAGTTGTGCAGCGAAAAGCCGCCCGGCACGAAACCCTGCGGCTTGGCGTCGTACTGGCCGAGGATCAGGCCCATGAACTCGCTCATCAGGTTCATGTGGTACCAGGGGGGCCGGAAGGTGTTTTCCGCCACCATCCAGCGTTCCGGGAACAGCACGAAGTCGATATTGGCGGTGCCGGGCGTTTCCGACGGCGCCGTCAGCACCGTGAAGATCGACGGGTCCGCATGGTCGAACAGCAGCGGCCCGACCGGGGAGAATCGCGAAAGATCGTATTTGTACGGCGCGTAATTGCCGTGCCAGGCGACCACATCCAGCGGCGAATGCCCGATCTCCGCCTGCCAGAGCTGCCCGCCCCATTTCACCACGACCAGATGCGGCCGCTCGATGTCCTCATAACCCGCGACGGGTGACAGGAAATCGCGCTGGTTGGCGAGGCAATTGGCACCGATCGGGCCGCGCTCCGGCAGGGTGAAGGCGCCGCCGTAATTCTCGCAGACATAGGCCCGCGCCGGCTCCTCATGGAACAGCTCCACCCGGAATTTGACGCCGCGCGGCAGCACCGCGACCTCCCCGGGCGCGGCATCGATCACGCCGAATTCGGTCCGGAACCGCAGGCGGCCCTGCTGCGGGATGACCAGCATCTCGGCGTCGGAGTTCCAGAACGTCTCGTCCACCATGCTGCGGGTGACCAGCGCAATGCTGGCCGCCATGCCGGTCTGGGACGCCGCATCGCCGCAGGTGGTGATGGTCCGCATCCCGGTCAGGAAGGTCTCGCCCGATTCCGGGATCGGCAGCGGGTCCCAGCGCAGCGGCTGGATCGGCAGGCCGGTCTCCTCCGCGCAGGGTGCGCTGCGCCACAGCCCTGCATCGCGCGGCGCGAAGCGGCCGATATGGGCCACGGTGGGGCGGATGCGGTACAGCCAGGACCGCGCATTGCTCGCCCGCGGGGCCGTGAAGGGCGAGCCGGACAATTGCTCGGCATAGAGGCCATAGGCGCAGCGCTGGGGTGAATTGCGGCCGACCGGCAGGGCGCCGGGCAGCGCCTCCGTCTCAAAACCATTGCCGAAGCCGGACATGTAGCCGGCATTGGCTGCCGTGATGATGGTCTGTTGCGGCGTGATATCCATGCTCGTCTCCCTCCGATGGTCCCAGCATAGCGCATCCTTGGCCGGTGGGGATGCTGGACGCGAGGCGGCGGGGACGGCAGGTTGCCTCCGAACAACGCCAGGACCGCCCCCCGATGAGCCTTCGCGGCAGCGCCTGTATCGTCGGCGCCTTCGAACACCCAACCCGAAAGGCGGAGGACAAATCCGTCGCGCAATTGCATGCGGAAGTCGCCTTCGGTGCGCTCCAGGATGCCGGGCTGAGCAAGGACGATGTCGACGGCTATTTCTGCGCCGGCGACGCCCCCGGCATGGGCCCGCTGGCCATGGCGGATTATCTCGGCCTCGACCGGCTGAGCCATGTCGATTCCACCGATATCGGCGGCAGCTCCTACCTCGCCCATGTCGCCCATGCGGCGGCGGCCATCGCGCTGGGCCGGTGCAACATCGCGCTGATCACCCTGGCCGGCCGACCGCGCAGCGAGGGCATGGCGACCGGCACCGGCGCAAGGGCGCAGAACGCCCAGGTGCCGGACGATCCCTTCGAGATCCCGATGGGCCGCACCGTCGCCGGCAGCTACGCCATGTGCGCGATGCGCCACATGCATGAATTCGGCACCACCAGCGAGGACCTGGCCTGGATCAAAGTCGCCGCCAGCCACCACGCCCAGCACAACCCCCACGCCATGCTGAAGAAGGTGGTGACGGTGGAGGAGGTGGTGAATTCGCCGATGGTGGCGGACCCGCTGCACCGCCTGGATTGCTGCGTCATCAGCGATGGTGGCGGCGCGCTGATCGTGGCCCGGCCGGAGATCGCCAGGACCCTGAAGCGGCCGGTGGTGACAGTCCGCGGCACGGGTGAAGCGATCAAAGGGCAGTTCGGCGGCTATCCGGACCTGACCTTCTCCGGCGCCCGCTTCTCCGGCTCCCGGGCCTTCGCGGAAGCCGGCGTGACGCCGGCCGATATCCGCTATGCCAGCATCTATGACAGCTTCACCATCACCGTACTGATCCAGCTCGAAGACCTCGGCTTCTGCGCCAAGGGGGAGGGCGGCAGGTTTGTGCGCGACGGCAATCTGATCTCGGGCGTCGGCAAGCTGCCCTTCAACACCGATGGCGGCGGGCTCTGCAACAACCACCCGGCCAATCGTGGCGGCATGACCAAGGTGATCGAGGCGGTGCGGCAATTGCGCGGGGAAGCGCATCCGGCCGTGCAGGTGAAGGATTGCGGCCTGGCGCTGGCGCATGGCACGGGCGGGCTGCTCGGCCATCGGCATGGCAGCGCCACGCTGATCCTGGAAAGGGAGTGAGGGCCATGGCGGAACGTATCTACGCTGCGCCGATCGTCGATCCGAGCACCAAGCCGGTCTGGGACGCCGCGGCCGAAGGCAGGCTGCTGATCGGCCTGTGCAAGGATACCGGCCGGCATTTCTATTATCCGCGCGGTGCCTCGCCCTTCACCCTGTCACCGAATGTCGAGCTGGTGCAGGCCAGCGGGCGCGGCACCATCTACAGCTACACGGTGATGCGCGTCGCCCAGCCCTATGCCTGCGCCTATGTCGAGCTGGAGGAGGGGCCACGCCTCTTCACCAACATCGTCGACTGCGCCTTCGAGGAGATCCGCATCGGCATGAAGGTGCGGGTGGTGTTCAGGCCGACCCAGGATGCGGAAGGCGCGGCCGGCGCGCCCGTACCGATGTTCGCGCCGGCCTGACAAACCCCTCTCCCGCATGCCGGGAGAGGGTGTATCGCCTCAGCGGCAGACGCGCCGGTCCACCATGCGATAGCGGACCCGGCCCCAGCGGTCGCGATAGGCGACGCGGCGGCGCTCCGTCCAGCAGCGGCGACGGCGGGGGCCACGGCCTGGGCGCGGGCGGCCGGGCGGCGGGCCCCACTGTACCTCCTCCATCAACGCATCGACCTCCTCCTCCCGCGCCAAGGCGGGCTCGGCGGCGGGCTGCGGGTCCGGGGTGATGGGGGGGCGGATGGCCGGTGTGGCGGCCTGGGCGGCGACGCCGCCCAAGGTGGCGGCGAGGGCCCCGGCAAGACCGGCGAACAAGAAGCGGCGGCGTTCCATCTGAGTCTTCCCTTCTGGGTTGGGATGCTCAGAGAACGCCGCGATCATGGCGGGAAGCTGTCCAAACCCGGCTCTATTTCAGCCGGATTGCAACCCCGGGTATCAGTTGAACAGCGAACTGACGGAGCTTTCCTCGCTGATCCGCTTCATCGCCTCGGCGAGCAGGGGGGCGATGGTCAACTGCTTGATATTGTGGGAAATCCGCACGGCCTCGGTGGCCAGGATGCTGTCCGTCACCACCATATGCTCGATCCGCGCGGCGCCCACGCGGGCCACCGCGCCGCCCGAGAAGACACCGTGCGTGACATAGACGCTGGCGGATTTCGCGCCGTTCTTCAGCAACGCCTCCGCCGCATTCACCAGCGTGCCGCCCGAATCGACGATGTCGTCGACCAGGATGCAATCGCGTCCCTCGACCTCACCGATCACGTTCATCACCTCGGACACACCGGCGCGGGGGCGGCGCTTGTCGATGATGGCGAGGTCGGTGTGGATGCGGGCCGCGATGGCGCGCGCGCGGACCACGCCGCCGACGTCGGGGGAGACGACCATCAGGTCGCGTCCGGCGAAACGTTCCTGAATGTCGCGGGCGAACAGGGGCGCGGCGAACAGGTTGTCCACCGGCACGTCGAAGAAGCCCTGAATCTGGCCCGCATGCAGATCCATGGTCAGCACGCGATGGGCGCCGGCCTCGACGATCAGATTTGCCACCAGCTTGGCCGAGATCGGCGTGCGGCTGCCGGATTTCCGGTCCTGCCGGGCATAACCAAAATAGGGGATCACGGCGGTGATGCGCCGCGCGCTGGCGCGCCGCAGCGCGTCCAGCATGATCAGCAGCTCCATCAGATTGTCGTTCGCGGGGTAGCTCGTGGACTGCACCACGAAGACATCCTCGCCGCGGACATTCTCATGGATCTCGCAGAAGATCTCCATGTCGGCGAAGCGGCGGACCGAGGCCTGGGTCAGCGCGATGCCGAGCGCCGCGGCCACCGCCTCGGCCAGGGGGCGGTTGCTGTTGCAGGCGATGATCTTCATGACGAGCGCGAACCCCGGGGGGAAGGAGTGCGAGAAAGGCGGGCACGGCCGCGGAAGATAGGCCCCGCGCCCGACGGGCGGCTTGGTAGCAACGTGACGGTAAAGTGTCCATCACCGCCGGATGACCGCCACGCATGGCGGCCCTGTCCGGCCGTGCCTCAGCGCGGCGCGGCGGCCGCGGGCGTCGCGGCGGGCGGGAAGCCACCGGCATTGGTCACCACGTCCCGGATGCCGCCGGAAGCCTCCTGCGCCACCACGAAGGCAATATCGCCCCACAGCCCGGCCAGCGAGCCCGCCGGCACCTCGTTCAGCTGCAGCACCCGTCCCAGATCCTCGCCGTCGCGGCGGGAGACCACCCAGACGATCTCCACCCGCTGGAGCCGCGGTCCGGAGGGCACCACCGTGACCTCCCCCTGCACCGCGAATTGCGCGCCTTCGGCCTCGTCCTGCACCTGGAAGCCGAAGCCGGCCAGGTTGTCGCGCATGCGCGCGGTCAGGCTCTGATTGCCGTCGCCCGGGGCACCACGCACCGGCAGCAGCCGCAGCACCGGGGCGCCACCGCCGGAGGCACGCTCATCCCCCGTGCGACGCTGCGCATCGATGCGGCCGATCAGATCCGCGAGCCGCGGCGCGGCCTGCCCGGCGATCTCGGCATGCAGCGGCGCGCCGCTCTCCGCCCAGGCGCCCACCGGCACCGACTGGCCGACAAGCATGCCGAGCGCGCGGCCATCTGCGTCGCGCAGCGCGAAGCGCGGCACCACCAGCTCACCCTGCCGCTCCGCCACCATCAGCAACTGCCAGTCGAGCGGCAGAGCGGGGCCGGCCACGGCCGGAATCTCCTGCGCCACCAGCGCCCCCGCCATCGCCTGGGCGAGGCTGGTGGAATCGGCATCCGTCAGCAGCAGATCGCGCGACGGAGGGATGGCCACCCGGTAGCCGGGGGGCAGGCGCAGCCGGCGCGCCACGGCGCCCGGCCGGCCACGGAAGGGCTGCGGAAGCCCGCCACAGGCCGCCAGCGCCAAGGGCGCCAGCAGCAGGAACCGACGGCTATGCGAAGACACAGGAAGCCATCAGGGTCACCACCATCAGTACCAGGAACATGATTACGTAAGGCATCGGGTCACCCAGGCAGGACGAGGGCGGAGAGTTGGTGTCCGATAGGCCCTCCGCCAGCCAAGGTGCGCCGGCGATGGCTAAAGAACTGCTCTTCCAACGCCAGCGTATCCTGAAACAGGGCGTCGGCGCGGCCGATGCCGGTGGCGGCGAGGCGGGCCGCGCAATAGCCGGCCAGGTCGAACTGCCAGCGATCCTCCCGCTGGCCGGGGGCGAAGAAGCGGGCATCCGTCCCTGACCGTGCCAGCACGGCATCGCGCAGGTCGGGGCCGACCTCATAGCTCGCCTGGCCAATGCAGGGGCCGACCACGGCGGCGATATCTTCCCGCACTGCGCCCTGGGCTTCCATCGCCTCGATAGTCGCCTCCAGCACGCCGGCCACGGCGCCGCGCCAGCCGGCATGGGCGGCGCCGATGACGCCGGCGCGGAGATCGGCGAAGAGCACTGGCGCGCAATCGGCGGTCAGCACGCCAATCGCCTGGCCCGGGCGGTTCGTCACCAGCGCATCGGCGGTGGGGCGGGTGTCATCGGTCCAGGGCGTCCGGGCATCGGCCACCGCCACGCCATGCACCTGTACCAGTCCCATCACGGTCTCGGCCCCCAGCACCTGAGCGCAGGCGGCGCGGTTGCGGCGCACCGCCTCCGGGTCATCCTGGCCCGAAAAGGAACAGTTCAGCGCGGCATAGGGGCCGGAGGAGACGCCGCCCTGCCGGGTGAAGAAGCCATGCGGCACGGCCAGGCCGGCCGTGAGGAAGCCGGGGGTCATGAAGGGTCGAATCCGGGAAGGGTGGGAAGCACAGGGTCGCAGACGGCCAGTGCCTTGAACAGACGGCCCATGCCCTCCGCCGCCACCAGCCGCTCCGCGCCCGACAGGATTTCCCCCGCGAGGCGCGGCCGGCCGTGGGCCAGCATGGCGGCGCGGGACATCAGGCCGAGGCGTTGCAGGAACAACCCCTGCGGCAGCGGCCCCTGCGCGGCGGCGCCCGCGGCGCGGGCTGTGCGGGCAATTGCGGAAAAGTCGACATGGGCGGTCAGGTCGGCGGAACCCGGATCGGCCAGCGGGTCCAGCCCCGCCGCCTGGCCGCGCACCGCCTGCAGGCTGTCGCCGAAGCCGGATCCCGCAGGCCCGTAGTCGAGAAACAGCGCCGCGCCGCCCTGGGCCGCCAGCCGGCTGGCGAGGGCGGCCACCACGGCCTGCGCCGCTTCCCCGACTTCACAAACGGCACCATCGGGTGCTTCGGCAGGCAAGGGGAGGTCGGACGGCACCTCGATGAATTGCCCGTCCTCGACATGCCGCTCCATCCAGGCGTTGCCGCGCCGCACGAATTGCCGGATCGGCAGGGCGTCCAGAAATTCATTGCCGAGCAGCAGCATCGGCCCCGGCGGCAGGCTGCCGAGATCGTCGTGCCAGCCGCTTACGGCCGCCCCCAGCATGCGCCGCTGCGCCTCCCGCAGGGGCGGAGAGGTCTCGACCAGATGCAGCCGCAGCGCGGCGCGGAAGGGGGCGGCGACATCGCCCACGGCGCGCAGCGCGTCGGCCATCAGCGTGCCGCGCCCAGGCCCGACCTCCACCAGCAGCACCGGATCGGGCCGGCCCATCTGGTCCCAGGCGATGGCGGCCCAAAGGCCCAGCACCTCGCCAAAGGCCTGGGAGATTTCGGGCGCCGTGGTGAAGTCGCCCGCCCGGCCGAAGGGCGTCGCTGGCCGGGCGTAATAGGCCGCGACCGCCCGCGCCATGAAGCGGTCGAGCCTTTCACTCATGCCGGGCGGCGCGCCCGCAGCATCAGCACCGCGCCCACCAGCATCATCGGCAGCGACAGCAACTGCCCCATGGTGGTGCCGGCGATCAGGAAGCCGAGATGCGCATCCGGCTGGCGGAAGAACTCGCCGATGAAACGGGCCAGCCCGTAGAAGGCGAGGAAGGCGCCGGTGACGAAGCCCTCCCGCTCACGCAGCGCCGGGATGCGCACCAGGATGTTCAGGATGATGAAGAGAAGCACGCCCTCCATCGCCGCCTGATAGAGCTGGCTGGGATGCCGCGGCTCCGGCCCGCCGGTCGGGAAGACCATGGCCCAGGGTACGTCGCTGACGCGGCCCCAGAGCTCCCCATTCACGAAATTCGCCAGCCGCCCCAGCCCGAGCCCGATCGGCACCACCGGCGCGACGCGGTCACCGAAGCGAAGTGCTGGCAGGCCCTGGCGGCGGCAGAACCACAGCGCGGCGAGGATGACGCCCAGCATGCCGCCATGGAAGGACATGCCGCCCTGCCAGACATACAGCGCCTCCCACGGTGCGGTGATGTAGTAGCCGGGCCGGTAGAACAGCACGTAGCCGAGCCGCCCGCCGAGGATGATGCCCAGCGTCGTCCAGGTGACGAAATCGTCCAGCTGTTCGCGGCTCGCCGCGACCGGCGCCAGCGCGATCAGCCGCCGCGCCAGCATCCAGCCCAGCAGGATTCCGGCGATATAGGCCAGCGCGTACCAGCGCAGCGCGAAGGGGCCGATCTCGATCAGCACCGGGTCGATGACGGGGAAGGCGATCACGAACATCTTTCCGGGTCACCTATGCGGGTCAGGGTTCAACAGGAAGTCCCGCACATAGCGGCCAACACCCGCCTCCAGCGTCGTCGGCGGCCGGTCGAACCCGGCCGCGCGCAGCTTCGCCATGGGGGCTTCGGTAAAATACTGGTATTTCCCGAGGAGGTCCGGCGGCATGTCGATGAATTCGATGCGGTCGTTCTGGCCGAGCCCGGCGAACATCGCCCGCACCAGATCGACAAAGCTGCGCGCCTGGCCGGAGCCGATGTTGAACAGCCCGCTGACCTTTGGGTTGTCGAGCAGCCAGACCATCGCCGCGACGCAATCCTCGACATGCACGAAGTCGCGCATCTGCGCGCCATCGGCGACATCCGGGCGGTCGGAACGGAACAGCCGGGCCGGTTCGCCGCGCTGCACTTCATTGAACTTGTGAAACACCACGCTGGCCATGCGGCCCTTGTGGTATTCGTTCGGCCCATAGACGTTGAAGAAGCGCAGCCCGGCCCATTGCGGCGGCGCCGGATAGCCACGCGCCAGCATCTCCGCCACCCGCCGGTCAAAGGCCAGCTTCGACCATCCATACAGGTTCAGCGGCCGCAGCGCTGCCAGCGCCGTCGCGCTGTCGTCATCGGCGAAGCCCAGCGCGCCATCGCCATAGGTGGCGGCGGAGGAGGCGTAGATGAAGGGAATGGCCCGCTGCGCGCATTCCGCCCAGAGCGTCAGCGGCAGGGTCAGGTTGGTGGCCGCCACCAGGTCGCCATCGGTCGCCGTGGTCGCGCTGATCGCGCCCATATGCAGCACCGCGGTGACCTTCGGCTGGCTGGCCCAGAAGTCCGGCAGCGCCTCCGGCGGCAAAATTCCGGCGATGCCGTGCTTGGCGAGGTTGCGCCATTTCAGCCCCTCGCGCAGCCGGTCCACCACCAGAACCTCCGCCCCCCGGTCACAGAGTGCGGCGACCAGGTTGGACCCGATGAAACCGGCGCCGCCGGTCACGACATACATCGGTGGTTGTCCCTTCGTGCTGCGGCGCTTATCTCGCCGCGGCCGGGGTATAGGCCGCGGTGTCGCGGCCGGACAAGGCACGGACAGATCAGGCAGGAGGTCGTGATGACCAGCGAAACCGGACCCGGCGGCATGGGCGGCGGCGGTACCAGTGGCGGAGCCTCCGGCGGGACCGGTGGTGGACCCTCCGGCGGGCAGGGGCCGAAGCGCGGCCTGTTCGACGACCTGGCCGGCATGGCCGGCGGCGCCTTCTCGGTGCTCGCCGGCGCGCGGGCGGAGGCGGAGGCGATGGGTCGGGCCCAGCTCGATGCCATGGTGCAGCGGCTGGATCTGGTGAAGCGCGAGGACCTCGACGCCGCCCTGGAAGTGGCGCGCCGGGCCCGCGAACAGGCGGAGGCGCTGGAGACTCGCGTCGCGGCGCTGGAGGCCAGGCTGACGGCGGCGGATACCGCGCCGCCGGCCAATGATCCCGGCCTTGCGGCGGATGGCGGCTGAGCGGTCCGCCAATGGTGGCTGGGCGGCGCGGTGCATCCTGTTTCGCCGACTCGCCCGGCAAGCCCTTGAGCTCGTCATCAAGCCGATGCTTGCGGTGCCTTTTCGCACCTGCGTAGTCTACAGCTAGTGGCGATTCGGGCAGCCGCCTCCCACCATCAGGGGGGGTCGCGCCTGGACGGGCGAAGGAGGTGCCGCGATGTCCGCTTATGTCGGATACGAGGAACGCGACCGGTCCGCGAACCCCCTCGATGTGCTGGAACAGATCGTAACGGCCAATGAATGGGCGTTCGACAGGCGCTCGGACAGTGAAATGGCCGCCGAGGCCCCCGGCAAATGGTGCGACTACGGCCTGTATTTCTCCTGGTCCCAGGAAATCAGCGCCATGCACTTCTCCTGCACCTTCGACATGAAGGTGCCGGCCAACAAGCGCGACAAGCTGTTCGAGCTGCTGGCCCTGGCCAATGAAAAGCTGTGGATCGGCCATTTCGGGCTGGATAGCGACGACGGCATGCCGGTGTTTCGCCACGCCGTGCTGCTGCGGGGCGCGCCGGGCGCCTCCGCCGAGAGCCTGGAGGATATGGTCGACATCGCGCTGACCGAGTGCGAGCGCTTCTTCCCGGCCTTCCAGTTCGTCCTCTGGGGCGGCAAGCCGCCGGCGGAGGCGCTGCAGGCGGCCATGTTGGATTGCGTGGGCGAGGCCTGACCGTCTCCGCAGACCTCGGCTTGCCAAATACGGTCATGACGGCGAGGCTCGCCGCCATGACCGAAACGCTCCCTCCTTTGCTTCTCATCGGCTGCGGCAAGATGGGCGGCGCCATGCTGGCCGGCTGGCGCGAACGCGGCCTGGGCGAGACGCTGGTGGTGGACCCCTTCGCCACCGGCCCCATCCCCGGCGCCACACTTTTGCGGGATGCGGCCGAGATCCCGGCCGGCTTCGCCCCCGCCGCGGTGGTTCTGGCGACCAAGCCGCAGGAGGCACCGGCCAGCCTTCCGGCCTATGCCCGCTTCGCCGGCTCGGCGGTCTTCGTCTCCATCATGGCCGGCAAGACCGTGGGCTTCATGCGCGGGCTGCTGGGGCAGGGGGCGGCGGTGGTCCGCGCCATGCCAAACACGCCGGCCGCCGTGCGCCAGGGCTTTACAGTGGCCTTCGCCGGCCCTGGCGTTTCCGACGCTCAGCGCACGCTGGCCGACACGCTGCTCGCCGCGACTGGGGAGGTGGACTGGGTGGCGGAGGAAGCGCTGCTCGACCCGGTCACCGCCGTCTCCGGCGGCGGCCCGGCCTATGTCTTCCTGCTGGCGGAACTGCTCGAAGCCGCGGCGGTGGAACAGGGCATTCCGGCCGACCTCGCCCGCCGCATGGCGCGCGCCACCGTCGCCGGCTCCGGCGCCCTGCTGGCCGCCAGCACGGAGGATGCGGCCCAGCTCCGCAAGAACGTCACCAGCCCGAAGGGCACCACGGAACGGGCGCTGGCCGTGCTGATGGCGCAGCAGGCCTGGCCGGACAGTATTTCCCAGGCGATCGCGGCCGCCACGGCGCGATCCCGCGAGCTTGCAGGTTAATTCACGAAATCCCCATTGGCGCGGGGCGCTTCCACCCCCAACATCCCCGCCATGGAAGCCTCCGACCCCAAGCTGCTTGATGCGCTCTTCGCCGTGATCGCCGAGCATGGCTGGCGCGGCGTCACACCCGGCCGGCTCTCGGCCCTTTCCGGCATCCCGGCCCGCGACCTGGTGCGCCGATTCCCCTCCCGCCTCGATCTGCTGCGGCTGCATGCGGAAGCGGTGGCGCAAAGTGTCGCCGAAGGCACCGTGCCCGGTCAGGGCGGCACGCCACGGGACCGGGTGTTCGATGTGCTGATGCGGGGCGTGGATGCGCTGCTGCCGCACCGGGCCGGCATGCTGCGGCTGATGTCTGACATGCGCCGCGACGGCGTGCTGGCCGTGGCGCTGCTTCCCATCCTGCAAGGCAGCATGGCGCGGATGCTGGAGGCGGCGGAGCTGGATTCCAGCGGCCTGCAAGGCCGGTTGCGCGCCACCGGGCTGGTCGGCGTCTGGCTGATGACGCTGCGGGCCTGGGAACAGGACGACAGCGTCGATCTCGGCACCACCATGGCCGCGCTGGATCGCGCCCTGGACCGCGCGGAACAGACGGCGCGCAGCCTGCGGCTGGAGCCGGGCGATCTGGCGCTGCCGCCCGCGGAGGCCTGATCGCGCCTCGGGTCTCGCTCTGCAAGACGCGGTCCTGGGCATGTCGGATGTTTTTTGTGCAGTGCATCATTGGGCGCCTTCTCCCGGCTCCCCAGCTCACCTAGATATGCGCCTGCAAAACCCGCGCCGAGGAGAACGTTGCGATGTCCGACCGCTTTGGCATGAAGCCTGACGAGATGATGCGCATGCTGTCCGAATTCCGCCTGCCCGCGATGCCGGACATGACCGGCCTGGCCGAGGCGCAGCGCCGGAACCTGGAAGCCCTCTCCAACGCCAATCGCGTGGCGCTGGAAGGCGCGCAGGCCGTGGCCCGGCGGCATATGGAGATCCTGCAGGCGTCGATGGCCGAAATGACCGACGCCATCCGCACCATGTCCGGCACCGAGAGCCCGCAAGTCCGCGCCGCCAAGCAGGCCGAGATGCTGAAGTCCGCCTATGAGCGCGCGGTGGCGAATATGAAGGAGGTCGCGGACCTCATCCAGAACTCCAATTCCGAGGCGCTGGGCGTGCTGAACAAGCGCTTCACGGAAGCCATGGACGAGGTGAAGACCCTGGTCGCGCAGCAGAAGGCCTGAGGTTTCGGGCGCGCGCCAACCGCGCGCGCCCTGACGCCCGGCTGACTACATCGGCAGCCGGATGCGGGCCCGCAGCCCACCCAGCGGGCTCGCTTCCAGCACGATGTCGCCCCCATGCGACCGCGCGATGTCCCGCGCGATGGCGAGGCCAAGGCCGGTGCCGCCCGCCGAAAGCGTGGCGAATGGCCGAAAGGCCTCCTCCCGCAACGCCTCCGGGATTCCCGGCCCGTCATCATCCACCGTCACCTGCGCCCAGTTGCCGCTCTCCCCACGTGGGATTTCGCAGACCCGGACCTCGATGCGACCGGCATGTTTGCGGGCATTGTCCAGCAGATTGGCCAAGCAGCGGCGCAGCGCATCCGGCCGCAGCGGCAGGGTCAGTGCCTCCGGTGCCTGCACCGCCATCAGGGCGCCGTCCCGCTGCGCCTTCTTCGCCACGTCGCGGACGATGGCGGCGAGATCGGTGGGCTGCGTCTGCTCCTGCGCCTCGCCGCGCGCGAAGGCGAGGTAGACGGCGATCATCCGCTCCATCTCCTCCACATCCTCGGTCAGCGCGGCAATATCCTGCTCGGTCTCCGGGGAGGGCGGCAGCATGGCGAGCGCCAGGCGCATGCGGGTCAGCGGTGTGCGCAGGTCGTGGCTGATGCCGGCCAGCATGTCGGTGCGCTGGGCAACGAAGCGGCGGATGCGGTCTTGCATGCGGTTGAAGGCGCTCGCCGCCTGGCGCACCTCGCTCGCCCCTTCCGGCTTCATCTGGCCGATGTCGCGGCCCAGCCCGAAGGCTTCCGCCGCCCCGGCCAGCCGGCGGATGGCGCGGACCTGATTCTTCATGAACAGCGACGCCACGCCGAACAGCAGCAGGGAGGAGCCGACCAGCCAGATGAAGAACAGGTAGAGCGTGCCGGTGAACAGCCGTTTGCGCGGCGCCTCCACATGCAGCACGCCGTCCGGCAGTTGGATGCGGATGATCACGCTGCGCCGGTCGGATTGCCAGTCGGCATCGAAGGGCCGGCGCACCCGCTCCACCATCGCATGCGCCAGATCATCCTCCAGCGGCAGCAGGGGGAGGGAGGCGGTGCGGTCCGGCGTATTGCCGAGGCTGGCCCCGGCCTCGAAGGCGAGGGCCAGGTCGAGCCGCCAGGCGGCGTCCCGGAACAGCCAGGCGCGGTCGGCGGGGTCCGGCATGCGCTGCATCACCTCGATGACCATGCCGATCTCGCCGGCGACGCCACCAGCAAGGCGGCGGGAGATGACATCGAGGTGGTTGCCATAGAACAATTGCAGCGCCACCCCCTGCAGGATCAGCAGGGGCAGCAGGATGATCAGCAGGGACCGGCCGAGCAGCCCCCGTGGCAGCAGGGGGCGCAGCCCCTGGCCGAAGGCGCGCACCGGCCGTGCCGGCCTGGGCACCGGCTCGGCGATCGGGGGCGCGGGCGTGCCGCTCATCCGCCGGGCCGCAGCACGTAGCCACGGTGGCGGACCGTCTGCACGAAACGGGGCTCCCGCGGATCGGGTTCGATCTTGCGGCGCAGGCGGGTCACCTGCACGTCGATGGCGCGTTCGCCGGCCTCCGGCGTGCCCAGCGCTTCGGCGATCTCGTCGCGGCTCAGCACCTCGTTCGGCCGCCGCGCCAGGGCCAGCAGCAGGGCCTGTTCGCCGCCGGTCAGCCGCACCACGCCCTCCGGCCCCCGCAGCTCCGCGCGCTGCGGGTCGAACCAGCGCTGGCCGAGCTGCACCGGCCCGCCGGTGAGTTCCGTCACCGGCGGTGGCGCGGCGCGGCGCAGGATGGTGCGGATGCGCAGCGCCAGCTCCCGCGGGTCGAAGGGCTTGGCGAGGTAGTCGTCGACGCCGTGTTCGAAGCCGCTCACCCGGTCATCCGGGGCGCCGCGCGCGGTCAGCATCAGGATGGGCACGTCCTGCCCCTCCCGCCGCAGGCTTTCGGTCAGTTCCAGGCCGCTTTCGCCCGGCATCATCACATCCAGCACCATCAGGTCGAAGCTGACCGAGGTCAGGGCATGGCGCGCCGCGGCGGCATCGGCGGCGGCGGTGATCCGGAAGCCCTGCTCGGTCAGGAAGCGCTGCAGCAGGGCGCGCAGCCGGGCATCGTCATCCACCACCAGAAGGTGCGGCGCATCGGCGCTGAGCGTCATCGGCCCGCCTCCTGGTCCGGCCCGGCCTCCAGCCGCGTCAGCGCCGCGCGCGCTTCCTCCCCCATCAGGCCGCGCATGACGCGGCGGAATCCCTCCACCGCCTGGGGGCCGGCCTCGCGATAGGCGCGCATCACCGTGTCCCGCTGCCGCTCGAACAGGCTGCGTTCCAGCGCCGCGCCCTTTTCGGTCAGGGTCAGCAGGCGCTGGCGGCGGTCGCTGCGGCCTGGGTGCTGGGTGACGAAGCCATCCTCCACCAGCGGCGTCAGCACCCGGCCGAGCGACTGCTTGGTGATGCCCAATATGCCGAGCAGGTCGCCCACGGTGATGCCCGGCCGGCGGCCGACGAAATGCAGCACGCGGTGATGCGCCCGGCCCATGTCGAGACCCGCCAGCAGGGCATCGGCGCCGGCGGTGAAGTCGCGATAGCCGAAGAACAGCAGATCCTGCGCCAGGCGCAGCTCCTCCTCCCGAAGGAAAAGCAGGTTGCGGCCGGCGGCGCCGGCCCGGTCATCCTCCCGCGCCCCGGCTGGGCGGGGCCTGGTGGGCGCCGAGATGTCAGATTCTGCCGGCATGGCCGTTACGGAGTCCCCTGAACTTTCATCCTCGGCCGTTCTGCCGGGCCGACCGATGCTTCGCGCGTCATCGCGCTGCGCGCCGCTTGCAGATATAGGGCACAGGCGCGCGAACGAGTAGCGATCAGCGATGCCGGCAGGGCCGGCAGGGGAAATGAGACATATGGTTCTGGTGCCTTTCGGGACATGCCGCCGATGCCGCTGACCCTGCGCACGGCCCGGGTCGGCGATGTGGCGCGGATCAGCAAGCTGCATGCCGACCTCTGGCGCGACTCGCGCGCCGCCTTCTTCGACGCCGAATTCATCGAGGACCCGCTGGAAGCGGCGATGGTGGCTCAGTGGCAGGACCTGCTGCGCGGCCGCAAGCGCCCCGGCCAAGTGGTTGTGGCGATGACGGGCCACCAGTTGGAAGGCTTCGCCAATGCGGTGCTGGCGGGCGGCACGGCACAGATCGACCATCTGGAGGTGCGGGAGAAGATGCGCGGGCGCGGCATTGGCCGCTCGCTGCTCGGCCTGCTGGCGCAGCGGATGCGGCAGGATGGCGCGCGCGCCGCGACCCTGGCGGTGCCGGCGGGGGCGGAGGGGCTGGCGCGATTCGCCAAACGCTTCGGCGGCATTCTGGGGCCGGTGGTGGAGCGCGAGCGGATCGGCCATCCGATGCCGGAGCGCAGCATCGCCTGGGCGGATATCAACCGCTTGATTGGGGCCTGCGCGGCGCCCTGAAAACGTCACTTGCTGCCAACGAGCCTGATCGGTTAGCGTGATGCCTCCGGAACAAAGAGGGTACAAAGATGACGACCAGGGAGATCGCGGAGGCCTTCGCCGCGCTGTGCAAGGCCAACCAGCATGAGGAAGCCGGCGAACGCTTTTGGGCCGAGGAGGTGGTGAGCCGGGAGGCTATGGAAGGCCCGATGGCGGAAATCCGCGGCCGGGCCGCGGTGAAGGGCAAAAGCGAGTGGTGGTATGCGAACCATGAGGTGCATTCCGCCATCACCGAAGGCCCCTTCGTGCATGGCGACCAGTTCGCCCTGCGCTTCGAGATGGACGTGACGGTCAAGGAGACCGGCCAGCGCATCCAGATGGCCGAGATCGGCCTCTATACGGTCAAGGATGGCAAGGTGGTCGAGGAACGCTTCTTCTACTGAGGCTCGGCTTTTACTGAAAATGGGGGCGGCGCGGGATCGCCACCAGTGCGACGGCCAGCGGCAGTAGCCAGATGATCCGCGCCTGGTAGCGATGATGCGGCTTGGACAGCGCCCCGGCCACGGCGGCATTGGCCAGCAGCGCCACCAGCACGAAGCCGAGCAGGGCCAGTCGCGCCCTGTCCCTGCCCCGCGCGGCCCGCCAGCCCAGCCACAACGCCGCAGCCAGCGCCACGGCGAGGATCGGCAGATGCGGCCGCAGCCAGGGCGCGGCGAGTGTTGGTAGGTCGCCCCGCATCTGCGCCCCGGCATCGAACTGCCCCAGCTCCTCCGCCGGGAAATGGCCCGCGATGGCGCGACGGGCGGAGGCGGTGAGGTGGTCCGGCACCAGCGTGTCACCCACCCGCATCAGGCCGAGCTGCGCCAGGGTGTTGCGCAGGCCGGCCAGGGCGACCTCCGCCGGATAGGCCTTCAGCGTCGCGGCGATGATCTCCCGCGCCTCGGCCGCGCCCTGCATGGCGCCCATTGCGCGCGGGCTGCCATCGGCCTCCCGGTTCAGGGGGCTGGTGCCGTCCCAGAGGAATTCGTCGCTGTCCATCGGCAGCCGGTCGGTGAAGGCGCAGAGGTGCCAGCCGGCCTCCGGGCAGCGATCCCGCAGCAGCGCGGCCGCCGGCCCATCCGCCTGAAGCCGCGCCAGCAGGAAGGCGGAGCCATGCGGTGACAGGGTGAAGCGGCCGAAGGCCAGGCTGTTAGCGGTGCACAGCAACAGCACGGCCAGGGCTACCGGCAGCGCGGCTCGCAGCACCGGCCCGATCCGCCAGGTCAGCAAAAGGGTCAGCGCCAGCAGCGCGAGGGCCGTCGGCAGATGCGACAGATGGGCGGCCACTGCCAGGGTGGTGATCCCGCCCACCCACAGGGCCTGCCCCAGGTGGAGTCGGCTGAAGGCCAGCAGGAACAGCCCGAGCGGCACCAGCCCGGTCAGCGCATCCGGCATCAGCGTCGCCAGGAACCAGGGTGCCGAGGTCAGCAGCCCCAGCCCCGCGCAGATCAGCAGATGCCATCCGGGATGCGCACGGCCGCGCAGTGCGCCCTGCGTCAGCCAGATGAAATGGGAGGCCAGCACGCCCTGGACCAGCACTGGCGCCCAGAGCGATCGCTGCCAGTGGAACAGGTGGAGAAAGGGGCCATAGGCCTGGGTCTTGTCCCAGGGCACCTCCGGCTGGGTCGTGTGCAGCAGGTAGGAGACGGTGTCGATGAAGACCAGCGGATAGCCATTCATCCAGGCCGGCCAGATCAGGAAGGGCGCAGCGCCCAGTACGGCCAGCAGTGCCAGCAGGCGCGCCGTCACAGGATGGCCGTGCGTGCCGTGTCTTCCGGTCGCGCGCGAGGCAACAGGGCCAGCCCCGCCACCACCGGCATCAGCCAGAGGATGCGTGCCTCGTAGCGCAGATGCGGCTTGGACAGGCCACCTGTCGCCAGGGCATTGGCGGAGACGGCGACCAGCACCCCCACCACCAGCCCGATCCGCCGCCGGTCCCCCAGGCCCCGCCACCAGGCGAGCAAGGCCAGCACCGCGCCGGCCAGCAACACGGGCGCGTGCGGCCAGAGGAACGGCGCCGCGGCCGCGGGCAGCAGCCCGCGCGGTTGCAGGGCGGCGTCGTAGGCCGCCAGTTCGCGCGCCGGAAAGCCCTCGGCGATGCGCGGGCGCACCGCGGCCTCCAGATGGGTCGCCACCAGCGTGTCGCCCGCCGTGGCCAGCGCCATCTGCCGCAGCGCATTGCGCGCGGTGCTCCAGGCCACCGCGCCGGGATAGGCGCGCAGCGTCTCTGCCACGATCACCCGCGCCTCATCGGAGAGCAGCGCGCCGCCGAGGAAGCGCGGCGTGCCATCCGGGGCGCGGTTCACCGGGCTGTCCGGCTCCCAGAGGAAGGCGTCGCTGTCCATCGGCAGGCGATCTGCGAAGGCGCACAGGTACCAGCCGGCTTCCGGGCAACGCGCTTGGATCAGCGCCGCCGCCGGGCCATCCGCCTGCAAGCGCGCCAAGGCGAAGGTGGCGCCATGCGGGGACAGGCTGGCGCGGCCATGGCCCCAGAGATTGGTGCCGAGCAGCAGAAGCACCGCGAGGACCAGCGGCGCCGCGACGCGCAGCGCCGGTCTCAACCGCCGCGCTACCAGCAGCACGAAGACCAGCAGCGCGAGGGCCAGCGGCAGATGGGACAGGTGGGTGGCGATGCCGGCCGCGGCCAGCAAACCCAGCCAGGCCGCTTCCAGCCGGCTCAGCGACTCCCGCGCAAAGCCCAGCAGCAGCAGCGCCAGCGCGAGGATGGGCGCGAAGACATCCGGCATCAGCAGCGCGATGGTGAAGGGCGCCGTGGTCAGCAGCGCCGCTCCGGCGCTGGCGGCCAGATGCCAGCCGGGCGTCGCATCCCCCCGCAGCGCCCGCTGCGTCAGCCAGAGCAGATGCGACAGGCACAGCCCCTGCGCCAGCAACGGTCCCCAGAGGCTGATCCGCGCGTGGAAAAGCTGCATCAGCGGGCCGTAGACATGCGGCTTGTCCCAGATCACCAGCGGCCCCCCAGGGGGCGGTGCCGTCTGGTGCAGGAAGGCGCCGGTATCGCTGAAGACCAGCGGATAGCCGTTGAGGAAGGCCGGCCAGACCAGCAGAAGCCCGCCGACCAGGATCGCGGCGAGGCGGAGGATCAAGCCCCCGTGGCCCAGCGCGCGGCGGCCGCATCGTCGCTGGCCTTGGCTTCCACCCAGCGTTCCCGCCCATCGGCGAATTCCTCCCGCTTCCAGAAGGGGGCGGAGGTTTTCAGCCAGTCGATCAGGAAGGCGCAGGAGTCGAGCGCGGCGGCGCGATGGGCGGAGGCGGTGAGCACCAGCACGATCGGCGCCCCCGGCACCAGCCGGCCAACCCGGTGGATCACAGTGCAGCCGGTCAGCGGCCAGCGGCCCCAGGCCTCGTCCGCGATTTTTCGCAAGGCGCGCTCGGTCATGCCCGGATAGTGTTCCAGCACCAGGGCGGCCAGCCCGTCATCGGCGCGGCAGAGGCCGACGAAGCTGGCCAGACCGCCGATATCGGTGCGGTCCTGGCTCAATGCGGCCGCTTCAGCACCGAGGTCGAATGGCGCTTCCTGCACCCGGACTGTGGGGCCAGCCATCTCAGCCACCCGTCACAGGTGGGAAGAAGGCGACCTCGTCGCCCGCCGCCACCATCTGGTCCGGCGTGGCGAAGTCCTGGTTCACCGCGGCGCGGATCTGGCGCGGATCGGCGAAGGCGGCGGCATGGCCCGGGCTGCGGCGGGCCAGGAAGGCCACCAGCCCGGCCACGTCCCGCACATCCTCCGGCAGCACGACATCCTCCTCGGCCAGACCGACCTTTTGCCGAACCCAGGCGAAATAGAGGATCTTCAAGCCGGCAGGTCCCCTCAGTTCGGCACCACCCGCGTGCTGGTCCGGCCATCCGGCCCGATCCAGGTTTCCACATTGCCGTCGCGGATCACCGCACCGCCGCCCTGCGGCCCGGTATAGCCCTGCACGCGCGGCGTGCCGCCGGTGCCCGTGACCAGGCCGCCGGAGGGGGTGGTCAGCGACCGACCCTCCAGCCGCGCGGCCGGCGGGGTCAGGGCGCCGGGCGGCGCGGCCGCGGCCGGGCTGCGCGGATACTCGCCCGGCGCGCCGAGGCTGCCCGGGGGATTGGAAGACCCACGACGGGTCCCTGGCGTCGGCACCGGAGAGGCCGCGGGCGGCGCACCGTCGATCAGGCTGGGGCGATAGGACGGGATATTGCGCATCGCCTCATCCGGCCCGCCCATCATGGTCGGCCGGGCGGCTTCCTCACCCGGCCAGACATCGCCGGTTTCCGGCACCAGCGGCTGCACCGTCGGATTGCTGCCGCGGACGCGCTGGATGGTCAGGCTGTCGCCGGTGACCACGTTCGCCGAGCCCATGAAGGGCGAGCGGATGCGGTCCCAGCCGGCCGAAAGCGTGCTGCCAAAGTCGCTGCCGGCACAGCCGGCCAGAAGGGTGAGTGCCAGAAGCGGCGCGCAATTCGCGCCGCGACGGAAAGATGGGCGGTAACGTTCGGCGGCCATGTCGGCTCCCGTGTTCGCGAGGTTCGGGCGGAAGATGCGCCGCAGCATGGCACGTCTCAAGGGTGTAGCGGAGTCTGCGCCGGCGGCGGTTGCGCCGCTGGCGGGATGCTCGCGCGGCCGACATGGCGCAGCCCGGCCTGGAGGTAGTCCCAGCCGGTCACAAGCGTCAGCACCGCCGCCGTCAGCAGCATAACCTCTCCGATCAGGGACACCGGCAGCCAGGACAGCCAGATGACGGAGGCGCCGCTGTCGCCAGCCAGAAGCGTGCCGAGCGCGCCCATCTGGAAGCCTGTTTTCCATTTGGCCAGGTTGGTCACCGGCAGGCCGATTTTCAGCCCGGCCAGATATTCCCGCAGGCCGGAGACCAGAATCTCGCGCAGCAGGATGACAATGGCGGGGAACAGGCCGAACTCGCTGAGCCCGCCGGTGCCCGCCAGCAGCATCAGCGCGGCGCCCACCAGCAGCTTGTCGGCGATCGGGTCCAGCATGCGGCCGAAATCGCTGATCTGCTGGCGCGATCGCGCCAGCTTGCCATCGAAATAATCGGTGATGGCCGCAGCGGAGAACACCGCGCAGGCCGCCAGGTCGCTCCAGGCATGGCCCAGCGTCGCCAGCACGACCAGCAGGGGGATCGCCGCGATGCGCGACAGGGTCAGAAGATTGGGGAGGTCGGTCGGCACATGTTCATCCGGCGTTGTCTCGGCTCAGCCTTCCCCCACTCTACCCGTCCCGGCGCCCGGGTGGAAATGGCCATGGATGCGGCGCGCCACGGCGGGGCCGATTCCGGGCGCATTCTCCAGGTCGGTCAGCGCCGCGTTGCGCACGCCGCGCGCCGAGCCGAAGTGGTTCAGCAGCTTGCGCTTCAGCGCGGCGCCGACGCCGGGCACGTCATCCAGCTCCGATCGCACCAGGGATTTGGACCGGCCGGTGCGATGCGTGGCGATGGCGAAGCGATGCGCCTCGTCGCGCAGCCTTTGCAGGTAGTACAGCACGGCATCGCGGGGCGGGAGCTGGATCGGGTCCCGGCCTGTCTGGTGGAACCATTCGCGACCCGCATCGCGGTCCGGCCCCTTGGACATGGCCACCAGGGGGATGTCGTCCACACCCAGCTCGGCCAGGATCTCCCGCGCCGCCGAAAGCTGGCCGGCACCGCCATCGATCAGCACCAGGTCGGGCCAGGCGTCGCTTTCCCGGCCTGGGTCCTCCTTCAAGGCGCGGCCGAAGCGGCGCTCGAAGACCTCCCGCATCATGGCGAAATCGTCACCTCCGCGTGGTGCGGGGGTGGGGACCATGGGGGGGATGGCGGGCGCCGGTCCCTTGATAGCGTACTTGCGATAGGCGGATTTCAGGAATCCGCCGGGGCCTGCGGCGATCATCACGCCATAGGCGTTGGTGCCCATGATGTGGCTGTTGTCGTAGACTTCCACGCGCTCCGGCGGTGCCGGAAGGTCGAAGATGCGGGCCACGCCGGCCAGCAGATCGGCCTGGGCCGCGCCTTCGGCCATGCGACGCTCGATCGCCTCTCGCGCATTCGTGGCCGCATGTTCGACGGCGCCGCGCTTTTCGCCACGCTGCGGCCGGTGGATTTCCACCTTGCGGCCGGCCTTCAGCGTCAGCGCTTCCGCCAGCAGGGCGGAATCATGCGGCTCGTGGCTGACCAGCACCAGGGGTGGCGGCGGCAGGTCGTCATAAAGCTGCGCCAGGAAGGCGCCCAACACCTCCTCCGCCGATTGCTCCGCCTTGGCGTGGGACAGGAAGAAGGGCCGGTTGCCGTTGTTGCGGCCGCCGCGGAAGAAGAAGACCTGGACGCAGGACTGCCCGGCCATCTGGTGCAGCGCCACCACATCCGCGTCGTTCACGCCGTCCAGATTGATGCGGTCGCTGCCCTGGATATGGGTCAGGCCGCGGATGCGATCGCGCAGGCTGGCCGCCCGCTCGAATTCCAGTCGCTCCGCCGCTGCCTCCATCTCCGTGGCCAGCTTGCGTTGCAGGGATGGAATCCCGCCGCCCAGGAAATCTTTCGCCTGACGAACCAGGGAGGCGTATTCATCCCGCGATATTCTCTCGACGCACGGGGCGGAGCACCGCTTGATCTGGAACAGCAGGCAGGGGCGGGTGCGGCTGTCGAAGACCGTGTCGCGGCAGGTACGCAGCAGAAAGACCTTCTGCAGCGCCGTCAGCGTCTGGTTGACCGCCCAGGCGCTGGCGAAGGGTCCCCAATAGCTGGCGCCCTTGCGCCGCTCCCCGCGATGCTTGGCGATCTGCGGCCAGGGATGGTCCTCCGTCATCACCAGCCAGGGATAGGACTTGTCGTCCCGCAGCACGATATTGAAACGCGGCCGCAATTTCTTGATGAGATTGGCTTCGAGCAGCAGGGCCTCCGCCTCGCTGCCAGTGGTCACCACCTCCAGCCCGCGCGTCTCGAAGACCATCCGCCGCAGCCGCTCCGGCAGGCGGGAGAGTTGGGTATAGGCGGCGACGCGCCGCTTCAGGCTGCGCGCCTTGCCGACATAGAGGGCATCACCCTTGGCATCGAGCATCCGGTACACGCCCGGCGCCAGCGGCAGGGTTTCCAGGGCACGCTCGATCACCGCCAGGCCGCTGGGTGCGGGCGTGACGCTGGGGATTTCGGGCGGGTCGGGCTCGGTCATCGGGATGGTCCGACAGTCCTATGCAGGGGGATCAGACAGGATATTGGTCCCAGGGGATTTTTCCACCAAAGCTGTGGACAACTCTGTGGAGCAACTACCCCGAAACCCCCGGGAATGGCCGTCATCCGCCAGTCACACATGCTTGCCTGTTTTTTGGGCTGTTTTTTTAACTAGTTGATTGTGCTCAGAATTCACGATCCGGGGCCACCTATCGGCTCGTCAAGCGCTAGTTCGAGGTTGACAGCCCCCCTCCGCGCTCATTTTTGCGAGCCCGGTGGAAAAGTCCGGGGCGGCCACCCACCGTGGCATGCTGCCGGTAACACACCGTTCACACAGCCATTGCCAAAGACTTACCGGTATCAAGCCTGTGATGACGGGGCTGCGCGGCGGCGTTCCACCACCACCCCGACCGTCTCGACATCCGGAAAGGCATCCGGCTTCTCGACCGTCACCCGCGCCCGCTCCACCCGGTCGTCCGCCAGTGCGGCCAACGCGACCTTCTCGGCCAGCGTCTCCACCAGCAGCACATGGCCTTCCGCCACCGTGGCGCGGGCCGTTTCCACCAGCCGGGCGTAATCGACGACCCGGCGGAAATCATCGGGGCCGATCGCCGCCGGCGCCGCATCGTCGCGCACCACCAGCTCCACGCTCAGCATGATTCGCTGGGGCGCCGCCTTCTCATGCGGATGGATGCCCAGCCGCGCCATCAGCGCCATCCGCCGCAGGAACACCACGCGGTAGCCGTGCTCGGCATCGGGCGCATAGAGGGGGGCGTGAATCATTCGTCGATCTCCGTGGCGTCCGCCACCGGCGTGGGCGCCCATTGCAGATGCTGGCCGCCATCGAGGGCGATCATCTGCCCGGTCATGGCGGGCAGCGACAGGATGGCGAGCAGCGCGCGCGCGACCTCCGCCGGACCTGTCCCATGCCGCAGCGGCACAGAGGCGCATTGCCGGTCGAACTGGGCCTGGGTCTGGCGCGGGGAAGGCATGGCCGGGCCGGGGCCGATGGCGTTCACGCGGATGCGCGGCGCCAGGGCCAGGGCCAGCGTTTGGGTCAGCGTCCAGAGCCCGGCCTTGGAGACGGTGTAGGACATGAAATGCGGCGTCAGCGACCAGACCCGCTGGTCCAGCAGATTGATGATGACACCCTCCGCCCCCGCCGGCAGCGCCGAGGCCATGGCCTGGGACAGCACGAAGGGCGCGCGGAGATTGGCCTCGATATGCCGGTCCCAGCTTTCCCGCGTCGCGTCGTGCCATTCGTCGCGTTCGAAGGTGGAGGCGTTGTTCACCAGCACGCCGATCGGCCCCAAAGCGGCGCTGGCCAGGGCGACCAGCGGCGCCACCTCCGCCTCCCGCGCCAGGTCGGCCTGAAGCGCGATGGCACGGCGGCCCAGGGCTTCAATCCGCCCGACGGTCTCCGCCGCCTCCGTCGCGCTGCTGCCAAAGTGGATCGCGACGTCGAAGCCGGCCTCGGCGAGGGCCAGCGCCATGGCCTGGCCGAGCCTTTTGGCCCCGCCGGTGACCAGGGCCGCGCGGGGAATCGCGGCGGGGATGAGGGAAGGGGTCATGCGCGGCCGGAGATAGCGGGCGCCGCGCCACCCGCCAATGCTTGACCGCCGTCCTGCCGGCGCCTTCCTTGGGTCCATGGGTTGGGGGAGGTGTCGATGCGGGCGGCTTTGGCTGTGATGGTGCTGCTGGGCTCGGCACCGGCCCTGGCGCAGGGAATTCCAGGGCTCGGCCGTGCCGCGCCTTCCACCCCGGGGCTGCTGGCGCCCCAGGGAATATCAGAGGAAACCCCCCAGCAGAAGCGCGACTTCTGCCAGCGAATCGCCACCGCCGCCGGGCGCTGCGCCATCGGCGGGGGCTTGGCCGCGGCGGCGGTGACCTCCTGCCTGGTGCAGGGCCTGCCGCTGCAGGATCAACTGCGCGTGGCCCAGTCCGCCCAATCCGCCCGAGGCGGCGTCTCCGGCCTGCTGTCGGAATGCGGCATCGGGCGGTGAAGGGCCGGCGCGGCCAGGGTCCTATCGGTGGCGGCCACCACCACCGGTCAACGCGCCCAGCGCCGCGCCACCCGCGCCACCGATCAAGGCGCCTGTCACCGCGGAGCCGCCGGTCAGGGCACCTACCGCCGCACCGCCCGCCGCGCCGAGGGCGCCACCGGACAGCGCCCGCTGTTCGCGCCGCGACAGCCCTTCGCAGGCCGCGAGCGGGATGAGAAGGGCGCTGACGAGCGCCAGCCGGACCAGCCCAGAAGTCGTCCGCATGGAAGTGTTCCTCAGTCAGTTGCACTGAGCGCAAATAGGCCGCGTGGCTGAGGCGCCCATGCGGCAGCGCCTGCCTTGTCTCCGCCACAGCCGATCAAGCGCGCGTGAGCGTCAGCGCCGCCGGCCGCGCCCGCCCTTGGCCTTGTTCGGGTCGTAGCCGCCGCCGCCGGGACCCATCGGCTTCGGCTTCCAGTCCTGTTTGGCCCGGCCCTTGCCATTGGCGGGGCCGCCAGCGCGCGGCGCGCTGTCCTGAAGCGAACGTCCGGCCATGTTCGGCTGCAGGCCGAGCTCCAGCGCCTCCAGCCGCTTGATCTCGTCGCGCAGCCGGCCGGCCTCCTCGAATTCCAGATCGGCGGCGGCGGCGCGCATGCGCTTTTCCAGCTCGGCGATGCTGGCGCCGATATCCCTGCCGACGAAGTTGGCGGTGCTGTCACCTTCGACCGCCTCGACCGTCACATAATCCTGCTCATAGACCGATTGCAGCACATCGGAGATGTCGCGGCGGATGCTGGTGGGCGTGATGCCGTGGGCAGCATTCCATTCCTGCTGCTTGGCGCGGCGCCGCGCCGTCTCGCCCAGGGCCTTCTTCAGGCTCTCAGTCATCACATCGGCATAGAGCACCACGCGCCCTTCCACATTGCGCGCGGCGCGGCCGATGGTCTGGATCAGCGCGGTGGTGGAGCGCAGAAAGCCCTCCTTATCCGCATCCAGGATCGCCACCAGCGAGCATTCCGGGATGTCCAGCCCCTCGCGCAGCAGGTTGATGCCGATCAGCACGTCGAACACCCCGCGGCGCAGATCGCGGATGATCTCGATGCGCTCCAGCGTGTCCACGTCCGAATGCAGGTAGCGGCAGCGGATGCCGGTTTCCGTCATGTATTCGGACAGATCCTCCGCCATCCGCTTGGTCAGGGTGGTGACCAGGATGCGGCCACCTGCCGCCGCCACCTTGCGGCATTCGGCCAGCAGATCGTCCACCTGGCCCTCCACGGGCCGGATTTCGGTGACCGGGTCGACAAGGCCGGTGGGCCGGATCACCTGTTCCGCGAAAACGCCGCCGGTGCGTTCCATCTCCCACGGCCCGGGCGTCGCGCTGACGAAGACGGTGGTGGGGCGATAGGCGTCCCATTCCTCGAACTTCAGCGGCCGGTTGTCCTTGCAGGACGGCAGGCGGAAGCCGAATTCGTCGAGCACGGATTTGCGCGCAAAGTCGCCGCGATACATGCCGCCGATCTGCGGCACGGTGACATGGCTTTCATCCACCACCAGCAGCGCGTTTTCCGGCAGATATTCGAACAGGGTGGGCGGCGGTTCGCCCGGCTTGCGGCCGGTCAGGTAGCGGGAATAGTTCTCGATGCCCTTGCAGACGCCGGTGGTCTCCAGCATCTCGATGTCGAAAGTCGTGCGCTGGTCCAGGCGCTGGGCTTCCAGCAGGCGGCCGGCCGCATGCAGCTCCGCCAAGCGTTCCTTCAACTCCGCCTTGATGCTGAGAATCGCCTGCTGCATCGTCGGCCGTGGCGTCACGTAGTGGCTGTTGGCGTAGATGGCCACGCGGTCCAGGTCGCCGGTGATCTCACCCGTCAGCGGGTCGAATTCCTTCAGCCCGTCGATCTCATCCCCGAACAGGCTGACGCGCCAGGCCCGGTCCTCCAGCTGCGACGGCCAGATATCGACCGTCTCGCCGCGAATGCGAAAGGTGCCGCGCTGGAAGGCGCTGTCGTTGCGGCGATATTGCTGTTCGACCAACCCCTTGATGAGCACGTCACGCTCGATCTTCCCGCCGCGCTCCAGCTTCACCACCATGCGCGAATAGGTTTCGACCGAGCCGATACCGTAAATGCAGGAGACGGAGGCGACGATCACCACATCGGACCGCTCCAGCAGCGACTGCGTGGCGGAATGCCGCATGCGGTCGATCTGCTCGTTGATCTGCGCGTCCTTCTCGATATAGGTGTCGGTGCGCGGGACGTAGGCCTCCGGCTGGTAGTAGTCGTAGTAGCTGACGAAGTATTCCACCGCATTGTCGGGGAAGAAGGACTTCATCTCCCCGTAAAGCTGCGCCGCCAGGGTCTTGTTCGGCGCCAGGATCAGGGTCGGCCGCTGCACCGCCTCGATCACCTTGGCCATGGTGAAGGTCTTGCCGGAACCGGTCACGCCCAGCAGCACCTGGTCCCGCTCCCCCTTGCCCAGCCCATCGAGCAGGGTGGCGATCGCGGTCGGCTGGTCGCCATTCGGCTCATAGGGCGAAACGACGCGCAGCGGCGTGCCGGAAGGCGGGGCCGGCCGCTTCTGCGGGAAGAATTCGACGGGGGTCAGGATGTTCATGGCGCGACGAATGTGGGCGCTCCACGGCGGCAATGGTAGTGGGGGCCATGCCGCCTCCGGCAGGGGACTCCGCAGCATGGGCATCGAGATCGAGCGCAAATTCCTGGTGGCGGGGGAGGGGTGGCGCGCCGAGGCCGTCGGCCCCGGCCTGCCGATGCGCCAGGGCTATCTCTCAGCGCCGGGCAGGGCCGCGCCGGTGGTGCGGGTGCGAATCGCGGGGCCGCGCGGCTTCCTGACCATCAAGGGGCCGGGCAGCCTGATGCGCGCGGAGTTCGAATATGAGGTCCCGGTCACCGATGCGGAGGCGATGCTGGCGCTGTGCCTGACGCCCCCCTTGGCCAAGACCCGCCATGAGGTGCCGCATGCCGGCCATCTCTGGACCGTCGATGTCTTCGAGGCGCCGGCGCGGCTCGCCGGGCTGGTGCTGGCGGAGGTCGAATTGCCGGATGAAACCACCGACGTGCCGCTGCCGGACTGGCTGGGGGCGGAGGTGACGGAGGACCCGCGCTACGCCAATGCGGCGCTGGCCGTCGGCGGACCCTGAACCGGAAAGGGGCGCTGCTCGCGGCGCTGTGCGCCACCGTGCCGATGCCGAGATGAACAGTTGGGGGAATGCCGCGTTCTGATTGGCATGGGTGCATCGCACCTGATCAGAACACGGAGGAACCACCACCATGCGTACCCGGCACATCGCCCTCGCGGGCGCCTTTGCGGCCACGCTCGGTCTGGCAGGCACGGCCTTCGCCCAGAGCACCACCCCCGGCGCCACCGCCCCCAATCTGGGACCCACCGGCCAGCCGATGACGCAGCAGGCGCCGCGCCAGGGCACGCAGGCGCCCGGCACCGAGGCGCAGCGCACCAACCCCACCCCGATGCCGCCTGGCAGCCAGGCCAACCAGGCTCCCGGCATGGGCGCGACAACCTCGCCGGCCTCCCCGCCCCCGGGCACGACCGCGCAGGGCGCCCCCGGTGCCGCTCCCGCCACGGGCGCCACCACCCGGGCCGCCCCGGTGCAGGGCGGCGGCGAGGCGTCGCAGCTTCAGCAGGGCGCCAACTCCTTCACCGAGGGCCAGGCGCGGTCCCGCATCACCGATGCCGGCTTCGCCGATGTGCAGGGGCTGAGCCTGGATGACCAGGGCATCTGGCGCGGCCGCGCCATGCGCAACGGCCAGCAGACCGGCGTTGGCCTGGACTACCAGGGCAACATCGCCGCGACGCCGTGAACGTTCGCCCCGGTCCCACAACAACGACAGGAAACGCAGCCATGACAAGCCGTACCATCGCCCGTCTTTTCGACAGCTCCGTGACCGCGCATGCCGCGGTGGCGAGCCTGGAAGCCGCCGGCTTCCGGCATGAGGACATCACCTATATGGGCAGCGCCGGCGAGACCGCCGTGCGCGACGACCTGGCCGCCACACCCGGCCGCGCCGCCGCTGCGGATGTGAGTTCGACGCATCCCGCGGGCACCGTGGACGAGGCCCCCACCGGCACCGGGGCCGCGACGGGCGCGTCGCTGGGCACCGTGCTGGGCGGCGGCGCTGGCCTTCTGGCCGGCATCGGCGCCCTGGCGATCCCGGGCGTTGGCCCGCTGGTCGCCGCCGGCTGGCTGGTCGCTGCCTTGACCGGCGCCGGTGTCGGCGCGGCGACGGGTGGCCTGCTCGGCGGCCTTGTCTCCGCCGGTGTCGGTGAGGAACATGCGGCCACCTACTCCGAGGGGCTGCGTCGCGGTGGCCATCTGGTGGCCGTGCGCACGGATGAGGCGCGTGCCGCCGAGGCCGAGCGCATCCTGGAGCAGCATGGCCCGATCGACATGGATGCGCGCCAGCAGGAATGGCGCGACGGCGGCTGGGCGCCGGATGCGGCCACCTCGCACGACCCCGCGCGCAATCCGGTCGGCCACACGGCGCCGATCCGCGCCCCGGGCGAGTTGCCGCTGGCCAATGATCCGTCGCTTCGCCGTCCGGGCGATGTCGCCTGACAGGCGGGTCGCGCGATCAGGTCCATGACCAGCGAAACGTCGCGGGTCTGATCCGGCGGCCATGAACCGGGCGGGGCCCTGTGCCCCGCCCGACTTTTTTTGCGCTGCCGCATCGCCGATGCAACCGGTCAGGCCTCATCCCGTTAGCTGGGCAGCCGCTGGATTCGCCTGGCAAGGCGCCCACGGCATCTCACCCGCGCCGATTGGGGGCCAGAATTGCAACGCCGAACCGCCCTTGCCGCCCTCGCTGCCTCCGCCCTGTTCCTGCGCGACACGGGGGAGGAGGTGGAGGCTCAGCCTGCCGTCCAGGCGGCGGGCCAGCCGTTCAACGACGGAACTGTACGCGATCTGGCGCGCGATCTGGCGAAGCGTGACTATCGCGCACCGCCCTCAAACCTGCCGCGCGCCTTCACCGATCTCAGCTATGACGACTATCGCACGCTGCGCTTTGACCCGCAGCGCAGCATGTGGCGCGGCCAGGATCTGGGCTTCCAGGTGCAGTTGTTCCATCGCGGCTTTCTCTACGCCCAGAAGGTCGAGATGTATGAGGTGGTGGAGCGCCAGGCGCGGCTCATCCCCTACGACCCGACCGCCTTCACGCTGGGCGACCGCGCGCCGCCGGATGCCGAGTTCGGCTATGCGGGCTTCCGCATCCACAATCCGCTGAACACCCAGGGCGTCTTCGACGAGCTGTGTTCCTTCATCGGCGCCTCCTATTTCCGGGCGGTTGGGCGCGGGTTGCTCTACGGGCTTTCGGCACGCGGCCTCGCCATCAAGACGGCCGATCCGGCGGGCGAGGAATTCCCGGTGTTCCGCGCCTTCTGGCTGGAACGCCCGCATGCCGGCGCGAATTCCGTGGTGGTCCATGCGCTGCTCGACAGCCCCAGCGTCGCCGCCGCCTTCCGCTTCACCATCCGCCCCGGCGACCACACCGTCTTCGATGTGCAGGCGACCATGTTCCCGCGCGTGGAGGTGACCGCCGCAGGCATCGCGCCGCTGACCAGCATGTTCTTCTTCGCGCCCAATGACCGGGAGGGTGTGAACGACTACCGCAATGCCGTGCATGACTCCGACGGGCTGATGATCGCGACCTCCCGCGGCGAGCAGCTCTGGCGGCCGCTGCACAATCCGCGCGACCTGCAGGTCAGCGAATTCGCCGAGGTCAATCCACGCGGCTTCGGGCTGATGCAGCGCCGGCGCGACTACCTCGGCTACAACGACCTGGAGGCGGTCTATGAGCGCCGTCCGAGCCTTTGGGTGGAGCCGATCTCCGACTGGGGGCCCGGTCGCGTCCAGCTCGTGGAAATCCCGACCGATGGCGAGATCCACGACAATATCGTGGCCTTTTGGCGGCCGGAGCAGCCGATGCGGGCCGGCCAGGAATACAATTTCGTCTATCGTTTGCACTGGATGCCGGTCTATCCCGGCAACCGGGAGCTGGCGCAGTTCACCGAAACGCGGCTGGGTGCCGCGGGGCGCAGCGGGCGGCTGTTCGTGCTGGATGTCGCGGGCGGCAAGGCCGGTGAGGTGCCTCCGGATGTGACGCCGAAGTTGGAGCTGTCGAACGGCGCCGGCGAAATCCGAAATCCGGTGGTGCAGCGCAACCCGCAGAATGGCGGCTGGCGGGTGCATTTCGAACTGGTGCCCGGCTCCGCCCGGCTGGTCGAGCTGCGGGCGGTGCTGAAGATCGGTGACACCCCGCTGACCGAGACCTGGCTTTATCGATGGACGGCGTGATCGAAGCCTCGCCGCAGGCGTGGCGCGCGCTGCCCGAGCCCGCACCGCTGGAGATGCCGGTGCAGTCGTTGCGCCGGATGCCGGAGCCCGGTCCCACAAGCCGCCCTTCCGCACCCCGGGGCATGGCATGGCGCCGCCTATTTGTGCTCGGCGGGTCTGTGCTGCTGACCGCCTTCGCGGCGCGTGAGATGGGGCTGGCGCTGGATATCAGCCGCCCTACCGCCTTGCAGGTCATCCTGCTGCTGCTGTTCATCGCCTTGTTCGGCTGGATCGCGCTGTCCTTCATCAGCGCGCTTTGCGGCTTTGGCAGCCTGCTGGCGGGTGGCGGCCGGCGCCTGGGCATCGACCCCGCCGCGCCGCTGCCGGAGCTCACCAGCCGCACCGCCTTGTTGATGCCGGTCTATAACGAGCCCCCCGAACGGGTGATGGCCGGCCTCCAGGCGATCCATGAAAGCCTGGCCGCCACCGGGCGCGGCGCCCATTTCGACATCTTCATCCTGAGCGATACCACGGACCCGGATGCCTGGGTGACGGAGGAAGCCGCCTTCCTGGCGCTGCGGGAGCGCACCGGCGACCACGACCACATCTTCTACCGCCGCCGCCCCAAGAACACGGAGCGCAAGGCCGGCAATATCGCCGAATGGGTGCAGCGTTTCGGCGCCGCCTATCCGCAGATGCTGGTGCTGGACGCCGACAGCGTGATGGAAGGCGATGCATTGGTCCGCCTGGCCGCGGCGATGGAAGGCCATGAGGACGTCGGCCTGATCCAGACCCTGCCGGTGATCGTCGGCGGCAGGTCCTTTTTCGCTCGGATGCAGCAATTCGCCGGCCGGGTCTATGGACCGATGATCGCCGCGGGCATCGCCTGGTGGCATGGGGCCGAGGGCAATTACTGGGGCCACAACGCGATCATCCGCACCCGCGCTTTCGCCACCCATGCCGGGCTGCCGACGCTGCGCGGCCCGAAGCCCTTCGGCGGGCACATCCTGAGCCACGACTTCGTGGAGGCCGCGCTGCTGCGACGCGCCGGCTGGGCGGTGCATATGGTGCCCACCTTGCAGGGCAGCTACGAGGAAAGCCCGCCCTCGCTGACCGACCTCGCGGTGCGCGACCGGCGCTGGTGCCAGGGCAATCTTCAGCATGCGGCGGTGCTGCCGGCGCGCGGGCTGCATCCGATCAGCCGGCTGCATCTGTTCACCGGCATCGGCAGCTACATCACCGCCCCTCTCTGGCTGCTGTTCCTGGTGGTCGGTGTCTTCGGCGCGCTGGAAGTGCGCTTCGTCCGACCGAACTACTTTCCCTCCGGCCCCTCGCTGTTCCCGGACTGGCCGGTGGTGGACCCGGTGCGGGCGATGTGGCTGTTCATCGGCACCATGGCACTGCTTCTGGTGCCTAAGGTCCTCGCCTGGCTGCTGATGCTGCGCCGCCGGCAGGACCGGCAGGGGATGGGCGGCCCGGTGCGATCGCTGCTGTCGATGCTGGTGGAGACGGTGGTGGCGGGTTTGCTTGCGCCGGTGACGATGCTGACGCAGAGCGCCGACGTCGTCTCCATCCTCATGGGCCGTGACTCCGGCTGGCAGCCGCAGCAGCGCGACGATGGATCGCTGCCGCTGCGTGCGGTGGTGCGACTTTACTGGAAGCACACGCTGTTCGGCCTGCTGTTCGGCATCGCCTCCTGGCTCGTCTCGCCCTATCTGGCGCTCTGGATGCTGCCGGTGACGCTGGGTCTCGCTTTGGCGGTTCCGCTGGCGGCCTGGACGGCGCGCGGTACCACGATGCTGCGGCGGGCTGGCATTCTGGCGATTCCGGAGGAGGCGCGGCCGCCCGCCGTGCTGTCGCGTGCCAATGCCATCCGGCGCGACTTGCAGGCGACGGCGGAACCCTTGGAAGCGGTGCGGCGGCTCTCCACCGATCCAGCCCTGCATCAGGCCCATGCCCGGATGCTGCCCGCGCCGCGCCGCCCCCGCCTCGACCCGCTGGACGCGAACCTGCTGCTCGGTCGCGCCAAGGTGGCGGAGGCGGAGACGCTGGAGGAGGCGCTTGCGGCGCTGAACCGGGCGGAAAAGGCCGCGCTGCTCGCCGATGCCGAGGGCCTGGCGTGGCTGCTGGATCTGGCTCGTGGCCAGCGGGCGGATGCGCCGCGCCCGATGGCGGCAGTGCTGGGCTGAATTTCGAAGATCAGCCCAGCAGGTCGCGCATATCCTCGACCAGCCGATCCAGCAGGCCTTCGACCTCCGTGCCCGGCATCTGGTCGTGGAACACCTCATATTCGATGGCGCCGCGATAGCCCGCCGCGTCCAGGGCGCGCAGGAACAGGACCAGGTCGGCCGGTCCCGTCGCCAGTTCCGCGCGTCGGGCCGGACCGCCATCGGGCGGCACGATGACGCCGCAGATCTGCACCACCTCCAGCCGCCCAACCTCGTCGGCCAGTGTCGCCTCCAGATCGGCATCCCACCAGGAATGGAAGAAGTCGACGGTCAGGCCGACCTCCACATGACGCGCCGCCAGGCGGCGCGCATCGGAAAGTTGGTTGATGCAGCCCTTGGTGCCGAGGCCATTGGGATGCATCGGCTCCAGAGCCAGTCGCGCGCCCGCGGCGGCGGCGCGTCGCGCCAGCTCCGCAAGGCCTTCGGCCGCCCGCGCCCTGGCGTCGCGCAGGCTTGGCGCGGCGCCGGCCACCGCCGCGTGCAGCGTGCCGCCGAGGATGACGTTGATGGGCGCGGCCAGCTCCGCCGCCGCGGCGAATAGCAGGTCGTCCAGCGCAGCCTGGCCGCGCCGGGCCTCGGCGTCGGCATGCAGCACATAGCCCGTGCTGTTCAGGGAGGTGCACGCCAGGTCATGCGCGCGCAGCAGCCGCGCCAGGGCCGGGGCGGGCATGGCCGTCAGCGCCCGCGCGGTGAGACCGACGCCACCCAGCCCGCGCGCGGCGGCCAGGGCGCAGAACCGCGCGATGTCGCAATCGGGCGGTGCCATGTAGAAATTGGCCGATAGGCGCCGGAGCAAGGCCGCCGTCATGTCCATCGCCTCCACCAGTCCCCGGCGCAACACGGCCGTCCTCGTCACCCGTCTAGCGCGGCCTGGCCTGGCATGGCGAGGTGCCGGCCGCTTGGCAGGCACGCGGAATCGGCGCCCAATCGCGAGGTCGCCGCCGGGCTTGCGTCTTGGCCGCTGGAGAAGGTGTGGGAATGACGGAACGCACAGCCTGGCGGCGGATCGGCATGCTGATCCCCTCCTCCAACACCTCGATCGAGCGCGAATACCCGGCTCATATGCCGCCGGATCTATCCTTCCACTTCGCGCGCCTGACCATGACGCGGCTGGATGCGGCGGGCATGGCGGAACAGCTGGCCGATCTCCGGCGGGCTGTGGGCAGCCTCGCCGATGCGCGGGTGGATGCCATCCTGCTGTGCCAGACGGCGGCGAGCTACTGGATGGGGCGCGACTGGGACGCGTCGATCCGCGCCGACATGTCGGCCTGGGCCGGCGTGCCCGCCCTGACCGCGGCCCAGACGGTGGAGGAAGCGCTGGCCGCCCTCGGCGTCACACGGGTCGGCTTCGCCGCGCCCTTCCCGCCGGAGATCGGCCAGGCCAGCCTGGACTATCTGCGCGCCTGCGGGATCGCCGTGGTGGCGACCCGATTTGGCGGCCTGCGCGACAATTTCGCCATCGCCGAAATCCACGCCGAGGCCATCATCGAGATGGCTTGCGCCGCCGACCATCCGGAGGCTCAGGCGGTGCTGATGCCGGGCGGCAACATGCCCTGCCTGGGCGTTGCCGAGGCGATCGAGGCGCGGATCGGCAAGCCGGTGATCTCCACCAACCAGGCCGGCATGTGGCGGCTGCTGGAGGAGTTTCGCCGGACGGACCGCCTTCAGGGCGTGGGCACCCTGCTGCGGGACAGGCCGGCGCGGCGAAGGTAGCTGCCCCGTCAGCGTGCCTTGCCGAAAGCGCCGTCCTGACGGGCCTGGGCGATGTCCTGCTCCCCAAGGCCGATTTCGCGCAGGATCTCGGCCGTGTGCTCGCCCACTGAAGGCGGCGGGCGGCGCACCTCGACGGGGCTGGCGGTCAGGGTGAAGGGCGGCGCCACGCCGTGCTCGGCATGGCCATCCCGCTGCCAGTGCAGCACCGCGCCGGCGGCCTCCAATTGCGGATGGTCAGCCGCCTGGCCCACATCATGCACCCGCGCGACATTCACCTTGGCCGCGCCCAGGCGCCGCAGGATTTCGTCGCAGGACAGGGATCGCGTCACCTCCGTGAGCGTCGCCAGCAGCGGCGCCCGGTTGGTGCGGCGATCCATCGCCGTCAGGTATTCCGGCCGTTCCAGCCGTTCCGGGTCCAGCGCGCGGGCCAGGCGGCGCCACATGTCGTCGCTGGGGGCGATGATCACCACGTCGCCATCGGCCGCGGGGAAGACCTGGTTCGGCACGGTCAGGTGGTTCGCCGTGCCCATGCGCCGGTGCTCGGTCCGCGCCAGCCACCAGTCGGTGTAGAAATAGCTCATCAGATGCGCCGAGGATTGCAGCAGGGAGGAGGTGACCTTCTGACCCTCCCCGGTCTTCCCCCGATGCAGCAGCGCGGCGAGGATGGCGCTGACCATGCCGAGGCTGCCATGCAGGTCGATCCCCGCAGTGCCGACGCGCACGGGCGGCCGGTCCGGCTCCCCGGTCAGGTGCATCAGCCCGCTATGGGCCTGCAACGCCACGTCATTGGCGCCGAAGTCGCGCAGGGGCCCGGACTCGCCATAGGCCGAGAAGCCGCAATGGATCAGCCGCGGGTTCACTGCCCGCAAATCCTCCCAGCCCAGGCACCATTTCTCCATCGCGCCGGGCCGAAAATTGTGCACCAGCACATCGGCGCTTTCCGCCAGCCGCCGAGCCAGAGCCAGGCCGGCGGGGGATTTCAGGTCCAGCGCGATGCTGCGCTTGTTGCGGTTCAGGGCCAGGAAGGACGGGCTGGCGCCGAGCCGGGCCAGAACCTCCGCCGTCACGCCGAAGCCGCGCGCCTCGTCGCCGCCGCCCGGCTCCTCCACCTTGGTCACTTCGGCACCGAGGTCGCCCAGGATCTGGGTCGCCGCGGGGCCGGCAAAGACGCGGCTGAAATCCAGCACGCGCACGCCATCCAGCACACCGGTCATGCGAGGCTCAGGCCACGTTCACGGCGGCGGTGCCGACGGTGACGAGCTTGCCCGCCCCATCCTCCGCCCAGACCTTCAGCGCCAGGCGCCGGCCGCCCTGCGGCAGGGCCTGCGCGCCTTCCACCCGCAGCACGCAGGTGATCGGCACATCCTCATAGACCGGGGCGACGAACTTGGTCAGCAGCGCGCCGGGGTCTTCCAGCACCTGGGTGCCGAAGCTGCGCAGCAGCAGGTCCAGGATCCAGTTGGTGGAGATCATGCCGTCCGAGATGATGCCCGGCAGGCCCTGGCCCTTCGCATAGTCGTCGTCGTCATGAATGGTGGGCACGCTGAAATGCACGCGCCCGTCATTCGCCTCCACTGTCGGCAGGGCATCGACGTACCAGCGCATGCGCTCCCGCGTCATCAGCCGGGGGGCGGAGCGAATCTCGTCGCCTTCGCGCAGCTGCATCACGCGGCATCCTTTGCGGCTTCGCGGTAGGACAGGCAGACGGTGTCGCGGTATTCGACCAGCAGGCGGTGGCTCGCCTTGTCATGCATGGTGATGTCCACATCCATGAATTCGCGCCCGCGCTTCATGTAGCGGCTGCGCACCACGCCTTCCACGACCAGCGCCTGCCCGGCGCGCACCGCCGCATGCCAGCGCACGTCGAAGGTGAAATGCACCCGGGCATTCGGCCCGCAGCCACCCGGGCAGTACAGCGTGTAGAAGCGCAGCTTCTCCAGATGCGCCATGCTGGGCGGCACGATGGGATTCGCCTCGTCCTGGAAGCAGGGCTGGTGCAGCTCGTTCGCGTGGCAGTATTCGCGCACCTGGAAGGGGCTGATCACGACATCCACCGGCCCGAGCCGGTCACCTTCCTCGAGGTCGCTGGTGTAGCGGCCGGTTGCCATCCTATTCCCCCTTGAAGACGGGCTTGCGTTTCTCGACGAAGGCGCGCTGCGCCTCCTTCGCATCGGCGGTGTGGGAAAGCCCTTCCGTTACCGTCTGTTCGAAGCGATAGGCCTCGCGATAGGGCATGCTCTCCACCACGTTGAAGGACCGCTTGATCTCCCGCACCGCCAGCGGGCTTTTCGCCGCGATCTCCTGCGCCATTTCCAGCGCGGCGGGCAGCAGCGCTTCCGCCGGCAGCACCGCCTCGATCAGGCCGAGGCGGTACAGCTCGGCCGCCGGGACCTTGCGGCCCGTGAAATACATGGCGCGCGCCTTGGAGCGGCCAAAATGCTCGGAGAGCAGCTTGGTGCCGCCGGCCAGCCCCACATCGATCTCCGGCATCTGCACCCAGCAGGTCTCGGAGGCGAACATCACGTCGCAGGACAGCATCAGCGCGAAGCCGGCGCCGATCGCCGGGCCGTTGGCGGCGCAGATCACCGGCTTCAGGCAATCCATCGGCGCGTAGAAGAATTCCCGAGTCAGCCGGTTGTGGGAGATGTAGTCGCCCGGCTCCTGCACCAGGCCCACACGCTCCTTGATATCGGCGCCGGCGGAGAAGCTGTTGCCCGCGCCGGTCAGCACCACGCAGCGCACGTCGCGCCGGTCGCTGCAGCTGTCGAGGATCCAGGTCAGCTCCTCCCGCAGCCGGCGGTTCTGCGCATTCACCGGCGGGCGGTCGAGGGTGACGGTGGCGATACCTTCGGCCACCGTCAGGCGGCAGGTCTGCAAATCCATGCGGCTCAATCCAGTTTCACGGCGGCGCGCTCGATCACCGCGCGCCATTTGGCGCGGCCGTCGGTGATGACCTGCGCCAGTTCTTCCGGCGTGCCGCCGGAGGCCGCCATGCCCATCTCGCGGAATCGCTCGCGAATGCGGGGCAGGGCCAGCACCTCGTTGAAGGCGGCGTTCAGCCGCTGCACCACGGGCGCGGGCATGCCGGCCGGGCCAAGCATGTAGAGCAGCGTGGTGCCCTCATAGCCCGGAAGCGTTTCGGCGATGGCGGGGATCTCCGGGTGATCCTCCAGCGGCCGCTCGGTCGAGATGCCCAGCACGCGCAGGCTGCCCGAACGCACCGCCGGGATCATCGCGGCAAAACTGTCCAGACTGGCCTGCACCCGGCCGGCCATCAGATCGGCCAAGGCCTGGCCGGAGCTGCGATAGGGCACGTGGGTCATCCGCGTGCCGCTCATGCTCATGAACAGCTCCATCGCCAGATGGCTGGAACTGCCGGGGCCGGTGGAGGAGAAGCTCAGCCGGTCCGGATTGGCGCGGGCATGGGCGATGAACTCCGCCACGTTCCGCACGGGCAGGGAAGGATGCACCACCAGGATGTTTGGCAGATAGGCGATATGCACCAGCGGCGTGAAGCCGCGTTCCGCATCATAGGGCAGGTTGCTGTAGAGGAAGGGATTGGTCATCTGCACGCCCGGGGTGCAGATGATGATGGTGTGGCCGTCCGGTGGCTGCTGGGCGACATGGGCGGCGCCGACGGAGGCCGCCTGGCCGGGCCGGTTTTCCACCACCATTGGCTGGCCGAGGCGGGGCGAGAGTTCCTCCGCCAGCAGCCGCGCCACGATGTCGCTGCCGCCGGCAGGGGCGAAGGGGACCACGAAGCGGATCGGCCGGCTGGGAAAGGGTGCATTGCCTTGGGCCAAGGCCGGCGCAGCCAGCATCAGGCCAGCCCCCATTCCGAGCAGCGTGCGGCGTGTCGCCTGCATCCGTTTCTTCTCCCGATCCATGTTGCCGGGAGTCTTGCGGCGCGCCGGCGGTGCGGACAACGCCCAGCGGATGAGCAGCATCCTTGCTCTGGATGCAACGCCGGGATGGCCGCAGGCGCCTTTCATCCTTTCATCTGGCGCAAGGATGCCGTGCTGCGGAGTGACGTTCACCTGCCGCCACGCGATGCCTAACGTCGCCGCAATCCGGCCGCGCAACGGCATGGGACAAAGGGGGAAGCGTAGATGCGCAAGCTGAGCCGCAGGCAGGCTTTTCACTTGGCGGGCACGGCCACCGCCCTGCTGGCCAGTCCCGCCCTGGCGCAGCCCCGCTGGCCGGACCGGCCGATCCGCATCGTCGTGCCCTATCCTCCCGGTGGCTCCACCGACCCGGTGGCGCGGCTGCTGGCCACCGTCCTGCAAAGCCGCCTCGGCCAGCCCGTGGTGGTGGAGAACCGTGCCGGCGCGGCGGGCTCCATCGGCACGGAGGCGGTGGCGCGCGCGGCACCGGATGGCACCACCTTCCTGTTCCATACCTCCGTCCTGGCGACCGAGCCGAGCTTCAAGCAGAACCTGCCCTATGACGTGCTGACCGACCTGGTGCCGGTCTCCCTGCTCGTCAGCGGGCCCTATCTGCTGGTGGTCAATCCCGGCCTGCCGGCGCGGGATGTAGGGCAGCTGATCGCTTTCGCCCGCGCCAATCCCGGCAAGATGAACTTCGGCTCCGCCGGCACCGGCTCCTCCGGCCATCTGATCGGGGAGCTCTTCGCGCTGCGGGCCGGCGCACAGATGGTGCATGTGCCCTATCGCGGCGGCGGGCCTTCCGTGACCGCCCTGATGCAGAACGACATCCAGTTCATCTTCGACACCATCCCCGGCTCCCGCGGCCTGGTGGAGGATGGGCGGCTGCGCGCGCTGGCCGTGACCAGCGCGCAGCGGGCGCCGCTGCTGCCGCAGGTGCCGACCGTCACCGAAAGCGGCCTGCCGGACTTCTCCAACGAGTTCTGGCTCGGCCTGATGGCGCCCGCGCGGCTGCCGCTGGAGATCCAGACACGCATGGCGGAGGCGGTGCAGGGTGCCCTCGCCGAGCCCGCCTTCCGCGACCGGTTGCTGGCGCTGGGCATGGTGCCGCGCGGGCTGGGGCCGGACGAATTCGCCACCACGCTGCGCCGCGACATCGCCGAATGGCGGGATGTCATCACGCGCGCCAACATCCGCGCCGAATAGGCTGGGGAAACAGGACCATGCAACGCATCACCCTTCCGCGCCGCGGCCTGCTGCTGGGCAGTCTTGCGGGCGCCATCGCCGCAAGCAGCCACGGCGCCGCCGCCGCCGTAGCCCGCGCGACAAACCAGGCCCCCGGCTTCTACAGGCACCGTGTCGGCGAGATCGAGGTGACGGCGCTGCTCGATGGCAATCTCGCCTTTCCGGATGCGGCGCTGCCGAATCTGTTCCGCAACTACGACGCGGCCACCGGCAACCGGCTGAAGGCCGAAGCCTTCGACCCGCCCGGCGGCGTGCCCCTGGCGGTGAACGCTTTCCTGGTGAACACCGGCACGCGGCTGATCCTGGTGGATGCCGGCGCGGCCGCGGCGCTCGGCCCGACCCTTGGCCAAATCCCGGCGAATCTGCGGGCCGCGGGGGTGGCGCTGGAGGATATCGACGCGATCGTGCTGACCCATCTGCACCGCGACCACGCCGCCGGCCTGCTGACGGCCGAGGGCACCGCGCTGTTCCCGCGCGGCGAGCTGCTGGTGGCGGAGGCGGAGGCCGCCTACTGGTCCGATAGCGGGGAGGAAACCCGCGCCCCGGCGCCGCTGCGCCCCTTCTTCGGCCCGGCCCGCGCCGTGCTGGCCGCCTATGGCAGCCGGGTGCGCCGCATCGGGCTGGAGACGGAGGTGGCGCCGGGTGTCCGCACCCTCGCCATTCCGGGCCATACGCCGGGTCATCTCGGCGTGCATGTCGCCTCGGGCGGCGCGCAGTTCCTGATGTGGGGCGACGTGGTGCACACGCAGTCGCTGCAATTCGCCCGGCCAGACTGGTCGATCTCCTTCGACTCCGACCCCGACCTCGCGGCCCGCACGCGCAGCCGCATCTTCGATATGGCGGCGACGGACCGCATCGTGGTCGCCGGCTCGCACCTCGCCTTCCCAGCCATCGGCCATGTCGCGCGGCGCAGCGAGGGCTACGGCTTCGTCCCCGCCATGTGGCGTTCGCCGCTTTGAGCCTGGACGAGGCCGAAAAGGATCGGCTCAAGGCGGAGGTGATCGCGGCACGGCGCTACTGGGCGCCGTTCCACGAAGGTCTGCTGCAACACGACCCCGCCTTCCTCGAAGCCTATCTGGCCTTCCTGCACGGCCCGTGGCGCAGCGGCGCGCTGCCGGCGAAGGTCCGCGAATTCGTCTATATCGCCGCCGACCTGTCCTGCGCGCATCTCTACGAGCGCGGCGCCAAGCGGCACATGGAATTCGCGCTGGAAGCCGGCGCCACGCCGGCCGAGATCCTTCAGGTGATCGAGCTGACCAGCGCGCTCGGCACCTGGACCGCGCGCAGCGGCCTGGCGATGCTGGGGGAGGAAGTGGCCCGCGCCGGCCGCCAGGCGCCGCTGCCGGTCGCCGCGGACCATCTGGCCGCGCTGCGCCAGCGCTTCGAGCCGCTGCTGGGCGAATGGCCGGCGGAGGTGGAAACGCTGCTCTCTGTCGCGCCTGCCTATGTCGAGGCCTATCTGCTGTTCCTGACCAGCCCGCGTCGCACCGGGCCGCTGGAGCGCAAGGTGGTGGAGTTCATCGGCCTCGCCGTCGCGGCCTCCCCCGCCACACTTTACGAGCCCGGCATGCGCTTCCACATCCGCCGTGCCTTGGCGGAGGGCGCGACGCGGGAGGAGTTGGCGGAGGTGCTGCAACTGGCGGGCGCCATCTCCATCCATTCCTGCTCCATCGGCATCCCCGCGCTGATGTCGCTGCTGGAGCAGCCGGGTTAGCGTTCGGCGCTTCGAAAAGTGTCGACCAGAAAATCGATGAAGACCCGGATGCGGGCCGAAAGGTGGCGGCTGCGCTGGTAGACGGCGAAGACGCCGTTCTCGAATTCCAGATGGCTGGCGCGGTGGTCCGCGAACAGCCGCACCAGGCGGCCGGCGCGGATATCCTCCCGCACCGACCAGTCGGGCATCAGCACCACGCCGATGCCGGCCAGCGCCGCGGCATGCAGCGCCGGCCCATTGTCGGTGGTCAGGCTGCCGGAGACCGGCACCTCCACCGGCGGACCCTCCGCATGCGCGAAGCGCCAGACGGAACGGCCCATGCCGAGGCGATAGGTCAGGCAGTTCTGCTGTGCGAGATCGGCCGGTGACAGGATCGGCGGACGGGCGGCGAGGTAGGCGGGCGCGGCGCAGACCACCCTTTCGCTGGTGGCCAGGCGCCGGGCTATCAGGGCGCTTTCGGTCAGCTTGCCGATGCGGATATCGACATCGACGTTCCGCTCCGCCAGGTCGATTGGGTGGTTCGACATGGCCAGTTCCACCGAGATCTGCGGATAGGCCTGCAGGAACCGCGGCAGGTTCGGCATCAGCACCAGCGTGCCGACGAGCAGGCGGGAATGCACCCGCAACAGGCCGGAGGGCTGCTGTTCCCGCTGGCTGACCTCTGCCTGCATCTCCTCGATCTGGTGCAGGATGTTCTCGGCGTGGCGCAGGTAGATCTCGCCGGTACCGGTCAGGGTCATGCTGCGGCTGGTGCGGTTCAGCAGCCGGGCGCCGAGCTGTTCCTCCAGCGCCGTGATCTGGCGGGAGACGGAAGCCGGGGAAAGCCCCAGCTTGCGCCCGGCGGCGGAAAGGCTGCCGTGGTGCGCGACCGCGGCGAACAGGCTCATCGTGCGCAACGTTTCCATGGTCCGGCCGGGTTTCTTTTCATTCCCTGCACAGATTGGTAGCGGCCCGGCCATGAATATCAAGCCATTATGCCACTGGCCCGACATGCTGCCGCATTCCGAGACCCCTCAGGCCGGGCGCCGACATCCGCCGGCTTGGCTCGCGCCACGGGGCGCGTGGACCGATCAGTCGACCGGTCCGCTGATATCAAGCTCATTCCGCGACGATCCCCTCCGCCCGGATGATGCCGCGCCAGACCTCCGTCTCCCGCGCCACCAGCGCCTCGAACGCCTCGCCGATCACCGGCGCCACCTCCAGGTTGATGCGGCGGATGCGCTCGACCACGGCCGGGTCGGCGGCGATCGCGGCGATTTCCGCCTGAAGCCGCTGGCGGATGGCGGGCGGCAGGCGGGCGGGGGCGAGCATGCCGTACCAGGTGGTGATCTCCGCCCCGGCGATCCCCGCCTCCCGCGCCGTTGGCACGTCGGGCAGCGAGGGGTGGCGAGCGGGGGCGGAGATGCCGAGGATGCGGATGCGGTCGGACCCGCGTAGCGCGCCGACGGCGGCGGGGGTGAACAGGCCGAATTCGATCCGCCCGGCCACCAGGTCGCTGACCATGCCGGCGACGCCGCCATAGGGCACATGCTCCATCCGCGCGCCGATGGTGTTCAGGAACAGCACGGTGGAAAGCTGGGTGGAGGTGCCGGTGCCGGAGGAGCCGTAGCGCAGCCGGCCGGGATTGGCGGCGGCGTAGTGCTGCAACTCCGCGATGCTGCGCACCGGCACGTCGCTGCTGACGACATAGGTCATGCCGGTCTCGGCGAACTTCGCGATGTAGGTGAAGTCGCTCTGCGCATAGGGCGGGTTGCGCTGCAGGATCGGCTGGATCGTCACGCCGCCGGCCTCGCCCCAGAGCAGGGTGTAGCCATCCGGCGCCGCCTGGGCGACCAGCGCGCTGCCGATGGTGCCGCCCGCGCCCGCCCGATTCTCCACCACCACCGGGCGGCCAAGCCGCGCGGTCAACGCCTCAGCCGCCGTGCGCGCGGACAGGTCGGTGCCCGCGCCGGCCAGGAAGGGCACGATCAGCCGGATCGGCCGCTGCGGATAATCCTGCGCCTGCGCGCCGGCCAGGGTGGCGGGCAGAGTGGCGGCCAGCAGGCCGAGCGCGCCGAGCAGGGCGCGGCGGAATCTGGGGGTGGGCATGGCGTTCCTCCGATCATACCGGGCGTCTCCGCGCCCGTTCCGCATCATGGGATGCGCCGTGCCGTCGCGCTTGGCCGCGCGCTGCAAAGCAACTGTGCCGCCGCATCAAAGGCGGCGCCGGCGGAGGCCCGCTAGGGTCCTCGGCGGGCGAGGAAAAAAAGGCACATCCACCATGGCGCAGAACGCATTGCGGGTAGGGATCGTCGGGGCGCATCCCACGCGCGGCTGGGCTCAGGCGGCGCATATCCCCGCGCTGCGTGCCCTGCCGCAGTTCCGCATCGCAGCCGTGGCCACCACGCGGCAGGAAAGTGCCCAGGCCACGGCGGAGCGCCATGGCGTGCCGCTGGCCTATGACGATTGGCGCCGCATGATCGCGGAGGCAGAGCTGGATGTGGTGCTGGTGGCGGTGAAGGTGCCGGCGCATCGCGAGATCGTTTTGGCCGCCGCCGCCGCCGGGCTGCATGTGTTCTGTGAATGGCCGCTGGGCCTGCATGCGGCGGAGGCGGAGGAGATGCTGCGGGCTGCGCAGCGGCACGGCGTGCGCCACATGGTGGGGCTGCAAAGCCATGTCCATCCTGTGCTGGCGGAGGCACGCCACCTGGTGCAGCAGGGCGCCATCGGCCGCGTCATCTCCGCCACCCTGGTCGCCTCGCTGAGCAATTGGGGGCCGGTGCTGCCGGCGGGCGAGGCCTATCGCATGGATGCCAGCTTCGGTGCCACGGGCCTGACCGTGCCGGGCGGCCATACGCTGGATGCGCTGGTGACCTGCCTCGGCGACTTCGCCGAGCTGTCGGCCGTGGTGGCGACGCCACAGCCCGTGGCGGTGATGGCCGATACCGGCGAGACCGTGGCCGTGACCGCGCCGACCCAGCTTCTGGTCACCGGCCGCCTGCAAAGTGGCGCCCTGGCCAGTGTGCATGTGAAGGCGGATATCCATGCGCCGACCGGCCTGCGCTTCGAGATCAACGGCACCGAGGGCGACCTGGTGATCAGCACCACCCCGCCCATCGGCGCCTCCCCGGTCGGCATCCAGCGGGCGGTGCTGACCTTGCAGGGCGCGCTATGGGGCAGCCGGGACCTGGTGACCCTGCCGGTGGCCCCCGCGGATCTGCCGCCCGAGGTGCTCGAAGGCCCGCCGCGCTACGCCGCGCCGCTGCTGGCGCGCTTCGCCACCGCGATTCGGTTGGGCCAGGACCTGGCGCCGGACTTTGCCACGGCGCTCGCGCGTCACCGGCTGCTGGAGGCCGTGGCGGGCGCCTCGGCCAGCGGTTTGCGGGTGACGCTGCCGGGATGATTGGAACTGCCTTTGGAGCACATCGACTGAGCGATGGTGCCGGGTGAGGGGATCGAACCCCCGACCTTCGGTTTACAAAACCTAGATTCGTCTTCTTCTCCCGCTCCCGATGGCTTCCGCACTCGTCCGAACGGACCAATATATTAGGTAAGACCTGGGGTGATGGGATTGCGTAGGCGCCCGCAATTTTCCGCTTGCCTCCGCGCCCCCTGTCCGGTCAGTGTCCGGTCAGGTGGACCATCGGTTAGGGTCCGGTCAGCTAGGAGCGACAGGTATGCGGGTGCTGCGCGAAGGGCCGGTTAGGATCACGAAGGCGACGGTTGAGGCGGCGTGGCGCCGCCGTGACAAAGACCAGCGGCTGATGATCGGCGATATGGAATGCCGGGGCCTGGCGCTGGTGGTGAATCCCACGGGCATGACTTGGCGCTTTGACTTCAAGCCGCGCGGCATCGATCAAGCGACCGGCAAGCGGTTCGCCTCTCAATCCGTCACCATCGGCAACGCCGCCAGTCATTCACCGGACGAAGCGCGCGAGGCCGCCAGCGCCGTGAAGGGACGCGCCAAGGCCGGGGGCGATCCTGCGGCGGAGCGGAAGGCGCAGATTGCCGAGGCCGCGAAGCGGCGGGGTGAGACGCTGCACCGGCTGGTTGAGGAATATGTGAAGGTCATCCCGAAGCGCCGGAAGCTGCGCGGGGCCGGCCTAATCTCCGCCAAGCACGCGGCCGAGGAAGCCTCTCACGTGAAAGCCGCCGTGGCGGCGATGCGGGCCGGCGGCAAGCCGGTCGCGGAAGTGGACGGTGCCGACCTCCGCGCGCTGCTGAGGGCCGATCCCCACCACCCCAACGCCGCCCGGCATCGGTTCGGGGCGGTCAGCCGGTTCTTCGATTGGGCGCAGGATGAGGGACTGGTGACGTTGAACCCCTGCACCACCATCGCGAAGGCCCGCCGTCCGAAGGCTCCGGCATCCCGTACCCACTACCTCAAAACGCCCGAACTGGTTCGGCTATGGAAATTGGTGGAGACGGCGGAGGGGCTGGATACGGTGCATCGTGACCTGATCCGTTTCCTTATCGCAGTCCCTTGCCGCCGGGGCGAGGCGACCCGTATGGATTGGTCACATCTGGACCTAGAGGCGGCTACCTGGGCGCAACCCGGCCACATGACGAAGAACCGCGACCCGCACCGGCTGCATCTGCACCCGCTGGCGCTGGAAATCCTCCGCGCCCGGCATGAGGCCGCGAAGAAGCCTGCGAAGGGGCTGGTTTTCCCGTCCCCCCGCGCGGGCAAGACGGTGGATAGCTTCACGAAGATCAAGGCAGCGCTGGAAAAGGCCGCGCCTGACTTCACCGGCTGGCGGCTGCATGACATGCGGCGCAGCTTCGCCAGCGCGCTAGGTGAGGCGGGTATTTCGGAGACGATTGCCGACGCCGTGTTGAACCATCGGCAGGCCGCCACCCGTGGCGGTGTCCTGGGTGTCTATCAGCGGTCCAGCCGGTGGCCGGAACAGGTTGCCGCCATGAACGCATGGGGCGCGATCCTGGCCGCTGCCATCAAGGGTGAGGCCGCGCCTTCCAACGTGGTCGCAATGGCGCCGCGCAAGACGGGCTGAGACGCCCGCCAACCGGTCCGGGCCGGGGCGGTCTCCCCGGTATGAGGGCCCGGCGGGCGCTGTAACGCGTGGCCGGCCCAAGGCTCCAAGACCCCGCAAGGCAGCGGGCTTTGATCTAGCAATGACCGGCACCATCTGAACAATGACGGGGCAGGCCGGCCAGCCCTGCGCGTCGGACCTCCGCCCAACGCCGCCCCGTCGCCTACCCCCTTGCGGAGCGCGCGGAGGCGCGGCGATGCCGAAGCAAACTGCCAAGCGCATCGCGCGACCTGACACGGGCGCATGGGATAACGCTCGTCGGCGCATTGACCTAGCTCATGCCCTGGCAACCGGCACTGTCCTTTCCCCGGAGGAACTGGAAGCGTGGCGCGTCAACTCGCTTGTTGGCGGCTTTGAAGCCAAAATCCAAGCCTACGCCGAAGGTGTGGCGCAGTTGGTTGGCCCCGCCGCCGCCGCCGGGATGCTGCAAGCCATGGCTGACAGTTTCGCAGCTCAAGCCCCGAAGCCGAGAGGGCCGAAGAAGGGACAGACCCGTATGGCGGGTCGTATGGCGGAAACTGAGTTGTTAGCGCAATTCGACAACGCGCGGATCGGGAGCGGGGCGCGATCCGAGAGGCAAACCATCACCCGCGTTGCCGACTCATACGTTAGCAGGGGATGGCTTGCGGAAGTAGGGCGCGATGCCTTTGAGCGCAGACTGCAAAAACTGCTGCTGGCCCGGCGGAAGAAGCGTAATGCCGCCGCAGCCTACCTCAGTGACATAGTTTCTCGAACGGCTGGCAGGGATTGAGCCTAGCCCCGACTGCGACCTGATTAGCTGCGTAACTAAGTCGCGGACTGCGGGTCCCGCGTTCGATATCTGCGCCACATAGGCCCCGCTTCGGGGCGTAGAGAAGGTGGCAAAGATGAACGCTGCTGTTCCCCACGACCAACTTGCGATGATCCGCCGTGCAGCGCGCGAGGCGCTTAGCGCGGTTCCCGATTTCTCTACTCTGCCCCGGTATGTGGACCGCCGGGCGGGCGCGGAACTGGTGACGCGCATCTATTTCCCGGTCAGCCCGCGCACCTTGGAAGTGTGGCCCCTGACCTGGCGCCACGTGAACGGCAAGGCGGTGGTGGCGACCGCCGAACTGTTCGCGCTGGCCGATGCGAAGTTGGTCGGTGCTGCGCCGATCCGGGGCGGGAAGCGCGTCCCGTGGAAGGCTGCGTGATGGCCTGCCCGAAGAAGCCTTGCCCCTGGCCGGATGGCGCCCCCACCTTTGCGGTGAAACCGGGTTGCCGCAAGCGGCCGGTCGCATCCGCGATCCGCCTTAAACAGCAAACCCCGCGCGGCGTGGTGGAGCGGTGCGGGGCCGCGTGACGGAACGCCCGGACATTCCCGAAGTGGTGGGCATGCTTTCGGGCCGCATGTCGGAACTGGCCATGCAGCTATGCGGCGAGCCTACCGAACGCGGCCGGGAGACATGGCGCTACCGCCGCAGGGGCAGTCTTGCGGTGGTGGTGCAGGGCGCCAAGCGGGGAAGCTGGTTTGACCATGAGGCGGGGCAGGGCGGCGACGCGCTGGGCTTCATTGCCCATCTAAACGGCAAGCCCATGCGAGAGGCTTATAGATGGGCGCTGAACTGGCTGGGTGCTGAGGCAGGGCAGCGGCGCCCGGTGATGCTGCAACGCCCTGTAGCCTCGCCGGACGCGAAAACTGGGGTATCCGGGACGCTGGACCTTGCCCGGTGCATTTGGATGCAGTCCGCGCCCGCTGCCGGGACGGTGGTTGAAGCCTACCTCGCATCGCGAGGGCTGGCGCTTCCGGATGCGGCGCCGATCCGGTTTCACGGTTCCTGCCCGCGCGGCCCGGAGCGGCTGCCCGCCATGGTCACGCTGATGGTCTCGGCAGCGACGGGCAAGGCAGCGGGCGTGCATCGGACCTTCCTTAAGCCGGACGGCAGCGGGAAGGCGGACGGCAAGGCGAAGATGATGGCGGGCCATTCGGGCGTCATCTGCCTCTCGCCATTGCACGACTTTGGCGACGCGCTGGGCCTGGTGGAAGGCATCGAGACGGGCCTTGCGGTGATGCAGCGCGGCGGATGGCGGCCGATCTGGGCGGCGACCTCGGCGGGCGGGATCGCGGCGTTTCCGGTGCTGCGGCCCATCGGGACGCTTCACCTCTTTGCGGATGCAGACACGGCAGGACTGAACGCAGCGCGGCAATGCGCGCGGGCGTGGGCAGCGGCGGGCCGAAACGCGCGGGTGATCTGGCCGCCGGCTGGGGATTGGGATGATGCGCTACGGCGCGGAAGGGGGGCAATTGAGTGATTTGGAAGACGCCGAGCGGATTTTCCGTGAGGCTGGCGCGCAAGAGGAATGGTTCACGCCGAGCGGTGCGAAGCCGGAGCCTCAGGCGGGAGGGGAACCGCCAGAGCATTCTGACGACGCGCTTGCGCTGGCCTTCTCGGATCGGCATGCGGGCCAGTTGCTTCATGTGCCCGAGTGGGGCGCATGGCTGCGCTGGGATGGCAGCCGCTGGGCCTTTGACAAGACGCTGGCCGTCTTCGATCTGGCGCGGGTGATCTGCCGGGAGGCGGCGATTACGGCGGAGGGAGGCGGCCGGCGCGATGAACAGGCCGCCACCAAACTGGCCAGCGCACAAAAGGTCTCGGCAGTTGAACGATTGGCCCGCGCGGATCGGCGTCATGCACGCTCGGCGGATGCGTTCGACGCCGAGCCTTGGGCACTGAACACGCCGGGTGGGGTGGTGGACCTCAGGACGGGCGACATGCGCCCGCACGGGCCGGTGGACCTGTTCACCAAGGTGACGGCGGTTGCCGCTGGTGGTGATTGCCCGCGTTGGCGACGGTTCCTGCATGAGATCATGCAAGGCGACGCCGAGGTCATCGCCTATGTCCAACGGTGGTGCGGATACGCGCTGACAGGCGGCACGCGGGAGCATGCCTTTCTGTTCCTCTATGGCCCGGGCGGCAATGGCAAATCGGTTCTGCTGAACACGCTGGCGCACGTCATGGGGGACTACGCCACCACAGCCGATATGGAACTGTTCACGGTGGGCGGCGGTAACAGTCATCCGACCGGGCTAGCCGACCTGCGCGGTGCGCGGTTGGTGCTGGCGCAAGAGACGGAACAGGGACGGGCGCTGGCTGAGGCCAAGATCAAGGCCATGACGGGCGGCGACCGGATCAAGGCCCGCTTCATGCGGCAAGACTTCTTCGAGTTTCAGCCTGTCTTAAAGCTGGTGATGACGGGCAATCATCGCCCCGTGATCCGCAACCCTGATGAAGCGATGCGGCGCCGACTGCATCTGTTGCCGTTGACCTACAAGCCGCCAGAACCGGACCGCGATCTGGCGGAGGCGTTGCAGGCGGAAGCCCCCGGCATCCTGGCATGGGCTATCGAAGGCTGCCTGTCCTGGCAACGCGAAAGGCTCGGCCACTGCCGGACGATGTTGGAGGCAACGGCCGAATACTTTGCGGAACAGGACTTGATCGCCCAATGGCTGGCCGAGCGCTGCGACGTGGTGCGGCACGGCGAAGCGCCATCCTCGGCGCTGTTCCGAGACTGGCAGGACTACGCGAAAAAGCGCGGCGAGGATGCCGGGACAAGCAAGGCGTTCTCCGCCGCGCTGGAACGGCACCACGCGAAGAGGCGGACAAATGCTGGGGTCATGTTCATCGGACTGCGCCTCCGGCCGAGCGATACGGGGGTCTGCTGATGGTGGATCATATGGCCAGTGTAGGGTCGTGCAGCGTATTTTGTTGTTTCTCACGCATGACACGCCAGCGCACGCGCGAACGGGTGTTACGAGAAACTATACACAACCCTACACTGGTCCGCGCCGAGCGGGCCGAGCCGAATTGCCGCCCAAAATATCGCAAGTATCGCCCTACGTTCATATAGCCCAACGGCTTTTGGGCGGGGGTCCACCCTTCGGCTGGGCATGGGCTTCGGAGGTGTTCCATGCGTGCGAGGCGACATCTGCGACATGCTTCCATCTGAGCGGCTGTCCTGCGCCGAACCCCCGACCGAACAGGAGTGAGGCCAGTGCCTGATGATGGGCTGTCAGCCCGAGAAAACACGCGCGCCTAGGCGCCCGCGCGCGAGGCTGGCAGGTGCTGCGCGCCCTGCCTGTGCGAGGCGCCCGAACCCCCGCGTTGCGATGGATGTGCTGCTGCCCGGCGGCACTGTGGCCGTCTTCACCCTGGCCCGATTGCGGGGCGGCAGGATTAGCCTAAGCGGCTCACCTATCGGCGGGTTAACGCGGCCTAAGACTGAGAGGCAGAGGGGGCGCGCTTTCGCTGCTTGGCTGCGTCGCCTTCTGGCAGAGCCTCGCGATCCTTAGTTTCGGGCTCGACAGGAGCCGGCTTGCTGGTGGTAGCCTTCGGCGTCGCCAGCATACGCCGCAGAACGGCGTCGCGGCGCCCGTCATCGTCACCAGAAGGCATGCCTTGCACCATGATTGAGCCCGATCTTTTGCATGGGGGAAATTCCGGGTGAAGAACCCCCGCAAACTTCCAAGTGCCTTGTTGCCGCCGACAGGTCATCCTGCTTTCGGCTTAACGCACTCCATTCCCCTAACAGAAGCGGAATTCGCCGTAATTGGAAAGATTGCCACAGTATGGGGTGCTATGGAGCAAAGTTTTGATATAGCGCTAATGTTAATGATAGGAAGCAATAATGTATGGAAGTATCAAGTTCTTACTGAGAGGGCTATGTTTTCGACCAAGATGGACATGATCAAGAACATGTCGGAATACACTATGGATGATAGTGACTTCGAAAAAATATCCGCGTTTGTAGAAAAATTTAAGCCTGTTAATTTTGATCGAAATCACTGCATTCATGGTGTATGGGGTCACTTAATAGAAGGCGACGCTTGGATTGGAGTGGCAGCCAAAAGCGACAAGCGACCCGATAAGCCATTTCTGGCATCGGATTTGCCGCTTTTGCTAGAGCGCGTTGAAGATGTTGCGCGAGACGCGTCTAATTTGCTTCCCGTGTTGCATCCCAAACTGGCTTCTATATTCAGACGAAAGCCGACTAGTGTTGTTTTTAGGAAGACGCAAGACCCAGCAAAGACGAGACGATCTCAACGCAAGCATCGTCGGCAGAATGCCACTCAGGATCGTGGCGAGGGATGATGGATGCCGCTTCGCCGATTGCGTGTTTCTGAATACGACTAACAGCAGCGGCTACGATTCTCCTAACTACTGTCAAGTCATCCATGCTGCCCACGGCGCGATAGGCTTCAACCGCCGCTAACTCCACCCTAGCGGGTTTTGACGTGCCTTAATGCAAGCGACACCCTTGGGCGCTGAGCGGCGATAATGGTCCGCTTTGTCAGGCCGCATGGGGGCTTCTGGTTATGGCACCCCTCGCAAAAGATCACCGTCGGTGCAGCGCACAACACGCTGGCACTCGGGAATGGTTGTGTTACAGCGGTCCAGGCAAGCCTGCCGCATAAAGTCATGGTCCGCTTGCTCTGTACAATGAGCACAGACTTGGCGGCTCCGTGCTCCGCAGGTGCGCACGTCTTCATGCCCCTGTTCTAGCGGGATGAGAAGCAATCTACTTATGCCGGCGTCGAGAGCACCTCGCGAAAAATAGCCACGGGCCGCTAGATAGCCCCTGAGCCTTCTTTGGTGCAGCGCCTCAACACGTTGCCCATCCGCGCAGGCCCCCTGTAAGGCGGCCCCGATGGCGGGATCAGTGCATACGCCAATCGCCTCGAAATCTGCTTGGTGCTGAAAAGATACGCCAAGACAATATGCGACTGCTAGGTCAGCTTGCGCGGGGCCTGGGGACTGTGCAGCGCTGATGCCGTGCCACGCGAGGGACAAGGCCGCCACGCACCAAACCATACCCATCACACGCTGTCTCATTGTTCCCTCCAGTCCAGGCGGTCCATTTTCATGCCGGAAATGTGCGAGGGAAGATCAGACTGCTTGAGCGGCCCTATCTCAAGGGGCATCCGGCGGACGCAGCGACCCGACGGGGCGTCAAGGCGATCACCTGCCGCACCCTTAGGGGTAGCCGTCCGGTCAATGTCCGGTCAGACAGAGGCGCTGAAACCCGCAACTTTGCAGAAAATGGCGGAATATTTGGTGCCGGGTGAGGGGATCGAACCCCCGACCTTCGGTTTACAAAACCGCTGCACTACCGCTGTGCTAACCCGGCGAAACGGCGCGAAGCCGAGGCTTGTGGGGTGGTCGGATTGCACCGACCGCCCGCTGCCGTCCAATTTTACAGCTTGCCGGCCGGACCGCCAGGGTCTTCGCCTTGCAGGCTGCGGCGCTCAGGTAGCGCGAGAGGTCTGGGATGTCACCCCCGGCTGACGCGGTTCAGGGGTATGCGAAAGCCGGCGGTCAGGATGTGCCTGAACTCAGGCGTGGCCGACCTGGCCGAAGGCATCGTCATTGGTGGCGCGGACCACGGCGGCGAACAGGCGCAGCGCGTCCGGCCCGCCGCGGTCGGAGAGGGTACCCTGCTCCATCTCCTCGGCCAGCAATTCGGCATGTTCGGCGAGCGTCTCCGCCGCGCGGCGAAGTGCTTCCCGCGACAAGACGAGCTGCAGGTCTTCGGGCAGCGTGTTCCATTCGGCAATGCGCATGACGGTCCCTGACGAGGGGGCGCCGTCTTGGCGAAAGGCCGCGAGAAGGCGGCGACCAAGGCCAATATGGCAGTGCGGCATTGCCAAAGGATAAACGCGGCCGCGGGGATCAGGTGAAGTGCAGCGCCACCCGGCCGAGCGTGTCGAATTCCACCACCACCTCACAGGGCCCCGCGATCCAGATGGGCGGCGTGACGGAGCCGAGGAACACCACCTGCCCGGCCCGCAGCCCGCCAAAGGCCGTGGCGGCTGGGGAGGCGGCGAGCCAGGCGAGCGCTTCCATCGGATGGCCGAGCAGATCCGCCCCCACGCCTTCCCCACGCATGTCGCCCGCGACCGTCATACGGCCGCGGGTGGCGCCCAGATCCAGGTCGCGCCAGCCCGGCGCCGGGGCGCCGAGCACGCCGCCGGCATGGAACACCTGATCCGCGATCAGCGTCGGCGTGCCCAGCGCGGCCAGGTCGTCATAGCGCTTCTCGACGATCTCGATGGCGGCGAAGACTTCCGCCACCGCCGATTCGGCCTGCGCCCGGGTGCAGGGGCCAGCCGGCAGATCGGCGCCGAGTCGCAGCCCGACCTCGCATTCGACTCCGGGGGCGACGAAATCGGCGAATCGGACCCGGGCGGGGCTGCTGTGCAGCCCCTCCGCCGGCACGAATCCGGCGGCCGGGCCGGTCAGGCCGAGATAGGCCTGCATCTGCTTCGTGGTGGCGCCGATCTTGAAGCCGGCCGGTGGGATGGCCCCCATGGCCTGCGCCACCTCCCGCTGCACCGCATAGCCGCCGGCGGTATCGGCCGGCGCATGGGCGCCGAGCGGGGCCAGGTTCTGGCGCGCGCGGCGCGCGGCCAGGATGGCGGTGGCGGCAGGGCTGGTCATTCCAGGTCGTCCTCCTCCTCGGCGAGGTCTTCCAGGACCTCTTCCATCTCGTCCTGCGGGTCGGGCGCCTCGTCATCGGCCGGCAGGGCGCCGCGGGCGATCTCGTACAGCGCGACGGCGGCGGCGGCGGCGACGTTCAGGCTTTCGACCTCCGGCGCCATGGGCAGGCGCACCAGCTCGTCGCAGGTCTCGCGTTGCAGGCGGCGCAGCCCGGCATCCTCGGCGCCCAGCACCAGCACGCAGCGCCGATCGCGCGGCACTGCCTCGCTCAGGGTGCGCTTGCCCTCGCCGGCCAGGCCGAGCACCCAGAAGCCGGCCTTCTGCAAGGCGACGATGGCGCGGGAGAGGTTCACCTCCCGCGAAATGGGCACCAGTTCCAGCGCGCCGGAGGCGGCGCGGGCCAGGGCGCCGGTCTCGGGCGGGGCGTGGCGGTCCTGCATCACCACGCAGGCGGCGCCGAAGGCGGCGGCGGAACGCAGAATGGCGCCGACATTGCGCGGGTCCGTCACCTGGTCGAGCACCAGCACGGGGCCGGAACGGGTGGCCACGGCATCTTCCAGCGGCAAAGGCTGCAAGGGCTCGCAGAGCAGGGCGGCGCCCTGATGGATCGAATCTTCCAGCAGGAAGGTCTGAAAGCGGTTGCGCTCCACCCGCTCGGCCTGGATGCGCCAGGGGCGCGGCAGGCGTTCGGACAGGGCGGCCTCGGCCTCCACCGTCAGCAGCAGACGCTTCACGCCGCGACGCGGATTGGCCAGCGCGGCGGCGACGGCGTGGATGCCGTGCAGCCAGAGCGTGCCGCCCGGCGCCGCATCCCGCGCCATGGCAGCCTGGGAAGGACGGGGTGCCTTGACCGGCGGGGCGACGGGCGCCTGGCGCGGCGGCTTGGCCTCGCCACTGCCGCGCCGGTCGCGGCCGCGGCTCGGTGCCTCGGCCGTGGACTCAGGGGCATTGGTGGCGGGGGTGTGGGGCGCCGTGGCGCGGGGGCCACGGACAGGTCCCCGATCCGGACCACGGGTGAAACCGCGATCGGTCTTGCCGCCGAAGCGGCTGGCCGGCTTGCCGGAAGTTTTGCGGGGCGGCTTCTGACCGGCCGTGCCGCGCAGGGCCGGGCCGCCGACGGAGCGGGACGGGCGTTCGCCCAGGGGGCGGAAGGGGCGGTCTTCCGAATCGTCGCGCGGGGCACGCGGAGCCGAGTCACGCGAAGTGCGCGGGGCGGAGTCACGAGGGGCACGCGGGGCGGCATCGCGCGGAGTGCGTGGAGCGGCATCCCGCGGCGCGGCGTCGCGCGGCGGGCGTGGCGCGGCATCACGCGGGGCGCGCGGCCCAGACTCACGAGGCCCAGCCTCGCGGGGGCCGGCATCCGCGCCACGCTCCCGGAAGGGGCGCGGCGCGCCATCGCGGGGCGGGCGGGGGGGCTTGCCGCCCGCGGCCGGGCCGCCCGTGGAACGGGGGGATTTGCCCGAGGGCGGGCGGCCGGAGCCTGGGGCGGGACGGCGAGACGGGGGACGTGACATCGCCCCATTCTGCGCCGCGCGGCGCCTTCTGTCCAAGCCGCGCGGGCATTTCCCGCGGAATCCCCAACGCGGCGCCGTTGACAGGCGCCCCGCGAAGAGGCAAGTCCCGCCCGCTTCCGGCGATGAGCCTGGGGCGGCAGGCCTGGTCAGGGCTGCGGAGGGGTGCCCGAGTGGCTAAAGGGGGCGGACTGTAAATCCGCTGGCTACGCCTACGTTGGTTCGAATCCAACCCCCTCCATATCTCCCCCCCGGGCCAGCCGGCCTACAGGTCTCTCCCGCCGGGCGGCGCTGTGCCGCAGTTCCTCCGCGGCGCGGGTGTAGCTCAATGGTAGAGCTCCAGCCTTCCAAGCTGGCTATGCGGGTTCGATTCCCGTCACCCGCTCCACGCGCGCGCGGGCGGCGGATCATGGTCATCAGGCGCGGCATATTCACGAGGTCCCGGGCGGCGGAGCACGGGGCGGATAGCGGGAACAGTCATGGCCAAGGCGAAATTTGAGCGGAACAAGCCGCACTGCAACATCGGCACGATCGGGCACGTGGACCACGGCAAGACGTCGCTGACGGCGGCGATCACGAAGATCCTGGCGAAGACGGGCGGC